>NZ_CAKZTI010000035.1 GCF_937921625.1 uncultured Campylobacter sp. | reverse complement strand
GTCAAAATGCAAAATGGCGAGAGCGTCTAAATTTAACGCAAAATTTGAGCGTCAAATCCGCCCAAATCGCCGTTAAATTTTGCCGCGAGCCGGCAAGCTGCGCCGTTAAGATCAAAATTTCGTTTTAAATTTCCCCGTTCCCGCCCTCGGTATCGCTAGATCAGTACGCGGTAGTTACATTGCGTAGTTACATTGCCCCTGTAAATTTACTGAAAATAAATCGTAAAAGGGGGGTGCCCGTTTCCGCGAGCGCTGCCATAAACCTGCTTCGCAGGTGAGTTTCGTACTCGCCTCTTGCGATACTTACCCGAAATTTTATTTTTCGCGAAATTCTTTCAAATTTCGCCGAAAAATTCGACGCTTTAGTCGATCAGATCAGTCTGCCAGTTTGCGCCTTGCAGCGTCGTATCAAGCTGTCTGATCTGCCTAGCTAGCTCGTCCACCTGCTTTTGCAGCGCCGCGACGTCGACCGTGCTTAAAATTTTAATCTCGCTACGCGAATATGCATCGATCTTTTGCGCGGAAGCTTGCGCGAAAGTCCGTAGCGCTCCCGCTTTTAGCGTGAGTATGTCGCGTTTGGCGATCAGCTCGGTTAAGCTCTTGCCATCCGCTTTTGCGGTGCAGTTGGTTAAATTTATCCGAACGATTAGCCGCTCAAGCTCGCCCGTAAGAGCGTCTAGCTCGGCTAGTAGCGCCTTTGGCTCTTCACTGGGTTTCTCGCCCTCTTGCACCTTTGCGTTATCCGCGAGCCTTGATTTTAGCTGCTCGATGCGTTTTTGTATGTCGGCGCGCAGTATCAGCGCCTCGGCTAGTTTCATTTTCGTCCTTTTTAAAATTTATTTGCCGCCGCCAAGCTGCCTATCCTGGCCGTAGTGCGGTGAATACGGGCCGTAGAGCAAGCATTTGTTGCAGTTTTGGCCCAGCAGCATCGCATCTGCGCTCGCGGAGAGCTTGTATCCCGCGTCGGAGACGGTATCGCCGATCTGTTTGATGACCGCGGAGATCAGCATGCCTACAAGATCGCTACTGCCTCTGCTTGAGTCGTCGCTTACCTGCGCCGAGCCCTCCCAGAGCGTCGCACCGCTTCGCAGATCCACGAGCTTGGCATTGACCGCCACGACGCTTACGCTATTTAGCAACATATACGAAGTGCCGTATTTGACGACATCCATATATAGCACGGCGTCTGCGCCAAAAATTTGTCTTAGCTTGTGCGCGGAGACATTTTGGATGTCGCTAGCCTCGTAAATTCCGTTATTTTTGAAGGTCTCATACACGAGCGCAGGCGAAAATACATAATACCCCGCTTCGCTTAGCGGATAGATCGCGTTGGCAAGCACGGCAACACTTGCGTCCACTTCGGTAGTTTCGTTTATAGGCATCAGCACCAAAATCGATCGAGGCTTAGCCTGCTGAAGCGCCGAGTAGTCGTAAATTTCAGGCTCGCTTAGAGCGCACGCATTAAAAAACAGCGCCACGAATACACTAAAAATCGCTATTTGAGCTTTATTTTTCATTTTTTAGCCTTTTTATTCGTTTTACCGCCCTGCTTTGCGGCAGCTTTACCTTGCTTCGCAGAGGCTGCTTTAGCGACTTCGCGTTCGCTTGATCCTTGGACTTTATCAGCGCCCGGCTTGGTCGCAGCCTCCGCTTTTTTAAGCGCGGCCGGGTTTGTAACGAAGGTCAAAAACGGCTTTGATTCAGGGAAGGCCTGAGCTTCTTTCTCGAAATTCTCTCTCGCCCTCGCGCCGTTGCCCGCGCTTAGATACAAAAGCCCCAGATGCGAATAAAGCCCCGGCGGGACTTTGAGCCCCTTTTCGTATGCCTTTTGGATGGATTTTTCAAGCGCTTCGATCTGCTCGCCTACGTCGCCTTCCTGCTTTAGATACCGATAGGTTGAGTCCGTGTAGCTGCCGTCCCAGTAATAAATTTGATTCCGGCTCCCGCCGCCGCAGCCGCAAAAGATCACGGCCGCAGCAGCAAGAGCAAGAGCGCTGCTCGCTTTCAAATTTAATCCTTATCTTACTTTAAACGCGCCGTTTTCAAGGCCGTTTACGAGATTATTGACCGCTTCGATGATCGCCAGGCTTAGCACCTTGCCGTTTAGTGTCGAATCATAGCCCGCAGTGCCGCCGAAACCTAGCACTTCGCGGTTTGATAGCTCGTATTCGCCCGCGCCCTGGGTCGAAAAGACCACCTCGGAGGTTCTAACGTCAACGACGTTTAAATTTACTTTAGAATACGCAGTTTGGGTCTTTCCCTTGCCCAAAATTCCAAACAGCTGATGATCTCCGGTCGTCTTGCGGCCAAACTCAGTCACGTCGCCGGTGATAACGTATCTGGCGCCTTTTAAGTTTTGTGCGCTTTTGGAGATTGCGCTTTCCTCTTTGATGGCGCGCATATTAGTGCGATCAAGCACCGAGAAACGTCCTGTTTGTTGTAAGCTTGAGATCAAAATTGTCTGCGCTTGGTTGCCCAGTCTGTCCTCCCCGTCGGAGAACACCCCGTTGTTGTAAGAGGATTGGTTGTTAAAGCGTCCTACCGACACGGCGATCCGCTCGCCGGAGTAATTGGTATTTAGACTCGCTACCGTAGGGGTTTGCACTACGCGAGAACTCTCTTTCGCGCATCCGCTAAATAGCGCCAGCACCGAAGCTGCAATAACGGCAGCCGATATGGTTTTTTTGAAATTCATTCTTTACTCCTTAAGAAAAATTTTCCGTATGATAGCAAGAAATTCTTAAAAAAACGGATACGATTTGTTTCAAATTTAATTAATTTGCCTTAAAATACGCTATGTCAAAATCGCGGAAATTTGATAAAGATCGCGCGAACAGCGGCGTCACTTTAAAGTAAGCAAATTTTAAAAGAGGCTTGCCGATGCGGAGCCGCTTTTAAAAAGCTTATAAAAAACCGCGCGCAGCTCTGCCTCAATTTAAATTAAACTCATCCGGTTACGCTAAAATTTAGGGAAGTTTAAACGATATGTTTTTAAAATTCAACTTATATTTTTACAATGTGAAACGCGCGTACTAAAGCTCTGCGAAATTTCAATTTTTTCAATGAGGCAGTCCGGATCGATCTTAAAAACGATAGAAGTTCAAATTTGAAAGGATCTCATATGCCAAAAAGCTACTTTAAAAATTTATACGCGGATTTGCGCGCAGGCAGGCTGCTGCTGCATCCGATTTTGGTGACGGCGGCATTCTTGGCGGCGCGCCGGCTTTGCTACTTTATAATTTTTCATTTTATTTTCGATCGCTGGTATGGCTGGGATTTCGTAGGAGAAGGGATATTCGTATTTATGCTTGAGTTCACGTGCTGCGCCTATTTTATCACTACTTGCACGCATTTTTTGCTCGTGCGAAAGATCAAATACTCTTTTGCGCTTATATGGGCGGCGCTTGCGGTTTTGCTCGTCGCAGCGTGCTTTTTGGGATATTATCGCGTAGATATCAATCATCAAAAAGAAGGTGTGTTATACTCCTTTTTCCTCGCATCCCTAATCGCCGCGAGCATCTATCTTTTGTTTTTATCGGTTGTATGTAAGCGATTTTTGCCGATTATTTACGCGGCGGTATTTGTCGTGAGCTACGCATTGGCGGTTTATATCGTTTTTAAGGCGCAATCGTTCGGCGCTTTCTCATCCGCTTGGGCGCTGTCGATCGTTTGTCCTTTGCTATGGGCGTTTTATTTCAAATTTGAGTTCAAAAGAATTTTCGCCTCAGAGGATAAAAACACGCAAATAAACGCACCTACAAGTGGCGAGGAGTGAAAATTTATCCGTAACAAAATACCACAAAATTTTACTGCCGCGCACAAACGAGTAAAGCGGCAAATTTCACTGCCCAGGAGCACGTTTGACAATGCGGCGATTAATTTTCGCCTTACAATCACGCCCGTTTATTTTGTCTGCTTGAAAATAAATTTGTTATAATCCCGAAAATTTAAAAAATCACAAAAGGAGTCGTATGTTTAATATCCTACTCGTCGAAGACGACGAGGCTTTGAGCTCGGCGATAAGAGAAAAGCTGCTTGACGAGGGCTTTAGCGTGAGCTGCGCCTCCAATGGCAAGCAGGCGATAGAGGCATTAGACGAGGCGCACTTCGATCTGATCATCTCGGACGTGATGATGCCTAAGATGGACGGCTTTGAGCTTAGCAGATACGTTAGGCGCGACGGCAAGAGCCAGCCGATACTGATTATAACGGCAAAAAGCGAGATCGAGGATATGCAGACGGGCTTTAAAAGCGGCGCGGACGATTATATGAGCAAGCCAATAAATTTAAAAGAGCTCGTGCTGCGCGTGCATGCGCTGCTAAGGCGCGCAAAGATCGCAAACGAAAAGCGGCTTCTCATCGGCGAAAGCGAGCTTGACTACGATACGCTCAGCGTCCGCTCCGAGGGCGAGCGTATAAGCCTGACGCCGAAGGAATTTCGTCTTTTGTTTCTACTGCTAAGCTACGCGGGTAGAATTTTTACGAGATTTGAGATAATGAGCGAAATTTGGGGCTACGAAACGGACAGCGACGAGCGCGTCGTCGATACGCACATCAAAAAGCTGCGGGCAAAATTCGAAAACTCCAAAGATTTCGAGATAATCACCGTGCGCGGGCTCGGCTACAAAGCCGTAAAAAAGGAGCGAGCGTGAAAAAATACCTCATCAGCCTTAAAAGCTTCATCGCGTTTTACTCTTCGCTCGCATTCGGCGTGATAAATTTCATCGTCTGCTTTGCGGTTTGCATGCTTTTTTACATAGGCATCGGCGGCAAGATCGGCGGGTTTTGGGACGGAGTGGCGCTGTGCGCGATCATCTGTCTAATCACGATGGCGCTAAATTTTACCCTGCTTTACTTCGGACTTAAAATTTTATTCCGCCCGATCAAGCGGCTACTAGACGCGATCACCGCGATCGCAAACGGCGATTTTGAGGCGCGCGCCGAGCGCAAGCTGCATGGACATCGCACCGATTACCTCTATATGCACGAGCTGGACGAGCTTGTAGTAAACGTCAATAAAATGGCGCAGAAGCTGCAAAAGCACGAGCAGCTGCAAAAGGAGTTCGTCTCAAACGTCTCGCACGAGATGAAAACGCCGATCTCCTCAATCGCCGCGTTAAGCGAGATGATAGAGGGCGGCGTGAGCGAGGAGCGCGCGGTGCGATACGCAGCCTCCATCGGCGCGGAAGCAAACCGCTTAAGCAAGCTCTGCACCGATATGCTAAAGCTAACGAGACTTGATAGCGGCGCGGCGGTGCGCCTAGATGAAGCGGTACGTATCGACGAGCAGCTGCGGCAATGCATCATATCGCTGAGCCAAAGCTACGAAGGGCACGAGTTCGAGCTAGATTTATCGCCGCTTAGCGTGCGATCAAACGCGGGGCTGCTAAATCAAATTTGGAGAAATTTAATCGAAAACGCGCTTAAGTACTCGCGCCCGAGCGGTAAAATTTTCGTCCGTTGCCGCGCTTGCGATGGTTTTGCGCAGGTGATCGTAAAAGACGAGGGCATCGGCATCGCGCGCGAGAAGCTGGATAAAATTTTTGACCGATTTTATCAATGCGAGGAATCGCATAAGGAGCTCGGCAGCGGGCTTGGGCTTAGCATAGTCCGCACGGCGCTTGATCTTTTAGGCGGCCAGATCGAATACGAAAGCGAACCTGGCGTCGGAACCGAGGCACGCGTTAAAATTCCGCTTTAAATTTCAGATCAAGACGGTACGGATGAGCTGCGTCTTGCAATTCATAGCTCGCCGTAAAATTTTGCCCCACAGGCGCAAGTCGCGCCGATGTAAGCTTTAACGATACGGGCCCTGACGGCGCAAGTCGCGCCGATGCAAGCTTTAACGGCGTAAAAAAGCGTGGGCGTGTCGCGCACCGCATTTATATAAAATTCTGCTTTAAATTTTATATCGATTTGCCGCGGACGCCTCGCGCGCCGCGACGAGGTCGGAATTCTGCTTTAAAATTTACCGCGCATTACGACTTTACCGCGCATTACGGCGGGCGGCAGGCTCGCTTAAATTTACCGCGCCTTAACACAAGTAGCTGAATTTTGCCTGAAATCTGCCGCCGCTCGCTCGCGCTTTGCAACGGACGGAGAAATTTTGTCCTAAATTTCAAAAGACACATTAAGAACACAATCATCTTATATAATCCCGCCCATAGATCGATCGGGCACGCCCCTAGCAGTCCGAGCCGAGCAAATAAACAAAATAAAAACAAAGGAGAAGCGATGAGTAAAGCCGTACTTCACTCGGTGCTAGCGATAGAAGCCATTTTATGGGGGCTTTTGTCGGCCGTGATTATAGGTGCGTAAATTTTACGCTTTGAGCTAGGCGATCTGCCGAAATAATTTATAAAATTTACGAAATTTGCGCCCCGCTTCGCATCTGCCGAAAAAGGGGCGCACCTGCGCTAACTATCTAAACTAAAATTTAATCGACTCACTGCGTACACGCAAGTCCCGCTGCTAGCCGTTTTTGCGCGCAACCTCGCCGCGGATAAAGCAGCTGCGCAACTAAAAATCGAATAAAATTTTAAATGCTATGAGCGGACAGACAAGCTAGTTGATGCCCTATTTCATCCGCGCCTTTTTGCAATATGTGCTCGCTCACAAAACAGCTTGCGATAGGAAAATGATTTTAAGATGCGCGACCCGCTCCAAGCGCGCAAATTTACGCCTTTGCCGCTAAGCGATTTTTAAAAGCTATCAAGCTAAAATTTATCCCGATTTGAGATCAAATTTAAACTCGACCCAGACGGCGAAAATTTCACAAAAGACGCCGCAAGCAATGATGAAATTTTAAATAGTGCAAGCAGCGATGAAATTTCAAAAAGCAAAGCGCGCACGGAGAGTTAAATTTACAAAATTTCGCTGCAAAGGGCTAAATTTATGAAATTTCGCTAGGGTTAAATTTTAAAATTTACCGCGCGGCGCTTTTATCCTTTTATATCCTCGATCACCGCTTCTACGAAACGGGCCGTATCAATTAGCCTAAAGCCCCATACTTTGGGATCCGCCGTGATTTTATTATAAAAATCTTCCAATTCTTTCGCGGGAGACAATTCGCCCAATTTAAACGGGGCAAATTTTACTTTACCGATCTTTTTTAGATGAGGTAGCAGCTCCTTTAAATCCTTATGATTAAACCAGCGGTCCGCTCCAAGGAAGCCGCCGTTTTTCGAGCTCGCGATCTTGCTTTTTAAAAAATCATCCATTCCGGGCGGCTCTTTTTGCAGCAATCTCGTGCAGGCTAGGTGGTACTCGAGCTTTCTAGGCGTTTGATCTACCGCCGAGACAAAGCAAACGCCATATCCCTGCTGCATCTGGATAGACAAAACGTCGCCCTCCTCAAAATACGGCGTTTTTTGCTTCGAAATTTTGGCTCGCTTAAGCGGTCTAGGGTTTTCGCTTTTTAGCTGAAGCGCCAATTTGTCAAGCGCTTTTTGGCGGCTCTTTTGAGATTTTTCAAAGACCTTGTTCCACATCTGGCTTGCGCCGCCTTTTATGATAGCAAGGGCTTTTTCGCGGATCTCGTCATTTAAAAATCCGATCTTCCAAAGCGAATACGCTAGAGCCGTCCAATAAATCTCGCTATAAAGCTCATCGGTACAGAAATTCTCCGCCTGTGCCAAAACATCTTGCAGTATCGTTTCAACATCTTCGCCGTCCTTGTATCGCTCGGTGATAGTCAAATAGATATCGTATCCGTCGTCGCTATCGATAATTTTCACTCCGTCTATCGCCATTTTTTCTCCTTTATTTTGATCTCTTTTCTGCCGATTTCGCTGAGCCGAATTTTATCAAAATTTGAGCACCTGAAAGACAAATCGCCATTGAAATTTCGCTTTAACGGCGGCGAGCTTTGCTTATAAATACAGCGCCGCCCAGTTTATAAAATTTAACTAGCTCAAAATTTGGATGAATTTTTAAAATTTCACTCGCAAGAGTGGCTATCTACCAAATTCAGGCTTTCAGACATTCTTAAATTTTAAGCTTTTCTCTTGGGGGCGGAAGGGGTTCTACTTACGAAGCGTCGCCTTCCTTTGCTTCGGCACTACCTCGCAACTGCAAGCAGACCCGTCAAATCCTCACAATCTCGTTAAACATTAGCAGCGATTACGCCGATCTATCGTTTTTGTTGAGGGGGAAGGGGCTTAAATTACGAGGTCGCTCCCTTCCCCCTTAACAATCCTCCATCCCCGACGACGTTAGAGGTGGCGATGCTTTGTTAACGCAAAGCATCGCTGAGTTAAATTTAATAAATTTGCTTTAGATTTAAATATAAAATTCTAAAGCGAAACACCCAAGATAAGGCGCAGTATTTTTGCGTTTAGACGAGGCAGAAATGAGCCGAATGAAGGAGCGTATATATAAATACGTGACTGAAATTCGGCGAAATTTCTAACGAAGTATAAACCAAAAAGACAAGCCTTAAAATCGCAAAATTTAACCCGAAATTTCCTTCTGCCAGTTCTCACCCCACACGGCATACGCCACGCTCTCTTTCGCGTGCTCCTGTAGCCCCGAGATCGCGCGCAGAAACAAAGCCTTGTTCGCGGGCCCCTTCATTAGCGCCTTAAAGCTTTTGTAAATTTTATCCTCCTGATAGGAGAGCAACCCCGCAACGATCACTTCTAAACTACGCTCGCTCATGCCGTAGCGATCGATAAACGCCTCGATAAATTTTATATGCGCGCTTTGATGTTCGGCATCCACAGCCTCAAAGTAGCGCTGCGCGAGACCAAAGTATTTTTCGCTCTTCAGCGCGAGGCCGAAAACTGCGTAACTGCCGCTCATCAGGCACTTTTCGCCGTCCGTGTCGGCGTAGAACTCGAATTTGTGTCTTAGCGCCTCGTTCGCGTAAAGCTCAAGCTCCCCGTCCAGCTCGTGCGCGAGCGCGGCGGCGAAAAAGCGGTGCGTGGGCGTAGGCACAAGGCCTTTGATCGGCAGATAAACTTTCTGCGCCTTGGAGGAGCTAAGCTTTACGGCGTAGCTCGCAGCAAAGCCCGTTTGCAGAAGCTTTATGATGAAATTTAGCGCCTTTTTATACGCGCTCGCCGTTTCATTTTTGATTTTTACGCGAACCTGCGCAAAAACGTCGTTCGCCGAGCATTCCGTGTCCGCGTCTTTAAATTTTACTAGCTCGCCCTTAAGCTCGCCCGTGCCGTGGTCCAGATAGCTTTGCGCCTGAGCCGAGCCGAAAATCTTCGCCGCGCACTCCAAATCCTTGCGCGCAAGATTCACATCCCAACTATAGCGCTTAAATTTGATATTCCAAAACGCCGCTCGCACGAAAAACGCAAGCTCGCCCGCGTCCACGTTTTGCCGCGTAAAATCCTTTTTAAGCTCGTAATCTTTACTCCAGCCGTCATCACTAATATCGTAAAATTTCGGCAGGAATTTCTCCTCTTTCCAACGCTGTAGATTATTCTCTAGCGCGATGATAAAATCCCCCAAAAGCCACCTGTTTTTGACGTCTTGCACCGCGGCGATAACCCGCTCAAGCAGCGCCGCAAGCGCCGCTTCGTCGTAATCCATAAGCGAAAGATCGAAAATGCGGTCTATAAACACGAAAATCTCACGGCCGTCTTTGATCTTTTTATCGCGGCGGATAATGAGCTCGTCTATATAATCATCTATTTTGCGCTTTAGCTCGGCTTTTCGCGCAGCGTTTTCAAAATAAAATTTATGCTCGCAGCTGCGCTGCGCCAAGCTCTCGCTCGCGCCTTCAAATTTGACCGCCAAATCCAGCTTATACGCAAAAAAGGCAGATTTGCTTCGGCTAAAAACTCTTCCTCCGCGCTCTTTGCGATGAGCGGGACGATGGCCTCAAACTCCTCGCGCTCCAGCTCGTCTATTTCGGGCGCATCGGCTCTAAAGCTGTCCGCGCCAAAGTCGTGAAGGTAGAGCCTGATGCGTGATCTGCGACACTCCACGCCTAAAAAATCAAAATATCCCTCCTGCACGCAGCAGCCCGAATACGGCGCCTCGCCCTTGTACTGTGAGTCTAGCTTGCTAGCGATCAGGCGCTTTAGCGAGTCCGAAATTTTGTCCGCTAGCGAAATTTGAGCTTCGTTCATTGACGATCCTTTTAAATTTGAGTTAAATTTTGCGGCAAGGTGCCGCGACTAAATTTAGATCTAAATTTTAGCTTCGATTCGGCAAGCGCGCCTAGCTCAAAGCCAAAAATTTCCTAACCGTAATACAAAGTATCGTAACGATAAGTGCGATCATCCAGCGCTTTTGAGCCTTTTTGCCGATCTTGTGTGAGGTTTTGACGCCCGCGTAAACGCCGGCTAGCGAGCCAACTCCGAGCAACGCGCCGATCTTGTAGTACACGAGCCCGTGTGCGGAAAGGCTCAGAAAGCCCGCACTTGAGGAAAATATCACGAAAAATAGCCCCGTGCTGACGGCCTTTTTGATGTCGTAGTTTAAAAAGCTGATCAAAATAGGCATTACGAATACCGCGCCGCCGATACCCACGCTGATCGCCACGGCGCCGACGAACAGCCCCACGATAAAGAGCAAAATTTTAGATTCGTTGGCCTCGCCGGTGGGCTCGGTCGGGGTTTTGAAGAGTTTGATTAAATTTATGATCTGCACCAAAATGAGCGTGCCCAGAAGGAATTTTGAGGAAAAATAGCTTACGATAAAGCCGCTGCTAAGCGCGCCGCAAAAGCCCCCGAGCCCCAGCACCAGCGCGGGCGCGACATCGAGCATTTTGCTTTTAAAATTTACGAACGAGCCGAAGATCGAGCTAAAGATCATCTGCATGATGCTGATGCCGATGGCGTACTTGACATCGTAGCCGAAGAGCATCATCACGGGCACCACGACCGTGCCGCCGCCGATGCCGAAAAATCCGCTGATAAAGCCCACGCAGGCGCCGATTAAAATGTATTCAAAAAACATCCCTATTCCTTATTTCAGCCCCTTTGGTCTCGCCGAATTCCGCTTTTTGCGGCTTGTAATTAAATTTTACTGTTTTGCG
The DNA here is from genome assembly GCF_937921625.1 of uncultured Campylobacter sp. Lineage (GTDB taxonomy): Bacteria > Campylobacterota > Campylobacteria > Campylobacterales > Campylobacteraceae > Campylobacter_B. The sequence continues at coordinate 23,283 of NZ_CAKZTI010000035.1, read as the reverse complement.
AGTCTTTAAATTTAAGCGCAAAATTTAGTAAATTTAAGCCTTATAGCTGTTTCGCTCTGCGCATCCATTCGCGGTATTGCTCGCACGGAATTTTTATATTTTCATATCGCAAGGTATCCGCGCAAAAGCATTTTAGGCTCAGTTTATTACCCTCAAAGCCCGCGAAATCAGCTTGCTCGTAGATGTCGTAACCGCTCTGCATGCAGTCTAAAACGTCTGCATATCTCTGCTCTTCGCTCATCGGCTCGGCAAAGCTCACCAAATGCACGCCGTTTGGAGCCGCCCAGTAGCAGCCGTCCACGGCCAGCGCGTCCCAACCCCGCAGATAGTGCACGCCGTCCCAAATGAAGCTCTCCTTGCCGTCTAGCCAGGCGTCCGGCACGAAGCGCATGATCTGCGCTGAGGCTAGATCAAGCACGCTGTAGCCGTATAGATCCTGGCGAAAGACGAGGTAAAATTTGCCGTTTGCGTGGCGGATCAGGCTAAAAAATTCCGCCCTATCGTCTATACAGCGCCAGCTTATTATCTGCGTTTTGCGAGTATCAAACAGCGCGTATTCGCCGCCGCTAAAGCTTGTCGCGCCGAGCCTATATGCGTTCTTTACGATCTCATATCCGCCGCTTAAATTTATCGTTTGGCGCCGGGTAAAATTTCGCCCCTCGAAAAGAGTTTCCGCCTGTTTGATGCGCGCTTGGTACTGCACGGAATTTACGGCGTTTACCATTATGCGCTCCTTAAAATTTTATGCAAGCGGGTTAAATTTTGCGCTGCTCAAACAGCTCTCGCTTCTTAAATTTCATGCGAACCAATAAATTTAGCCTCGCGGGCGGCAAAATTTAACCGCTAGACGGCAAAGCTCAAGCATTTGGCGGCAACCGATAACCGCTAAGCGTAGCCTATGAGCGTTATGTATCAGCGCCGAAATTTTAAATCTTGCTTTGCGAATTTTTTAAAATTTACCCACAGTTTTGCCGCCTGCAAATACTTACGATTCCGCGCCGCCTTCAAACGCTACGCACGGGAGCGTGAAATTTTACGAGCGTTTGAAATTTCACAGCGTTTAAATTTCACGATATTCAAAATTCCACGGCATTTTAAGATTTCACGGAGATCTGAAATTCCGCGAGTGTTTGAAATTTCGCAACCTTTAAAATTCCTCCAGCGTCTTAAATTTTATCCAAATATGCGAGCAGGCAGCAAACCGCTCGGACGGGCAGGCCGCTCAAATTTGCTAGCCCGCGCCGTGCCGCTAGCTATCACTCAAAATTTACTCCCCAGAATTTTGCTCCTATCAAGAGCGCAATAATCTCGCCACCAGCTATTACTCAAATTTACTCTCCTCCGCAGTGCCGCTAGTGTATAAATTTAAAATTTTACTCGCCCGAGGCGCTGCGAATATTACTCGGATTTATCCCCCTCCTTGGCGCCCGAAATTTTATCCAGCACCTTTTTGCCGACCTCGCTTTGATTTAGCGCTTCGAGCATCGCGGCTAGCTGCGTGCCGCCCTTGGCGCTTAAAATTTCACCGAATTTACTCATCCCCTCGCCTACGCTGCCTTCGTTCGCGATGATCTTAAGATCCGCCGCGCTTAGCGCCTTGGCCTGCTCTAGGCCGATGTCGCGGTTCGCTTCGATCTGTTTGATCGAAATGAGATAGGTCTGGTATCCCTGATTTTCGCCGATCTCGCGTGCAAGCTCGATCTGTGCGTTTACGGGCGCGAGCTCTTTTAGCCTAAGCGCCTCGGCCTCTGCAGAGCCTATCTTTAGCGTACCCTGCGCTTCTTTGTCCTTCATCTCCAAAAGCGCCGCGGCGGCGAGAAACTGCTTCTCTTTATCGCCCTGCGCTACTAAAATTTGATTTTCCTTGATCGCTTCGGCGTCGCGGATTTTGGCGTTTTTGCGCGCTTCGGCGTCGATCTCGATCTTGCGCTGCTCCTGCTCGGCTTTTACGATCTCCACTTGCTTTTTGATCTCGGCCTGCTTGACGTCGTTTACCCGCACGACCTCCATCGCCTTTTCCTGCGTGATCTTTTGCTGATCCTTGATGAGCTGCTCGGCCTGCTCCTTTGAGATCGCGACCTCTCGCTCGTTTTCGACGGTCTTAAGGCCCACCATCTTGTTGGCTTCCTGCTGGCGCACTTCGGTTGCCTGCGCGGCTTCGATCTCGGCGATCTGGGCAAGCTTGGTGTTGTTTGCGACCTCTACGCGGCTTTCCTTTTCGATCTGGGATTTTTTCTTCTCCATGATGTTTAAGATGACCTTGCTACCGCTGCTATCTCGGATATCCATCAGCTCGATGTTTTTAACGGGCTCGATACCCCAGTTTTGCAGCTGCGTCTTTACCGCCTTGGTAAAATCATCTCCGAGCTCGGAGCGGATCTGCAAGATGTCCTCAAGCACGCGGCTCGAAAGGATCGAACGGATCGAGCCTTGAATGATATTTCTAAGCTGATTGTTAAGATCCTCAAAATTATTGACACGTTGCGCAGCTAAATTTGAATCCATAATCCTAAAAAACGCCGTGATATCGACGACGAAAGGAAGCCTGCCTAGATCATACGCCTCGTAATCCTCGATCTTGATGCTAAAAACAGAGACCGGCAAAACGATCTTCGTAACGCCCAGCACCGGCACCCAGCTCGGGAATTCATAATAGCTGTTGCCATTACCGGTATCTTTGCCGTAGCTCGTCGTCTTGCGCGCACTCTGGACGATATGAACTTCATTCGTCTCCACTATACGCCTAAAAAACAGAGGCACGATGATAAAAAGCGCGATTAAAACCCCGACGGCGGCGCCTATCAAATATAAAATTTCACCCATTTTCTCTCCTTTAAAAATGCTAAATTTAAAATGGATTATATAAAAATTTACTTTGAAAAATAATAAATAATCACGGCGACAGCGGTTAAAATTTACGCAATTTTAATGAGGTTTTTTGTAATATCGCGGCATATATTTCAATGCCCTTTAGGAGAAAAAATGAAAAAATTTTTACTACTGCTTTTGGCAGGTGCGCTTTTTGCGAGCGCGGCAGAGCTTAGAACTATCAAGGATATGGACGGAGCTGAGGTCAAAATCCCCGCAAAAGTTGAGCGTATCGCGGCACTCTGGCACTCGAACAATCAAATTTTACTGGCCCTAGGAGGAGCGGACAAGATCGTCGCTACCACCGATAACATCAGCAAAAACGCATGGTTTCTTAAAATTTATCCGCGCCTAGCGCAGATCCCAGTACTGCTAAAAAATAATGACGTAAATTTAGAGGAGCTAATGAGCCGCAACCCCGACGTAGTCATAGTCCCAACCACACTGGCAGGCGAAAATTTAGCTAAGCAGGGCTTTACCGTTTTAAAGGCGAGCTTTAGCGATTACGAGCAGATGAGGCGCAGCATCAGGATGTGCGGCGATATGCTAGGCGGCGACGCGCCGCAAAGAGCGAAGGATCTGATCTCAAATCTCGATAAAAATATCGCTTTGGTTAGCGGCCGCACCGCGAATTTAAGCCCCGATAAGCGTCCGCGCGTCCTTCACATCGTAGGCGGAAGCGATCTTTTAAAGATCGATGGTAAGGGCACGCTGATCGACTCGTGGATAGAGCTAGCCGGCGGAACGAATGCGATCACCGCCACCAAAGGCCCGATGAAAACAATCACCGCCGAGGAGATCATCGCTAGCAACCCGCAGATCATAATCGTGGGCGGCGATCACAACGAAGATGCGGTAGAGAAGATCAAATCCAGCCCGATCTACAGCGGCACGGATGCGGTCAAAAACGGACGCGTTTATGGCAATCCGCGCGGGGTTTTCAACTGGGATCGATACGGCGCGGATACGGTACTTCAAATTTTATGGGCGGCTAAAACTATTCAGCCGGAGCTTTTTGCCGACATCGACATAAAGGCCGAAACTAAGGCGTTTTATAAAAAATTTATGAATTACGAGCTAAGCGACGAGGAATTTGGCTATATTTTAAAAGGACTTAACCCGGAGGGTAAATAAGACGCGGCACCGAACGAACGGCATCAAGCGGACAGCGTATGTGCCGAACGTCTCATCATGTAGGCGGCGGATACATCGGCGCGGAATGTTTCATCGTGCGGCGGCACATCGGTGCCGAGCAGGCCGCCCGTCCTATCTTAACACTGGATAGACAAATCGTCTAGTCATACGAGCGGGCGTCGTCGTATCGTCAAAACAAGCGGCACTATCGCATTTTTGGCGCGTTGAAGTGCGGATGCCGCCCGCATAAAGCACAGATCCCATCGGTGCTTGGCGCATCTATACCTAAATGACGGCGTCGCTGCCACATTGTCCCAACCGAAGCGGCATCCTTAACGCGCGGCGCGCCGAGCAAACATAGCCGCAGTATGTCAGACGGGCGGTGCTAGGCGGAGTAAAATTTAAACCCGCGGCGGGTGAAAAAGGACAAAGCAACGATAAGCAAACAAGGGCAAAACAAAGCTGCGAGATAAAATTTAAAGCAAAGGGGGCGGTCATGGAAATTTCATTTTTTACGACGCTTGAGCCTTCTCTAGCGGGCGCTTGGATACCCTCATTTGCGATGGTGCTGATACAGTTCGCGTATATGTTTATCTACAAGGAGGTCGGCAAGCGCGCCACCGATACCTCATGGTACACGCTCGCGGATAAGCGAAATGCGATCATAAGCTCGCTGCTGCAAGTAGCGCTGCTCATTTTGTCGTTGTTCGTGCCGCTTAAGACGGGCAGCGCGTGGTTTTGGATCGGAGCAGTGGTCTATGTAGCGGCTTTCGTGGGCTTCATCAAGGCATTTTACGACTATGCGGCAGCCCCTGCGGACAAGGCCGCACAAGGCGGCATCTACCGCCTATCGCGCAATCCGATGTATTGCTTTTATTTCCTCGGCATGGCGGGCGTTTGTATCGCTTCGGCGTCGCTGTGGCTACTCATAGTGATAGTGCCCTTTGCCATATACAACCATCTCGTGGTTCTCGGCGAGGAGCGCTACTGCGAGCAAGCCTACGGGCGGGAGTATCTAAAGTATAAACGCAAGACGCCGAGATATTTTTTGTTCTTTTAAGGGAAGCGGCGCGCGATTGAGCTTTAAAGCAGGAGTGTAAATTTAGATAGCGCTTTAAATTTTAACCGGACTTGCGGGCTAATTTTAAAATTTCTCCCGAAATTTTAAAGACTGCGAGATATAGGCTTAAATTTAGACTAAATTTAAGCCCGAAATTTCAAATTTGCTCGCCGTCTAGGCTAAATTTAAAATGGCGCAGCACCTAAACGCCATTTTAAATTTGCGCCTGCATGCACCGCAGCATCGTCAAGCGCGCGACTCCACCAACGGCAAAAGCAAACTATGACGACGGCTGCTAAGCGAAGTCCAATTCACGCCCATATCCGCAAGCAGCCTAATTTCCGCTCGCATACGCAGACAGGGTGCTCGGATCCTCAGGAGCGAACCGATCGTCCGAAATAGCGTCATCCTCGCCCGAAAGCACGCTCATAGCGCTGATACGCGAGATCAGCAGGCGATCCTCGGCGATGTCCGCGCGATCCGAGCCGATAGTAAGCGACGTAATCGCCGTACGTCCGATGACCGCGCGCCCGCCATCTATCGTGCGAAGCCCCCAGATATCGTGCAGCACCGCAGGCTTGCCGCCCACCTGCCCTACGTAGAGCATCACGTGGCCAGGCATATACAGCAGGGTTTTATACGCCACGCCGTTTTTGCCGATGAAGTTAAGCTTTTCGTCCGCGCTCATCCCCGCCAGCGAAAAACGCTCGCCGCGACCCGATTGCGCCTTAGAATTTCGCGGCAGCCACAGCCCGAAATTTGCCAAAAAATCTTTCGTCATAAGCGAGCAATCGCGAAGAAATTTATACCCGCCCCAGCCGTATTTCTGCCCGAGCAGGCTAGCGGCTACGATCTTTGAGTTCTGCTCATCAAGCGGCGCAGGCCAGAGCTTCGCATCCTCCGCGCTAACGAAATATCTCTTGCCGCCAAACTGGGTTAAAATTTCGCCGCTAAATACGCTCCGTACGCCGAGCGTGCCGCCAAGATCGCGCTCGCCGCTAAAATCATACGGCAGGATCGTGCCTGTACGCGCTCTAAAAAGCTCCGCGCCGTTTACGTCATAAATGGCGGCGCCGTCGCGCAGGATCGTTATAAATTTAGAATTTGCGTAGATATCCGCCTGCTGAGGACTGATGCGCTTTATCGCATCGCTTCTTATCCAGCCCCACACGCCGTCGTTGCGCACGAACGCCCACACACCGTCTCTACTGTAATGCGACAGCAGCATCGGATAGCCCACGCCCACGGCGGAATTTGCGGCGTAATCAAACGGCTCGCCTTCCCCCGGCTCGCTCGGATCGCCGAAAATAGGCAAGTCGCTTGGGATATTTCGCAGCAGCGCGTTTTTTACCGTTATAGCGGGCTCAGATATTAGCCCAAATGCCTCTTCATTGGCGTTTGCGCGGATGCTCTGATAGATCGCGTCGTTATATATCCTGCCTGCGGCGTCAAAGTGGCGTCCCTTGGCATAATTAAGCCCCCAAAACGTATCGATTTCGGCTTTAATCGGCGCATCGTCAAACCAAATTTTAAAATAGCGGCTCTTAAACGCGCTTCCGCTTATGTTTTGCACCGACGCAGGAGCGGGCAGCCGCTCGCTGTTTTGAGCGTATTCGAGATCTAAAACCGCGGGATTTTCCGGGATAAATTTATGGACGGTTTTACCGCAACCTGCAAGGATTAAAGCCGCAAAGATAAGAGATACTAGTCGTTTCAAACAAAATGCCTTTTAAAAAATTTTGGCTATAATTTTGCCAAAAAACAGGAAAAAACTTGATAAATTTCATCATCCAAAAGCTAAAAGATCGCAATATTTTTATCACGGGCGGCGCAGGCGTGGGCAAAAGCTACGTAATAAAAGAGCTCATCGAAAATTACCGCGCTCGCGGCAAGCTCGTCATCGTGCTTGGCAGCACCGGCATCAGCGCCGTAGAGATCGGCGGCGTGACCGTGCATAGCTTCTTCCGCTTCGGCATTTGCAAAAACCACGAGGAGCTAAAAAGCTTCGATCGCAAACAAAGCGGCAAGTTAAGCGAGCTGCGAAAAATTTTAGCCCTCGCGGATCTCATCGTGATCGATGAAATTTCAATGATCGGCGCCGAGCTTTTCGAGATGATCTATCTTAGAATTTCAAGCTCTAAATTTAACGGGCGGCTGCTTGTTACGGGTGATTTTTATCAGCTTCCGCCGGTGCGCAAAGAGGGCGAGAGCGCGCCGCGCGCGAGCCTATTTAGCGACTCGGATTACGCCTTCGGCTCGTACGCGTGGAAGCAGTGCGAGTTTTTTTACGTCGAGATGATAGGCTCTAAGCGCACTGCAGATGCGGCACTATACCGCCTGCTTTGCGAGCTGCGGCTCGGCACCCCAAGCGAGCAGACGGCGGAGCTGATGCGATCTTTGATCATCGATGCCGCGCGAGCAGAACCAGATGCCACGATAATCTCGGGCCGAAACGCCGAAGTAGATGCGATAAATAACGCCAGACTAGCCGAGCTTAATGCGCCGCAGAGCAGCTTTGAGGGTATTTATGAAGCGCTACAAAGCGGCGTGAGCGAGCAAAAAATTCAAAAATGGATCGCCTCGCTAAACGCGCCGCAAAGTCTGACGCTGAAAGAGGGTGCAAAGGTGCTGTTTACCGCAAACAAAAGCGGCGAGTTTTTTAACGGCGAGCAAGGCGTCGTCGAAAAGATCGAAAAAAGTTCCGGCGGCGAGATCGAAAGCGTGGTCGTAAAAAAGCCCTCGGGCATACTAAGCCGCGTAGGGCTGCAAACATACGAACTAAGCGAGATCGCCGCAAGCGGCGCGGATGCCGAGCAGATCGTGCTGGCGCGGTATTATCAATTCCCACTCAAGCTCGCATACGCCATCACGATCCACAAATCCCAAGGCATGAGCATCCCGCAGCTCATCTGCGACATCGACAGGATCTTTGCCAAAGGGCAGCTCTACGTGGCGCTTTCGCGTGCGACGAGCCTTGCGGGGCTTGGCGTGATATATACGCGCACGGAGCCGTTGTTGCGGTATTTGCAGCGCAGCGCAAGCGCAGACGAGGCTGTAGTGAAATTTTATCAAGAGAATGAATTTTATAAAATTTCGGATCAAAAGGTGGAATAAATTTAAAAAATTGCAGTCGTGATTTTGCATAGAATTTTGAAATTTTGCGGCGTTTTAAATTTAATGATATTTGCGGTGTAAATTGCGGCAACGCATAACTAGACTTAAATTTTAGTCTATTTTAGAATTCGTGCGACTTTAAAATTTTAAATTTTTGTAAACCAATCAGTCTTACAAATTAAAATTCTCAAATCCGATTCTCCCACGGAAATCAGTCTACTCTATTGCGACGTCTTCGAGCTCTTTAGATTCATAAAATTCCCGTACTGCCGGGTTTTTAAAAACCGTTCTTTCTTTTAGGTTTCTATCAGAATAGAATGTTATAATGACGTCATTGGGGAGGGATAGCGGCGTAATTAGACCCTCCTCCCCAGCTTGTCTTTTGCTATCCATAGTTACTCTAAATCTAATCCCGTCGGAATCTTGCCACTCAAATACTTTTCCGGTTTTAGTTTTATCTTCTAAAAATGGTTCCCCAAAAATTTTCATATATTTTCTTAGACTTCTACCTAAATTAAGTAACTCTTCTAGGCTAACCTCACCTATTGCTCCTTGTTTTAAATGATATTTCAGATGCTCTGCACCAATCCCCTTATCTCTTTTTATGTTATGCCAACCCTTAACATACATAACGACCGTATCTATGACCGCATTCTCAACCAAGGCAATATCTGGGTTGATAGTTACGGGCGTAGCCCTTTTATCGTTAAAGGTAACGTTATAAATTCCCAGTTTTTCTCCATCTTTCTTAAAATTCTCATAAAATTAAATTTTTATTCGTTTGATGCCTCTGTTCTGCGCAAAACTTTTTAAATTTATGTTCTTATCAGAGCAAAATGCTATAATAACTTTAGAGGAAGAGGTACGTGGCGGTTGTGCCCTCTCTTCCTTTTTAAAATTTCCTCGTAAAAACCAACTGATTTTCAATACTTTGCAAATTCTATTTTAGCTGCTGTTTCTATTCTTTCTCTTGAAATTTTTTATTAGTATAAGCTCTACCCTCTTTTTGAAACTCTTTGACGGCGGAGTAGTCTTCACTCATATTTTTTAAAACATCTTCAAGCCACAATACTTTACCAAGCGTTATGATTTCGCCGTTTTCTTTCTTGGCTATCAGGCGTAAATTCGAAAATTTCTGATCTTCCTCGTTTAAAATTTCTCTGCTATTGTCATAAAAATATATCTCCTCGCAAAACGGAATCACTTTAGCGAGGTTATCGAAGCTCTGCGAATATCTACGTTCCAATATGGCTTCCTCTATGCTATGGCCGTTCTTTTGTGCCCTAATGGCTACTCTTTGCTTTGACAGATCAACGCTTTCAAGACCCACATAAAAGAGCGTTATCCTATACCCGGACGCTTTTGCAGCGCTTATAAATCTAACTATGCCGCGACCGCTTAGCGTAGTTTCTACGTTAAAATCTATTCCCCTGCGCAGGTAAGACTCTCTAAGCTTGAGCGCTATTTTGCCGGCTCTATTTTGATCCTTTTTATTTTTCCAGTCTCCAAATTCCTTAACGATTTCGTCAGAATTGATTCTAGTGCCGTAAAAATAGTCGCTCTCTAGTTGATTTATATAAAATGTCGATTTACCCGCGCCGTTTATGCCTGCGAAAATATATAAATTTTTCATAGCCCCTGTCCTTTAAACGCGGAGTTTAGCGCTTTTTGCAAGTTAAAAAATTCATCAAAAGTCGCTTTATAATTATCCATAAAGTCTTGCAAAACTGCATCGCTTTTAGCTCTTATGTCCTTTGCCTCTATCATCTCTTTGGGAAAGCTTTTAACCCTAGCGCATATCACCTCCGGCTCGCTCGCGCTCTTTTTGCTTAAATTTTTCACACCCTTTAGCAGATCCACATCACTATTTTTTATAATTGTGTATATATCAAAAATATCTCTGCTCTGTTCCCTTGATAATGCAAAATCGTATTTATTTACTAAAATGTTTTCGATATTATCCACTAAAAAGCCGTGTTTGCGGTCAAAATCCCCTATATGTTCCGTAACGTCATAAACCATATCGATCTTTAAATCTACGCCCGTATCCTTGACGATTAGACGCTTAAAATTTGAAGAATCTACCACAATGTCGAATACGACGCCACTTTGTTTTAAAAATCTTACGAACTTAACCATTTCGTCTTTGGCGGATACATCTTTAGCGCCGGTAAATAGATCTATGTCATCCGAATATCTAGTGCCCTCTAAAACAAATCTATGAAGTGCCGTTTCGCCTGCCAGATAAAGATAGCAAGAGCTTTCGGCGAGTAAATTTAAAATTTTATCTTGCGCTAGGTATAGCTTATCGTAGTATTTTTTTAGTTCCATCTCATATCCCTTAGCTGATACGAGCTGTCGATATAGGCGTTTATTAAAGCATCTAGCCTCAATCTCGTTCTTTCTTTATTAAAATTTATAGGCTTATTTTGCCAATCTTTTAAAAATTCCACCACAAAGCGTTCATCCATAATGGCTAAATCCATCGTCATAAATTTAGAATTTTCCAAAATCGCGGAGAAAATTTTTCTAGCAAAAAATTTATTATGAATATTTTCTACTATATACTCGGGAGTATAATTCGTATTGCCCCAATAGCAAGTCTTTAGAATATTTTTTGCTATCGCGATTTGCTCATCTTTGCTTAATTGCATGCTTATCTCCTTTACTCATCAGGCGTTAGGGCGCTTTTATTTGACGTATCTTTTTATCCTAATATAATCTAAATCCTCTTTCTTTGGTATTTCTTTCACGACGAAACCGCTAAAAAGCTGTTTAAATTCTTTGATCCTTTCATTATTTTCTATATCATCACTTAGCACTTCCTCATTATTGTTTGTAACGTTTATATTGTCTAACCTTTTAAAATCCTTAACTTTTTCAAACAACAACTTAGCTACATCTATTAGATCCTGACGCTCTTTTGGTATATTGAGCTCGAATTTTACAAATTCTTGTGTCTGCATAATACGCCTTTATTTTAGATTCTTAATCTAGTCAAGGCTCTGACTTCTTTGATTTCCTCATCTGTCGCGGTAATATGATCCGCCACGCCGATAAATTTTTTAGCATTTTTTACTTTGCTTTTAGCTTCATCATCAGATACCTCGCTGGTTTCGACTATACTCGCTCCTAAATTTAAAGCTTCGTTTAAGTCCTCAAGTATTTTTTTTGACGGCTTGTGATTGCTCTATCGGTATGCTTATCATAGATAAATTTGTCGTTAGCTTTTTCATCGCCTCTCCTTAGAAAATATCTAAAATTCCTTTTAGCCTTTGCGTCGCCTAACGCCTAGACAGCTTTTGCCGCACTCGCCCTATGATGAGCCTTTGAATTTTTGCCTCTTTGATAGCAAGATCAAAATTTATGGCTTTGCGGACAGGTTTCATTTAAAGACCCCTTTCTTTTTTAGCCTATTGTAACCAGCTATTAGATCTCCGTCTCCTTCCTCACTATCGAGCCAAATCCATTCGATCAAATTTTCCATGAACCATTTTTGATCCATTAGCCCAAAATGCGTAAATTTACTTAAATGCGGAAAGTCCTGCTCATCATCTTCCTTACAAAGATAGGTAAATTTATCCTTTTTTACTAGGTTACACTCCTGCGCAAAGCGATCGATTATTTGATACACTTTAGCTAGATCACACCTGCCTTCGCGTATAATTTTAGCCTCATCCATTACTATTTTGGTGCCAAGCATCTTTTATCCTCTCCTTTGATGTAACATCTTACTAATACATCCGATTTCTATTTTTATTTCTCGGCTTATTGCCATCATTTTTATCAGTATCAACGTTAGAATTCTCAGACTTATATTTTGCTTTAATTTTATCCATAGCAGTAGTATCGTTTGGGTCAATACTATCCATTTTAATCCCAAAAGTCTCTTCAATATCGTATCGTTTCACAATTCCTCTAATTTTTTCAAAATCTTCGTGTTCGTAATTATTTTTTAACATTTTCAAATTATCGCTATTTATTCCATTTTTTTTAGCTATTTTTTCAAATTCGTCTCTTGCAATTAACATATCTGATAAAATTTCTTCAAACTCTTTCTCATTTATATCGAAAAAGTCTTTTATTTCATCAAATAGTTCAACGGAAGGCAAATTTACAAAATCTATAAAATTTAGTGCGTGATTTTGTTTTGAATAGCTTATGGTTTCTGGCGTTATATCGAAAGCGGGGCTCAAATTCCAAGTCTTTGTGTTTTCGTCGTACAAAACGCCATGGTTTCTCAAATGATCGTCCGTATTACCGAATAAACCATTGAAGACCATTCTACGAAATAGCTCTTTTTTGTTCTTGCTATCTAACATGAAAGCTAAATCTATATAGCTCTTTTCATTGTTTGTTTCTCCGTCTTTAACACCCAAAAGCGTCATTGCTGATTTATACGGTATTCTTTTATCGCTCGCTCTATCAAATCTTTTAACAAGCAATGCCGTTCCTTTCATTGTTTCATAAAGTTCTGCTTCACAAACATTTATTTTTGCTACTTTTGCCACTTCCAACATAGTTTGTTCGCACTTTGAAATTTGTCTATATTCGTCTTTTATTGACGGAAATTTAGCAATATACAGTTCGTTATTTTTAATAATACTAGCCTTAGGTCTAGCTCCGCCCAAACTACCGCTCGGTGCCAATAAGTTTTTTATATCACTATCCAAGCTTTCGCCTTGCTCTATTCTATATGCCGATGTACAAAGTTCATTTATACTTGTAAGTTTTGGAACATTAGTTTTGGACGATACAAATTCATCTCCTTTTTTTATCCTTATAGAACCTATTCTAAAATAATCGCTTACGCCAATTAGATATTCGCTATTTGTAAGTTCACTTCCTGCTTTTCTTTTTTGAATAAGCCGCCCCCACCTATCGGGGCTTATATCGCAAAATACGCCCCAAAGGTCTTTTGAAATAAATTCAGTATCTTTTAAAGGTAAATTCGGATCTATTTCAAATCCATTTTTAATCCAATTTTCATCGTATGAAAAATAATATGTTTCGTTTTTTCCTATTGCATATACTTTCATTTTGCCTATTTTAGTTTCATTATGATAAATTTTAAACGAATTATCCATTTTTTATACCTTTATCATTATTATATTATTAAGTTATGAAAATATGTATAACTTAGCTATCGTTATACATATTTTCATAACCGTCTTTGAATTTTCGTTTGTGAAGCTTTGGCTTCATCGTTAAAGCCAAAGCTTTTAAATATATCCGCTTACCGATCGCTTTCATCAAGAGTGTTGCGTATCCGGGATAAAACACCGCTATCGCCCTGAGTATCTTGTATAGGCGGTTCGGCTGCTTCAAATGTATCCTCGCGCGCGGATATATCTTTTAATCGTATCGACCATATCGTCGTTACGTCAAACCTATTCACACATTTACTTAGCCAAGGAAATTGATGCACCATTCTTAAAATAATCTTATTGATCTGGCTTTCCTTCATCGGTTTTATCGATATGTATCCACTCGATTGTTTATGCTCAAAACCGTTGTTTTCCATAAAAACTTTAATTTTGCTATAAGCTACACGATAATCTTTGCCCGGATAGAATTCTTTCAGAGCTTTGGTATCTAAATCAAAATTTATAAATTTACGAGCATTCATTTAAAAATTCCTTCTTCTTTTAACTCTATATAATCTGCAATTAAATTGCTGTCGCCTTCCTCGCTATCGAGCCAAGTCCATTCGATCAAATTTTCCATAAACCACTTTTGATCCATTAATCCAAAATGCGTGAATTTACCTAAATGCGGAAAGTCCCGTTCATCGTCTTCCTTGCAAAGATAAGTAAATTTATCCTTTTTTACTAGGTTACACTCCCGCGCAAGACGATCGATCGATTGATACACTTTGGCTAGATTATACTTGCCTTCGCGTAGAATTTTGTCCTCGTCTAGGACTATTTTAGATCCTTTCATAACTACTCCTTTAAAGATTTGGTATCTAAATCAAAATTTATGGCTTTACGGACGCGAACGCTCATTTAAAATATCCTTCGCGTTCAAATTCGTGTATAGTATCTATAAGATTTCTATCACCTTCCTCGCTATCCAACCATATCCAATCTTTCACGTTATCGCGAAAAAATTTTTGATCCATTAGCTTAAAATGCGTAAATTTACCAAGGTGCGGAAGATCCTGCTCGTCGTCTTCCTTACAAAGATAGGTAAATTTATCCTTTTTTACGAGGTTACACTCCTGTGCAAATTTATCGATTATTTGATACACTCTAGCCAGATCACATCTGCCTTCGCGTATAATTTTAGCCTCATCCATTACTATTTTGGTGCCTAACATCTTGTTCTCCTATAATCTTTTTTATTTCCTTTAATATTGATAATCCCATTTAAATTTCCTTTGCTAGAAAATATTACTAATAATCTCACAATTTTTAAATTAAATTTGACCGCCCTATTACAGTCCTGCTTCGGCTCTTAGCCGCGCGGCATACATCTCGCGCAGGCGCGGTACGTATTTGCCGACCGCACCGCCGCCGATCGCTCTGCCGTCTGCTTTTACGATCGGCAGCACCATAAGCGTCGCCGCGCTGATAAAGGCTTCATCGGCCTCATAAACCTCGCTCATTCCAAACGCTCGCTGCTGCACGCTAAGCCCCGCCTGCTCGGCAAAGCCTAAGATCACCTTGCGGCGGATGCCGGGCAGTATGTCGTTTGAAAGCGGCCGCGTGATAAGGACGTCATCTTTGATGATAAACGCGCTGGAGCTCGAACACTCAGTAACCAGCCCGTCCTCGATCAAAAAACACTCATAAGCGCCCGCCCTGTGGGCCTCGTGCTTTAAGATACACTGGGCTAAAAGCGAGATCGATTTTATATCGCGCCTGTGCCAGCGGATCTCGGGCAGGCTTACGATCTCGATCCCCTCTTTTGCGAGCGGATTATCAAAAATTTGCGTATGATAGACAAAAGCAAAGACGCTGGGCTCTATGCCGCGGACGTAGTCAAAATCGCGCATCGCCGCACCTCTTGTGATCTGGGTGTAGAAAGCGCCCTCGCTCACGCCGCCCTGCACGATGAGTTCATATAAAATTTCCTCATATTTTTCGCGAGAATACGGAATCTTTAGCTCGATCTGCGCGGCGCTGCGCTCAAAGCGCTCCCAAAAATCCGCTCTGTCGCAAATTTTAGAATTTACCACGGGTGCTACTTCATAGATGCCGTCTCCAAGCACGAAACCGCGATCAAAAGGGCTTATCGCAGCCTCTTTGGCTTTGCAAAATTTGCCGTTAATATAAACTATCTCGTCGCCGCTCATTCCGCTGATTTCAAACATAATCTCTCCTTGAAATTTCGCACTATTTTATCTTATAACAATTTAATTTAAGATATAATGCCGCAAAAATCGAAGGAGCTCCGATGGATAAATCAAATTTTAAAGATAGGCTTTTAGAAATTATGTTTCATGTCTCGCACAAGCCGGTACTCTTCCGTGATCTACTCGAAGCCAACGCCGAGTTTAACGACGGAATGCTCGTCGATCCTTCGAAGCTAAATTTTAGATTCAACTACGGCAAATCCTACGTGATCTTCGCCTGCTTCGCATTCGTCTGCGTTATGTTTTTGATAACGCTGACGCACGCGATGTTTGAAAAGATCGACTTTCACTTCTCCATTTTATTTACGATCATAGCGACGTCGGCGGTTTTTATCGGCTTTGATTGCTTCAAAGCGTGGGCTAGAAAAAAGCTTACTCACGAGCTCATCAAACGCGCATGGGCGAACCATTTCCTCTACTTTCCCTACGAAAAATACAGCCGCATAGTCGAAAACATCTACAACGAAGCGCTCAAAAACGACATACCAAGGCGCGATCTGGAGCAATACGTGCTAAGCAAAATCGTAGAAGTTGGCGAAAAATAGTTTTAAAATACCGCAAAATTCTATAACACAAAACAGCATTTCAACCCAAGCAAATTTTAAAATTTTATTGCGAAATATGCGGCGCGTGGACAAGACGTAAAATTCCGGCTCGAAAAGCAAGCGGTATGATGGATAAATTCCAAATCAAATTATATGCCGGTGCTGCAAAAACTGCGCCGTAAATTACGATAGATAAATTTTAATCAAAGCTTATACTTTCCTGCGCCACATTTCGCTACGGCTAAATTTCACTTCATAAAATTTATCTATCGTTTCTTAAATTTTAATCTTGCCCACTTACTACCGATTTAGCAATCCGTATTATGTAATTGAAGTTATGTTTAACTATTTTAGGGTAAAATCACGCAATATCTAAGGGATAATATTAAATTTAAGAAAAGGATAGTTTATGAAGCTACTTTTTTGTATTATTTTTACGCTTTGCAACGGTGTTTTTGCGGGCAGTTTGGAGCAGATCAGATCTGCCGGAGTCGTTAAAATCGGTGTTCGTGATGGTAGGCCACCTTTTAGTGATGAAAAAAGTGGTAATTTCGAAGGCTTTGAAATTAACCTTGCAGACGCTATAGCTAAGAGCATATTCGGTGATAAGCGCGGTAGAGTCGAGTTCGTCCCTCTAAACGCCAGCGATAGGATCTCTGCATTACAAAATGATAAGGTAGATCTTGCAGTCGCGACCATCACGATAACGCAAGATAGAAAAAGGCAAATCGACTTTTCTTATCCATATTTTTCGATGAGTTTGGGAGTTTTGACACGTAAAAGCGATGGCATCAAAAGTATAGACGATCTTTCAAACAAAAAGGTCCTAGTAGAGGGTAGCGGGACTACGGCAGAAAATTTTTTGTATAAAAATAAAATCCACAATCTAATCCATTGCTCCATTACTACCGAATGCTATGATATGCTTAAGCAAGGCAAAGCCGATGCTTACGTTAACGATAATCTCATCGTGCTAGCTTATTCCATTATCGACGACAATTTAGAAGTAGCAATCCAAAATCTAGGTAATCCGGAATTCTTAGGCATCGGGGTGCGCAAAGGCAATACCGAACTGCTTGATCTGATAAATAAAGAGCTTGTTACACTTAGCAAGCAAGGCTTTTTCGAACGTTCTTACGATGAAACTTTCAAGCCATTTTATCAAGGCGCTGCAGATAAAAAATATTTCTTACTAGATGGGCTCTATGCTATATTTTAGGACGGAATTTAGCAGTGTTTTATCTAACGCCTTCGACTAAAATGCCATTTATTATAAGCGGATAATATGCGAAATCCCATTTTAAGGACATAAAATGAAACTACTTTTTATAGCGGCTCTATTTTGTGCGGCGCTTTTTGCCGATAGCCTAGATCAAATCAGACAAAACGGCGTCATTCGCATCGGAGTGCGCGACGCCCATCCACCGCTTTGCGAGTCTAATGGCGGCAAATTTGAAGGATTTGAGATTGATCTTGCAAACGCTATTGCTAAAGAAATTTTCGGCAAAAAAGAGGGCAAAATCGAGTTCATCCCGTTAAGCGTAAATGATAGAATTCCATTTTTAGAGGCAAATAAGCTTGATTTAGTTATCGGTCTATTTAGCATCACCAACGAACGAAAAAGAAAGATCGATTTCTCCCTCCCCTACCTCTCCGTAAATTTAGGCGTATTAACGCGCAAAGCCGACGCTTTTACCGATATCGCGCAGCTTCATGATAAAAAGATCGTATTCGAAGGCGACGCGACAGTAGCAGAGAGATTTTTCAAAACCAAAGGATTTAAAAATTTAGGCCATTGCGCTTCGGCTAAGGAATGCTACGAAATGATTCGAAATGGCGATGCGGACGGCTATATAAACGACAATCTCATAGTACTTGCATATTCCGTCATCGATGATACTTTGGAAGTACCGTTTAAAAACCTAGGCCCTAGCGATTTCATCGGCATCGGCGTGCAGAAAGACAACAAAGAACTACTTGATTTCGTCAATGCAGAGCTCATCAAGCTGAGCAAAGAGGGCTTTTTCAAAAAGGCCTACGAGCAGAGCTTTGATCCATTCTATCGCGGTACGGCGGATAAGAAATATTTTCTGCTAGATGGAATTTATAATATGCTCTAAGAGCTTACTTTAAATTTTGAGTCCGGCTTTTAGAATTTTAGTAAATAAAATTTCCTGCTTAGTTTGAAAGCGGAAAAGAGATTAAATTTAAGGATTTGCCATGAAATTGCTTCTTACAATGTTGCTACCATTTATCATTGCTTTTGCCGATAGTTTGGAACAGATCAGATCAAAAGGCGTCGTTCGCATTGGCGTTTACGACGGACAGCCTCCTTTTAGCGAGCTAAACGATGGAACTTTCGAGGGTTTTGAAGTTACGATGGCACAGGCCATAGCAAATGATCTTTTCGGCGAAAAAGGCGGCAGAATCGAGCTTGTGCCGATGAAGGTCGAGGATAGAATTCCAGCACTAGTAAATAACCGCGTAGATATCGTCATCGCTACGATTACCATTACGCCTGAACGCGCGCAGCAGATCGATTTTTCAACACCGTATTTTTCGGTAAATCTTGGAGTTTTAACCCGCAAAGCCGATAGAATAAAATCCTTAGCCGATCTGAAAGAGAAAAGAATTTTGCTCGAAAGCGGCGGTACAGGCGAGGCATTTTTTAAACAAGAAGGCTTTGGAAATTTTACATTTTGTAAGATCGCCAGGGAGTGCTACCGCATGCTAAAAGACGGCGACGTGGACGCCTACGCGACCGATAATCTCATCGCAATGGCATATCCGGTAGTCGATAGCGAGGTAGAAGTACCGCTTAAAACTCTAGGCAAGCCCGATTTTATGGGTATTGGAGTGCAGAAGGGCAATAAAGAGCTACTAGACTTCGTCAATGCAGAGCTTATAAAGCTAAGCAAAGAGGGCTTTTTTGAAAAGGCATACGAGGGGACTTTTAACCCATTTTATCACGGCGCTGCGGATAAAAGGTATTTCTTGCTAGATGGAATTTACAGCTTCTTGTAGGATTTGCGGCTTATTTTAAAATTTATCACGCAAGATTTATCACGTAAATTTTATCTCCTGCTTGCTATGCTTTAGCTCTTGCAGCGGGGATCACATAAAATTTATCGCGCAATCTTGCTCGTTTAAATTTTTCAAAAAAGCTTTTTCGCGGGCGAAACGGCATTTATATAAAATTTCGCTCGTTTAAAATTTATCCTGCATAAATTCTACGTAGGTTTTGCAGCGCGCAGACTTTTGTTTCGTCCTTTTAAAATTTTCCCTGCATAAATTTTACCGTAGCTTGGAATTGCTAAAATAAATTTAGCTCAGATTTTTATTATTTCAAATTTTACTAAAAATCCTCTTGCTAGGATTTTTTACCACTTGTAATCCGCTCAAAATGCCCCCCCACTAAAAAAAGGTTAAATTTTTCAGCCAGGAATTTATTCTGCACAAAG
Source organism: uncultured Campylobacter sp. (assembly GCF_937921625.1). Classification (GTDB taxonomy): domain Bacteria; phylum Campylobacterota; class Campylobacteria; order Campylobacterales; family Campylobacteraceae; genus Campylobacter_B. The sequence continues at coordinate 3,741 of NZ_CAKZTI010000035.1, read as the reverse complement.
AGTGAATTTTTATTACTTAAAATTAAAAATGTAGCCCCCTCTTTTAAAAACCGATCAGTGATTTTCATATTGCAAACTGATCTATTTTTATGTATAATCGCAAACTTTACGAATTTCAAAGGATCAATATATGAAAAAATCCATCTGCTCCTCTATGCTTAGCCTCGCAGCGGTGCTCGCACTAGCGCCCGCACAAGCGCTTTGCAACGCAGATTCTAATCCGCCGCTTATCCATACCCATAATAACCTCTATTCGGCGGGATTTAGCGGCAATACTAGCGGCAGCGGAAGCACCAGTCCAAATGGCAATATTACGACGATTACGGGCGTTGCAAGTGGCGGGACGGATTACTCCGGCGGCGTGATTTACGGCGGAGGAAGCGGCGACGGGATTGCGGACTTTACCGAGTTAAACTCCGCCTCCAACAATAGACTTACGATTAGAGGCGCAAACGCTTACGTGGGTATCGCAATAGGCGCCGAGGCCAAGGGGGTATCAGATAATTACGTGAGCTTAGAAAACGGCTCTAAGGTAAATTTGGTCGTGGGCGGGCAAGGCATAGCGGCGTCAAAAACGGGCAACGAAGGCGAAGCGACGCGAAATCAGGTTTTTGTAAAATACGGCGCCGAAATCACGGGAAATGCCGATAACTTCGGCGGTAGCTCAAATAGACATTATAATATCATCGGCGGCAGAAGCGGAGCAGACAAAGAAGCCTCCTCTAACGCCGTAACAATCGACGGAGGCACTATCGGCAACGGCTCCGTTACAAATGTAATCGTAGGCGGCATAGTAAGCGGTAGCGGTGATGCCGTATCGAATAGAATAACTATCAAAGGCGGCACGTTTAGAGGGAGCTTCGATATATTCGGCGCTCAATCCTCCACGGGAAAAAGCAGCTATAATAGCGTCAATATAACGGCGCCTTATTACGGCGGCACAAGCACTATTACTTTAAGCGGTAGTGGTAGAATTTGGGGCGCAGCAGGCGGAAGCGGAAACTCTAGCGCAAACTCCGTATCCATAAGCGCAAAGCTAAAAGCGCAAAATTACCAAGTAGCAGGCGGCCAAGCAAATAGCGCTAGCGCAATGAGCGCAAATCGCGTAGAAATCAATAACGACGATGCGATCGTAGGCAGCGTCACGGGCTCTTTGGGCGGCGCCTCAAGCTCGCGAAGCGTAATTGATATTTACAAAGGTACCGTAAAGGGCGATGTTGCAGCAGCAAGCGGCATTGCAGGCGAATCGGATGGCGATAGAGTTACTCTAGGAGCGTCAGACTCCAACAAAGGCGTACACATCGGAGGCAATGTCTATGGCGCACGTGCGGGAAGCGTCAAAAACGCAGTCGTTTATATCAATAAAGAAAGAACGACGATAGCAGGAGACGTCTTTGCGGGCTACGCTACAAGCGGCAGCGTCGAGAATAGCAACGTAAATTTTAGAGGCGGCACTATAAGCGGTACAATCTACGGCAGCAATAAGAATTCAGATAAAACTAATACTTTGCATATCGAAAATTGGGTCGGCGGCGGCATTAAAAAAGCCAAGGATATTAAGAATTTCGGCTCTATAAATTTTAACGATCTATATTCCACTACCGAAGCTGATGCGCCGCTCACTCTAACCACTAACGGCAATACAAATTTAAACGACACAAAGATAGAGGGTATAAAATCAGATTTAGACGAAGGAAAGTACTATCTAATCCATAATTCAGGCGGCGGCACGATCACCAGAGCCGCACAAACCGTGCAAGATAATCAAATTTATACGATTACCGACAAAGATCACTATCAAATCACCGGCACCACGATCGAGGTCGAAAACAGTAAGAATTTAATCATGCAAAAGGGCACTCTAACTCGCTCTTGGATAGATCCCAACTTCGATCAAAGCGAGCTAATGCAAAATCAAAATTCTAACAAAGCTGCGGGCGCTACTGAGCTATTCGGTAATAAAGGCAACACCGTAATCGTAAAAGATGGTGCAGGCAATCTAGGCGGTAAAAACATAAGCTCGGGCAGAGACGATGCTACCGATGGAAGCAACAGCATCCACGACAACCACACCAAGATCAATGGCGGAAGCAACATAGGCGAGATCGATGGCGGATATTCAAATTCCGCTACCTCGCAAGAAATTTATAATAACCACGTAACTTTCGAAGCAAGCGGAATAGACGTGGGGTACGTAAATGCGGGCATCACTCATAGCAGTAGCGGCGGCGGGGACGTCCACGATAATAGCGTAACTACGAATGCTACGATAATCCACAATAGCATTTACGGCGGCAATACTAGCAACGGAGAAGCTAAGTCCAATATCGTAACTATCAACAACGGCAGCATAGGAGCAATGGCGGTAGGCGGCAAGGGAAACAGCGCGATTTCCAACACCATAACTCTTAACTCGGTAAACGTAGGCGGAAGCGTATACGGCGGAAAAGCTAGCGGCGCTGCCTCCTCCAACACTGTAAATTTAAACGGCAACACGCAAGTTGCTGGCAACGTCTACGCAGCGGAAGTCGCTAGCGGTAGCAACAACGTAGTAAATTTCAGAAGCGGTAGCGTAGCAGGCACGTTATACGGAGTATCTAGCGCAAACGCTAGCAATTCGGGCAATAGCCTAAATATCCTATCTTCAAACTCCGGCAATGGCCTAAATGCAGGGAATTTTGCAAATTTCAATAAATTGGAATTTAACCTAGCCTCCCTTAGCGAGATAGAAAACGATGCTTCGTCTAGTACCAAAAGAGCTTTAAGCTTAACCGGCTCCGGCAATACCGATCTAAGCGGTACAGATATATTTGTAAACTCGGTAAGAGAATTTAATGCTTTAAACAATGCAAGCTATCCAGATGGCGATAATAAGAAATACACACTTGCCTATAAAAGCGGAGGCGGTAAATTTACCGGATATGATCCACGCTTTAAAGACAAGGGCTACGTAACTCAGCTAAATAAAAACTATGTCATAAAGGATGCCAATACCTTTAGCAGAAACATAGGCGGTATGCATATAAGCGAGGATGAGCGGGAGCTTTATATTCAAAAGCTTATTAAGACTAACGAGAGCATAAATGGGGATTTCGATGCGGATGAGCTGCAGAAGTATCTTGGTGCCGGCGGTCTTAACGGAAATAACATAGATATAGGCAAAGCGGGGGAGGATAAGAATTTTAACGCTAGAAATATCAACGCAGCAGGCGCAAACAATACGTTAAATTTCATCAGCGGTCATAATGTAGGCGTAATAAGCGCAAGCGGTGGCGGCAACACCCTTAACATAGGAGCTAGCAATAGCTCTCCTGCGGCAGTAAATTCCTTAAGCGCTAAAAATATTAGCGGTTTTGACAGGTTAAATTTCTTCCTTCCTAACTCTATTAGGGCATCAGATAACGTACTTACCCTAAGCGACCCTACTGCCAATACCGATCTAAGCAACGTAAGCAATATCACGGCTTATATAAGCGGAGTAAGCAGTCCGATTAATCCAAGCAGCGAGATTCATCTGATAAACAAGCAAGGAAGCGGCAGCCTTATAGCTCCTAACGCAGCCAATATGCATGCAACGCTAAATGTAGGGGTAAGTCTAAGCTATAACCCTAAAATTTATCAAAGCGGCAATTATCTAAATTTAGGATTCGATGCTTCCTCGGCTCCTAGCGCGCGCGTAAATTCTAATACCAAATCCTTCGCCGAAACCAGAGCCGCAAGCTTAGCCAGCCTAAAGAGCGG
>NZ_CAKZTI010000034.1 GCF_937921625.1 uncultured Campylobacter sp. | reverse complement strand
CTGCCGACACGCAGATTTTCAGTCTGCTGCTCTACCGACTGAGCTATCCAACCACCGAAAAAGAAAAGTAATTTTAGCCATGCAATACTTAAATCTCGGTTAAAATCCTCGATTTTCGCTAGATTTTTGTACGTTGCGCTCCAAAATAGCCAAATTTACTCAGTTGGAATTTTCTAAATTTTAGTGATAAAAATATTGCTTATGCAGTAATTTGCAATAATCAAAACGGCCTATCGATCTTAACAATTAAAAGGCAAAGTGATATAAAAATTATATTATTTAGCCAATTCTGCAAATTGTATACTTGGTTTTAGACTATGCAAAGTAGATAAATTCGCACTAGAAAATAGCATTGCTTTAAAATTTACATGCAATAACGGACAACAGACTGCGATTAGTTAAATTTGGCACCAAAATTTTAATTTTGACTTGGCGAAGCATCTTTATAACATCGCGCTCGGGCTAATAGTGTGACATAGGGATGTTTGCTTCGGGATTGAATTTATTTAGATATCCGCACAGCAAAAGCGTTGAAATTTTAAAATACGATTGCAAATATATTAATAAAGGCTCGACCTGATCCATCTAAACTTGATATGCTTATCTATCCGAGTTGTGCGACTTGTTTTTTAAATAGCTCGCCGCGTTCAGCGTAGCTTTTAAACTGATCCAAACTCGCACAAGCAGGGCTTAGTAGCGCTATTTCGCTCGCAGAATGTATGGAATTTTTAAAATTTTCGAAATTTTTAGAATTCTGCGAATTCCGAGTTCCACCGTCGTTTGTGCGGCGTTTCGGCGAAGAGGCGTTGTCGCTTGCGGCAGATGAGCCGCCGCCTTTTTGCAGCGTATTTTCGCCTATCTTTGCGCTTTCTTTTGCCTTGCTGTCGCCGCCACACCTGCTATTCGCGCTTAAATTTTGTACTTTCAATTCGCCTGCGTCGCTTTTTTCAAAATCCGCGCCTCGGTACCGCTTCGAAATTTCGCTCACCGCCGTTTGTAAAATTTCGCAGCGCACGCAAGGAAGTTTGTATTCGTCGCACAAACGCACGATTTTATCGGTATTTGAGCCGATTGCGTAAATTTGCAGATCGTATTTTTTAAACTCCGCAAAAAGCGGGTGCAGATCCACGCCTTTATCGTCGCCGCCAAGGATCAGATGTATTTTGCGCCCCGCGTATCGCTTCAGCGCCTGCGCGCACGCATCGATATTGGTAGCCTTCGTGTCATTGACCCAGATCCTGCCGCGCGCGTCGGTAAACTCCTCTAGCTTATTGCCTTCGATCACGAAGTCGTTTAGTCGCATGGCGTCGCATCTGTCGAATAAAATTTTCTCCACGCACAGCGCCAAAAGCGCGTCTATCAAAAACGGCGTGCGGAATTTTATTTCGCCTAAATCGATGCCGAATTTTTGCGCCAGATCCGCTTCGTCCTCGTAACAGATCACGCGAGCAAGGCTGTTTTGCGCGGCGGCGGAGCTTTCGTAGGCGCGCGGGATCAGCGCCACGGAGCCTTCGCGCATCGCTAGCAGCGGCGAGAGTTTAGCGCGCTCATACTCCGCGAAATCGCCGTGCCAGCTAAGATGATCGGGCGTGATCGCAAGCAGCACGTAGATGTCGGGGCGCGCGTGTTTGGTGTAGTGCAGCGTAAACGAGCTCGTCTCCAGCACCCAAATTTTGGCACTTTTATCAAGCTTTGCGAGTGGAACGCCCACGTTGCCGCCCATTTGCGAGCCGTATCGCTCTAACAAGTGCTGCGTCATCTTCGTCGTCGTCGTCTTGCCGTTCGTGCCGCTGATCCAAATTTTAAGGCCTTTGTAATCGCTGAAATAATCGTATTCGCTGATTAAATTCTGTGCCTTTCGCACCAGCTCGTGATGCGGCGGAAAGCCTGGACTTGGGATTTCAAGCTCGCTTGCGGCGGGATCGAACTCGCTCGGGTTTAAAAGCGCGTTACCGAACTCGTCCAGCTTCGGCGCGCCCGAAGAAATTTCAAATTTATCGTCGTAGATCTCCCAGCAGCCGCCTTTTTGGCAGTGCTCGGCGATCGCTCTGGTCGTAAGCCCGTAGCCAAATAGCGATTTTTTCATTTTTCTCCCCTTTTGCCCCATAAAATTTGAGTTATCTCATCGGCGCCAAGCTCAGCCATCTCGCCGTATCTTTCGCGCGCCGTTTCGAAGTCGGGCTTGATCTGCGCTCGCATTTCATCTCAATTTCAGCGACGTCAGCGCTATGATATTTGCGATCAGCGCGATGATCCAAAAGCGGATGATGATTTTGTTCTCGACCCAGCCTTTAAGCTCGAAATGGTGGTGTATCGGCGCCATCAGGAAAATTCTGCGTTTGAAAATTTTAAAGCTGCCCACCTGTAAGATCACGCTGAGCGTTTCGATGACGAAGACGAAGCCGATCATTATGAGTAAAATTTCGTTTTTCGTGATGACCGCGCAGTATCCTAAAAATGCGCCTACGCTGAGGCTGCCGCTATCGCCCATAAATACTTCGGCGGGGTAGCAGTTAAACCACAAAAACCCAAGTAGCGCGCCGATGAGCGCCGAGACGATGATGCAGACCTCGCCTGCGCCCGCGACGCGCGGTAGCAAGAGATACTGCGAGTAGATCGCATGCCCGCAGAGATAGGCGAACACGCCCAAGCTGCAGAGCGAAAACACCGACGGAATGGTCGCTAGCCCATCTAATCCGTCGGTTAAATTTACCGCGTTTGAGCTAGCGCTTATCACGATTGTCCAAAACAGCGGCGCGAAGATCCATAAATTTAGCAGAGGGTATTTGAAAAACGGCACGAAAAATTCCCCGCCCAGGTCGCTAAAAGCATAAAGTGTAGCTCCGATCAGAAAAGCCAAGAAATTTTGCAGTGCAAATTTAGCCCGTGCGCTAAGGCCTGCGTGGTTTTGGCGACCTAAAATTTTAGAGATATCGTCCTTAAAGCCTATGTATCCAAAGCCCACTAAACAAAGCAGCCCGCAGAGCACGAAGACGTTGTTTAGCTTGGCGCACAGCAGGCTAGCAAGCACCGCCGCGGTAACGAAAACAAGCCCGCCCATCGTGGGGGTTTTGCTCTTTTTCTGATGGTTTTGCGGTGCGAGCTCGTAAATGGGCTGCGCGGCGTGTCTATTTTGCGCCCAGCGGATAAACCGCGGCATAGCCCAGACCGAAAAACAAAAAGCGATAAAAAACGCAAGTCCTGCGCGCGCGGTGATGTATTGGAAAAAATTTATATTCGTAAGATGATAGAGATAATAAAACAAAGTTTGCCTTTTAAATTTTATGAAATTTTATATGAAAACGCGCATTTTAGTATAAAAGAGGTAAAATTTAGCTTTTAGGGCGGATGAAATTTTGTCGCATTTGCTAAAAGAAAGTATAATGCCGCTCGTAAAAACAGCGCCGCAGATCCGCCTAAAGGCCTGTGCGGCGAAATTTAGACGAAATTTAGGAGCCAAAATGGGGCAAAAGACGATTTTACTTATCACCGACGGCATCGGCTTTAACGCGAGCGATAAATTTAACGCGTTCGCAAACGCGAAAAAGCCCGCCTATGATTATCTTTTTAAAAACGTGCCCAATACGCTGCTGCGCACCTCTGGGCTTGCCGTGGGCTTGCCGCAAGGGCAGATGGGAAACAGCGAAGTAGGGCATATGACGATCGGAAGCGGTAGGATTCTGTATCAAAACCTAGTCAAAATCGATCGCGCGATCGATGAGGGCTCGCTTGAGAAAAACGAAGCGCTGCAAAGCCTGCTTTCAAAGTGCTGCAGGCTGCACGTCATAGGGCTTTACAGCGACGGCGGCGTGCATTCGCACCTGCGCCATTTCGACGCGATCTGCGAGATAGCGCAAAATGCGGGATGCGAGACCTGGGCGCACGCCATCACCGACGGGCGCGACGTTTCGCCGAGCAGCGGGGTAGAATTTTTAAAGCATCTACAGGCTAAATTTAAAGTTGCGAGCGTGTGCGGGCGCTTTTACGCGATGGATCGCGACAAGCGCTTTGATCGCGTAAAGCGTGCTTACGACGTGCTTATGGGCGAAGCGGCGCCGCTTGAAATTTCGCCTAGCGAGTATGTGCTGCAAAGCTACGAGCACGGCGTGAGCGACGAGTTTATCGAGCCCGCGAGCTTTAGCGGCTTTAGCGGTATCGGCGCGGATGACGGAGTGATTTTTATAAATTTTAGAAACGATCGCGCTAGAGAGCTTTGCGCGGCTTTGGGCGATGAGAGCTTTAGCGAATTCAAGCGGAAGTTCGTCGTGAAAAATTTAATCACGATGAGCGAATACGACGCGAGCTTTAAATTTCCTCTGCTATTTGAGAAGCCCGTGCTTAAAAACACGCTTTGCGAAGTGATCGCGGAAGCTGGTCTTACGCAGCTTCACACCGCCGAGACCGAAAAATACGCTCATGTGACATTTTTCTTTAACGGCGGCGTCGAGGAGCCGCTGCCGAACGAAACTCGCGTGCTGATCCCGAGCCCCAAAGTAAAAACCTACGACGAGCAGCCGCAGATGAGCGCGCCTGCGGTGTGCGATGCGGTGATTCGCGGCATCGAAGCGGGGATCGATTTTATCGTCGTAAATTTCGCAAACGGCGATATGGTCGGCCACACGGGCAATTACGACGCCGCGGTAAAGGCGGTCGAAGCGGTGGATGAGTGCATCGGTAAAATTTTAAGCGCGGCGCAGGCGCATGATTACGCCTACGTGCAGATTAGCGATCACGGCAACTGCGAGGCGATGCGAGATGCTGACGGCGAAATTTTAACCAATCACACGACCTTTGACGTATTTTGTTTCGTGCTGGGGCGCGGCGTGCGTGAACTAAAAAGCGGACTTGGGCTTAGCAACGTCGCAGCGACCGTGCTAAAACTAATGGGGCTGCCAAAGCCTGCGGAGATGGACGAGGCGCTATTTTGAAATTTAAACGGCACGGGTTGCAGCTAAATTTAAACGGCTAAAATTTAGGTAAATTTGGATAAATTTACGCTAGAGATTAAAATTTTAATAAAAGGACAAGTATGAAATTTAGTGGAAAAAACGTTTTAATCACCGGTGCGAGCCGCGGTATCGGCGCGCAGATCGCAAGGACTTTGGCGGGCTATGGGCTTAAGGCGTGGATCAATTATCGTTCAAGCCCTGAGCCTGCAGACGCGCTGCTAGAGAAGATCCGCGCAAACGGCGGAGAGGGCGCCGTGATAAAATTTGACGCGACGAACGAAGCGGAATTTTGCGAGGCGCTAAGCTTGATCGCGCAAAGCGACGGCGAACTAAGCTATCTCGTAAATAACGCGGGCGTCACGAACGACAAGCTCGCGCTTAGGATGAAGCTGGAAGACTTCATGGGCGTGATCGAAGCAAATTTAAGCAGCGCCTTCATTGGCTGCCGTGAAGCTTTAAAGCTAATGAGCAAAAAGCGCTTCGGAGCGGTCGTAAATATCGCCTCGATCGTCGGTGAAATGGGAAACGCCGGGCAGGTCAATTACAGCGCGAGCAAGGGCGGAATGATCGCGATGAGTAAGAGTTTCGCAAAGGAGGGCGCAGCGCGCGGCATCCGCTTTAATTGCATAACTCCGGGCTTCATCGCTACGGATATGACGGACGCGCTAAGCGACGACGTAAAAGCAAGCTACGAAGCGAGCATCCCGCTTAAGCGCCTCGGAAGCACGAGCGACGTCGCCGAAGGAGTTGCGTTTTTACTCAGCGACGGCGCGGGCTACATTACTGGAGAGACGCTTAAAATCAACGGCGGGCTCTATATGTAGCGTTAAATAGCGGAATTTAAGGTTAAATATTATAGAATTACGCGGTATTTTTTTAAAGGAGTGCTAAAATGGCAGTATTTGAAGATGTAAGAGACGTAGTTGTAGAGCAACTAAGCGTAAGCCCGGATCAGGTTAAACTTGACTCTAAAATTATCGAGGATTTGGGCGCGGACTCTCTTGACGTAGTTGAGCTAGTAATGGCTTTAGAGGAGAAATTTGGTATCGAGATCCCAGATAGCGAGTCTGAAAAATTAGTAAGCATTAAAGACGTAGTAGATTATATAGAAAATTTGCCTAAGAAATAAAATTTTAAGGAAGCAGTTTTGAAACGAGTCGTAGTAACGGGCATCGGGATGATAACCTCTCTCGGGCTTGACAAACAGAGCAGTTTTGAAAATATCTGTAACGGAAAAACCGGGGTTGATAAAATTTCGCTCTTTGACGCTAGCGAATTCCCGGTTCAAATTGCAGCTGAAGTAAAAGGTTTCGATCCTTCGAGCATAATCGAGGATGGAAAAGAGATAAAAAAGATGGATAGATTTATCCAACTCGGGCTTAAAGCTGCGGGCGAAGCCATAGATGACGCTAAATTTAGTGATTTCGATAGCGACAAATTCGGCGTTAGCTCGGCTAGCGGTATCGGCGGTTTGCCGAATATCGAGATAAACGCCAACACCTGCTTGCAGCGCGGTCCTAGGCGAATTTCTCCGTTTTTTATCCCTTCTGCGTTAGTAAATATGCTCGGCGGCTTTGTTTCTATATATTATAAATTAAAAGGTCCGAATTTATCCAGCGTTACGGCTTGTGCGGCTTCTGCGCATGCGATTATGGACGCTGCGAGAGTTATTATGATCGGCGAAGCGAAAAAGATGCTTGCAGTGGGAGCCGAGGCTGCGGTTTGTCCCGTGGGTATCGGCGGATTTGCCGCGATGAAGGCGCTTTGCGCTAGAAATGACGATCCCGCGCATGCTTCGCGTCCGTTTGATGCGGAACGAAACGGCTTTGTGATGGGTGAAGGCGCGGCGGCTTTGGTTTTAGAAGAGCTAGAAGACGCAAAAGCGCGCGGCGCTAAAATTTACGGCGAGCTCGTAGGATTCGGCGCTAGCGGCGATGCTTATCATATCACTTCACCTAGCCTAGACGGCCCGATCCGTGCTATGAAAAAGGCCTACGAGATGGCGGGATGCCCGAAGATTGATTATATCAATGCTCACGGAACATCCACAGTAATAAACGATAAAAATGAAACCGCGGCGCTAAAAGAGCTTTTCGGCGAGGGCAAAGTGCCTGCGGTCAGCTCCACCAAGGGTCAGCTGGGACACTGCTTGGGCGCTGCCGGAGCGGTAGAGGCTGCGATCAGCCTTTTAGCGATGCAAAACGGCATCATACCGCCTACGATAAATCAAATTTCAAAAGATCCAGATTGCGATTTGGACTATGTGCCAAACGTCGCTAGAAAAGCCAAACTCGATTGCGTCATGAGCAATAATTTTGGATTCGGCGGCACGAACGCATCGCTTATTTTCAAAAGAGTAGATTAATGGCTAGCTATCTGGACTTTGAAAAGTCTATAAAGCAGATTGACGAGGACATCACCGCCGCTAAAATTCGCGGTGATGAGGACGCGGTCGAAATTTTAAATAAGAACCTCGAAAAAGAAATTTCTAAAGTTTATAAGAATTTAAACGAATACCAAAGACTTCAGCTTGCGCGCCACCCGGATCGCCCTTACGCGATCGATTATATTCGTGCGCTTTTGCAAGACGCTAGGGAGCTTCACGGCGACCGCGCCTTTAGGGACGATCCTTCGATCGTGTGCTATCTGGGTATTATGGGTAACCGCAAAATCACCGTGATCGCCGAGCAGAAGGGTCGCGGCACCAAAAACAAGCTGAAGCGCAATTTCGGTATGCCCCATCCGGAGGGCTATCGCAAGGCTCTGCGCGTAGCGAAACTTGCCGAGAAATTTAACCTTCCTATTTTGTTTTTGATCGACACTCCGGGCGCATATCCGGGGCTTGGTGCCGAGGAGCGCGGTCAGAGCGAGGCTATCGCGCGAAATCTATATGAGCTTAGCGATCTTAAAACTCCTACGATCGCCGTCGTTATCGGCGAGGGCGGTAGCGGTGGAGCTTTGGCTATCGGCGTGGCCGATCGTTTGGCGATGCTTCAAAACTCAATCTTTTCGGTCATCTCTCCCGAGGGCTGTGCCGCGATTTTGTGGAACGATCCGAGCAAGAGCGAGGCCGCTACGAAGGCGCTAAAGATCACCGCCGAGGAGCTAAAAGAGCTGGGCTTGGTCGATGATGTGATCAAAGAGCCTAAAACGGGCGCCCACAGAGATAAAGACGGCGCGATAAAAGCGCTTGGAAACTACGTCTTAACCGAGCTGCACAAGCTAGACGATCTTAGCATAGACGAGCTCATCAGCAGAAGGCAACAAAAAATTTTAAGGTTCGGTGCTTATAAAGAAAACTAAATTTTAAATTTCGCAACTTTTTTAAAACCAAATTTAATAACTTCACACTCTAAGAGGACAAATGGAAAATACAAATCAAAATTCCGCTCAGACCGCCGTTTCAAATTCTAATCAAAACGGCAGAAAAACTTACGCTAAAACGCACGTTCCCGTCGAGGGCTACCAGATCGAAGAGCTCCGCTCGATGGATCTTGAAAATCTCATCGCCATAGCAGACGAACTTGGCGTCGAAAACCCGCGAGAATTCCGCCGCCAAGCGCTCGTTTTTGAAATTTTACGCATGCAGACGAAGCAGGGCGGCTTCATACTTTTTACGGGGATTTTGGAGGTTACCGCCGAGGGTTACGGCTTTTTGCGCGGCATAGATTCAAATTTAAGCGACAGCGCCAACGACGCCTACGTGAGTCTAAGTCAGATCCGCAAATTCGCCCTGCGCGTCGGCGACATCGTCACGGGCCAGGTGCGCGAGCCGAAGGATCAGGAGAAGTACTACGCGCTCTTAAAGATTGAGGCGATCAATTACAAATCGATCCAAGAGGCCAGAGAGCGCCCGCTATTTGATAATCTCACGCCGCTTTTCCCGACCGAAAAGCTCAAGCTCGAATACGATCCTATGCGCCTTACCGGTCGCGTGCTCGATCTTTTCACCCCGATCGGCAAGGGGCAGCGCGGGCTTATCACAGCGCCTCCGCGTAGCGGTAAGACGGAGCTTATGAAGGAGCTTGCCAACGGCATTACGCGCAACCACCCCGAGGTCGAGCTTTTGGTACTGCTAGTCGACGAGCGCCCCGAGGAGGTCACCGATATGGAGCGCAGCGTGCGCGGCGAGGTGTTTAGCTCGACCTTCGATCAGCCTGCGTTTAACCACGTCCGCGTCGCTGAGCTCGTCATCGAAAAGGCAAAACGCGCCGTCGAAAACGGCAAGGACGTCGTCATCCTGCTTGATAGCATCACCCGCCTTGCGCGCGCCTACAACACCGTCACGCCTAGCAGCGGCAAGGTGCTAAGCGGCGGCGTGGACGCAAACGCCCTGCACAAGCCGAAGCGCTTCTTTGGTGCGGCGCGAAATATCGAAAACGGCGGCTCGCTTACCATCGTCGCTACCGCGCTCATCGAGACCGGCTCGCGCATGGACGACGTGATCTTCGAGGAGTTCAAAGGCACGGGCAACAGCGAGATCATTCTCGATCGCAACATCTCGGACCGTAGAATTTACCCCGCGATCAATATCACCAAGTCCGGCACGCGCAAAGAGGAGCTTTTGCAAGGTAGCGAAAATCTGCAAAAGATCTGGGCGCTGCGCTCGGCGATCTCGACGATGGACGACGTTGAGGCGCTGAAATTTTTATACGCCAAGATGCTAAAAACCAAAGACAACACCGAGCTGCTATCGATAATGAACGGCTAAATTTTATTAAATTTGCCGCTCGCCCGCTCGTTTTAAATTTGCAAGCGGCGAGTGTCACGGCTCGTCGCGATGCTTCCGAGCAGACGCCTTGCTATGCGCCCCGCGGCGGCTATTTTGCGCCGCATGCTTGTCGGTTTAAATTTCGCGCTACGGACGCGAGAATTTTGACCGCCCTTTTACGGGTACATATTCTGTTTTGCTACGCCAGGTAGGAGTTGCGTGCAGAGCGCATGCGTTTTTTTGTGGTACTGCGGCGCAAAATACGCCCGCTTAAATTTATTCTGTTACCACTCAATGCGCTATATTGCTTTTCTCTGCCGCGGTAGGAGAATGGACGGCTATGCTCTTGCACCAAAAATAACTTATGCTGGTTTGGTATGAAAAACGCGCTTAGACTTTTCGTTTTACGACGGACGCCGCAGCCGCGCTATGGATTAAGCGTATTTGCGCGCAAATTTAAGGTACCTATTAAATTTATGCGCCGCCCGCACACAAAATTTTAATTTTCCATCGATACGTTTGGTGAAAGCTCAAGCCGCTTTTTTATCTACTTTGCTGCGGCGATCCGCAAGCCAGCCATGCCCGAGACATACGGACGGCGTTTTGAGTAAAATTTAACGGCTCGGACCGATTAAATCGCTTTCTGCCTTGGTTGCTAAATTTTATTCGCAAGGTGTATTTCGGCGCTCGTTTATTCGAGCGAGCAGATTAAATTTTAATACTTTTAGATTTTTTTGCGCGAATTGCGAAATTTTAATGCGTAAATTTTAAATTTGGGGATGCGTTTGGGCTCTTTTCGGTATGAAACGAGGCACAAAATTTACGCTTAAATTTTACCGCGCATGATTACCGTATGAAATTTCATTGCGTTAAAGCCCTTTGCTCGGACACTTCGCGGATCGCAGCACGCGATTTGGCCGAGTTTAAACGTCGCAAATTATCTCGCGAGCCCTGTGCGCCGTCTCGCGTACAAACCTATCGTACGTTTTATCGCGTGAATTTTACCGCTTGTTTCTATTAATTTCGCTTTCTACTTTCCACTGAAAAATAGTAGATTTGCCATTATGATCACGATCGCGACGGGCGCTACGAAGCGCAGCGAAAAGTACCAAATTTTAAATCCAAGCTCGCCCATATCGGCGCCGAAAAGCCCGCGCAGGCGCTGTGCATCCATCACGAAGCCCACGAAGATCGCCGAGGTTAGCGCGCCTAGAGGCAGCATGACGTTTGAGCTTACGAAATCCAAGCAGTCAAAAAAGCTCGCGCCGAAAAGCTTAAACCTGCTCGCATAATCCGCGTGCATCGATAGCAGCGAGCATGCGCCTAGCACCGCTATGGCGCACCCAGAGATGCAGACTGCGCGCAGGCGCGAAATTTTAAACCTGCCGATGAGATAAAAGACGAAGGGCTCGATCATCGAAACCGCGCTCGTGATCCCGGCAAAAAAGAGCGAGACGAAAAACGCGACTTCAAGAACCTGCCCCGCTAGCCCCATTTTTGCAAACATCGTAGTGAGCGATACGAAGACCAACCCCGCACCCTGCGCGGGATCGGCGCGGAATTGAAAGATGAAGGTAAAGACGATGAGCCCCATCATCAGCCCGATCGCGATGTTGATAAATACGATGTTTACCGAGCTTCGCACGAGCCGCACACCCTCGCTAAGAGATGCCGCGTATGCTGCGATACAGCCGACGCCCACGCACAGGGTAAAGAGCGCGAGCCCGAGCGCGGAGAGGACGGAGTTAACGGTGATTTTGCCGAAGTCGGGGTAGAAAAGAAATTTCGCCGCTGCGCCGAAGCCCTGCATCGTGCACGCATACGCAAGCATCGCGAGCAGCAGCACGAAAAGCAGCGGCATCATCACGACGTTGAGCCGCTCGATACCGCTTTTGATGCCGCGCGCGACGACGGATAGCGTCAGCACGAGCGCAAGCGCGTAAAAGCCCAGGCTCGTGGCTAGCGAATGCGAGATGAGATCGTCAAATACGGCGCCCGCTTCCTCGGCGGTTGCGGGCAGCGGAGAAAAGCCCAAAAAGATGTATCGGATCACCCAGCCGAGGATGACGAGGTAAAAGGACAGCACCAGCATGCCGCCCGCGATGAAAACACCTCCCGCGCGCCATTTGCGCCCGCCGTGCGGCGCCAGCGTCTCGTACGCGCTCGGCAGATCCCTCCCGCTCAGCCTGCCTAACGCCATCTCGGCTAGAAATATGCTAAAGCCTACGCCGAGAGTGAGCGCGAGGTACAAAAGCACGAAGGCGCTGCCGCCGTTTTGACCCACGAGGGTGGGGAATTTCCATGCGTTGCCAAGCCCCACCGCGCCGCCTGCGACGGCAAGTATGAAGCCGATTTTGCTAAATTTATCGTTCATTTTCGCTCCGATGATTTTTAAATTTTAAAGCCGCGGAATTTTAAAATTCCTTAGCGCGATCAGACGCGGCTGCGCTACGGCGTCTTTGCCGCGCGCACTGATCGCCATGCAGGTTGTCGCGGTCGTGCCGAAAGCTGATTGTCGCTACATACTTTAACCTTCCTCTATCTAAACATAAAATTCCAAACTATCGCTGCAAGGCTAACGGATCGCGGCAAGTTCGCTATGAAATTTGGCGCGTCGTTTTTAGGCTGCTTCAGCGCCAAATTTTAACTTCCATGTTATCCATCCGCTTTACAAAATTTAAAAATTTAAAATTTTTAGCTGATTGAGTGCTATCACTATGATCGCGACTGGCGCCACGAAGCGCAATAGCACGAAATACCACAGCTTAAAGCCCATTCGTCCCATATATGGACGCAGTAGAATTTCGACGGCTCGTTTTTTGATCACGAACCCTACGAAAATCGCCACAATTATGCCGCTAAGAGGCATTAAGATATTCGAGGTTAGGTAATCAAGCACGTCAAAAAAGCTCTTGCCACCTAGGCTAAAATATTCGCTCGTGCCCCCGTAATAACCCAAAATGCAGCATATCCCTAAAACATACGTCACGGCAAAAACTAAAAGTGAAGCGCGCTTGCGGCTTAGCTTGCGGGAGTTTACGAGATAATAAATCGCAGGCTCCAGCATCGAAATTGCAGAAGTAATCGCCGCAAATAATAGCGAGGTGAAAAATAAAAAGGCTAGGATATTTCCGATCGCACCGAGCTTTGAAAAAAGCACCACCAGCGAGACAAACACTAGCCCCGGACCTTGCGCTTTGGGATCGCCGCCGAATTCAAAGATGAAAGTAAAGACGATAAGCCCCATCATCACGCCGATTAGGACATTAATGCAGACGATATTTATGCTTGAGGTTAGGATATTGGTTCGCGCAGGCAGGCTTGCAGCATAAGTCATAATCGTAGTAACGCCAAGCGAAAGCGTAAAAAACGCAAGCCCTAGCGCCGAAAGAACGCTATCCTTATTAAGCTTGGAAAAATCTGGCACTAGCAAGAATTTTGCGCTACGTCCGAATCCATCGAAACTCGCGGCGTAAATTAGCATCAAAACTAGCAAAATAAATAGCGCAGGCATCATCCAGACGTTAAGTCGCTCGATGCCGCTTTTGACACCTTTAGATACGATGAAAAAGCAAAACGCCGACGCTATGGTAAAGCATATCGCCACGCTTAAAAAATCGCTGCCTAAAAGTGCGTTAAACGCTGCGCCACTTTCATCTATACTTTTTGGCAGATACAAAGCGCTTGAGGCCACGTATTTTAGGATCCAGCCCATTACGACGCTGTAAAAAGCATAGATCAAAAGCGCACTAATCATAAAAAATCCCGCGTATTTCCATGCGCCTTTGTATGAGGGCGCGAGCTTTTCAAATGCGCGCACCGGATCACTTTCGCTTAGCCTGCCGATGACGATCTCGGCTAAAAAAATCACGAAGCTAACCAAAAGCGTCAGCAAAAGATATAGCAAGATAAAGGCGCTGCCGCCGTTGGTGCCTACTAAAGTGGGGAATTTCCACGCATTACCGAGCCCTACGGCGCTGCCTGCGACTGCGAGAATGAAGCCGATTTTGCTAAATTTATCGTTCATATTATGCCTTGTAGCGGAATTTGAAAAGGCAATATTAGCAAAATCTAGCTTAACTCGCCAAGCTAGCCGAGTGGAATTTAGGCAAACCCGCTATAATGCCGCGAATTTTAAAGGAGATAAAATGAAATCGATAAAAGAAGTGATGCTCTCTCGCCACAGCTGCCGTAAATTTTGCAGCTATAAACTAAATAGCGAGCTCGTGCGCGAGATACTTGATCTTGCGCGCTTAAGTCCCAGCTCATGCGGATTAGAGCCTTGGAGGATGATGATAATCTCGGATCCTTGCGAGCTAAAAGAGCTTTCCGTAGCCTGTAACAGTCAGCCGCAAGTAGCTGAGTGCTCGCACGCCGTGATTTTAATCGCGCGTAACGATCTGCGCGTGGGCGAAGCGTATTTAGAGCGCACCGTCCGCCGTCGTGCAAACACTTCGCAAAAATATGAAACTGCGATGAATTATTTCTGCGCGAAATTTGCGGACTTAGACGACGAAGCGCTGATGAACTACGCGACCAAGCAGCTTTATATCTTAGCGGCAAATATCGCTAATATTGCCGAGGGCTTTGACGTGCACTCGTGTATAATGACCGGCTTTGACGCCGCGGCTTTGGAAAAATTTTGCGCTTTAGAGACGAAATTTCGTCCTGTAATCGTCGTGGCTTTGGGGCGTGGTGAGCCTAGCAAATACCCGCACACGCGCTACGAGCTAGATGAAATTTTAATCTCTCGTGGCGGCAGCGAAAAAAGATAAAATGGGTCACTTCTGCTTGCAAAGCTAGGCGCGAGCTTTGTTTATTAAAAGCGTCGTTTTACGAAATTTTATCGGTTTAAAAGTGCGATAGCGTTAAAATGCGCTTAAAATTTCAAAGGATAAACATGCAAGTCAAACTTTTAAATTTCACTCCGCTTTGGGTTTGCTCAAACGCAATCCGCACCTGCTGGCAGAGCTTTGAGCGCGGCGATTGCGGCGGCGCCAAAGACTTAGCGCTCATTGACCGCGTCGGCAACCAACTCAAGCACTCAAGCACGCTCGAACACCTCTACTACAACTTCTACATCAGCGGCATCTCGCGCGCGCTGCTTCAGGAGCTGGCGCGCCACCGCCTAGCAAGCCTTAGCGTAAAATCCACTCGCTACACTCTCAAAGAATTGCGCGGCGAGAATAGCTTCGCGCAAGGGGACTTCGAAAACGCCGCGCGATACATAGTGCTTACGGGCAACGAAGCGGTCGATAACGCAAGTATCGCGGCGCTTGAAAATCTGCGCGTAATCTTACAAAGCCCAATCAGCCTTGATATCGCCAAATACTGCCTGCCCGAGTGCTACAAGAGCGAGCTTAGCTGGAGTATAAACGCGCGTAGCTTGCAAAACTTTCTCGCTCTGCGTTCTAGTAAGGCGGCACTTTGGGAGATCCGTGAGCTTGCCGGTAAAATTTACAAAGCGCTGCCGCAGGAGCATAAATTTATATTCCAAAGCTGCATGGCGGGCGAGAAGACGCAAAGCGAAGAGTAGCGAGCGGGATAAAATTTAGATACAAAAGGGCTGCGATGATAAAACTTACGCAGATGAGAACGGCTTTTGAAAAGGAGGAGCCGGACGCGCTTTATCTGAGCTATCTTGGATGGGTTAAAACCCTGATTCCATTTTGGAGGCAGGCTGCTGCGAGGATCGCGGAGCTAAGCGACACGGCGGATGAAAAAAGAGACAAGCATCTACGCTCAATCGACAATTCTTTGCAGCTTTTGCAAGCTTGGCGGTTTAAAAAGATAAAATACGTGCAAGCAAGAAGAAGAGAGATCGATAGCGCCATAAGTTTTATTCGAAACGGCGCCTTAACGCAGCAAGTATCGAGATACGCCTTTGCGCCCGTTTGCAGAAATTTAGCGAGCATTTTGCGCAGCTTTTTATACGTTTCGACTTTCGGCTATTCGGACGAGCAGCTTCCGACCGTATTTGCTCAAAAAATTTACGGCATTGCGCTGTGCCATACTTTATTTCCCTTTGATACTGCGGATTTTGTGTATTATCTGCCGCGCGAAAAATCCATCCATACGCAAGACCCCGCCGATTTGGATAACTGGCATCTGATGATGGAGATAGCGGGCGGCGATTTAGGGATTTCTGCGTTGATTGAGCGGCTAAACGAACGCGCGTATGAAATTTGGACGAATTACAAAACGCCGTTTGAATGGAAATACGACGAGGGGGTTTGGGATTTGGAATTTGAGAATGTTTCAAAAAGGCTGCACTATGCGGGCTTGCGAGCTTTTACGAGTCTGAGTAAAGAGGAATAAAAAGCTCGCGGAATTTTAAATTTGCTTTTAAAATTTCATTCGTAGGCGGTAAAATTCTGCGAGTTTTTAATGCGGGTAAAATTTAAAATTTGTTTGAGCGGGTTTTTTGGCAGCCTGCGGTATCAAAATTTAGCTGCCGCGCATTTTACTACTTGCGGCGCCGAGAATTGCAGCGCCGCTGAGCCAAAAAGCTGTTATGGCGAGCGATAATTTTAAAGGACGGATTATGAAAAATCTAGCGCTTGTGATGTTTAGCGGACAGACGCACCTCGATTTTGTGGGGTTTTACGATTGTATGCTAAGGCTCAAAGCCGTCCGCCCGCAGCTTGAGATGAGGTTTTGCTCGCGCGAGCGGCAGGCTTCGGACAGCGGCGGCCTTACGATCGATGCGGGCGAGATCATGACGGATCTAGGCGGCTTTGATGCGGTTTTTGTACCCGGCGGTATGGCGACGCGACGCCTTAAAGACGATGCGGGCTTCATCTCGTGGCTCGCAACCGCGCGCGATGCGAAGTATAAGTTTAGCGTTTGCACCGGTTCGCTGCTTCTGGGCGCGGCGGGGTTTTTGCGAGGTCGGCGCGCGACTACGCACCCGTTTTGCTACGATCTGCTGGCGCCTTACTGCGCGGACGTGGTGCATGAGCGGCTCGTGCGCGAAAGCCTGCCCGCAGGAGGCGAGATCATCACCGCAGGCGGCGTGAGCAGCTCCATAGAACTTGGACTTTGCGTGATCGAAAAATTCGCGGGCGCCTCTGCGCGAGAGGCCGCCGCCGCGGCGATGGATTATCCGTATTACGGCCTTAGAGGCAAGCTCGTGCGATGAAATTTTAAAGACCCGCTAAGATCGGCGGCGCAAGTTTATAAATACCGCAGTAAATTTTAAAATAGAGAGGAGGTAAATCTTAATGCAAGCAGTAAAGATATTAAAAACATTGTGGAAAGTCATCAAGATCGTCATACTTGTAATTGCTATATTGTTTTTCTTATTGATAGCGTATATATATTTGGCTATTCAAATTTCGCCGTTATCTAAATTTCCATACGTAAAAGATCGAGATTTGGCTAAATTTGAAACCTTGACAAATACGAAGGGAGAAACTTTGCTCATTTATCGCAAAAAAGCCATTCCTTATCATTGTAGGGACAAATTGCAAACTTGCATCTGTTACGCACATTTTATAAAGGCGGATAAGCCTTTTACTTTGACGCAACAAAAAATGTTGCAAGAGGGTTACGAGTTTGTTTCCAAGTCCGATTGCATAGCTGAAACTACAAATTTGCACGAATTTAAACTATCGTGGGCGATGCCGTCTTATCATTATGCCGGCAGTCGGGAATATTTGATATATGGTTCGATCAAAAATTTAAATATAACGGCAATAGTGAATGATAAAAGGCGAATATGGCACAAAAAAGAGCACGAATCGGGACAGCCGGACGATTATGATCACGAGGTTATTTTTTATCCAGAACTTAATATAATTCAAATAAATAAAATGGGGTATTAATAGCGTGCGCTAAATTTACTTACGGCCGATTGATATCGTCGTTGAAAAATAAATTTAAAAGCTTTGGGATAAAATTTAAAAATTTGAAAAATTGGACTTTAGTCTTACGGACGTTTATCAAAGTAGATAAAATAACAATATAGTGGGTTTTACATAAAATAGGAGATCACAAAGACAGCATGAAGCCGGCTCAAATTTTATCGCTGCTTTCGCATATATCTTTCGGGTCGCTTATAGGTTAAAATTCGGAGATAATACCCGTGGGAGTTCGCAATCGCGCTTTTTGCCTACGCGATTTTGTTTGCTTTTTATCCGCAGACTCTGCTTAACGATAATAAAAAGACGATCGCCCTGCTGCTGTTTATGGCGCTTTTGATCGTGATCGTGTAGCGGCGCCTATAAATCGGCGGGATCGGTTGGCGGCGAGAGAGCGCGGGCGATCTGCCTTTGATTGCAGCGGCGCGTGCGAGCGAGACTATTTTTAAAATTTATTGTAAAATTAGAGCGTTAATTTATTAAAATTTAAAGGGTCGGTATGCAGATAAATTTAGACAACGTGAGGATCGAGAGCGGCTGGAAAGAGGCGCTTAGAGAGGAATTTTTAAGCGAGTATTTTGCGAAGATCAAAGAAAATCTGCTCGCTGCAAAGGCGCGAGAGATCGTCTATCCGCCGGGAAATTTGATCTTTAACGCCTTCAATCTCACTCCGTTTGAGCGGGTGCGCGCGGTGATTTTGGGGCAGGATCCCTACCACGGCGCGCATCAGGCGATGGGGCTTAGCTTTTCGGTGCCGCACGGCGTGCGAATTCCGCCCAGCCTCGTAAATATCTACAAAGAGATTAAGAGCGATCTGGGTATCAGCGAGCCTGAAAGCGGCGATCTGAGCTACTGGGCGAAGCAGGGCGTGCTGCTTCTTAATGCGAGCCTTAGTGTGGGCGCGAACCGCGCGAACTCGCACAGCGGCTTCGGCTGGCAAATTTTCACCGACGCCGTGATTAAAATTTTAAGCGCGAAGCGGCAAAATTTAGTCTTTATGCTGTGGGGAAATTTCGCCAAAGCCAAATCGGCGCTGATCGATGCGCAGAGGCATCTCATTTTAACCGCCGCGCATCCTAGTCCGCTTGCAGGAGGGGCGTTTTTCGGCTGCAGGCATTTTAGCAGATGCAACGAATATCTGCGCGCACACGGTCTGGGAGAGATCGATTGGGATCTAAATCACGGCGCAGGTTAAATGTATTTTAAATGAAATTTGCGTAAAATGCGCCGCAAAATTTCAAAGTAAAGAAATTTTAAAAAATGTCGAAAGGAGAAGTGAGCGAATAATATACGACCGGCTTAAGACGGCTTGCCGAAGCGACGCGAATGCGCGGCTAGGCTAATCATTGCAAATTAAAGGAACGATATGAAAAAGATAATTTTGGGAATTTTCTTGCTATTTACAAGTAGTGTAGTGGCAAATACCCTATCTGAGATTAGGCAATCGGGCAGTGTGCGCGTAGGCGTCTTCGAGGCGCAGCCGCCTTTTAGTAAATTTGAAGACGGCAAATTTGAAGGATTTGAGGTTACTTTGGCAGAGGCGCTGTCGAAGGATATATTCGGCACAAAATCGGGCAAAGTCGAGTTCGTGCCGGTAAAAGCCAGCGAGCGTTTAAGGGTGCTTGAAGAAAACAAAGTAGATATGGTGCTCGCGACCTTTACTATCACCAACGAGCGTAAGCAGGTGGTCGACTTTACGACCCCATATTTTGCGGTAAATATAGGCGTACTAACCCGCACAGGCGATAGGATCAAAACCGTATCCGATCTACACGGCAAGCCGATCATAGCCGAAAGCGGCACCACTGGCGAGGCGTATTTTAGAAAAGAGGGCTTTGACGTCATAAACTGCGCTACTGCAAATGAATGCTACAAAATGTTAAAAGAAAATAAGGGCATCGGCTACGCGACCGACAACCTGTTAGTTTTGGCTTATGCCGTCATCGATAGCGATACTGAGGTAAATATCAAGAATTTAGGCCCTTCGGAGTTTTTGGGCGTTGCCGTGCAGAAGGGAAATAAAGAGCTACTGGACTTCTTAAATGGCGAGCTCATCAAACTAAGCAAAGAGGGCTTTATGAAAAAGACCTACAACGAAACCATCGAGCCGTATTACAAGGGCACTGCGGAGAAAAAATATTTCTTGCTGGATGACCTTTATAGCTTATTTTAGGCGGGCATAGCGATACAGCTCGCCTGTGTTTGTTTTCGTAAGCATAGCTGTGTGCTCTCGCTAGGTAAAATTTAAAAGGCTCGCATAGTCTTGCTATTTTGCCCGATTTTGCGAGCTTGGTTTAGATTGTAAGATTTTACTAACGCGCCGTTACAGAATTTATAAAATTCCATAGAATTTCGCAGTGATGCGCTATTTTTATGGCGCTAATAGACGCACAGAATTTTATAGCGAAGCGCTAAAATTTAATGAGAGCAGGCAGGGTTTGGCGCAAGGCAGCAAAATTTAAAAAGCCTCTATCATTATGCTTAGAAATTTTAGTTACGAAATTTTATCGCTAAACTCGCAATTTAGGGAATAGTTTCGGTTCTAGTAAAATGAAATTTTAAGAAAATTTACATTACAATTACGAAAAATTTAAAATTCAAGGAGGAAATTATGAAAAAGTCATTTTTTCTTATTCTATTGTCGGCGATCTTTGTTTTTGCGAATTCCTTAAGCGAAATAAAGCAAAGCAAGGTTATCAGAGTGGGCGTTTATGAAAATGAGCCGCCTTTTAGCAAGTCAAGCGAGAAAGGCTTTGAAGGCTTCGAAGTCGAGCTTGCCAACGCGCTAGCTGGTAAAATTTTCGGCAATAGCGGCGGTCGTATCGAGCTCATACCGGTAACAAACGAAGTGCGTTTTCCGATGCTGCAAAACAATCAGGCAGATATGATAATCGCGGCTGCAAGTATCACTGAAGAGCGTAAAGGCAGCGTAGATTTTTCGATGCCGTATTTTACGGTCAATTTGGGAATTTTAACGAAAAAAGACTCAAATATTCATAAAATAGGCGATCTGATGGGCAAAAAGATCGGCGTCATCCGCAAGACTACCGGCGAGGCGTATATCAAAAAAGACGGCGGTTATAATGTTTCCTACTGCAACGATTCGGTTGATTGCTATAGGAGATTAAAAAGCGGCGAGATCGACGGGTATTGTAACAACAACCTTTTTGTAATGGTCTATCCGATCGTAGATCCTGCAGTCGAAGTCAATATCAAAAATCTAGGCGATAATGTATTCTTAGGCGTCGCGGTGCAAAAGGGCAATGCGGAGCTGCTAGAAGCGATCAATAAAGGCTTGATTGCGCTTAGCAAAGAGGGCTTTTTCAAAAAGGCTTACGAGGATACTTTCGAATCCTTCTATAAAGGCACCGTCGATAAAAAATATTTCCTACTCGACGATCTTTACAGCTTTTTTTAATAAAAAAGGAATTTGAAATGAAAAAATCACTGTTTTTAATTCTTCTATCTTGCATCTTTGCGCTTGCGAATTCTTTAAGCCAAATAAAGCAGAGTAAAGTCATTCGTATCGCCGTTTATGAAAACGAGCCTCCGTTTAGTAGGGTCACGGATAACGGCTTTGAGGGCTTTGACGTAGAGCTTGCTAATGCAATCGGAGGCAAAATTTTAGGCGATACCGGCGGCAGGATCGAGCTCATACCGGTATCAGCGCAAGCGCGCTTTCCGTCCATTCAAAATAATCAGGCAGATATGCTTATCGCGGCTGCAAGCGTTACTGAGGAGAGAAAGAAAAATTATGAGTTTTCGATGCCCTATCTTTCGGTAAATTCCGGAGTTTTAACCAGAAAAAGCGACAATATCCAAAAAATGAGCGATCTACGAGGTAAAAAAGTAGGCGTCATTCGCGGCTCGACGGGCGAAGCGTTTATGCAAAAGGACGGCGGCTACAATCTAGTGTATTGCAAAAATTCCTCCGATTGCTACAAGCGGCTAAAAAGCGGCGAGATCGACGGCGCGTGCGACGATAATCTATTTGTGATGGTCTATCCGGTCGCAGATCCTAGCGTCGAGGTTAATATCAAAAGTCTTGGCGAGAACGTATTTTTAGGCATCGCGATGCAAAAAGGCAACGCAGATCTCGTAGAAGCCGTCAATCAAGCACTCATCTCACTCAGCAAAGAGGGCTTTTTCAAAAAAGCGTATAACGATACTTTCGAGCCGTTCTACAAAGGCACCGTCGATAAAAAATACTTCCTTTTAGACGACATATACAGCTTCTTTTAGAATTTTAGATTTGATGTGGGTCGGGATTTGAAGCTTCGCGGCTTTAAATTCTAATCCGCGCATAACCGGCGTGTCATTAAAATTCCATCTCAAAATTTTGTCCTAAAAATCTCATTTCAAATTTTATTAGTCCCACTGCCGCGCCTAAGCCAGCGTGCACACGGCGGTCGTAATCTTTAGTATTTGCGAGTATTTGCGTCGCGCAAAATTAGATCGAGCTAAGCTTTAAAATTTTACTCCGAGCCCTTGGAATTTTTTAAATCCTCCATGCGCTCCTGCTGCGCCTGCACGAACGCGCCGTATCTGATAAAAAGATAATCTTTGATCTCAAAAATCATCAACGTAAAAATCGAAGGCAGCGTGAAAAATCTAATCGTCATAAATACCAGATCAAGCGCGCTTAGCTCATCTTCGCTCGCTCGATACCCTCCCGCGCTCGCGGTTAAAATCCCATGTAGCGCCTCGTAGTTGTAAAGGATGAAAATCGTCACAAAAAGCGTCGAGAGCTTCGATACGATCTTATTCATGATCTGTGCTACGTCCTCGTCGGCGATCACCGACATCGCAAACCATACGAGGGTAAAAAACAGCGGAAAGACGATGTTAAAATTTAGCGAGTTATCAAGCTTCTGTGCGCCCGTCACCGCGATGATCGCAAACACCGCCGCAAAGGGGATTACAAATAGCGCGAAGGTCATCGCCGATTTTATCGCCTTAAAAAAGCTATACGCAAGCAGTGGCGAGCCCAAAGCGAGCAAAAAGATCGTCAGCGCGTAGTTGGCTTTGGCAAAATCGTATAGGTTAAACAGCGCAAATACCGATGCTGCGGCAAGTAGCGGCACGCTTAGTTTAAAGAGCGCCCCGTATTTGGCGTAAGCGCGCGACACGACGGCGTCGAGTCTGCTAAATTTGACGTTTAAGCTTTGCGCTCTGATGAAAAACAAAATGACGAATTTGACGATTACGTTTGGGCTCATATGCACCTTTCCGTTTAAATTTATGAAATTTTATCCGTGCTAGATTTGCGAAATTTTATCTGCGGAGCCTGTCCGTAGAATTAGGCTTTGCCGACGGCTTATGCGGTCTGCGTTAAAATTTCATCGCGCTCTCGCTGCGTTGCTATCTTGCCGCCTTGTAGGCTTTGTCTTTTGGCTACGTGAGGCGGACCTGCGCGCTTTGGCTTGCATAGCGTCTTGCTAGCAAGCCTTTTCGGGTTGCGACGTGCTACGGCGGCGCCCATTCGGCTCGGCGCGCGATACTTTGCTTGTGGTATCTGCACCCGCGCATGAGAGCTTGGCACCGTTAAAATTTTACCGGCTCTTAGCCCTATGCGATACGTCCTACGCGCCGCGATAGAATTTTACGCGACGCAAGGACCTATCGGGCTTGGCTTTGCGCCGCATTGCGGCAAAATTTTAAAATTTACGCTGCAAAGCGCCTATCTTGCTCACTAGGATGCGCCGCGAATGATTAAATTTTAACCGCACCGTCGCCGAGCCGTTTTAAATCTCAAACGAATTTTTGAGCCGCTACGATACGTGAAATTCCAAAAATCGCGCCTTAGCGATCAAGCTCATTTGCGCTTGCTTGCGAGCCATGCAAAAAGCGGCGCACTTGCGCCCTTCGCCGCGCCCATGCAAAAGCAACGCGTCCCTTGCCGCTCAAAGTCCATTTTCGCCCGCCCGCATCCTCTGCTAAACCGAAGCTAAGAAGCGCGCCGCTTCACATCCAATCTAAAATTTGCGTGATCTCGGTAGCGTGAAAAATTTTAAGCCCCTGCGCGTTTTGCGGCTTCATCGGGACGATCGCGTTTTTAAATTTCTGCATCGCGGCTTCTTTCAGGCGCGCATCGAGGTTGAAGATCTCTCTGATCTCGCCGTTTAGGCTCACCTCGCCGATGAAGACGCTTTCTTTGCTGATCGGGCGGTTTTTGAAGCTGCTTACGATCGCCGCGATGACGGCTAGATCGCACGCCGTTTCGGTGATTTTTACGCCGCCGCTTACGTTTACGAAGACGTCGTATCCGCCAAGCCCGATCTCAAGCTTGCGATCAAGTAGCGCCAGAAGCATATCGAGGCGGTTTTTATCAAAGCCCGTGGCGCTGCGCTTGGGGTAGCCGCTCTCGCACACGAGCGCTTGGATCTCCACGACGAGCGCGCGCGTGCCCTCCATCGTGATCGTGATCGCTGAGCCGCTTACCGCCTTGCCGCGCGTGAAAAATTTACTCGCGACGTCCTTTGCGTTTACGAGCCCGTGCGGCCCCATCTCGAAAATCCCCACCTCGCTCGTAGCTCCGAAGCGGTTTTTAAAACCGCGCAAAATTCTAAGCTGCTTGCTCGCATCGCCCTCGAAATACAGCACCACGTCCACCATATGCTCCAGTATGCGCGGGCCCGCGATCGAGCCCTCTTTGGTGATGTGGCCGATGATGAAGATCGAAATCCCGCGCGCTTTGGCAAGTCGCATCAGCTCGAACGTGATCTCGCGCACCTGCGTGATCGAGCCCGGCGCAGAGGGGGCCTTATCGCTAAAAAGCGTCTGGATACTGTCGATGACAATAAATTTATAATCCCTGCGCTCGACCTCTTCAAGCACGGCGCCCAGATTGATCTCGGTGAGTAAAAACAGCTGCTCGCTTATCGCGCCAAGCCGCTGCGCGCGCATTTTGATCTGGCTGGCGCTCTCCTCGCCGCTTACGTAAAGCACAGCGCGGCCGTCGCTTGCTAAATTTGCCGCGATCTTAAGCAGCAGCGTGGATTTTCCGATACCGGGACTGCCGCCGATTAGCACGAGCGAGCCCTCCACGACGCCGCCTCCGAGGACTAAATTTAGCTCGCTATCTTTGGTGTCGATGCGCGAAATTTGCTCGATCTGTATCTCGCTGATCGCTTTGGCGCTTGCGGACGAGGCGCGGGCAAGCTCGCCCTCGATCTCTTTTAGCGCTTTGATCTGAGCGGGCTTGAGCTCGACGAAGCTATCGAATGCGCCGCAATCGGGGCATCTACCGAGCCATCTGCTTTGCTGATTGCCGCAGTGCTGGCACTCAAAAATCGTAGTTTTAATCTTCGCCATCTTTATCCCTCGTTCATTTTTGATTAAATTTAGCCCTAAGCTTTGCGAAATTATACTTAAAATTTTTAAAATTTTAGCCGCCCCGCGTGCTGTTTGCGGAATCAAAAATCACGAGACGGAGGATGTGTGGCTAAATTTGAGCTAAATTTAAATATGTTTTAAACATTTATAACTATAATACAAATTTCACTTTATTTAAAGAGGGTTTAAGATGAAGGGCAAGCTTAGTAGAAGCCAGTTTTTGACGATATCGCTTACGCTATTTGCGATGTTTTTCGGTGCGGGAAATTTTATTTTTCCGCCGGGTCTTGGCAGGGAGTCGGGGCAGAATTTTTATATCGCGATAATGTTTTTTTGCGCTACGGCGGTGCTTCTGCCGGTGCTCGGCGTCGCAGGCATTGCGCGTGCCAAGGGGCTTCAGAGCCTGGTGCGCCGCATAGATCCCGTGTTTGCGATCGTTTTTACCGCGCTTTTATATCTTACGATCGGGCCGCTTTTTGCGATACCGCGCGCGGCAAATATGCCTTTTGACATCGCTATTAAGCCTTTTATCGGGCAAGATAGCCTTCAAATTTGGCTATTCGTTTATTCTGCCGCATATTTTGCGCTGAACTATTACATCTGTATGAACCCTTCAAAGCTCGTCGATCTGCTCGGAAAATACCTCACGCCGATACTTTTGGCGCTTATTTTGCTACTTTTCGGTGCAGGATTTTTGTTTCCGATCGGGGGTTTCGTCGCTCCTAGCGGAGAGTATGTCGATCATGCCGCAGCAAAGGGCTTCGTAGAGGGCTATCAGACGATGGATGCGCTTGCGTCGCTGGCATTTGGAATCATCGTAATTAACGCCATTAAAGCAACCGGCGTGAGCGACGAAAAGCACCTCGTCACCTCTACCATAAAAGCGGGAATGATGTCGGGCGTCATACTGATGACGATATATTTTATGCTGGGCTATCTGGGCGCGACCTCCGCAGAGCTTTTCAAAGATACGCCGAATATCAACGGAGCGGAGCTTTTGTCGCGAGTAAGCGATCATTATTTCGGAAGAATTGGCGTCGTGATCCTAGGCAGCGCGTTTTTCCTAGCTTGCATCACCACGACTCTTGGCCTTATAAGCTCGGCTAGCGAATACTTCGAGGAGCTTACGAAAGGCAAGATCAAATACAAAACCTGGGCGATCGCTTGGTGCGTGATCGGCTTTGGAGTCGCAAATTTCGGCCTTACGACCATCATCAAAGGCTCCATCCCGGTCCTCGTCGCCATCTATCCGATCTCGATCATGCTGATAATCCTCTCGCTGATTAATCCGTGGATCGATTCGAGCAAGCTGATTTACCGCGCCTGCGTCTATGTTTGCGTTGTCGAGGGTGTCATAAACGGACTTGATATTTTGGGGATTTCGGTGCCGCTTGTAACGTCGTTTGTGAAGATGATGCCGTTTTACGATTCGATGCTCGGCTGGATCGTGCCTAGCACCTTGACCTTCGCCGTGACCTACGTGCTGCATCTGATCTTTGAAAAAAGAGACGATAGTTTTTAAATTTAAGAGCTATTTTAAAATTTAGCCGGGCTCTACGGGGCTCGGCACACTTTTAAATTTTAATTCGTCGCCGAATTTAATCTCACATATTTTTTACTGGAATTTTGACATATAAAATAAGTCGCCTTCAAAATTTAATATAAATTTACGCTAAAATTATCAAAATAAAATCGCAAAAGGAAATAAGATGGATAAGCGGGATGAGGCGCTAAATCTGGCGCGAGATTTCGAACGCGATGGCTTTAGAGTACCCGGTTTATACGAGCAGTTTTGGCGGCTGCAAGGCGACGAGACGGCGTATTTTACGCTAGCGGACAGCCTGCTGCGCGGGCGGAGGGACGGCCGTACGCTGCTAAAGGACGCTCTGGGCTATGTAGGCGAGGAGGATTTTAAAGCTTTGATCGCTACGGCGGTTGAAATTTTACGCGAAGAGGCGGCAGAGGGTCGCGAAACGCAGCAGGACGAAAGCGTGGCACAGACGGGAGAGAATGCGCGCTCTGCTCGGGCGGACGAAAGCGCAGGCAAAAACGCACGGCAACGCGGCAGAGATGAAAAAAGCGCGCGCTGGAAAAACTCCGAAGAGGTCATCGCTGCGGCAAGTCTCGAGTTCGCGCCGCTTTTGCACCCGTATCTGGGCGAGCTTTTTAAATTGCAGCCGAACGAGAGCGCGTATTATGC
>NZ_CAKZTI010000033.1 GCF_937921625.1 uncultured Campylobacter sp. | reverse complement strand
ATAAAAATATGTTAGCCATAGACGCGCTAAATTTGATCGAGCAATTTAAAATCCAAGTCCTACCCGTGGTCGAAAACGGCGTGCCTGCGGGGATCTTGCATATCCATGATCTAACGAGTCTGGGGCTAAAATAATGCAAAAGATGCGTCTGAATAAATTTATCTCTCATAACACCGGCTACTCGCGCCGCGAGGCGGACGAGCTGATTAAGCAGGGCAAGGTTAGCATTAACGGCCGCGTCGTTAGCGATTTTATAGAGGTTAGCGGCGAGGAGAAGATCCGCATCGGCTCGCGCCTCATCAAGCCAAAGACGGAATTTACGATGATTGTCTATAACAAACCTAAAGGCGAGTTAGTTACTAAAAAGGACGATCGCGGCAGGCGGACGATCTACGATAGCTTGCCGGAGGGGTTTAGTAGATTTGTTAGCGTAGGGCGTTTGGATTTCGCAAGCGAAGGGCTTTTGCTACTAACCGATGCACCGGCGATCGCCACGGCGCTGATGAACAGCGACATCGAGCGAGAGTACTATCTAAAGGTAAAAGGCGAGGTAGGGGACGAGGTAGTAACGGCGATCCGAGAGGGCTTTTTCGCCGCAGACGCGAGCAAGGGCGCGCACGCCAAAAGCAAGATCAAATCGATGGAATTTAAGCCCTTTTTAGGCTATCGCATAATGCCTAGTAGCGGCGGCTATACGAAGATAAAGGCGATCATCAACGAGGGTCAAAATCGCGAACTGCGTAGATTTTTTGGCTATTTCGATCTGGATGTCGTGGAGCTTAAGCGCACGGCATTCGGCAGAATGACGCTTGGGACGCTAAAGCCCGGCAAATGGCGTTATTTCGATCAGAGCGAATACGAAGATCTGCGCGATTTTCTAAAAGAGAACAAAATCCGCTATTAAATTTAAGAAAAGAGGCGAAAATGAGCTCAAAGACGAACGCCGCGCGTGTACTGGACGGTCTGAAAATCCCTTACGAGATCAAAGAATATGCGGTAGACCCTTTAAATTTAGACGCGGTGCATGTAGCAAACAGCGTGAGTGAGCCGATCGAGCGGGTTTATAAAACGATAGTTTGCACGGCGGATCACGAATACGTCGTGACCTGCCTGCAAGGCGATCTAAATTTGGATCTCAAGGCGCTCGCGCACATCTGCGGTGCAAAGCGCTGCGAGCTGATGGATTTGAAGGATTTGCAAAAGGTCACGGGCTACGTCAGGGGCGGCTGCTCGCCGCTTGGGATGAAAAAGCACTTCCGCACCTTCATCGACGAGCGAGCGCTAACGCAGGAGAAAATTTACGTTAGCGCAGGCGTGCGTGGAAAGCAGATCGCTCTTGCGCCGAAGGACCTCGCAGCCGCAACCGAGGCGCAAATTTGCAAAATTACTCACGACTAACGCAGCGTTACTTTTGCTGCCGTTTACGTAAGTAACGCCGGTAGCGAGCTAGCTAAAATTTACACTGCGAGATTTAGACTTTTAAAATTTGGCGTTGCACCGTTTGTTAAAATAAGCTCCTGCGCGCCGAGAAAATACAAATCAAATTAATTTTATAAATTTTAGGCTCAAGATAAGCTAAGCGGATTTCCTCTTATCAATTTCAACAGTTTCTGATATAGGTTTTCCTGTATAGTTTTAGTATTATATCTAAATTCACATTCCTTAAGATGAAGCAAAAAATTCTCTTTCTTGATGCCTTTAAATTTAGATAATCTATGTTTGGCGTATCCCCAGAAGTTTTCTATACCGTTTATATGGTTTTTACCATTAGCAAATTCATTTTTAGAGTGCTTCACCCTGTAGTGCTCTTTGGCTCCGTAAT
>NZ_CAKZTI010000032.1 GCF_937921625.1 uncultured Campylobacter sp. | reverse complement strand
CGCCAAAGGGCGTGAGCCTAGACGCGCTCGTCGCGCAGATCAGGGGCGTGGACGGCGTGCTCTCGGTGCACGACCTGCATGTCTGGAGCATAACGAGCGGTACAAACGCGCTCACGGCTCACGTGGTGGTCAGCGGCGAGCTAAGCGTGCGCGAAGCGGAGCGGATCATGACCGAAATATCGCACGAAATGGAGCACATGGGCATCACGCACACGACGCTGCAGCTTGAAAGCAGTGAAAATGACTGCGACGGCGAACTCATCTGCGAAGTAAGATCAAGCGATGCGGGCGGGCATTTGGGGCATAGTCATTAAAATTTAGATTTAAAATTCCGCTCGGTTTGAAATTTAAAATTTGGCTCGGTTTTTAAATTTAAAATTTGCCCGCGCCGCGAGATTTCGGAATTTTAGAATTTTGAGGTTTCAAATTTTAAAATTTTGCGCTCGTTATGAAATTTTAAATCCCTACGCGTGGTGAAATTTTAAAATTTCGCCCCGCGGACGCCATTTCAAAATCAGGTGCCGCACGCGCAAAATAGTAGAATTTTACGCAGCGGGTCGCCGCATCATTCAAAACGGCATCTATACGCGTTTGTAAAATTTTAAATTTAACGGAAACGGCAGGCTAGCAAATGCAGCGAAATTTATCGGACGCACGGAATGGTTTTAATTTAGTCAAACGCCCCCATTTAAATTTCGCCCGTCTGCGCTAAATTTCATAGGCATGAATTACCCGCACGGCGCGACGGAATTTTAAGCACGTAATTCTAATTTTAAAATTTTAATTGCGGGATTTTTTTGTAGAATTCTTGCAACAAAATTTTTACTTCGGAATTCTGCTGCGGAATTCTTGTTATCAAATTCCGTCGCGAAATTCTAGTCCAAATTTTAACTGCAAAATCAGAATTCCACACGTTTCAAATACCGCGAGTAAGCAAAATTTTATCTAAATTTTATAGCGAGGAAAGCAGGAATTTTATATAATCCGGGAAATCTAAAGGAGATGGCTCGTGAACCAAGACAAAAGCCCCATACGGATAATTTTCATCTCGCTTTTGATCTCTTATGCAAGCTTCGGCGTTGCGGGATTTATGCTTTTTGCTATTTTAAACGAGCTCGGGGTCGAAATCGATTTTGCCTTCGCCCCACGCTCGCCTATTTTTGCCTATTTTCTCACGTTTGCGCAAAAGCTCTTGTCCGCTTTTTTATTCGGCGGGTATTTCGCATTTAGGATGATTAGATACAAAATTCTAGGCATAGATTGCAAGCTGGATTTTATGTTTTTCATAATATTTTGCGCCTGCTTTGCGTCAATGATCGTGATAGGCTCTTTGTGTTTGCTGTTTGGATTCTTGCTTTTACGGTACGAGCTTTACTTTTTCGGCGGCGCATTTTTATTGTCTGTGTGCCTAACATACGCGTTATTTAAACGCTCTGGTTTTATGCTAAGCGGGCTTTTGAAAAATCTAGGCGCGAGCTTTAACGTAGATTTTAAGCTCCGCATCATCGTAGCGATACTGCTCGCGCTCATAGCCTGCTTCATACTTTATTGCAAGCTCGCATAAAAGTAGCAGTGCAAATTGCGTCTACACCCAGCGCGATTCGCGCCGCTAAATTTTAAAATTCTGCGCTACGAATTTAGCTGTAAATCGAGCCGCAAATTTAAACTACACATTAAAATTTTGGCTAAATTTCACTCATCAAATTTTCCTGCCGATTTGAGCCTGTTAAAAGCAAATTTGACGTATAATCTCGCGAAATTTTGGGGAGTCAAGGTGCGCAAAAACATAAAATACCTAATTTACAAGTTTCTTTTGGGTAACGTATTTTTAGCCATTTTTGTGATTTCATTTTACGTTGTTTCGTGGCATATTGAAAATATTTCAAATATCGATGTTATGAGCCTTTTGAAGGGATATTTTTTATTTCCGGGCGATATTCGTCTGCCTTTTACGACGGCGATTCTTGAGCTATTCGCCTTTTACGTCAGCAGCAGTTTGAGCGATTTTTATGTCAAAGAGGTTGATCGCAAGCTAAATTTTATATTTTTCATCGCCTTTGCGACGATAGGAATTTTAGCGCTTACCGCCGTTACTTATATCATAGTATTCGGTTTTATGCTATTTGGTCTGGATCTGGATAAAAAACTAGTAGCGATATTATCCGCCGCGATATTATTCATAGGCACCTATTCTACGGCATTTTCATTTCGCAAAAGTAATTACGAGCTCGGTAAATTTTTACAAATCGTTAGTCTAAAAAGGCGCTGGAATGCCAACGAAGCACTATCGTCTATTTTATTGTTTATAGGCATAATAATATGGTTAAACTTTATCGTTTTTGAATCTAAATAAAGCTAAGCGCCCCGTTTAAATTTCGTCCGTATGCGCTAAATTTAATAGGCGTAGATCACCCGCACGGCGCGACAAAATTTTAAGTACGAAATACTTTTTATCAAAATTTAAACCTACGCATTATAATTGCAGGAATTAAAAAGGACGGCAATCGGTTATGAAAAGAGATATATTAATCGCGATTTTAGGCTTACTTTGCGCCTTTATAGATATTAATTACATTGGTTTTCTTATCGCATTAAATTTGATAGTAGTCTTGGTTTGCGCCACTTTTCCTTTTATGAAAAAGAACTATATATTTTTTCTACTGCTTGTCGTAAATTTAGCTTTGTATTTGAATAATATCTATACCCCTTTTGAAAAGCCAGAGCTTTGGACTTATAGCATACCTGCGCTGGCAAATGCGACATATGTATTAGTAGCGCTAGTTTATGCTTCGGGATTTGTCGCTTTTGTCCCGCTTGCGGCATATATCTATTTTTTATATTCGCTCTGCGTCGTTGCCTGCAGCATACGTGAAAAATTTCAAAGCTTACGCTAAATTTGCGATTAAAATTTTAAGCCGCTATTGCGTATAATTTCGCAGAATTTTAAGGATTGCGTATGAAAATATATTTCTACAAATTGCTTCTAGGCATCTTACTGACGGGCGTATTCTCATTCTCGCTCGGCTTTACTTTATCGCACGTAGGTATCATATCGAATGCAGTTTTTGGCGTACCGCTATTGCCCTACGCTCCCTTTAAAGTCGAGCTCGCAAAAGCTATCTTAACGATAATCTCCGCATTTTATATCGCTGATAAAATTATTAATTTTCGCATTTTAGGCATCGATTGCGAGCTAAATTTCATATTTTTCGTTGCTTTTGCGACTATAGGTATATTTATCGTAAGCATACTATCGTTTTTTATGATCTTCGGTATATTCGTATGGCAAAAGTCAAATGCGGCATTTTCAGCAATGTGTCTATTTTTAGGGATAATTTGGACAGCTCGGCTATTTAGGAATATCGAATACGAACTTGGGAAATTTTTGTAAAATTGCAGTATCAAAAAATACTCCAAAATTGACAAAGCACTATTGATCGTACTGCTTATAATCGCGTTCTTTGTGATTATACCGATACTATGTTTAGATATTTAAAGTCGCTACTGCTTTTTTACCGGGTAAACACAAGATTTTGATTAAAATACTATTTCTGCAGCTACAGTACTGTCTTGCTCTACTTTAAAATTTTAAACCAGCCGTAGAATTCGTTCGCTTCTAGGTGCGGATCGCCCGCGCTAGAGATAAAAAGCGGCCGTAGCGAGGAATTTGCTCTAAAATTCCCCGCGTCCCTCATCTGCGCGCTGTAAAAAATAAGCGCGTGGCTTGCAAACTGCGCGAACTCGTCAAACGAACTCGCCCCCGCTTCTATCATCGTGACTTTCGCGTCCGCAGGCAGCGCGGGCGAGACCTCCACCTTGCGATCAGCGACGCCGAAAAGCGGAATGCTCGCATCAAAATCCGAAAGCGCACGGTGCGAGTATATCCAAACATCGGGCGCGCGCGGCTTTAGATTTTGCGGCACGGCACGCGCGTCTAGCGCCAGCATATCGGCTCTGCCTGCCGAAGCGCTAATTTCATCAAATTTAGCCGCACGCACGTC
>NZ_CAKZTI010000031.1 GCF_937921625.1 uncultured Campylobacter sp. | reverse complement strand
GGGAGTTGATGCCTTCAAGCCCGATTTTTGCAAATATCGCAGTCAGCGCCGCAAAGGTTGCTGATGCAAGCTGGCCGGATAAAAGAAGCTAAGGTTCTGCCGTGTCTGATTTAGACGATATTGCTAAGTCTCACTCGCGATTGCTGCTAAATTCTGCCCCACATATATAGAAAAATCGCTAAAAGCGCGCTCTTGCTCCGCCTAACGCTAAGAGAGATCTGTTTAAATTCCACTTCGACGCCCCTCAAAAACAAATGCCAGCGACGCAAGC
This sequence comes from uncultured Campylobacter sp., assembly GCF_937921625.1. GTDB lineage: Bacteria > Campylobacterota > Campylobacteria > Campylobacterales > Campylobacteraceae > Campylobacter_B. The sequence goes on along the minus strand of NZ_CAKZTI010000031.1, from coordinate 10,024 downwards.
GCATCCATCGTCGTTTAAATTCCAATTCGATGTCTCTCAAAAAAGCAAACTTTAAGCCCAAACCTACTACTCTAAAAATTCAAATTTTACAAATGAAGGATACTGAATGAAAAATTTCATATTTTCTGCACTTTTGGCTCTTGGCATCGCAGGCTGCGCCGTAAGCACCGCTCCGACGCCTGCAGGCAACTTACGCTCACTCAAATCCGAGATCGTAAACTACACTCGCCAAAGCTCCACAGCTTATGTCTATACGTTTAAAGACCTATCCAGCGGCGAGCTCTACACCGCTCGCGCAAGCAGATATTATGCGGCTGCGGGAGATACTGCCTACATAAGTACCACCTCAGGTGCTATCACCGATATGCGAATCATTTCGCGCAAAGCGGGTTCCGTTGCTCCGCGCGCTTATGATATCGGTAAAATCGAGACCAAACAAATGCATAAAAATGACGCTATTGCTGTGCCAGAGAGCGAAAATATCAGCTTTTAATCCTATGCGATTTTTAGCCGCTATGCCCTTTAAGGTAAGCGAGCCTGCTTTTAATTTGCGAAACGCTTTTGTGCTTGCTCTCTACTCTTATGAAGGCAATGGTTTCTGTTCTTAATCATGACGGACTTGCGCGATTTGCTTGCGCTTTAAAGTCCGCTGATTCTTTATGCGATTGCCTGCATAAATTTTATATTTTATAAGTTGTGGAATTTTGTATTTCACGAAATTCTGCGCTGCACATCTTACTTATATGGCTAGGTTAGCATTTCCTATTCGCTTGCTTCGTGCTTAAGATTTCTTACTGCGTGACGCTATTTTGTCCACAAAATTCTATATTATAGAAATACAGCCACGCTAAAATTTTAATTCGAGGAATTCTTATAAATTTTCTTTCTCGTAGTTTTTCGCGCACTGCTCGTTCTAAGTGCCGTATTCTCCGCCGATAAGATGTTGCGTGGATTTTTAAAACCCACGCTTTGCAAATTTTGTGTCTTGAAATTTCATTCATAAAATTTTGTATCGTAAAATTTTATCAAATTTCTCCCGCATGAAAGAGGTGTTGCCGTCTGTTTACCGCAGCCTGATATAATCCCCACATCGAAATTAGAACTCCTTTCAATAATCGGCGAGACCTGTGTGGGTCTCGCTTTTTTTATGCCCGTTAAATTTGGATTTTCGGTAAATGCTCGGTAACAATTTGGTAAAATTTTAGTATTTTTCAGCATATTTTAAGCATATAATTTGTCATTTTGTGCTACTATTGCGCTTACAAACTTTTAAAGGAGTTCAAAATGAAACTAGTTAAACTTAGTTTAGCGGCAGCAGTCGCTGCAGGTGCTCTTGCTATGAGTGCAAGTGCTGTTCCGTTAGAGGAAGCTATCAAGGATGTGGATCTAAACGGATACGCTCGTATGCGATATACCCATGATCACCTTAAAAATGAAATAAATAGCAATAAGGGCGTTTGGGAATTTAAATCCGAAGTAGATTTTAAAGCTAAAATCGATGATAACTTCTTTGGTGTAGTGGGCGTTAGGTTCTTAGATAGAGATAATGGCGAGTCGCTTTCTTCTTCAAATAGCCAATATCATGGTGCACAAAATCCAAGCGACAAAGATTCTGATTTCGATATCGCTAAAGCTTATTTAGGATACACTATCGGCGGTACCACTATTGCAGTCGGTCGCCAGGGCATAGGTTCGTTCTTTACCGATGATATGTATGGAGATGGTGTTAAGATTACTAGTACCGATATCGAGGGCTTGACAATTAGCGGCTTTTGGATGGATTCTTTAGAGAATGATGGAGATATTTCAAGCCTTGATTGGGGCGCAGCGGTAGATAATAAACTAACTACTGATCATAATCTATACGGTATAGGATTTATGGGCTCATACGATCCAGTATCTTTCCAACTATGGTATAACGCTTTAGAGGACGTAGCACAGCTTTTTGCTGCAGAACTAGCTCTAAACTTTGATATCTCTGATGATTTCAATCTCGGTGTAAAAGGTCAGTATGCATTCTCTGATTTTGACGGTGATTATAAAGATGCGGGTGCTAGTGATGCAGATTTCTGGGCTGCAGAAGCTAATGCTGGTTTCTTTGGTGTTGATTTAGCTGCAGGTTATTTAAAATTTGAGCCTGATGATAAAGATAAAGTTTCTTTTGTATCTTTTGAAGATCAAGGCTCTTTCATTAGCCCAGGTGAAGAGTTGTTAGACTATAGAAACTTTAGTGGCGAAAATCACTACTGGTATGTAGTAGCAGGCTATACCATCCCTGATACTGGCATCAGAATCGGCGCTGATTACCTAGACGGTAAAGCAGATGGTGACAATGCATACGAAGTAGTAGGTAGAATTTCTTATAAATATAATGAAAAGCTAAGCTTCAAAACTTGGTATTCTCACTATAAGATTGACGATGCTGCTGGCGGTCTTGATGAGAAAAAAGATCGCATCAGATTCGAGGCTAAATACAGCTTCTAATTATTTACCTTATACGGGTAAAATTAGGGCGAAGCTTTTGCTTCGCCCTTTTTAAATTCTAAATCAAGGTTTTCTATGAAAATTTTTAAAATTTCTTTTTTAGCATGTTTTTTTGCCTTTAATTTAAGTGCCGCGGATAAAGCAAGCGATGATACGTATGTATTTGAAGCTAAAGGTGAGTTTGCCAAAGAGCTAAAATCCCTGATCGAAAAGCATTCTAAAGATGAAAACGTAACCGTAAATATCTACAAAAACACTCCGGTCGCAGGCAGTAAAATCCATAGCGGCAAGGTAAATCGAAATATAAATTTTTTAAAAGAAAGAGGTGGGGCTATCTTTGCTGAGAAGTGCGCTTCATGCCACGGCGAGAATGGCCAAAAAAAAGCTTATGGAGTATCACGTAAACTCAAAGATATGGACGCTAAAGAGATCTCGATAGCTATGTCGCAATACACTACAGATCTAAGTTATGGTGGCAAGATGAAAAATATCATGCAGCCGATCGCCGCTAAGACGGGCGCTACGGAGCTAGGCTACATCATTGCTTATCTAAAAGGCGACGATTCGTTCTTATACGATAGCTCGTCTAGTAGGAGCACGAATACTAAAATTTCGACTGCCCCTAGTGAGCAGGGCTCATACCTAAAATAAAGGAGCGTAGATGAAAGTAGTGATCGTTTTGGCAAACGGATTTGAAGAGATCGAGGCGGTAAGTTTGATCGATATTTTGCGCCGCGCGGAGATCGATGCAGTATCCGTGGGGCTGGATAAGAAATGCGTCTGTGGTGCGCACGGCGTAGAGATGATCGCCGATGAAATTTTAGACAATATAAAAGTTTCGGAATTTGATATGATCGTTTTACCTGGCGGCTTGCCCGGAGCCGAAAATTTGGCAAAGAGCGAGAGGCTGGGGCAAGTACTGCGCGATTTCGATGCAAATAACGCAAAAATCGGCGCAATATGCGCCGCTCCATGGGCGCTAGCTACGGCGGGTGTGCTAAAAAGCTCTTATACTTGTTATCCAGGCTTTGAAAATCAGATCGCTCACCCAGGCTATACGAATTCGGCGAATGTCGTAAAAGATCAAAATATAATGACTTCGAAAGGTCCCGCTACTGCAATGGAATTCGCACTACAAATCGTCCGTGAGTTAAAAGGCGAGCAGGTTTATTCCAAGCTAAAATCCGATTTGCTTTTTAAATAAAATCTCAAGTTAGAACCGACTCCAGCGCGCCTTATTTTGCCATCTGTAAAATGGGGTGCGTGATTTTGCCACGCCTGAGAACTACCAATTTTATCTTACTCTGCATGTATAAAATAGCCACAATATTTATTCTGAGTATCCGTAAACGACAAATGGAATTCTTGCAACTCAAATTTTAGATCGAAAAACGCAAAAAACCTTGTGCGTGACAGATAAAATTTTATTGGAGCTAGTTGCTATTAAAACCAAATCCTACCATCGCGACGGCGTGGAACGTAAGCATAAAAATATTTTAGGCGTACCTTCAAGAGGACATCGCTGAGCTGAATAAATTTTAGTGCGGCACCTTCGCGATGTACTCGCTAGCAGAAGTTAAACAGATCGCGCAAAATGTGCTAAATAAGGGTATCGGCGTGATCAAAAACGACGAGATCGCGCTGGATTTAAATTTGATCAAATGGCGATAGCAATACGTCAAGAAGCAAAACGGCGCAGTTTTTGAAGGGTTTTGTCGGTAAAGCTCAGATTTATCGGGAAGAATATAAGCTTGTGGTGCGCGACAAAAGCGTTATGTAGAATTCTTAAAAAAGGATAAAATTTAGCGCTTCTTTAAAATATCGTCGTTTAAAAATGTCGCGCTGCTTTGTATTGTTTTGATAACGCGGTCTTTAGAATTTTGCGTTTTGTCGGGTACGGGTCTATGTGCGATCAAATTTACGCGCCCGATTTTCGCCGTGAAATAAAAAATCCCCAGTATCGTCGCGTTTAGAAACACTCCAAAATATATCCGTTCTAATCCCCATATCCCTATGCTGGCGGCATGAATGGGCACAAAAATTATCGCGATTAAGACCGGATAATAATCCGAAATTTTATTTTTGGCAAGGATTACGGTCGTAACGATGGCGTATGCGATGAGCGTAAAAGGAGAGATAAGCAAGAGTGCAAAAAGCGCGTTTATGCGTTGATAATCTTCGTGCCCGATTAAGACGCAAAAACTACAAAACGCGAGCGTTATGAGAAAAAATAAAGGCAAAATCCACCGCGTTTTCACGTCGCGCCCTTTAAGTAGTGATAAAAAGAGCAGATGAGAGCCCAGCGCAATACAATAATAATCAAATATAACCGATGAGCTTAGAAACGTGAGCGGTATGGCGAGCAGTGCACCCGGTCCGTCAAAATATACCCCACTAAACATGAGCCACGTGATAAAGAGTATAAAAGCATATTTCAGACCCGCATAAGTGGCGCAAGCACAGATACTAACGAGGATAAATCGTATAAATTTGCTCATTTGCCTTTCCCTAAATTTAAGTGATTATAGCAAGCTGCGACAAACAAACGGCGCAAAATTTTAAATTTAGCCCGTGTGTTCGCCGAATCCGTTGCCGATCGCGAGCTCGTGCGCGCTAGAAGCACGCCCAATGTCTTCGTATTATTTCATCCGCGCCCGCGCCGCAAGAACAAATTTCATAAATTCTAAATCCGTTTTGCGTTATCATTGCGCTAAATTTAAAATTTTACGCAAAGGGGATCATATGAAAAACACGGCATTCATCACGGGCGCTACGAGCGGCTTTGGCGAGGCGATTGCTAGGGCGCTTAGCGCGCAGGGCTATAAGATCATAGCACTCGGGCGCCGCAAGGAGCGGCTACAAAAGCTAGCCGGTGAGCTAGGCAACACGCACATTATCACCGCGGATATTCGCGATAAAGCTGCGGTGTTTGATGCCGTAAGCGCGCTGCCTGAAAATTTCAAAGACGTCGAGGTGCTCGTAAATAACGCAGGGCTCGCGCTGGGGCTTGAGGGGATCGTGCAGACGCCAGTAGAGGATTTAGAGACGATGGTTGATACGAATATCAAAGGCGTGCTGTATTCGACCAAGGCAGTGCTACCGCTGATGATCGCGCGCAAAAGCGGCTATATCTTCAATCTCGGCTCGACTGCGGGCGCGTGGCCCTATCCGGGTAGCCACGTTTACGGCGCGAGCAAGGCGTTTATCAAGCAGTTTAGCCGCAATATCCGCAACGACCTGCGCGGCAGCGGCATCCGCGTGACGGAGATCGCTCCTGGAATCTGTAAGAGCGAGTTTAGCGAGGTGCGCTTTAAAGGCGACGTAGCGCGCGCCGCGGCCGTGTATGAGGGGGTCGATGCGATCCTGCCAGAGGACATCGCGCAGATCGTGCTAAGCTGCCTAGCGATGCCGCACCGCGTAAATATCAACGTCGTAGAGGCGATGGCGACGCAGCAGAGCTGGGCTGGGCTTTTTATCGAGAAGCATTAAATTTTAAGGCGAGAAAATGAAAAAAATTCTATTACTAATGTTTTTATCGGTTGCCGCATTTGCGGTGGATGACGCGACCAGACAGCATAATGCCGAGCTTTTCGGCATCTGGACGCTAGTGCCACCCGTCGTGGCGATCGCGCTTGCCTTTATTACCAAAGAGGTGATTTTATCGCTTTTCATCGGCGTTTTTAGCGGCACCTATATGCTTGCAGTCGTCGGCAACAATCCGATCTCCGCGCTTGTGGGCAGCTTTACGGATCTGGTCTCGCGCGTAGTGGGCTCGATGGCTAGCAAAGGCAACGCGGGCGTGCTTTTGCAGGTACTTTGTATCGGCGGCGTGGTCGCTCTGATTAGTAGGACGGGCGGCACGAAAGCCGTGGCGCTTTGGATTAGCAAGCGCGCCAAAACGGGCATTTCGGCGCAAATTTCAACATGGGTTATGGGCCTTTTCGTATTTTTCGACGACTACGCAAATGCTCTTATAGTAGGCCCTGTTATGCGGCCGATCACCGATAAATTTAGAGTTAGCCGCGAAAAGCTCGCCTTCATCATCGACGCTACCGCTGCGCCGATTGCGGGCATCGCGCTAATTTCTACCTGGGTAGGTCTTGAAGTATCTTTGATAAGAGCGGGATATGATCAGATCGGCGTGCAAAACGTAAACGCCTTCTCGATCTTCGTACAAACCATGCCGTATCGCTTCTACAATCTTTTTATGCTTGCTTTCGTAGTTTACGTGGCGTTCATGCGTAGGGATTTCGGGCCGATGCTCTCTGCCGAAAGGCGCGCAGCGACCGGCGAAATCCACTCTAAAAATTCTAATATCGCCGAGCTCGAAGATAAAACGCTAGAGCCCAAAGAGGGGATCAAGCCGAAAGCTTCAAACGCCGTTATCCCGCTTATAGTGCTAATCTGCGGCGCATTTGCGAGCTTTTATTTTAGCGGACTAAGCAAGCTTGAAGGCGATGCTCTCGCAGCCGCAAAAGCCGCTCCGCTAAGCTTTGCAACGCTTCAGGCGACATTCGGCAACGCGAACTCGTCGGTTGCGCTTTTTCAAGCGGCGCTTCTTGCTACGGTCGTGTCTATATTTATGAGCGTTTACCGCAAAATTTTTAACGTCAGAGAGGCGATCTCTACGTGGATCAAGGGGTGGAAGACGATGATCGTCACGATCGTGATCTTGCTGCTTGCCTGGTCGCTCAGCTCTGTCATCAAAGAGCTCGGCACGTCGCGCTATCTGGTCGATATGCTAAGTCAAAACACGCCGAAATTCTTGCTTCCGGTAGCGATTTTCGTGCTAGGCTCATTCATTAGCTTTTCGACGGGCACCAGCTACGGCACGATGGGAATTCTAATGCCGCTTGCCATACCTTTAGCAAACGCCGTGGGACTTCACTACGGGCTTTCGGGCGATGCGCTTCACGCCTATATGATCGTAAATATCTCGGGCGTGCTAACCGGCGCGATTTTCGGCGATCACTGCTCGCCGATTTCGGACACCACGATCCTTTCGTCGATGGGCGCGAGCTGCGATCATATCGAGCACGTAAGGACGCAGATGCCTTACGCTCTATCCGTCGGCGCGGTCGCCGTGGTGGCGGGCTATCTGCCCGTAGCGCTAGGACTTAGCGTCTGGATCGCGCTGCCGATGGGGCTTGCCGTTACGTGGGCTCTCGTGCGGTTCGCAGGTAAAAAGATAGAGGAGTAGCTCTCGCAAATTTTAAATTTGCTTTTAAATTTTAAATTCCGCAGCGATGCGGAATTCTGTCCGGCGGAATTTTGCTTTATCCCGCAGAATTCCGCCCTGTAAAATTCCGTCGCGCAAGTAAAATTTTAAAACGAAATTCCAAAAAGCGCGGGCAAATTTAAAAGCTAAATTTAACTAGCTGCGTTAAAACGGCGCGGCCGCGCGCAATTCAAAATTTTTAAAGTAAACGGATAGTAAAATACCGATAACTTTCAAACAAGGAGAATGAAATGAAAAATCCTAAGATGTTCCTCTGGGGGGGGGGGGGTTAGCTGCTTTATTAGTTGGTTGCGGTGACGATACCGAGGTAAAGACCAGGGAGTATTACGACGCACATCTGGACGAAGCCAAAGAGGTTTTGGCAAAGTGTGATTTCAATACCCTTAAAGATGGAAGTAACTCTTATAAGAATTGCTTGAACGCAAAAACGGTCGTAGAGGAAAAAAGTATGGCGTATACTGTTGATTACTACCTAGAGCATTGGGACGAAGCTAAGGCTATCATAGAAAAATATAAAGACAAAGAACCCGCAGATCCAAATAGTGTCGAAGCCGTCAATTTGAGACATGCTTATGACGCTTCTTTTATAAGAAGATCAAATACTCCTTTGAAAATAGAATAAATCAAATTTTAAACTCTTAATACATTCTAAATTCACTCTGCACCTTCGATGCAGAGTAAATTTGCCCTACTCAGTGCCGAATTTTGCGGTATAAATCTCGCCCGCGAAATGATACAGTGCGAAATCTTGCTTTACGGATTTTGGAATTTCAAATTTTAAAGCCTGCGGGCTTGGCTATCACAGAAAAGACTTACGGGCTGCGCGGCACCTTAAAATTTAATCATTTTAAAATTTACGCCGTGCGCCTTGCCTAAATTTCTCTCAGCGGCGGTGAAATTTCGCAGTGCGGCATGCTAAATTTCACGATCTCACATGCCGCTAGTCAAATTTTCTCGGCGGCGGTTTGCGCGGCGCACTAAATTTAACTTCGCGCGCTTTATCCGCACCCTAGTCTAAATTTAAAATTTCAAATCCGCGGTGACAGCTCGTGCGGCGCGAGGTTACTCCTGCAAACAGCGATCTCGGCTTACGCTATGAAATTCAAAGAATTAGTGGCAACGGCGGCGCTTGGCTTGCGCTATGCGGTTTCAAGGCAGACGGCGGCGTTGTGTATTAAATTTTAAATTTACGTGCCGGACAGCGGAAGGCAGCATTTGCCCCGTAAAATTTTAACTTTCGCGCACCGCGCGAAGCCGCTTCTAAATCATCAAGCCGAGTTAAATTTTTTAGCGCGCCGAAATTTTAGTCTATGCGGCGCGATTTACGAAACGACGAAATTTTGAGTTTGCGCTGCGATTTATAGCGCATCAAAATTTTAACTTGCGCAGAGTAATCCACCACGTATCTAAATTTTAAGTCGCGTAGTGCGATCCGCGATGAACAGGAATTTTAATTTGACGTGATTTATGACGCACTGGAATCCCAACCTGCGCTACGGATCTACGACGCACGGGCGCGTAGCCTAGTCGATTGCTCGCATCGCATCGAGCCGCTTTAAAAACAGTTCTACTTTGCGCAGCTGCGCCGCATCTAGCGCTCTGCCCGAGCAAAAATACTCCACGCTGTTGCCGTTTGGATAATTCACTCGCGAAATACCCATTCCTTCGCCTCTCGGCTTAAATTCCAAGGACAAATCCGCGCCGCCTCGAGAATAAAGCTTGAGCTGCGAATTCGCATCTACGGCGCGCGGCGACATGCGGCGTTTGTCTTCGCCGCACTGCTCTACGTCGCGCCACGTATCGCCTGCCGACCCTCCACCGCTCTCGCCGTACCTTTCTGCATTATTTTTGCCGACACAGCTTTCGTTGCCCCCTCCTGCGCCCCGCTCGCTGCGAGCGCTTTCATCGCTCCCCTCGCCCTGCTTGCTCTTGTCTTTTATGCTCTCGCCGCATGCGCCTCGCACTTCCGCGCCAAATTCGTGGGCTTGCGCCGATGGATTCGTATCAAATTTTGCGTCGCTGCCCGCGTTAAATTTAGTTGTCCGCGAGGGCAAATCCCCGCCGCGCGCAAGCTTCAGCCCTCCGCCCAGCTCGCTTGCAAGGCGGTTTAGCGTGCCGTCTATGCCGTCGATGATGCGCACGTGAGACGGCAAAATTTCGCGCAAAACGTCCTTAAAATAGTTAAAATGCGTGCAGCCAAGCACGAGCGAACCGAGGCGCTCAAGCTCAAATTTGCCCAATTCCTTCCGCAGATACGCCCGAACCGCGGGCGAATCAAACTCCAAATCCTGCGCAAACTCC
>NZ_CAKZTI010000030.1 GCF_937921625.1 uncultured Campylobacter sp. | reverse complement strand
TGGTCGATCAGAAGTATTTTTTCACGCAGTTTAGATACGACGCGCTGCAAAAAGCCAAAGAAAAACAAAAGCTGCTACTTGATAGCGAAAAGGCAAAAAAGACGTCGCTGAATTTACACGAGCGCCCATATCTTGGCACCGTAGGCGCGATCGCGCTGGATAAAAACGGCAACCTAGCCGCAGCTACTAGCACCGGCGGCATGACCAACAAAATGACCGGCCGCATCGGCGATAGCCCGATAATCGGCTCCGGAACCTACGCCGATAACGACTCGGTGGCGGTTTCATGCACCGGCACGGGCGACATCTACATGCGCGTAAACGCCGCGCACGAGGTGTCAGCTCTGTATAAATACAAAACCTCCGATGTGCAAAAGGCCGCCGAAGAAGCGGTAAAAGAGGTCAAAGCACTCGGCGGTAGCGGTGGCATTATCTCGATCGACAAGCACGGACACACGGGCTTTGCGTGGACGAAAGATAAGCTCGGCATGTATCACGGCGAAGCAAGACTTGGAGCCAAACCGATCGTTTACTGGCCGTTAGGAGATAAATAAGCGTATTTAGCCCCTTTACGGGGCTAAATTTAAATCAAATAGCGAGGATAAATACGCTTTTTATAGCGCGTCTATCAAAATTTGGCGCCTTCGTCGATCAAGCGCTTCGGCGAGGATAAATTCGATCAAATTTTAATTTCAGCACCTCGGCAAAGTGCAAATTTCTATTTATTTAAAATTTTTGAGCCTAACATATATCGCTATCTTTTTATCGTATTCAAATTAGTCAAAACAATAAATTTTATGCTTCGATAAGCCCATAAAGAGATCAAATTTAATCTCTTTGTAAATTTGAGCTTTGAGGTTTAAATTTAAGCCGCCCAGCGGCTTCTCCGCAAATTTTATCCTCGCTCAATTTCGTGCCAAAAGCGCATCGGTAGCAAGCCCTCGTAGATACGGGTGCTGCGCCGTCTCATTCGCGTCTCAAAACTGCGCGAGCTAAGCGGCAAAAATCTGCTCTGTAAATTGAATTTTACCAAAATCCATATTTCTTTATACCAAGGCGCTCAAATTTCAGGTAGAATATCGCCACATAAAATCAAGGCGGTAAAATGAGAAAATTTATAGTCGTTCGCGGACACGCGGGCTCGGGTAAAACGACTTTCGCAAAAGAGAAAATTAAAGAATTTAAAAACGAATACCCTCAGGCGCAAATTTATCATCTGGAAAACGATATGTTTTTAGTAGGTGAGGCGGGGGTTTATACTTGGTCGCCGAAGCTTTTAGAAGACGCGAAGCGCAAGGTCGCCCGCGAGATAAAGCAGGCGTATAAATTTGCCCTGGAAAACAAAGCTAAAGACGTTCTTATCGTGCTTAGCAACGTGAGCGCGCGCACCAAAGAGCTGCTAAGCCTAAAAGAGCAAGCCGCCCAGAATGGATTTATTTTCGAGTGTTTTAGAATGCAAAATTTCTTCGCCTCCGAGCACGGCGTCGATGAAAATACGGTAATAGCGATGTTTATCAAGGTCGCAAACAATAAAATAGAGGGCGAAATTTTGATCCCGCCCATCAATCCTATGAGCGAAAGCGTAGCGCAAAAGATCAAAGACGCGGCGGCTCTAAACAGGCGCGATCTACCCTTTGATGCGGCGCAAAACACCTACGTAACGAAAAAATATATCGCTGCCACGCAGGACAAAAGGCTCTGGAGCGCGCGTCAAAGCGAGCTTTATCCCGAGCTTCGCACCTACAAATACTCAAAACGCGTCTTTTTCAAAGCCGATTGGGATAAGGCGTTGCTTGAGATGCGCGGGCTCATAATGGACGAGAATCTAAATATCATCGTGCGTCCGTTTAAAAAGGTCTATAACTACTCGGAATTTACCTCGCGCAAAAGCCTTTATCCTATCGATATCACAGACGATACGCCCGTGCTTGCCGTGCGAAAGGTAAACGGCTTTTTGGGGTGTTGCACCTACGTAGATGTCGGCGAAAGCGGCGCGAGCTTTAACCGCCGCGTCATCTACTCCACGACGGGATCGACCGATAGTAGATTTGCGCAGATGGCGCGCGAGCACTGCTGTAAATTTGAAGAGATTTTCAAACGCTATCCAAATAAAACTTTTTTATTTGAGATCACCGACGAGAGCGATCCGCACATCGTAGAAGAGGAGCTTGGTGAGACTTTTATCGGACTTATCGACGCTAAAACCGGCGCGCAAGAGAGCGAATTTGAGCTGGATAAGATCGCTGCAAGCACCGCTGGCGCGCTAAAAAGACCTTTTTATAAGAAGGACGAGCAGTATCTAAAAACGAGCTTTGCGGAGCTAAAAAATATAGTCAAAGAGGCAAAATTCGAGGGCTTTATGGTGTATATCCCAAGCCAGAACGATTTTTGCTTTAAGATGAAAACGCCTTATTATCTCGTGAATAAATTTTTTGCTCGCAGTAAAAACGAGGCGCTTTCCGGCAAACTGGATAAAACCAAGCTTGATGAAGAATTCCACCCTTTGGTCGATCACATCAAAGCAAACGAGCGAGAATTCAAATCCCTTGACGAGCAGGGCAAGCTAGGCTTTATAAAAGAATTTTTAGAAAAAGTTTAACGATTATCGTGCAAATATTTGGCGCCGCGTAAATTTACGTAAGCGGCGATTAGAGCTTAAAGGAAAATGATGATATTTTTTACCTCCGATTTGCATTTTTATCACGGCAATATTATGAAATACTGCCCTAAATTTAGGGCTTTTAACGACGTAAGCGAGATGAATGAAAAGCTAATAGAGCTCTGGAATGCCGTAGTGGGGCCGGAAGATACGGTTTATGATCTGGGCGATTTTGCATTTTGTAATAAATTAAAGGATCTAAAAAGCGTAGCGCGTAGGCTAAACGGCTTGCATGTGCTGATTTTAGGCAACCACGATACGCTCATCAGCCAAAACAAAGAAGCACTGCTACGCGAGCTAAAAGATGACGGAAATCCCATCTTTAGCGATATCCTGCACTACAAAGAGCTAAATTTTGACGGCGGTGCGGGCGCGATAAAGGACGGCAAAGCGGGTATGAGCATCTGTATGTTTCACTATCCCATAGAGGAGCACAACCACGCCTCGCGAGGCTCTTTTATGCTTCACGGACACTTGCACGACCGCGCTTCCAGCCTAGAGGGGCGCATACTAAACGTAGGCTTTGACTCGCACGGCAAAATTTTAAGCTTAGACGAGATCGTGCAAATTTTAGGGCAAAAGGAGATTGCGGCAAGATATTCGTGATCCGGGCTAAACACGGACAGCCGCAGCATTGATTTAAAGCGTAGCTGCGAGTGCTTAGCTCGTCCTTGTTACGCGAAATTTTATTTGCGCCGCCATAAAATTTTTATAGAATTCGCACGAAAGCTCATTATCAAGCACGTGTTAGCTTAATCTGTGCCGTTACGAAATCCGTTTACGACTAAATAAATCTTTACTTGCCTTGATAAAATTTTATCCCTAATCTTGGCAAATTTTGCTTGCATTGTTACGAATTTTGCAGGCTCTACGTACTATTATTAGGCTATGACGGCGTAAATTCTTTACGAAATTTGAGGGAGAAATTTATCCAAAAAATTCAAGTGCAAAATTTGAACTATGGATTTTGTGCGCGGATTTTCGCAGTAAAATTTGTGTGCAAAATCGTGCTTACAAATTCCATTTAAATTTTTGGCGTCGTATTCTGCGGGGAAATTTTAGTTGAAAATTTCGAAGCTTTTAGAATTTTGGCTCGCTCTTACACAGCCTAGCGTTTAAAATTATATGAGGGCGACGTCCGCTAGCTCTAGCGCGCACGTATCGGTGCGTCGCAAAGCAAAAAAGCTCATCGTTATTGCAGAGCGTGGCTAAGCAATAGATGAGAGCGTTAAACTCATAGCTACCGTCTATGCTTAGCGTAAAAATCTGGCTAAACGGCGTGACATAAAAATATAGCGTGATATCTCCGCAGCGGTTGGATAAGGCACTAAAGTGCACTTTTTCAATCGGGAATTTTATGCCGTTTTGATTGATTAAATTTTTTATCGCTCACATAAATTCCCTTGTGCACGGTATCCCAAAAGACCTACAAAAACACCATTATCATGCAAAAGCCGGCTAGCAGGATAGTTATATTAAAAACTACGCCGTATTCTGGTTTAAAGCATAGCGCAATCACGCCTAAAACGGGGATTAAGACTAGCAAAGCAGCGATTATTTCAAGCCCGCTTCCGCGCTTTTTATACTCGCATAGGATGCATTCATCTGCGTCCAGTTGCACTTTGGACGCGAGCGGGATACGCACTGCGTAGCGAAAGCTAGCCCCGCAGCCATGCAACAGCTTCTCGCTCCATGCTTCAAAGCCGCTTTTGCCAAGATTCTTACGCGCCTTGGCGCACTAGCGTTTGCCGCGTCGCTTGCCGCCGTATCGCCTCCTGATGCGGCCTCTAAATCCGCTTGTCTAAACTTGGCTCTTTTATAGCTTACCTTATCAATATTTATCATTGTTCCATCCGGCGAAATTTATCGCCATTTTAGCGAGCGGCTACGTAATTTCGGATAAATTCCACGGCTCGAAATTTTATAAAATTTAATATGACTTACGCTATGTATTCTGCAAACCGGCGGGCGAAATTTTGCGAGCGTAACCGAATTGCATGCGTAAATTCCGCCGTCAAATTATAACCTAGCGCAAATTTTTACGAACGAATCACTAGCTAAATTTAAACCCGCGCGGTTAAGCCCAACAAGCCCGCCTGCTAAAATTTCATTCGCGCAGAATTTCATTTGGGTAAAGTTAAAATTTCACCTCAAATTCCGTCCAGTCCTCGTTGCTATCGCACGAAATTTTAAGCCCGAGCTCGTCGCAATATTTTTTCACGATAAAAAGCCCGATGCCAAAGCCGCCGTTGCGTTCGTCAAAGCGGGTGTAAAGCTCGAAAATATGCGGTGAATTTTGCTGCGCGATGCCCGCGCCGCTGTTTTTGATGCGAAGCGAGCGCTCGCTTAGGCTCACCTCGACGCAGCCGAGCTCATCACAATATTTTATCGCATTGCCAAGCAGATTGTCGATGATCTTTCGCAGCTTAAACTCATCCGCGCAAAAGGCTACCGGGTGCAGATCGGCGTTTAAGCTTATGCACTTTTGCTCCGCAGAGATGCCGAAATACTCTATGCGGCCTTGCAGCAGCTCGCCTAAATTTACCTCCCGCCCGCTGCCGCTTTTGTTTAAGCTTAGCGCGGTTAGATCCTCGAATAGCGCGTTTATCGTATTTGCGCCCGTCTTGATATTACCCAGATATTTTTTCGCATCGGTATCGAAAAGCTCGATACTCATCAAAATCACGCTAAGCGGGGTTTTTATCTCGTGCGTCGTGTCGCGGATGAAGCCGTCAAGAAACTCAATCTTTTCGTAAAGCGGGCGCAGCGAAAGGCGGATGATAAAATACGCGATCAGCAAAATAAGCGCCAAAACAAGCGCGCTCGCGGCTAAAATTTTAAGCTTCAGCGCCGCTAGCTTGCCCTCAAGCGCTTCCGTTTTGATCGCTACGTAATACTCCGTGCCGTCCTTGGCGGTGAGATTAAACTGCTCGATCCTGCCAGATCCCTCCATATACACGCGCGGCGCGTCGTCCTTCGGCTCAAAATCCCGCGCGATCTCATCGCTGCTATTCAGATCCGCCGCGTATGCCTGCATAGCGTCGAAATCGCCCTCATTTAGGCGCCCGCCGCGCGCGAGCTTAGCCTCTAAGCCGTGCTTGAAATCCCTTATCGCAAAGGCATCGCGATCCGCGATAAAAAACTTCTCCCGCTCGTAAAATACGCTGCTTACCAGCGCCAAAAACAGGACGCTAGTAAGCGTGTAGAGTAAAAAAATCGGTAGAATTTGACGCATTTTGGACACGGCGCGCTCCTAAAGATATTTGTAGCCGAGCTTGGAAGCGTTTATGATGCGATCCTTGCCTAAAATTTTTCGCAGCTCCGCGATATAAACGCGCAGGCTAAGCTCGCTCGGGCTCTCGTCGTAGTCCCACAGCGCGGCGAAAATTTCATCTTTACTAAGGAATTTATCGCGGTTTTTCAGAAGCAGAGCAAGAAGCCGCGCCTGCTTCTGCGGCATCGGCACGGCTTTTCCGTCGCAATAAAGCGCGCGCTGAGCCATATCGAAGCTAAAGTTTCCGCCGATATTTTCGCGCAGGGCGGCGTTGTGGACGAAGGTGCGCTTTAGTAAATTATCTGCGCGCAGAGCCAGCTCTTTTAGCTCGAAGGGCTTTTTGAGGTAGTCGTCGCAGCCGCTTCTAAAGCCGCTTTCGACGTCTTGCAGAGTGTTTAGCGACGTCGTGAAAATGCACGGTGCGCCGCGCCCGGCCTCGCGCAGCTCGCGAAGTAGCGCAAAGCCGTTGCCGCCGATGATTTTGACGTCGAAGATCCACAGATCGAAGCTCTTTTCGTATGCTAATGAAAGCGCCTCGTCGTAGCTTTTACTGCCGCTTACCTCGTGCCCCGCGCCGCGCATGTAGGTGCACATCATGTCTAGCAGCATCCCCTCGTCCTCGACGATCAAAACTCTTGCCATAGGCCGCCTCCTTGCGTAGAATTTTCGAAATTATACCCTGTGAAATTCCACGTAAAATTTAATTGCAAAATTTCAGGGCAAAATTTTATCGTGGCGAAAACGACGCGTCTTGGCTCTAAGGCACGCTTCGTAAATTTAGATTGCTCGCCTAGTAATTAATTCGCGCAGTGCGCCAAGCGGCGCAAGAGGCTAAAATTTTACGATATAAAATTTTCGCGCCGCGGAATTTCAAAATTTACAGGCAAAGTACGGGAGTTTTAAAATTCTGCCGCTACGAAATTTTAAAATTTCACGTCCTAAAATTTCGCCGCGTAGAATTTCAAAACCTCGCCTGCGCCGATAAAATTTTGCGAAATTTCATCGGCGCTACGCCGCATAAATTTCAAGCTAAAATTCTAAAATTCTCGCGCCGTATTTCGATAAAGCAGAATTCCGCGCAAATGCTGCGCGGAACTAAATAGTTTGCGCGCGGGCGGCTATTGCTGCGTCATAGGGCACACAGCGGCGCCCGCGTTTTGATTGCACGGCATCGCGTCTCTTGGCGGCATTGCCGGACCCGCGCCGTCGCGCATTCCTTTAGGCGGCATATGACCGCACTCGCCGGGTGCCATCTGCGATCTGTGTGGACCAAACCCGCAAGCAGGCCTTTTAAATTTGCCGAAATTACCGCGATCTTTGAGCTCGATATCCAGTCTATCCGCCTGCTCGACGCTTAGCTTGCCCGCCTGGGCGTTATAGTTTTTTCTAAACTCGTCTAGGAATTTCTCGCGATCCTCGACGCTCATAGCGTCCAGTTTCTTTTTAAACTCGGTCTTAAATCCGCGCTTGAGATCCCTTGCCTGCGCCCTTAGCTCGCCTGCGCGCTTATCGATCTCAAACGCCGCTTCGCTTAAACTCTTGGCATCCGCGCCGGCGACTGCAGCATTGATCTGCTCGGGGGTGCTTGAGCTAAAATCTGCGGCGAACAGCACGCCCGCAACTAAAACGCTTGCTAAAACAATCTTTTTCATTCTCTCTCCTTTGTGGAAGTTGGCATAATTGTATGAAAAAGTCGTGAAGAAAAAGTTAAATGAAGCTCACGCCGCCAAAATAGCTCGGAGCCGTAAATTTAGAGTCTTGATTTAAATTTGGAAAATTTTGCGCTGCTGCGGCAAAAACAGGGCGTAATGCGCGCAAACGGAGTTAAATTTTAAAATTTAAGCGGGAGAGAGGGTGCAGTGCGTAAATTTAACACAAAATTTCGCGCTGCATAAGTTGTATCAAAGCCCGCCGCGTTTAAATTTAACGGCAAAGCGGGCGTATCTCGGCGCTGCGGACGGCGAAATTTCGTCGCGTAAATTTAACCGCAGAGCGGACATACTTAGAGATTGCGGATGATTAAATTTCATCCGCAACGAGGCTTATTTTATAACGCCGCAGACCATTCTAGCGCCGCCGCCGCCGAGCGGTTTCGGATGATCGCTGTGGTTATCGCCGCCTACGTGAACCATCAGCGAGTGGCCCTTTAGCTCATCTAAGCTCTTGATTTTCGGAGCTAGCACCGGATAGACCGCATTGCCCTCGGCATCGACGAAAAGTGCAGGCAGATCGCCCTTGTGGCCGCTATCGTCCCAAGCAAACGAATGTTTTTTAGTATCGTTCGGATCCCAGTGACCGCCAGCTTTCATGCCTAAGCCTTTCTCGGTCGCGCCGCAGTCGGCGTTTTGATGCACGTGAAAACCGTGCGCGCCGCTAGTAAGACCCTTTAAATTCGGGAAAAACGCCACGCCGTAGTTCGTCTCGACCGCTACGACCTCGCCGACACTCACGTTACCCTTCTCGCCCAGTTGCTCCATAGTAACGACAAGGTGCTTGCCGGTCTTAGGGTCGAAATTTTGCATATCGCCGTGCTCGTGAGCGACCAAAGCGCTTGCGACTAAAATTGATGAAATTAAAAATTTCTTCATGAAAAATCCTTTAAAATGAAATGCGTTTGCAATTTTATCAAAAAAATACTTAAAAATAATTTTTTTCAGTTAGATAAATTTCGCTTTTTATCCAAAAGATTTATCGCATAAAATAAAATCAAGCTGAAAATCACGAGCAAAAGGCTTAAAATCAGCGCTCGCTCGTTCTCGCCGTCATACACGGCGCCCATGATCGCAAGGCTTAGCGTGTCGGTCTTACCCACGATGTTTCCGCCCAGCATCAGCGTGATACCCACTTCGCCAAGCCCGCGCGACAGCGCTAAAATGAGCGCGGAGCCGAGTGTTTTAAGCGAACTTGGAAGGATGACGAGGAGAAAAATTTGAGCTCTGTTTTTGCCTAAAATTTGCGCGGCTTCGATTAGACTTTTCGGAAAGAGCTCAAAGCTCGCACACACGGGCTTTACAAACAGCGGCAGTCCCACCAAAAATGCGGCGATTACCAATGAAGAGAAGTTAAAAACGATGTCTAAATTTAATGCAGAGCCGATAAATCCGCTCTTTCCGAAGATGTAAAGAAGCAAAAATCCCGTCGCGATCGGCGGAAAGATAAGCGGAAAAATCACTAAAATTTCGATGATCTTTTTAAATTTGGCTTGGCTGAAAGCTAAAAAATATGAAATTGCTAGCCCTATTGAAATAAGCAGCAAAAAGCTGCAAAACAGGGCTTTGACGCTTAAAAGCAAAGGATGCATGATCCAAGCGATGTCGCTCATTTAAGACCGAATTTTGAAAAAATCTCTTTTGAGCGGTCCGATTGAAATTCCTTCATCACCTTTTCGCAAAGCGCCTCATTGCTGCACGCGCTAAGCCTTGCGATGCCGATGAATGCGGGGCTGTAGAGGCTCTCGTCGATGTAGATGATCGAGCCGAACTCATCTTTTTTGGCGACCGCTTCGGTACTGTTGATAAAGCCTGCTTGCACCTCGCCGTTGATGACGTAAGCGACCACCTGCGGCACGCCCGCGACGGCTAAAATTTTATCTTTTACCGGCTCCATCTTGGCGTTTTGTAAAAACTCGTTCGTCCTGATACCGTAAATCGCCTTTTTTAGGATCGGGCATCGCGATCTTATCGAGCTTTGCGATCTCGGAGACATCGTTTATTTTGATATTTTTCGGCGTTACTAAAACTAGCGTGCTGCGCCCGATACGCTCAAATTTAGTGATATTTAGATCGCTTTTTTTCAAAAACGCCTCGTCGCCCACGATGAATGAAATTTTATTCTCGCGCGATTGAATGACTAGCTGGCCGAGGTTGGCAAACGATCCCGCCACATCCATGCCCTCTTTTTTCAAATTTTCTATCACGGCCGAGACGGGCTTTTTGTATCCGCCGCCGGCTGCGATTATCAGCTGATCCGCGCAGAACGAAACGCTTGCCGCAAGCGCTAAAATAAAAGCAATTTTTTTCATAAAAATCCTTTTTTTGAAATTTTAAGAATTTTACAAAATATACTTTTATTTATTAATAAATTGCGTTTTTATGTCCTTTTTTAGACTTTTCCGTCTTAAAATTTAAAATTTAATATTTAGATAAATTCTATCTTTCCGCCTAGATCGCAGCACACGCCCTGATTCCAAACCGCCGAGCTTACGAGCACGTCCGCGCCGGTAGCTGCAAACTCGGCGCAGTTATTTTTATTTATGCCGCCCGCAGCGCAAATTTTAATCTGCGGCGCCGTTTCATCTCGCCTCAAAACGCAAGCTCTAAGCTCGCTAGGGCTCATCTTGTCGCACATTATCGCATCGGGTGCGTATCCTAAAAGCTCGCTAAATTCGCGCTCGCTCGCCACTTCGATCATGATCTTTCGCTCGGGCGCGCGCTCTTTAAATTTAGCGATCTGCGCGCAAAACTCGCTAAAGCTAGCAAACGCGCGGATGTGGTTTGAAAAAAATAGGACGCTGTCGTACAGCCCCAAGCGGTGCATCGTTCCGCCGCCCGCTATCAGCGCATTTACGCAAAGCTCCTTCGCAAAAGGAAAGCTCTTGCGCGTCGCACCCAGCACGCAGCGCGGATTAGCCTCTCGCATCAGCGCAACCATCTCGTGCGCGTAGGTCGAAATTTTGCAGGAGTACTCAAACACGATCTGAACGATCTTCCAAGCTTTATGCAGGCTCTCAAAGCTCCCCTGCGCGCTAAAAATTTCATCCCCCGCGCAAAATGCGCTTCCCTCGCGCGCTAGATGCTGCGTCTCGCAACCAAAGCGTGCCGCTACCTCGCGCGCAATCTGCCCGCCGCTAAAGATCAGATTCTGTCTTGTTACGATCGAAAGCCGCGCGGGCGCGTTTAGATCCACAAAGTCCTGCAAAAGCTCGGTCGTAAGGTCCAAAAACGCGCCGTCGCTAGCGATTAGATCGTCAATTTTACTCTGCGAAATAAACATATCTAGCCTACGAAGTGAATTTTAGCGGGCTCAAAGCGTGAATGCGCCTTTGTGACGCGAGACGGAAAGCCCAAAGGCATAATGCAAAACGCCTCTAAATGCCCAGGCAGATCCAAAATTTCTCTTACGCGCTCCATTGCGTAAATATCGGGCGCTACGCCCAGCCACGTGGTGCCAAGCCCCAAATGGTGCGCCGCTAGCCAGAGATTTTCTGCCGCACAAGCGCAGTCGTAGCGAGCGTAGGGCTGGAATTTTAAGCCGCTTTTGCGCGTGCAGACCACGATCGCAAGCGGCGCATCCTTCGTGCAGCCGCCGTAGGTGCCGACGCTGCTAAGTAGCGTAAGCGCGGTGCGGTCGCGTACTACGTAAAACTCCCATGAGCGCTGGTTGCCTGCGCTAGGGGCTTGCATCGCGGCTTTTAGCACGAGCTCGATTTGATCGTCGCTCGGCATTTTTTCGGTAAAGTTTCGCACGCTCGTGCGTGTAAAAATTTCATTCATCGCTGCTCCTTTAAATTAAATTTCTAAATTCCGCTTTTTGCGAGCGGTAAAAAATGGAATTTAGAAGTAGGCTTGCCGCTGCGTTTGCTTGAGCCTTGCTTACGCTTTACGCTTATTTAGGCGCTACGCGGCGACCGATGCGCGCTAATTTGGTTTTGCTTGCCTGAGCGCGCCTTTTTTTGCATCAAAAAGCGTAAAGTCGCGATAGAATTTCAAGCCTCATCACTATGAAACACGCCGCATAGGATAGCTGCGCGAACTTAATTCAATCAAAATTTCGCTCACAAGCAAGCTGCGATCCGCGTATTTAAATTTTAATCCTAGGCTACTATCTGGCACCTGCTAAAATGACACGCCGTATGCATCAATATGTGCGTGTAGCTCGCGTGGTCCTTAAATTTCATCTCGCGCCGAGTCTGTGTCGATCTTTGCGGATAAAATTTTATCCTTCGCAGCAATGAAATTTCACCTTCGCGCCGAGCAAATTTTATCTTCGTCGTCCGGTAAAATTCCGCTTTCGCCGCTTTGTATTTTAACCGCACGCGTCCGCAAAGCACGCTCGGATCAAAAGCTCAAAATATCCAAATTTAAATTTAACCGCAAAACCCAACCAGACGGAGCCGCACGCCGAAACGCTATAAAATTTTAAGCGTTTAAATTTATCGCTCGCCTATCAGCCTGCGCACGACGTAGCTTGCGATGAAAAGCCCGAAGCTCGCGGTCACTCCCATGAAGCTGCCCATCGATTTGACGCGCGGCGGCTCGCTCGAGCAGACGACGTCAAAATCGCCCGCAAAGCCGTGCTTTCGCAGCTCGTATCTGATCTTGCGCGCGAGCGGATCGCCCTGCGTCTGCCAGATTGAGCGGATTTCGATTCTAGCGGGATCGAGTCTCTTTGCGCCGCCCATCGAGCTTACGAAGTCTACACCCGCCTCGCTGCAGCGCAGCGCAAGCGCGATCTTAGCGCCCACGTCGTCGATCGCGTCGATTACGAAATCAAATTTTGCTAGATCAAATTCCGATAAAAATTCCTGATCGATCCTGGCGGCGATCGGCGTTACGCCTTTAAATTTGCGCGCGAAAACCTCGCATTTTAGCTCGCCTACGTGCTCGCTTCCAAACTGGCGATTTTGGTTGGTTATCTCGAAGCGATCGCAATCGATCACGCTTAGATTTACCGCGCCGCTGCGGTACAGCGCCTCTATCGCCGCTCCGCCCACGCCGCCGCAGCCGCAGATTAAAATTTTAGCGCTTTGCAGCCTTGCAAAATCCTCGCCGAAAAGTAGGCGCGAGCGCGAAAAGCGGTCTACTACGACCTCACTCATCGTTTTTCATCCACCTTTCTAGCGCGCTCATCTGCTCGTGCGCGGTTAAATTTAGCTTGATCGGACTTAGCGTCGCCCGCCCCTCAAAAAGCACCGAAATATCGCTGTTTTCGTTTTTGCTCGCATCAAAACTGAGCGTAGATTTGCCGAGCCAATAATACTCCATCCCGCGCGGATTGCGGTTTAGCTGCGCGTCCGTGTCGTAGAGCTTCTCGCCGCAGGGCGCAACCGTTAGCCCCTTAAAATCTTGCTTTGAGACGGCAGGGACGTTTAAATTTAAAAACTGCTTCGGCGGCAGCGGAAAGCCGTTTTTGAAAATTTTCCCCACTAGATCAACCGTGAGTTCGCACGCGAGGTCAAATCCGTACCGCTGCAGCGAGTCCGCGACGTAAAACTGGCTCACCGCAAGCGCGGGAATGCCTTGCAAAACCCCCTCCATCGCGCCTCCGCAAGTGCCCGAATAGGTCACGTCCTCCGCGACGTTGGCGCCGTGATTTATGCCGCTTATCACAAGATCGGGCTTGCGATTATACAGCGCGCGGAGTGCCAAATACACGCAATCTGCGGGCGTAGCGTCGTCGAGTTTGAAAAATCCGTCGTCTAGCTTTACAAATCTAAGCGGGCGCGTGAGCGTGAGGGAGTGTGAGCATGCCGATTTCTCCGAGCTTGGCGCTACGATGGTGACGTTTGCGACCGATCTTAGCGCACTTGCGAGCTCCAAAAGTCCGCGCGCTTCGAATCCGTCGTCATTGGTGATTAAAATTTCTTTCATATTCTCTCTTTAGCTAAAATTTCACGACAGGCCTATCGGGGCAGAATTCCGTCTGCAAAAATTCTAGCGCTCAATTCTTTACTATGCAAAAATTGCTACTTAGCTTGCGTGGCGTAGAATTCCGTTGCGCCAAATTTTTCCGCAAAAATTCCATGCGAACTTAGATCACAAAATCCATAGAAAAAATTCCGCCTTTTTGCTACGAAATTTTATCTTTTTTTGCTACAAATTTTATAGCCTGCCACGTAATTTCATCGCCTAAATTTCGTTTTCGAAATTCCTTAAATTAAATTTTGCGACCGCACTCCGCAACTCGCCGCAAAATTTGTCTTTTAAATTATCGTAAAATTTTACACCACGAAATTTTGCTTTCGCGCCGATGCAAATCCGCGGCATAAAATTATGCGAGACTATCTATAACCCTGCTTTGCGGCATATCTCCTCGCTCACCTGCGAATCAAGTAGGTGCGAGCTTGGATAATCGTAGAAAAATCGGTGCACTTCGCGCACTCCGCTTTGCAATAAAGCTCGCGTACTAGGTGCGTTGCAGTCATTTTCGGTAATATCCTTGGCTAGCAATTTGAGATATTTTTGCCGATCGGAGCTTTTCAGGCTCGCCCAGCCAGGGCTTAGCGAGTAGGCATAGATCAGATCGCTTCCTTGTGCGCTAATTTCTTCGAGGAAGGCAAACTGCGCGACCTTAACGTGGGGCTTGGCGCCGCCTACGTCTGCTGCGATCTCGTTAGCTGCGGCTTTAGCGACGAGTGCGGGCGAGCCTAGCTTACTAAGCGCCTCAAAACGCGCTGTTACAGCGGGATCTTCGGTGACTTGACGCTTTTGGTATTTAGCCGCGCCGCAACCGCCTAGCAACATCACGAACGCGCCACATAGCGCTAAAATTTTAAAATTTCTCATCTTAAATCCTTTGTCGACTTAATTTTAGCACATTTTGCTATAATTAACAAAAATTTAAAAGGCTAAATTTGAAATATTTAATCTCTTGCCTAGAACCCTCGGCGAACCTGCATTTTAAAGAGGTTCTAGCGCATCTTAAAAGGCTTGATCCCGCTTGCGAGATTTGCGGAATTTACGATGAAAAGCTTGGCTCGCCGATATACAAAAGCAGCGAGTTTTCGGCGATGGGCTTTGTTGAAATTCTGCCGCTAATTTTAAAAGCCAAGCGCGCGATGGCGCAGATGACGCGACTTGCGGCGGAGTGCGATCGCGTGCTACTTATCGACTCGCCCGCGTTTAATCTGCCGCTTGCTCGCGCGATCAAGGAAAGCGGCGCGCGCGCAGAAATTTCATATTATATCCTGCCGCAGGTTTGGGCGTGGAAGCCGCACAGAGCGGAGAAACTGAAAAAATTCTGCGACAACCTGCTCTCCATTTGGCCTTTTGAGGCGAAATTTTTCGGCGCGGACTACGAGGGAGATAAAGGCACTGTGCCGCAAGAAGCGGAGAGCAAAGACGCGGCGCTACAAGAAACAAAAGATAAAGACGCTGCACCGAAAAAGGATGCCGCGCGCCAAAGCGGTCAAAGCGCCGAAACCGCAAAGTACTCTTTCGTGGGGCATCCGCTATTAGATGAGATAACGCTGCGAAAGCAAAGCTATGAAAAGCAGGGCAAGATCGCCTTTATGCCGGGCTCGCGCAGAGCTGAAATTTCAAGACTGATGCCGATTTTTAGAGCCCTTGCGCCTAAATTTGAAAATAGCGAGCGAGCCTTGATAATCCCGCTGCATCTGATGGATCAAAGAGATGAAATTTACGGGCCTCTGGGCGACTTTAGCATCGCAAACGATACTCCTGCCACGCTTAAGGATTGCGATTTCGCCTTCATCTGCTCGGGTACGGCGACGCTTGAGGCGGCGCTCATCGGCACTCCGTTCGTGCTGTGCTACAAGGCTCGCGCGTTTGACGTTTGGCTCGCGCGAAAGCTCGTAAAGCTAAAGCACGTGGGGCTTGCGAATATTATTTTTGATTTTTTGGGCGAGCAGCCGCTACACGAGGAGCTTTTGCAATCCGAGGTAAGTGCGCAAAACCTACTCGCCGCGTACGAGCGCTGCGACGCTGCGAAATTTAAACTTGCGAGCCAAAAGCTGCGAGATTATCTGAAATTCGGCTCCAGCGAAAACGTGGCAAAAATTTTAACGCAGGCTGCGAGCTAAAATTTTAAGGCTAAAGCTTATATAATTTGATAAAAAGAAAGGAAGATTATGACGACCGAACCAATGACGCTTTACGGATATGAAAAGATCACCTCCGAGCTCAAAGAGCTTCAGAGCGTGAAGCTGCCTCACATCGTGCAGCAGATAGACATCGCGCGCGGACACGGCGATCTAAAAGAAAACGCCGAGTACCACGCGGCGCGCGAAGAGCAGGCGTTTCTGCTCTCGCGTATCGCCGAGCTTAGCGACATCATCTCTCGCTCAAAGATCATCGATCCCTCGACATACGAGCACGACCGCGTAAAATTCGGCTCTACCGTTACCTTTATGGACGTAGAGACCGAGCGGGAGGAGATCTACACGATCGTAGGGCTTAGCGAAGCGGACATCTCGCGTAAGCTCATCAATATTAACACGCCGCTTGCGCGCCAGCTTTTAGGCAAAGCTGAGGGCGATGAGGTGGTGCTTCAGCTGCCATCAGGCACGCGCGACGTGGAAATTTTAAGCGTCGAATACAAGCCGATCAAATTTGAGAATTAGCGTGAAAAAAGTAGGCATCATAGGCGTTAGCGGCTATACGGGGCTTGAGCTGATTAAGGCTCTACTTTCCCACCCGAGCTTTGAAATTTCATATTTGGGAGCTTCGGCGCAGGGCGAGATAAGTGAAATTTTCCCGCAGCTTCGCGGCGTGTTTGAGATGAGCGTAGAAGCTGCGGATGCTCGCGTTGCAGCGCAAAGATGCGATCTTATTTTCTTGGCGTTGCCGCATGAAAAAGCGATGGAATTTGCCCGCGAAATTTTAAAATTTAAAAGCGTCAAGGTAGTCGATCTATCTGCCGATTACCGCCTAAGCCGCGAGTTTTACGAGAAAAATTACACCACGCATTTAGACCCTCGTAATTTAGCCCACGCCGTTTACGGACTGCCCGAGCTAAATCGCGAAAAGATCCGCGCCGCCCGCCTTACGGCAAATCCTGGCTGCTATCCCACCTGCTCTATTTTGGCGCTCGCGCCGTTCGTGCGGCTACTCGATCCTAGTATCGGCGTATTCATCGACGCAAAAAGCGGAGTAAGCGGCGCGGGCAAGACTCTTAAAGCAAGCAGCCATTTCGTAAGCGCGAACGAAAACGCAAATGCCTACTCGCCGATCTCGCATCGCCATGCAGACGAGATCAAAGAGCAGCTACAAATTTTAAAAGGCGGCGAATTTAGCACGCTTTTCGTGCCGAATTTGCTGCCGATTACGCGCGGAATGCTGGTTAGCGCGTTTGGCGTACTGCAAAAGAGCGTGGATGCTGAGGCAGTACTGCGGGAATTTTACGAAAATGAGCCTTTCGTGCGCGTCCGAAGCGAACCCGTGAGTATAAAAAACGTCGCAGGGACGCACTTTTGCGATATTTTTGTAAAAACAGCGGGCGATAAAATTTGGATCAACTCGGCGATCGATAATCTTTTGCGCGGAGCATCGTCGCAGGCGGTCGCAAACGCAAATTTAATGTGCGGATTCGCCGAAGCTACGGCGCTGCCGCGTATCGCACATGGAATTTAAACGATGTGCTTTTTGCAAAAGCGCTCACGCGCGAGAGCCTAGATGCAAAATGATCAAATTCAGACGATAAAACCGGGCGCGATCTTTATCGGCGATGCGCACGCAGGCGCGAGTAGACCGCAATTTTTGAAATTCTTGCGCGTGCTGCGTTCTGCACAAAGCCTGCCGCCTCAAATTTTTATGATGGGCGATATGTTTGATTTTTTGGCAAACACGACCTACGTGCAGCGCTTCTACGAAGAGGAGATCGCGCTAATAAACGAGCTGTCGCGAAAATGCGAAATTTTTTACTTCGAGGGCAACCACGATTTTAATCTGCGCGAAATTTTCCCCCGCGCAAAAGTTTATCCAAACGCCGCGCAGCCCGCTAAATTTATCTGCGAGAGCGGCGAAGCGGTGCAGATTGCGCACGGCGATCTGTTTTTGCCGCGTCTGACGCAATTTGCGCTGCTTTCGCTACGAAACAGAGCTTTTCTGAAATTTATGGATCTGCTCGATCGCGCTTTAAAATTTAAAATTTCAAAGATGATCTTAAAATCGCAGGAGGGGAAAAATCTATACAAAAAAATGCCAAATTTTAAGGATATAATCGCGCCAAAGATCGATTTTTACGCGGCAAATTTAATCATCGAGGGGCACTATCATCAAGATGAAATTTTATATTTTGGCGAAAAAAAATATATAAATTTATGCTCGTTCGGGGTTAGGAGTAAAATTTACGAGGTCGCAAAAAGCGAAAAATTTATGCTAATTCCAAAAAACTTAAACTTAAATTAGCTATAATTCCTAAATTTTTGCGAGGATATTTATGATAAAGCTTTGTGTTTTCGACTTTGATTCTACGCTGATGGACGGCGAGACGATAGGTTTTTTCGCCGCTAAAATGGGCACGCAGCGACAAGTTAGCGAAATCACGAAGCGCGCGATGGCGGGAGAGCTTGATTTTTTCGAGAGCCTTAGCGAGCGAGTGGCGCTGATAAAGGGGATGAGGCTTAGCGATGCTAAAGCTATCGCAGAAAGCCTGCCTTTCGTTTGCGGCGCTAGCGAGATCATCGCGTATCTGAAAAATAAAGGCATAAAGGTGATCGTCTTTAGCGGCGGATTTCATCTAGCCACCGACGCCGCGCAGAAAAAACTGGGTTTTGACGCGAGCTTTGCGAACTATCTGCATGAAAAGGACGGAATTTTAACCGGGCTTTTCGGCGGCGAGATGATGTTTGGATACTCAAAAGGCGCGCTGCTTGCGCAGCTTAAATCTCTGATGGGGCTAGATACTAGCGAGATAATGTGCGTGGGAGACGGCGCGAACGACGTTTCGATGTTTCGCGAGGCGGGACTTAAAATTGCTTTTTGCGCGAATGAAATTTTAAAAGAGCACGCGAGCGTCTGCATTGAAAAAAAGGATTTGAAGGAGATTATGAAATATGTATGATAAAGCCCTAAATTTCAGCCTTTGGTGCGACTTTTTGGAGCGCGATTTTATCGATAAAGATTTCGACGAGCTGATCAAAAAAGGGATAATTAACGGCGCTACTTCCAATCCTGCAATCTTTAAAAACGCGATCCTAAGCTCCTCAGCATACGATGCGGCTAAAGAGGAATTTAGAAAAAAAGAGCCTAAAAAGCTGTATGAAATTTTAGCCACCGCAGACATCAGAAGCGCGGCGGAGAGCCTACTTAAAAATTTCATTAACGGCGATGACGGCTTTGTGAGTATCGAGGTTGATCCATATTTCGCAGATGACGCCGAGGCGATGTATCGTGAGGGCAAGCACCTATATAGCACGATCGGCATGCCAAACGTTATGATAAAAATCCCCGCTATGAAGGCGGGCTACGAAGCGATGCGCGATCTATTAAAAAAGGGGATCAGCGTAAACGCGACCTTGGTTTTTTCGCCGGAGCAGACCATAAAATGTATCGAGGCGATAAAAGAGGGGATTGCGGGCTTTCGTCGCTACTTCCCGAAAGCAAATTTACCAAAAACAGTAATTAGCATTTTCGTTAGCCGCTTCGATAGGTTACTGGATGAAAAAATGGCTGCGGCAGGCCTTCCTACCGGCAAAATCGGCACGATGAACGCTTCAAAATGCTACAACATCATCGCTAAAGAAAATTTAAATTACGTAAAGCCGCTGTTTGCGAGCACGGGCGTAAAAGGAGATGATCTGCCGAAGGATTACTACGTAAGCGAGCTAATGTATCCGAGCTGCGTAAATACCGCGCCGCTTGAGACCATAGAGGCTTTTGTAAACATCGATCAAAAACCTAAAATGCCGCCTAGCGACGCGCAGATAGAGGAATTTTTCGCGCGAGTAACGGATGCGAAGATCGATATGAAAAAGGTGTATAAAAAGCTACTCGATGACGGGCTAGTAGCCTTTGAAGAGGCATTTAAAGAGATAATAAAAACACTTAAAAAGGAGAAATGATGGCGGGTTCTATAGATTATTCGCAGTACCAAGTTGACGCTTCTACGCTGGATTTTAAGCAGCGAGACAGGCTAAATAAATATTTGGAATTTTTGATTCAAAACGGCGGTAGCGACCTTCATATCAAATCGGGCGCGGTTATCAGAGGTCGTATCCATGGCGAGCTGGTTAAATTTAGCAAGACGCCTTTTTTAAAAGAGGATGCGATGACTCTAGCCAAAGAGCTGCTTATTACGCGCTTTCCGGAGCTTATCGAGAAAAAGAGCGTGGATTTTACCTACAAGCTAAACGACGATTATCGCTTCCGCGTTAATATTTTCTTTCAAATCGACGGTATCAGCGCGGTCTTCCGAACGATACCGGTTAAAATTCCGGAGATTGACGAGCTGGGCTTACCGCCCTCGATCAAAGATATTTGCGACACGGCTATGCGCGGCGTCGTTCTACTTACGGGGCCTACGGGAAGCGGAAAGACGACCACGATCGCAAGTATGATAAATCGCATAAATAGGCAAAGAACCAGCCATGTCGTTACGATCGAAGATCCCGTAGAGTTCGTTTTCAAAGACGATAAATGCATCATCAATCAGCGCGCTATCGGCGAGGATTGCAACAACTTCGCAGATTCGCTTCGCGCCGCGCTGAGAGAGGACCCGGACGTTATATTCGTGGGCGAGATGCGCGATTTGGAGACGATCGAGACGGCGCTTCACGCCGCAGAAACCGGACACCTCGTGTTTTCGACGGTGCACACCATCGATGCGAAAGAGACGGTCAACCGTATCATTGCGATGTTTGAGCAAGCTGAGCAGGAGCGTATCCGAATGACGCTAGCGTCCGTCCTAGAAGCGGTCATCTCTCAGCGCCTTGCCCGTACTATCGAAGGCAAGCGCGTAGCCGTCGTCGAAATTTTGCGCAAAAACACGCGTATTAAGGATATGATACTTGATGCGCGTGACGATGAAATTCCAGACGCGATCGCCGACGGTCGCAACACCTACGGCATGCAGACCTTCGATCAGCACCTACTCGATCTTTACAGAGACGGCATTATTACTCGCGAAGAGGCGCTGGATAAGGCCTCTAAGCGAAACGATCTTGATCTACAGATCAAAAACGTCGATCTTGCCAAAAAAAGGGATTTGGCGGCAGAATCCGGAGAGAGCGCCGAGGAGATGCTCGCCGGCGAAGTCGTACAACTAAAAGAGATCCGCTAAGTCGTAAATTTTAAAATTTTAAATTTTTGCAATTTAAAATTTTAAAGAATTCTGCCTGCCGCTAGGCGGGCGGAATTTAATTCGTTTGCCCGCTGCTATGCGGGCAGATACTACCTTAAATTTCGTTTTAAAATATCTATAATTTCGATTAAAATTTCACGTCCGATTAATCTTATAAAATTCCTATTCATTTAATCTTTAATAAATAAAATTTCAACCAAATTTCGGGG
>NZ_CAKZTI010000029.1 GCF_937921625.1 uncultured Campylobacter sp. | reverse complement strand
TTTTAAAATTTTGTAAATTTATAGAAATAGTTATATATTTTTAATAAATTTAAAGTAAAATTATATAAAATTTTATATGCAAAGGAGCTTAAATGAAAGAAATTTATCCAACCGGTTTCGCGCCGAAAAAGGCACATTATGCGCCGGGCATCTTAGACGACGACGGTACGCTCTACGTCTCGGGGCAGCTAAGCGTGGATCCGCGCACGGGAGCCATTGCGGAGGGTCTTGCTGAGCAGACCGCGCAGGCTCTAAGCAACGTCGCGGCAGTGCTAGCCGCCGCGGGAGCGGATAAAAACGACGTGCGAATGTGCCGCGTCTATACGCCGGGCGTCGAGAACTGGGATGTGATCGACGAGCAGTACGCGCTGTTTTTTGGCGCACACAAGCCCGCTCGCGTCGTGGTGCCGACTACGGCTCTACATTTCGGCTGTCTCGTAGAGATCGAGGCCGTCGCAAAAATAAAAGAGAAAAAATAGGAGCGAAAATGAGCGATTTCATCTGCACGGGATGCGGCAAGTACGCGGCCATCGATACTTTGCGCTATAAATGCGACTGCGGCGGGCTGTATAAGCTAAACTCCGATGCGCCTAAATTTAACCCTGCGCTCGTAGATCAAAGCGAGTTTAGCATCTTTAGATACCGCAGGTTTATGGGTATCGACACGGCTAAATTCAGAGAAATTTCGATGGGCGAGGGGCTCACGGCGAGCGTAAAATTCGGCGAAGAACTTTACCTCAAGCTCGATTACGCGATGCCTACACTTTCATTCAAAGATCGCGGGGCGGCGGTTTTGGTGCTGCATGCTAGAAATATCGGCGTGAAAAAGGTGCTGCAAGACTCCAGCGGCAACGCGGGCAACGCCGTGGCGGCATATTGCGCTCGTGCGGGCATCGAGTGTGAAATTTACGTTCCGAAGGGCACGTCGCCCAAAAAGATCGATATGATCAAAAGCCACGGCGCGCACGTCACGGTATTTGACGGTAGCCGCGACGAGACGGCGGACGCGTGCCGCAAAAAGGCTGCGCAGGAGCAGATATATTACGCCAACCACGTTTATAATCCGATCTTTTACGAGGGCACGAAGAGCTACGTTTATGAGATCTACGAGCAGCTGGGCAGGGTGCCGCGCAATATCTTTATCCCCGTGGGCAACGGTACGCTACTGCTGGGCGCTCAAGCGGCGCTGGGCGAGCTATATGAGGGCGGCTTTATCGAGGCGCTACCGAAAATTTTCATCGTTCAGGGCGAGCGTTGCGCTCCGCTTTTTGACGCCAAAGGTGCGGCGCGCGAGATCGAGCCGCAGCCGACGCTAGCGGAGGGCATCGCGATCGCAAGACCGATGCGCGCGGTCGAAATTCTCGGCTCTAGCTACGCTGGCGAGCGCGAGATAATCTTGGCGAGCGAGAGCGACATACTGCCTGCCAGAGCGGCTCTTGCGCGCGGCGGATTTTACGTCGAGCACACGACCGTAGCTACCTACGCGGCATATCTGCGCTACAAAGAAAGCCATGATCTGCAAGGAGATAGTATCATCCCGCTTTGCGGCGCGGGGCTGAAGAGCGATCATTAAATTTAAGCGCTCGGCGTGGAATTTGCGCGACTAGCTAGCGGCGAGGAATTTAAAATTTTCGCCGTTTTAAATTTAGCGAGTTTATGAGTTTGTTTTTGGTGAAATTCTAAAAATTTAACGACGCGTAGGCTTTTAAATTTAAATTTGCACCTAAGCGCGGAAATGAGCCTTAGCCTTAGTTTGATGCGATGATACGGCGCGTTTTGTGGACGACTTTGCCGCTAGCTGGATTTGTAAAATTTATCTACGATAGCTGGGTGAGTGCCGTTTAAATTTGAAATTACGGTCAAAATTTTATAAAAATAAGCTCACAGGGTGCGGCGCTATCCGCCCGTATCATTTATAAAATTTAGCCATTTTTATCGCTCTTGGCGAGCGAGCTTCTACGCAGAGATCAAATTTGCGCGATTATTTTGAATTTTCTTTAGCGATGCGCGTAAGCTTAAGCACAAATTCGCTTTTTGCCGCAGTGTAGGCGTCGCGGTCGAACTCGAAGCGCTTGCAAAGCTCTAATTTAAGTGCCTCGTACCGCGCGGCGATATCCGCATTCGCCCGCAAAAAATCTCTAAAAAATATCTCATCCGTATCGCCGAAATTTCGCAGATGCACGTGAAAAACGCGCTCGGCAAATCCCGCTTCGGTGTAGCCTTTATTTAGGCTGCAGCGGCTCCCCTTTTCGCTCATTAGCAGATAGCCCGCCTCTATCAGGCGCTGTTTGGCGGCGGCAATATCCGAGCACTCGATCAAAATATCCACGATAGGCTTCGCCCAGATCCCTCTTACCGCGGTGCTGCCGATATGGTGGATCTTGATCTCGCCATGATCTTGCAGCAGGCCGCGCAGAATTTCGCGCTCCTGCCTAAAGTATTCGCCCCAGCGCGGATCGTGCGGCACGAGACGTATCGGAAAGAGCCGCCACAGCTCCTGCAGGCTCATCGAAAGGAGTTTATTGCTCATCTTAACTCCAAAATATTGGGTGAAATTTGAATGAATGGCGGGTAGATAGGGATTCGAACCCCAGAAGGCTGACGCCTTACGCGCTTTCGAGGCGCGCTCCTTCGACCGCTCGGACATCTACCCGAATGAAAATGTAATTTAAGCCAAAAATGGCTTAATAACAGATTTAAAAATGAAATTCCGCGCGAAATTTTGCCTGATTTTGCGGGCGGGGGTTGAAATTTAGCGGCGCAAATTTAGATTTCGTTTTAAATCTACGGCTTAAGGTACGACCCGGCGCGGCTTTTGGCATAAAATTTATTTCGTGCGCGTAGTTTTGGGCACGGAATTTTACCGCTTTATGGATGAAATTTTATAAAGCAGCGGCGTTTTACTCTCTGCGCGGCTTTTGCGAGCAAGTAATTTTGGCATCTCGCGGGCAAATTTTATCGCGGCGGCGAAAAATCACTCGCCGTTTATAATTTTCATGCGCCGCCCTACAAAATCGAGATAAAAATTTTGATCTCGTCTCCGCCGTAAAACTCAAAATCCGTTCCAAACGCTCTTTTTAGTTCGCCGGCCTCAAAAAAGCTCCAAATTTTGCTCCAAAACTTTGCTACGTTTTGCGGCTCATTTGGGAAACTAAAAACGGCGTATTTGCCGCTTTTGATCTCCAAGGCTTCGTCGCTGCGGGGCGCTTTGGTGCCGATAAAGATATCGTAAAGCCCGTCGGCGCCGTCTTCGTAATCGTAATAGACGCCGTAAATCTCGCTCCGCCCGTCATAGCACTCTTTCATAAATTTCGCCCACAGCGCGGGAATTTTGCCGCTCCCGCCTAGCTCGTCCGCGTTTTTCGTGCGGGCTTTTAACCCGTAAATTTTAAATCCGTCTAAATATGAAATTTTGATTTTTTCGCTCAAATTTCGCCTTTGCCGTTACTGTTCTAAAAGCTCCCTTGCTTCTTTTGCGATCGCGACGTCGGTGAAGCCGAAAAGCTTAAATAGCTCGTTTGCGTTGCCGCTCTCGCCAAAGCTTTGCATGCCGTGTACCGCGTCTGCAAATTTATACCACTCAAGCGCGCTTGCGGCTTCGACGGCTAAAATTTTAGTTTGCGGCTCTAGAATTTGCGCCAGATAATCCGCGTCCTGCTCGCACAGAAGCTCGAAGCACGGCGCGCTGACAACGTTTGCGCCGATGCCTTGCTCTTGCAGGATCGCCGCCGCTTTTAGGCAGAGCGAGACCTCGCTGCCGCTTGCGATGAGCGTGATTTGCGCCTCTTTGCTTTGCCTTAGCAGATACGCGCCGTTTTGCACGTCGCCCAAAACCGCCTTAGGTAGCGGCTCAAGCCCTTGGCGCGAGCAGACGAACGCCGCGGGCGCATTCAGAGCAAGCGCCGTGCGCCAGCATTTTACGTTTTCGTTGCCGTCTGCGGGGCGGAAGGTGTAGAAGTCTGGCATCGCGCGGAAGGTGCTAAGCTGCTCGATAGGCTCGTGCGTCGGCCCGTCTTCGCCCACGCCGATGCTGTCGTGCGTGAAGACGAAATAGTGGCGCAAGCCCATCAGCGCCGCGAGGCGAGCGCCCGTTTTGAGATAGTCGCTGAAGATAAAAAACGTCGCGCTAAACGGGATGAAAAGCCCGTATCTCGCAAAGGCGTTGCCGATCGCCGCCATCGCGTGCTCGCGGATGCCGAAGTGTAAATTTTTGCCACACGGAAAGTCGCCGCCGCCTTTTAGCTCGGTCTTATTCGACGCCGCTAAATCGGCGCTTCCGCCCAAAAAGCCGGGCACCGCGTTTGCGATGGCATTTAAAATTTTACCGTTGCTATCGCGCGTGGCGACCTTAAGCCCGCTAAAATCGGGAAATTCTATCTTGCTAAAATCGGGATTTAAAAGCTCGTTTAAAAGCGCTCTTTTTTCATCGCTTAGCTTCGCAAGCTTCTCCTTCCAAAGCCGCTCCTCCAAATCGCCCCTCTCAACCGCAGCGCGCGTCGCAAAAAGCACGTCCTCGCTTACGACGAAGCTTTGGGCTGGATCAAAGCCCAGGCTTTGCTTAGCGCGCGCAAGCAGCTCCTCTCCAAGCGGCGCGCCGTGCGTTTTGGCCGTGCCCTCAAGCTCGAGCGCGCCCTTGCCGATCGTGGTGTTTGCGATGATGAGGTAGGGTTTTGTTTTGTTTTTGACCTCGTCAAGGACGAATTCTATCTGATCGAAATTATGCCCGTCGATGCGCGCGACCTCAAAGCCCTGCGCTTCAAATCGCACCTTTACGTCCTCAAACCACGCGATATCGGTGCTACCGTCAATCGTGATGCCATTAGAATCATAGATTATCGTGAGATTATCGAGGTTGTGTCTGCCCGCAAGCGCGCACGCTTCGTAGCTGATGCCCTCCTGCAAATCGCCGTCGCCGCAGAAGCAATAGACGCGGTGATCGATGATCTCGTTTCCTTCCTCGTTGAGCAGATGCGCGGCGTATTTCGCGGCCATCGCAAATCCGACTGCGTTTGCGACGCCCTGTCCGAGCGGTCCGGTAGCGATCTCGACGCCCGGGGTAGTGATCTCCGGGTGGCCCGGGGTTTTGGAGTGTAGGCGCCTGAAGCTTTTCAGATCGTCCATGCTCAAATCGTATCCGCTAAGGTAGAGGTAACTATACACGAGCGCGCTTGCGTGTCCGCCCGAGAATACGACGCGGTCGCGGTTCAGCCACGCGGGATTTTTAGGGTTGTGGCGTACCTTGCTC
The DNA here is from genome assembly GCF_937921625.1 of uncultured Campylobacter sp. Classification (GTDB taxonomy): domain Bacteria; phylum Campylobacterota; class Campylobacteria; order Campylobacterales; family Campylobacteraceae; genus Campylobacter_B. Next base: position 40,421 of record NZ_CAKZTI010000029.1, on the reverse strand, counting down.
ATAAAGACGCTCATTACGTCGCTTAGCCCCATCGGCGTGCCTGGATGGCCCGAGTTGGCGCTCTGGATCATATCCGCGCTTAGAAATTTGATCGTGTTTGAAATTTTACTTAGCTGCTCGCTCGACATTTTTCATCCTTTCAGGTATTTTTCTATCAAATTTAAAACCAAATCGCGTAGGCTCGCATCATAGCCGCTCATCGCGCCGCTTACCTCGTCTATTAGGCGCTGCTTGTAGCTTCTAGCACCCGCAAGACCTAGTAAATTTACGAAGGAATTTTTCGCGCCGTCCGCCCCTACGGGTTTGCCTGCGCTTGCCTCGTCGCCCGTGGCGTCGATGATATCATCCTCGATCTGAAATATGAGACCTAGCTTCAGCCCGATCTTATAAAGCTCATGCGCGAGCTCATCCTTTAACCCGCCGATTATGGCGCCTATCTCAAACGCTGCGGCGATGAGCGCGCCCGTTTTGTGCAGATGCAAAAACTCAAGCTCGCTTTGCTTTAACGGGCTGTTTTCAAAACGGCAATCGATCGCCTGACCCAGCACCATGCCGCTGCTGCCTGCGTTTCGCGCTAGAGTTTTAATGCATTTTATCTTGATTTCGTCGCTTAGGTTTGCGTTCGCGGCGATCAAAAATGCGTCGGTATTTAGCGCGTCGCCCACCAAAATCGCTGTGACCTCGTCGTATTTTTTATGCAGGCTCGGCCGCCCGCGACGCAGATCCGCATCGTCCATCGCGGGCAGATCGTCGTGTATGAGCGAGTAGGTGTGGATCATCTCAAGCGCCATCGCGATCGCCAGCGCGCCCTCAAAGCGCCGCTCATCCACCGTCGAGACGACGCCTAGCAGCAGCTGCGCGCGAAAGTGCTTGCCGCCCGCTTGCAGCATGTAATTGAGTGCCTCCTCGAAGTACGGATGAAAGCTCGGCGCCTTCAGCTCGTTGTGCTTCAAGTAATCTTTAAATTTTTCTAAAATATCCATCAAATTCCTATCGCATGGTTGGGCTTTGGAGCCGCTTTTTGCGCGCTCGTTCGGCTGCTTTTACTTCTCGCGTTTATCTACTTTTCGCTCATTTTGCTTGTCGCGCTCGCACTTTTTGCCGCCCGTTTTATGACATTTGGTTGCGTTTTGCGTGCCGTTAAATTTTATTTCTTTTGCGCTTGTTAGAGGCAAAACGACCGAAACGCGTCGCAACCGCCTCTTATAAATTTTAAACTCTCCGATCGGTTGCTTCGCAAATTCTAAAACTATAAAATTTTGAAATTTTATCCGACCGGTATGTTTAAATTTACCGCTCCAGCCCGCGAATTTCTAAATTTAAACGATCCGCTCCACCAGATTTACTACCGGGCCCGTTTGTAAAACCGCCTCAGCCCTTATCGCCGAGCAGATCGCCTAGGCCGCCGAGCCCTCCTAGCATGGACGCTGCGGCGCCTTTCTTTTCATTTTCGACGAGTTTTATCGCGTCGCCTATCGCCGAGATCAGCAGGATCTGCAAGCTCTCTTTGTCGTTAAAAAGACTATCGTCGATGCTCAGATCTAGCACCTCGCCCGCGCCGTTTAGCCTGATGGCGACCATGCCCGCGCCCGATTTTACGGTAAATTCCTTGCGCGCATTCTCCTCCTCGATCTGCTTAGCCTTGGCCTGCATCTGATCGAGCATCTGCCCCATTTTTGAAAAATCCATTCCCTCAAACATCTTTACTCCGTTATTTGGTTTTTTTCGTTTACCTTTACGATTTTAGGCTTGAAGCTTCTTACTTTTTTGGCGCTCATCTGTGCGTAAGCCACGATGATGACGATGTCGCCGACGCAGACTTTGCGCGCAGCCGCGCCGTTTAGGCAGATCTCGCCCTTTTTCTCGCCGCGGATCACGTATGTAGCAAAACGCTCGCCGTTATTGACGTTTAGGATTTCGACTTTTTGGTACTCGCAAAGCCCTGCAGCCTCGATGAGCTCGGGCCCGATCGTAATGGAGCCCACGTAGTTTAGGTTGGCGTCCGTCACGCGCGCGCGGTGAATTTTGCTTGATAAAATTTCGATTTTCATCGGTCGTCCTTTAAATTTAGTCTAAATTTGATCCGCCTCGCGCTGCGACGAGCTCGCTCACGACCTGCTTGTCGCTGAAGGGGTGCTTCACGCCCTTGATCTCCTGGTAGGTTTCGTCGCCCTTGCCCAAAATAGCGATCATCTCGCCGTTTTTGGCAAGATCTAGCGCGCGCGCGATCGCCTCTTTGCGATCCGCTATCTTTAAAATTTTATCCTTTCGGCGCATTCCGGCGCAAATTTGCTCGATGATCCCGTCCGGATCCTCGCTACGCGGATTATCGCTCGTGACGATGCAAAATTTAGCAAAGTGCTCGGCGATGGCGCCCATTTTCGGACGCTTGCCGTGGTCACGATCGCCTCCCGCGCCAAAAACCGCGATGATCTCGCCGCTTGCACGCAGCGCGTTTAGAACCTTTTCGATGCCGTCTGGGGTATGGGCGAAATCGACGATCACAAGCGGGTTTTTATTTACGATCTGCACGCGACCCTCGACGCCGCCGAAGTTTGCCAGGGCTTTTGCGATCTTTTCGTTCGGCAGCTTGGTCAGAATTTTAACTGCCGCAAACGCCGCGGTAAGGTTGTAGAGATTAAACTCGCCGATCAGATCACTTTGCAGCTGTGCATTGTCGCCGTTTGGAGTGCGTACGAGCGCGTCGATGCCGCCCTTTAGTCCGTATCCGCTTACGCCGAAGCTCGCGGCGTTTTTGATGCCGTAGGTAAGGGCGTTTGCAGGGTTAAATTTAATATGCCCATCGTCGGCGTTTATGAGCTTTGGCGCGTCGTCTGCGAAAAACGAGCTCTTGACCGCGGCGTATTCTTGCATGCTGCCGTGATAATCGAGATGATCTTGGCTCAAATTCGTAAAAATTTTAAGCGCAAATTTTAACCCCTCGATACGATTTTGCGCTATCGCATGCGAGCTTACCTCCATAACGAAATACTCGCAGCCCTGCTTGCCGGCTTCATAAAGATAGCTCATCGTCTTAAAAACGGAACTTGTCGTAAGCCCCTTCTCGTCGATTCTGCGCTCGTTTATGAAGGCGCCGCGCGTGCCGCTTAAACCGCAGCTAAAGCCCAGATCCAGCAGCGTCGAGTAGATCGCTGCTGCGGTCGTGGTCTTGCCGTTCGTGCCGGTGATGCCTACGATTTTGATGCGCGGATTGATATTTAAAAGCTCCTTTGCTTGCGCGATGGAGATGATCTGCGCGCCTTTTTGCGCCGCTTCGGGTTCAAATTTAGCGTTCGCGTCCGTGCGCATAAAAAAGCAGCCCGCCTCGCACTCGGCGGAGTTGTCGGTGATAAAGCTATTTTCGAGTCGTATTTTCATGATTTTTGATTTTTTGCATCAGCGCTTCGAAGCGCTCGTCGCCTGCGTACGCAGCAGCCGAGCTTTCGACGTAATTAAGCCCCATCTCGTAGTAGCCGTTTTCTATCAAATTTTCTAAAAATTCTATCATCTCGCTTTTGTCCGAAATAGCGATTTTAGAGGAAAAAATGATCGATTCGAAGGCGTCTTTAAAGCCTCTTTGACCTACCGCTCGCATAAAATCGGCATAAGCTATAACGGCGATCTCGTCCTCGGCGCCGGGTTCGGAGGCCGCTTCGTTCGCGATCTTTTCGTTGATGGAGTTTAAAATTTTAAAAAGCTCCGAGGTTTGAGTTTTAGGGCTGAGGTTGTAAAAATCAAAGAGCATAAGCGCTTCTTCGCGGTCTGCCAGCGCGGTCTGGCAAAGCTCAAGTAAAAATAGAATTTCCTCCTCGCCGCTTTTTTCGTAGGCGAGCGAAAAATACAGCTTCGCAAGCTCGAATTCTCCGCGCGAAAAGGCCTTTAGCCCCAGTTTTTTATAGTTCAAACTCTTCGCCTTCGGGGATGTTTACGACGCTAAGCTCGGGGTGAATATCCATGCGAAGCTGGCGCTCGACGCCGTATTTTAGGGTCTGCGCACTTGCGGCGCAGCCGTGGCAATGCCCGGTAAGGCGGACATAGACGATGCCGTCTTTTATGCCTAAAAGTTTCATATCGCCGCCGTCGTTTTGCAGCATCGGTCGGATTAGCTCCAAGCTATCCTGTACCGGGGCTAGAAGCTCTTCGTCTGTAAATGGTATCATTAAAATTCCTTATTTTAGTTTTGGCGCATTATATCCAAAAGCGATAAAAAAAGGCTTATCGGGGATGAAATTTAATCTGAAATTTTGCGCGAGGGCGCGGATTTTGCGTAATGGCTCGCAAAGAATTTTATACGGCGCGAACGGCTAGCCGCGATTTTAAAATTTTATCGATTCGCAATGGCAAAGTATGCAAATTATCGGACTTGCGTATATTTAAATTTAGACTATTTGCGCTATAAATTTGGGATGAAATTTTGCTTGAGCGGTAGGTAAAATTTAAAGCGGAACTCTCTAAATTTAATTTATACAAGCGCCGATACGATTAAATTTTTATAAAAAAATAGATTTCGATCTTAATCGTAAATTTTGCGGGATATGAAAGATTGGGCGGCAAACATTATTTTAAAGCTCGTAGATAAAATTTACGCTACGTTTTATATCGATCGCGGCTGTGAAATTTTAGCGCAGGCGCGTGCAATCACGGCAAAATTTCTATCGGCGTGCCGATTTTTACGTGCTCAAAAAGCTCGTCCATATCGTCATTGACGAGCGCTATGCAGCCCTCCGTCCAGTCGCCGAACGCCGCGATACTCTGCCCTAGGTAGCTAAATTTGTTCGGTAGCCCGTGGATTTTGATATCGCCGCCTGCGCTCTTGCCGAGGGATTTTGCGTGCGCTACGTCAGCTTTGTTCGGATAAGAGATGCCTAAATTTAGATGATACGCCGAGTTTGGATTTTTGCCGTTTATGGTGTAGTTGCCCTCCGGAGTTTTGCCGTCGCCTTGAACTTCTTTATGCCCTTTAGGCTCGCGTCCGAGGGCGATTTTGTAGCTTTTCGCGATGCCTCTTGAGGTTAAAATTTCAAGAATTCGTTTGGATTTATAGACGCGGATTTTAGAGATTTGCTCGCCGCCCAATGCTTGCTTTAGCGGAATTTCGGAGTTGATCGTTTCGATATTTTTGTAGCTAAGATAATTGTCCAATGCCCACGCTAGGCCCGCAGCGACGATAACAAGCGGAAGTAAAATTTTAAATTTCATAGAAGAAATTTCGGGAGTGATCCCGAAATTTTATTTGCTGATTAGCTCGATATAAGCCATCTCTGCGGCGTCGCCCTTGCGGAGGCGGGTTTTGATGATGCGAGTGTAGCCGCCGTTTACGCCTGCGTATTTTGGAGCGATCTCGGTGACTAGCTTATTTGTCGCAGCCTTATCCTGAAGCGCCGCGAAAACAAATCTATGCGCCTCGCTGTCGCCCTTACGCGCGCGAGTGATCAGCTTCTCGGCGTAGCTTCTTAGCTCTTTTGCCTTAGGAAGTGTGGTTTCAATCTTGCCGCTAGTAACTAAAGCGATGGTTAAATTTTTAAGCAGGGCGGCACGGTGAGACGAAGTACGCCCTAGCTTCCTATATCCGTGATTATGTCTCATTTATTATCCTTCATTCTTTTGTCTTTGAGCCTTCAGCTCGTCAAGCTTGCGTTTTAGCTGCTCTTTTTTCTCGCCGAGCTCTTGGTTGCCGATAGGATAGCCGATCTCTTCCATAACGGCCTTGATCTCCTCGAGCGATTTTTTGCCTAAATTTTTAAGGTCTTTAAGCTCGCTTTCCTCCATGATCGCTAGCTCGCCGATAAATCTAATATCGGCGCGATCTAGGCAGTTGAAGCTTCGTGCGCTTAAGCTTAGATTGCTAACGCTCTCAAAAAGCTTTGCAAACTCGGAATTTGCGGGGATCGCTCTACCGAAAGTATCCGCAGCGCTGATATTTACGATACCTTTGAAAACCGCCAGCTGCTGATACATCGCCTCAAGTGCGTTTTTAAACGCATCTATCGCGCTGATCTGGCCGTCAGTAGTGATCGTAAAGACCACCTTTTCGTAGTCGGGATTATCCTCTACAAAGACATTTTCGATGTCGTAAACCGCCTTAGTTACCGGGGTAAAAAACGCATCCAACGCGATGAAATCAGCGTCTAAATTTTCTCTGATCTCTTCGCTTGGGACGTAGCCGATACCCTTTTCGATGATGAGCGTAAATTTAAGATCGGCATCCTCGTTTATCGTAGCCAGATAAGCGCTTGGATTTACGATCTCTACGGCGTCGTTATTTAGGTCGCTGCCGTAAATTTCTTTAGGCCCTTTAAAGCTGTATTCTACGACCTCGCGTAGGGAATCGCCTTTGATTTTAAACCTTAAGCCTTTTAAATTTATGATAAAAGCCGCCATATCCTCGAGCATACCGCGCATGCTGTCGAATTCGTGGCTTACGCCTTCGATTTTAACCGCAGTCGGCGCAAAACCGACCGTGCTCGTATAAAGTAACCTTCGTAAAGGATGAGCTAGAGTGACGGCATATCCCGTTTCAAAGGGATATGCTATGATTTTAGCAACATTTTCGCTGACATTCTCAACCTTTATTTCAGTTGGCATATGAGCTGATGTTGTGATTTTTCTCATATTAGCACCTACTATTTCGAGTAAAGCTCTACGATAAATCTTTCCTCTACAGGAATAACAACTTCTTCTCTCTCCGGAACTCTAGAAAAAATTCCGTATCTTTTCTCTTTTTCTACGTCTACCCACGCTACGATGCCGGTCTGTGCAGTAAGATCCAGCGCTCTTGAAATTTGCGGGTTATTTTTGCTCTTTTCGATCACTTCGATCTTTTGTCCTGCGCGGACGCTGTATGAAGGGATATCGACGCGCTTGCCGTCTACTAAAATGTGTCCGTGCGTAACGAGCTGGCGCGCGAAGCGTCTAGTCGTGGCAAATCCCATGCGGTAAACGACGTTATCTAGCCTCTGCTCTAAAAGCTGAACCAAGATCGCTCCGGTGTTACCCTCTCTGCGAGCCGCTTCTGCAAATAGTCTGCGGAACTGCTTCTCGCTTACGCCGTACATAAATTTAGCCTTTTGTTTCTCGCGAAGCTGTGAGCCGTATTCGCTTAGTTTGGCGCGTCTTTGTCCGTGCTGACCCGGAGCGTAAGGGCGTTTTAAAAGCGCGCTCTTGCCCGCAAGCCTTCTTTCGCCTTTCATAAATAGATCGACGCCGAGCCTTCTTTCTAATTTTTCAACCGGTCCTGTATATCTAGCCATAAATTTCTCCTTTTATAATTACACGCGACGTCGTTTAGGCGGTCTGCAACCGTTGTGCGCAAGAGGAGTGATATCTTTGAAATATGTAACTTTGATCCCTTCTACGCTACCTACGCTTTTAACGGCGGTCTCGCGTCCGCTTCCCGGACCTTGAACCTTGACGCCTACCTCTTTGATGCCGTGCTCTTTGGCTTTGTTTAGCGCGTCCTCGACGGCTTGCTGCGCCGCATAAGGGGTGGATTTTTTGCTGCCTTTAAAATTTAAAGCGCCCGCACTGCTCCACGCGATTGCGTTGCCCATCTCGTCCGTTACGGTAATCATAGTGTTGTTAAACGTAGCGGAGATGTAAACTATGCCTTTGGCGATATTTTTTCTGACGGTTTTTTTCTTAACTACTTTTTTTTGTGCCATATCTCAATCCTTATTTAGCTGCCGCGCCGACGGTTTTGCGTTTGCCTTTTCTGGTTCTGGCGTTCGTTTTTGTTTTTTGACCGCGAACAGGAAGGCCCTTTCTGTGTCTTAAGCCGCGATAGCCGCCCAAGTCCATAAGCGCTTTTATATCCATAGCCACTTGTTTGCGAAGATCGCCTTCGACCATATAGTGCTCTTGGATCTCTTTTCTGATAGCGGCGGCTTCATCTTCGCTCAGATCAGCGACTCTTTTATCGTAAGAAATTCCTGCCGCATCGAGAATTTTTCTCGACGTAAATAAACCTATACCGTAGATATAAGTTAGTCCGTATTCAATCCTTTTTTTCTTTGGTAGATCTACACCTGCGATACGAGCCATAACTTATCCTTGTCTTTGTTTATGTTTTGGATTTTCACAAATAACGTGAACAACACCTTTGCGCTTGACAATTTTACATTTGTCGCACATTTTCTTAACGGATGGACGAACTTTCATTCCACTCTCCTAAAATTTTCTCCACTTTAAATGCAAACTGCACCTAGGTTTAATGAAATTTCAAAAGCGAAAGTATCAAACCAACTGTTTTCAAAATAGTGGGGATTTTGAAAACACTTCTTCCTACAGTTTAGTCGCAAAATCGCGAGTATATCTAAATTTAACTTTATCCTTACTTATAGCGGTAGGTGATCCTGCCTTTATCGAGGCTGTAAGGGGTCAGCTCAACTTTTACGCGATCGCCCGGCATTATCTTGATGTAGTGCATTCGCATCTTGCCAGCGATATGACATAAAATCACGTGTTTGTTGTCTAGCTCGACCTTAAAAGTCGCGTTCGGCAGCGCTTCTATGACGTTGCCGTCGATCTCTATGACGTCGTCTTTTGCCACAAATTCTCCTTTCTTTTAAATTTAAAAAGGGCGATTATATAGAATTTAAAATTTTAAACAGCTTAAAAGAAATTTAAAATAAGCAAAATTTCAGATTTATTTCGCCACACGCGCACTATTTTGCAAAAGCAAGGCGGTGCTCTTTTTAAAATTTTAGTATAATGGCTCAAAAATTTTAAAGGAAAAACATGAAATGGCAAGACGGCAGACGAAGCTCAAACGTGGAGGATGACCGCGCAAGCAGCATGCGCACGAGCTCGGGCTCGCTTGGGATGCTCATTCCGATCATCAGATTTTTGCTCGGCTCAAAGATCGGGCGCATAGTGCTCGTAATCGGCGTCGTAGCGTATTTTATGGGCTACAACCCTTTGGCGCTTTTAGACGGAGGCGCCAGTACGCAAAGAGAGCCGACCGATAGCCCGCAGGAGCAAGAAAAGCTCGCCTTCGTCTCGGCGGTGCTGGCCCAAACCGAGGACGTCTGGGGCGAGATATTTAAAAGTGCGGGCGCGCGCTACGAGGAGCCCGGCTTGCGGCTCTTTCGCGATCAAATTGCAAGCGGCTGCGGCTTTGCAAGCGCGCAGACGGGACCTTTTTATTGCCCGAGGGACCGTAAAATTTATCTCGATCTTAGCTTTTTCGACGAGCTTGCGAATAAATACAAAGCGGGTGGCGACTTCGCGCAGGCCTACGTCATCGCGCACGAAGTGGGGCATCACGTTCAAAATTTAATCGGCACGCTAGAACAGATCAATGCTCTTAAAAAGCGCGCTCGCAGCGAAGCCGAGCAAAACGCGCTTCAGGTCAAAGTCGAGCTACAGGCGGACTGCTACGCTGGGGTCTGGGCGCATTATCTCGCAAAAACAGGGCGCGTGTTGGAGGCGGGCGACATCGACGAGGCGCTAAATGCCGCCAGCGCGATTGGCGACGATACGTTGCAGCGCAAATTTAGCGGTCGCGTCGTGCCCGATTCTTTCACGCATGGCACCTCGGCGCAGCGCAAAGAGTGGTTTAAAAAGGGCTTAGCGGGCGGAAACCTAAAAGCCTGCTCGTTTGAGCCGTGAGGAACGGACTTTGAGCTAGCTTGCGGGCTAGATAAAGGCGGCTTAAATTTTGAAATTTAACGCCGAGCTTGGAGGCGAAATTTTAAAATTTTAATGATCGGCGATTAAAAAGCTCGGACGGCGCGCTTGGCTATCGCGGCGACGGCTTGTTTGAGCGCAGGCCTGAATACGGCACAAGAAACGAAAATAGATACGTTAAAATTTATGGAGGCAAAAATGAATAAAATAACCTGCATCTGCCTAGGTGTGCGAAGCATGCAAAGGGCGCTAAAATTTTACAGAGACGGACTGGGATTTAAGACGGATTGCAAAGACGACGACCCGCCGGTATGCTTTTTTAATACGCCGGGAACCAAATTTGAGCTCTATCCCTTGGGTGCGCTGGCGCGAGATATCAGCGAAAACGATCCGCCCAGAGGCAGCGGATTTGGCGGCATCACGCTAGCGTATAACGTAAAAAACAAAGAGGACGTAGCTAGCGTCATAGAGCTAGTAAAAAAGGCGGGCGGAACTATCGTCAAGGAGCCCCAAGATACGTTTTGGGGCGGATACCACGCGTATTTTGCCGATCCGGACGGATACTACTGGGAGGTGGCTTGGGGGCCCGGTTTCAAATTTGACGAGGATGGGCTGCTCAAATTTTAGATCAAAATTTCTGCGGCTGAGGCTTGCTCGGCGACGCCAAAGCCTTTGGCCTAAGCGCGTAAAATTTAAACTCAAAATTTTATTGCAAATCATCGGGCGGAGCTTTTGTAGCTCGTATAATTTGCGGCGCCGTTTTTTTTCGCGCTTTGCTCTAAACATCGGGCGAAATTTTACTCTCCGATATGATCCGCGGCGCATATTTTGCGCGAGACTAAAATTTACCCGCACCCGGCAGCTTTGTCGACATCGCGAGCCGCTACACAAAGCAAGAAAACGGATATTTTGCGGCGTTTTTGTCCGTGAGTGCGGCAAGGAATAAGGCGATAAACTCCTCGAAGCTTTGCGCGATGACCAGGGTATCCTCATAGATCGGTTCCGCGCCAGACGATGCATAATCTCTGGCAGACACGAACCAAACGGCGTCCGCAGCGTCATGCAAAGTCTCAAAAGAGCAAACGAAGCGGTAAAAATCTTCGCTTAAATTTTTAAATCTACCGCCCAAAAATTCGCCCTGCGGCGGGCAAATTTCATCCCTGCGCCGTATCTGCTAACCGTTTTGCGCCAGCGCATCCATAAGTTCGTCAAAAATCATCTCGCTTCCCGTAATTTGGCGCCGATTATAGCATTTTGCTCGGCGCAGCGACTAAATGCGGCTAAATTTATAAAATTTTGCCTACCCGCTGCGCATAAAAAGAGAAATTTTACGTGAAATTTTATCAATTCTGTTAAAAATAAAATGACGTTTCCAAATCGCCGCTAAATTTAGGCTCGGCAGAGGGCGTAAGCCGCAGATGAAAAACGGGCGTATCGCTTAAAATAGGCGTATCGTCGCAGGAGGCGGGCGAGCCGCTAAAATTTGTGCCTCGGTATCCGCCTAAAATTTCCAAGCGGTACCGACCGCGCTTTACGCGAAAACTCAGGCTGTTTTGCTCGCTAATGCAGCTCATATCTTTAAAATAGCCGATGCCTGCGATCTTTAGCGTGCCTGATGAGTGAAAGACCCAGCCGCGAGAGATGATTTTCGCTTCGTTTTGTGCGAATATCTCCCCATCCGCCTCGCCCACGGTAACCGCAAAATCGTAATAATCGCTGCGAACGCCAAATATCGGCACGGCGATACCCTCTTCTGTGACCGCACTCCCGTGCTCGGTCTGCGTAAAATAGGCAAGAACATCCCCGTTCGCAAGCCCGTGCTCATCCAGATAGCGCGCGAGCAGCGCGAGGACCCTTTATCACGAAGCCGCCCAGCTCGGAGAAAATTCGCCTTTTCATTCGCACCTTTCTTTAATCGCCGTGCGCGTCGTACGCAGAAATTTTATCGCTCATTTGCCCTCTTTGTTTTTGTTTCGCAGCGCCGATGAAATTTTATCACAGTGCCCGCGGCAGGCTAAATTTTATCTCTGTGATCGCGCCGAGAATGAAATTTGAGCTCCATTTCGCGCTCAAATTTTACAGCCCGCGGTTTTTGCCGTCCATACCTTGGCACTTATCTACGAGCCAGCGCCCGTCCTTGCGCACGAGCAGGAAGCGGCGCGCAAAGCCGTGTTCGTCCTTGGCGTAGATGTAAATTTTATTTTTACTCTCGCATTCGGCGTCCGTTAGCTCGTACCCGCCGTAGGTGCCGCCTTCCATCATCGAAAATGAGATGCCCTTGGGGCGGAAGCCGCTGCGCCTAACGGGCGTGCAGTAGCGAGCAAAGAGCTCCTCACACCTGCGCTGCACCTCGCCGTCGTCCAGATCATCGATTCGCGATGTGGCAAATTTCTCCCACTCGCTCATCGCCGCGAAAAATTCTAAAAGCACACTCCGCGCCGCCGCCAGGTCATCTGGATCAAGCTTCTTTTTGCTCTTTGCGGCGTCTCTTTGCGCCTGCTCGAATTCCGCGATCTGCTCTTTGCTAAAGCGCCCGCCGTCTAGATAAAACTGGATTTTGGTATCCGCCGCAGCTAATAGCCCTGCAAAGCTCACGCGTGAATTGACCAGGCGCAGCGATTTTAGCTTTGGGATTTGCACGATCGCTTTTAGCCCCTCATCCGTGATGCTGACATTTTCTATACCGATGTGCTCAATCTTAGCGTGCCCCGCAAAATATCTAAACCCCTTGCCGCTTATCTTATCGCTATCTTGCAAAAATAGATACGCAAGCTTCGGCAGCGTGGCTATATGCTGTAGTGCCGCATCCGTAATTGCTGTAGCTATAAAGCCCATATTTACGAGGCTTTTTACCTCGCAGATGCGGCGCACCATCTCATCGGTGAGTGCTACGCTTTCGTAGTGATGGCCTTTGCAGTAGCGCTCGCCAACCGCGTCCAAAGCCTCCTGCATCGTGATCGGTTTCATCGCTTCTCCCTTAAATTTGATTTTAAAATTTTAGTGAAATTTTACGATCTGCGCAAGGCGCTGAAATTTACGCGCAGATTTGCTCGTGCAGCGCGATTAAATTTTGCGGCAATAGCGAGGTTGAAATATACTTTCGTCGTTGAAATTCGGCGTAGAATTTCGGCAACGTTTTTTAAATTTAGCTCGCCGCGCAAGGCGGGCGAGCGGGCATGGCGCCTTCGCAATTAAATTTTACGCATCATTTTTCGCGACGCCGCTTTTCTTCGATGCCGCTTTGCCCTTGCCTGCGTGCTAGCTCGTCAAGTAGGGCGTCCGGGTGGATATTGTGCGCCGCAAGTGCCAGCAGAAGGTGAAATAAAAGATCGGCTCCCTCGTAAATCACGTCGTATCGCGGCTCTCCCGCTTTATGCTCGCCGAAGCCCTCGCGCGCGACGTCTGCGTAAAGCTCGCTGCGCGACAGATCCTTGCACGCCAGCGCAAACTCGCACGCCTCCTCGGCGATCTTTTTGAGATAGGCGTTTTCGCCCTTCGCGTAGAGCGAGGCGACGTAGGAGAGCGCGGACTCGCCGTTTAGCTTGCGATCCAAGCAGACGTGATAAATTTCGTCCAAAATGCCGTACGGGTTTTTTTCTGCGGAGTTTTCGAGCGTGGAATTTTGCAAGGAGGCGTATAAATTTTGCTCGCTGCGCTCTGCGGCGGAATTTGTGAACGCGGAATTCGTTGCAGTGGGGCTTTGCATTACAGAATTTTGCTTACCGCAGGAATCGGTAGAATTTTTGGGCGCTAAATTTTGCGAGCCGTCGCAGGAAGCGAAATTTTGCCCTGCGCGGGAATTCGCGGAATTTTTCTGCGCGAGAGAGGCTGCAGAGCCGTGCTCTGCGAAATTTATCGCGCCGCAAGCGTTCAAACTCTCGAAATTTTCATCGTCTTTTTGCAGCGAAATCTCTTTGAAAAAACAGCTTCGTGCGCCCGTGTGGCAGGCGGATCCGCCGCATTGCTCGACTTTAAGCAGCAGCGCGTCGTTGTCGCAGTCCAAAAAGGCGGATTTTACGAGCTGAACGTGACCGCTCTCTTCCCCCTTTTTCCAGATGCGCCCCTTGCTGCGCGAAAAGTAGTGCGCGTAGCCCGTTTGCAGCGTCAGGCTTAGCGCCTCTTCGTTCATATACGCGAGCATTAAAACCGCGCCGTCGCCCGCGTCCTGCGCGATCACGGGGAGTAGTCCGCCCAGTTTTTGCCAATCTACCTTCATCTTTGATCCTTAATTTGCGAAGTCGAGCGCCTTAAATTTAGCCGCCGCACGCGGAATTTGAGTTATAAAATTTACGAAGCGGTGAGCCTTGTAAATTTAAAGAGTAAACCTGGCGGCTAAATTTTAAGCGACCGCTAGGCTTAAGCCGCGACGAGCGCGAGTTCTACTCGTCACGAGCTTTCGAGTTCGCCGCTAAGATTAACTTGCGAAATCGCGAGTTAAGCTTATGCGCCCGGAGCAATTCGCTATTAAATTTATCTCGCGAAATCCGGGCGTATAACCGCCTGAAATTTTAATTTTCCCGCTCGATGGCGCTTTGCTTCGCCTTATCTTTCGTATCGACCCAGATATTAGGCACCGCGCCGCCCGGCGTTAGGAAAATTTTCGCGTCGCCGTTTTCGCGCAACGCCTCGTTAAATTTAGCCTGCGTCTCGATCTGCTTAAGGCTTAAAAGATTTGCATCCAAGCTCTTTGCGATCTCTTTGTTGGCGTAGGCTTGCGCGTCGGCTTCGATCTTGGCGGCATCGGCGCGACCTTGAGCCTCGATTTTGACGGCGTCTGCGTTACCTTTGGCAAGAGCAGCCTTTTTAAGTGCCTCTTGATTTGCGCGCTCGACCTCGTATTTGGTGCGCTCAGCCTCCTGTTTGGCGATCTGTACGCGCTCGATCTGCTCCTTTACCTTCGCCGGCAGGATGATCTCGCGAAGCTGCACGGCTAGCAGATCCACTGGCGAATTCGGCAGTGCTTCGATATTTTTGCGGATGCCGTCGTCGATAGCTCTAGCGATCTCGTCGCGTTTGGTAGGCAGCTCTTCGGCGGCATAGTTGCCGATGACGCTACGCACGACGTCCTTTACGCGCGGATCGATGATCTTATCCTCCCATAAAAAGCCCCACTCGGCGATCGTGTTGGGCGCCGTGGCTTCATTGAGCCTGTATTGCACGGTGATGTCGATGCTGACGGGCAAATTTCGCGAGTCTAGCACCGAAAGCGAGTTTTTACTAATGATGCCGCCCGCGGTGCCGCTTTTAGTAGCGATACCCGCGCTCATATCTTCGCTGCTGGTATAGTTTATGATACGTGTGCGAGTATCTACGACGAATACGTCTTGTATGAACGGCACGAAAAAGTGAAGTCCCGCGCCAAGAGGCGTCGGATCGTATTTGCCTAAATTTGACTTGATCCCCACTTCGCCGGATTGGATCGTGACGAAGGGTTTTGAGATCACGAGCAGCGCGATTAGCGCGATTATCACGTAAAGCACGCCGCTAAACTTGCCCATCCCTCCGAAATTAGGAATTTTAAAATTTAAATTCCCGCCTTTTTTGTCGCTATTTTTCTTATTAAAATAATCATTCAAATCCGCAGGCATGCGCGTCCTTATTTAACGTAAGTGAGCCAGTGCTCAAATTTTGGGTCTTTGCCCGTGACGACGGCGAAATACGCCTTTTGCAAGCGGCTCGTGATTTCGCCCATCTCGCCCTTGCCGATGATCCTACCGTCGATGTTACTAATCGACGTGACCTCCGCGGCAGTACCGGTAAAAAATGCCTCGTCCGCGGCATAGAGCTGATCGCGAGCGATGCGCTCTCTGCGGACTTCGTAGCCCAGGCTGCGCGCGATTTTTATGACTGAATTTTGAGTAATGCTCTCTAGGCTGGTGTCGTTCGGCGGAGTGATGATGACGCCCTCTTTTACGATAAATAGACACTCGCCGGGGCCCTCCGCGACGAAGCCCTGCGGATCAAGCAGTATCGCCTCATCGTATCCCGCATCGACCGCCTCAAAATTTGCCATCTGCGAGTTGAAATAATTCGCACTCGCTTTGGCTTTTGCCATCATCGAAAATTGTGCCGGCTTCATCCACGATGAAATTTTAGCTTTGATCCCTTTGCGTAGCGCCTCTTCGCCCATATATGCGCCCCATTGCCACGCTGCGACGATGACGTTTACCGGACAGTTCGTAGACGAAACGCCCATCGAACCGTAGCCGAAATATGCTAGCGGGCGGATATATACGGTCTGATCGAAGCGGTTTTTTGCGACGACGTCGATCTGGGCCTGACGAAGCTGCTCGAAGCTAAACGGAAGCTTGATCAGGCAGAGTTTTGCCGAAATTTCAAGTCTGCGAGTGTGCTCGTCCAGGCGAAAAATCGCGTAGCCTTTGTCGGTCTTATAAGCGCGTACGCCCTCAAATACGGCGTTTCCGTAGTGCAAAGAGTGCGTCAAAACGTGAGTAGTAGCCTCCGCCCATGGGATTAGTTTGCCGTCTTTCCAGATGAGTTCGGCCTCTTGAATTTGTGCCATTTCTTGATCCTTTGATGAAATTTAATCCATAATTCTAGCTAAAAGAATATTAATTTCTAAGAAATTCTACCTGCAGGGATTCGGTACGGTAGGCGAAACTTCGTCCACAAAATTTAAGGCGATTTGCATCGCTAAATTTTGCTTTTTAAAATTTAGCGGCGTAGAGTAAAAAGCTGCGAATTTTATATTTTGTGCGGATAAAATTCCGCGTCGTTTGATCGGTGTGCGAAATTTATGCGGACACGGCGAGAAAAGGATTAACCTCATAAGGACAGAGAAAATAATAAAAACTTGGAAAGGAGGTAATTCTCATGTCAAATACGAAAAGAACAGGACAAATAGCCCTTTACGAGCATTTAAGTCGTGATGATGAAATGCAAGGAGAAAGTAACTCCATTACAAATCAAAAGTAGCTACTTGAAAGCTATACAAAAAGCAACGGCTTTGTAAATATCTATCACTATACCGATGATGGAGTAAGCGGAACAACCTTTGATAGAGAGAGATTTCAAAAGATGATAAAAGCAGTAGGAGAAAACAAGGTTTCTACCGTGATAGTAAAAGATATGAGCAGGCTTGTAATAGAGGGATATGGAGTGACACAGATAGCAGATATATTAACCAAAGATAGAGTCCTTGTCTCATCAGCCTATGCAGAGATACATTACTCGGAAAATAACCATAGCTCAAAGAAAAGTAAACAAGAAGATTTTTATAACGAACATATGGCAGAGATTATTTTATTTGAAAGAGCAAGGAAATATCTGAAAGAGAATTCAGGAGAAAGCAAGACCCTAAATATATCCAAATGGAAATCAGAAATAGGCGCTTTGAAGAAAGCAAAAGACAACCTATATTCTCAAATTATAGATATACGAGAAGAAGTGGAACAGGCTGAAAGCGTTAGAAGCTGTATAGAGAAATTATTAAAAGAAAACAGAGGACTAACATAGGTAAAGAAGCAAGAGTTAGGGCTGTAAAACTAAGTAAAAATATGCTATATTATAAATGTCGAGTGAAACAAATTAGAATTTGCAGGAGGAAAAGGCTATGAAGCACAAAGTCAGATTAACAGTTATCGATAAGAAGCTCTACCCGGAATTGCAGCAGCAGTACTGTGCCGATCCGAATTCCGGCGCATGTCCCTGCTATAACGTGGGTGATGTGTTCGAGTTCGACAGGGATGATGGGCGAGATGATTTCTGGCACTGTGGCCTGAACACACTCATTCACACGGATGCCGATCCCGACACCGTGGCAGGCGGCCCCCAGATGCCACATTGCTCAGAGCTTTGGGATGCCATCAGTCGGTACGTCTATACCGGGTTGCAGGGCGGCTCCATCATGAAGGGGTGGATGGAACGGGAGAACGAGATGATCGCCTGCTGTTCAGATGGAACAAGGCCGGTAATCTTCAAAATCGAGCGGATTGACTACGAGTAATGCAAATTCCAGTTTGTCTAATCGAATAGAACAATTTTAGAAACAGTAAATCACAAAGGTTTGCTGTTTTTTGTTGCTTAATTTTCAAAAAATCGTCCATAAACATAAAAAGGTACTTGACAAAACGTTCTCTGGAGAAACTCAAAAGAATAGAGTCTTATGTAGATGAAAAGTTTGAAAACAACATACTTTTAACCGATACAGAAAGACCTGCCATGAATGGTAGACCTAAAAACCCTAAAAATATGCAAGGAACAAAAATATACTTATAGTGGGAGGCTCAGGAAGCGGAAAGACCGGATTTTTTTAAAACCCAATCTTATGCAAATGCACTCATCCTATGTTGTAACAGATCCTAAAGGAACGGCGAGGGTAGAATTCCATCCGCCATATCTATGTAGCGGATAAATTTGCTCGAGTAATAGCCCTAAGTAAATTCCGCGCTCTTGCCGTAGAATAGAATTTAATAGATAAAATTTCAAAAGCAAATTTTATCGTGATACTTCGTAGGATTAGCAAATTTACCCGCCGCAAACTAAATTTAGCCGCAGAATTTCAAGTTTTTAATCTAAGCTCGCCTTTTAAAATTCTACGAAAGAAAGCCCGATGCCGATCTTATTGACGCTGCGTTTATAATCCGCGAGGCTTTCACCGTAGCCGTTGAAGTAACGCAGATAGCCGTAAAATCCGCTGTTAAAGATCGGAAAGCTATAGTTTAGCTCGATCGCGCCGCGGTTACTGCCGTCAAAATGCAGGTTATTTCGCCACAGAGCGCTAAGTCGCTGCTTGCCGAAGGTGTATGACGCGCGCAGATCGCCGTAGCCCATATAATCCGCGATGTCCTCGTTCGTGCGGTCCAGCCAAAACGCATACCACACTCTGGGGGTGATCGAAAATCCGTCCGCACTCCACGTGCTTTGCGCGTAGAGCCTATTCCACGAGCGCGATTCCTCGCCGCCCTTGCCGTTTGATTCGTGCATGGCGCCTATCTTTAGCTCGTCCGCAAACGGCACCGGCGCGCTAACGTATAGCTCGGGACGATAGTTGCTCTCGCGGAAAGGCGCGCTATCCTGCGTGATCTGCCACCAGGAATTTTGCGCGTAAGCGAATGAAATTTTCTCTCCAAACCCCAGCGCGTCGTAGGTGATCGGGCGCTCGAAGCTAAACTCAAAATGCAGCTCATCCGCCTTACGATCGGGTTTTTTGCTGAAATCGTGGGTAAAGAGCATATAGATCGGCTCGTAGTATTTAAGCCCCAAAAATCCAAAATTTTGGCCATTTTGCTCGCTTTGAGGCGCGGAATTTAGTGCAGCGGAATTTTGCGAGATCGAGTTGGAATTAGATGATACTAAATTTGGCGCAGAGCCTGACTCAGCCGAGCCTGCGTCTGCGAAATTTGATGCAGCGGAATTTAGCGCGCTGGATCTTGCCATGGCAGAATTTTGTGCGAGGGAATTTTGCGCCGCAGCGGGGCGTAAAACGGTAGTGTCATCGTGCGAAGCGCGGTTTTCTGCGGACGAGGTAGAATTTTCTGCGACTTTTCGGCGCGGTTTATCGCCTTTATCCGCTAGACTTGCCGCGGCGATCTTTTTGTAATAGATCATCGCGTTTTTGTAATCGCCTTTGGCTTCGTATTCGCCGGCCTTTGCGTACAGCTCGGTCAGATCTTGTGCGGCTAGGCTTAGGGCGCAAAGCGCGAGCGCTAAAGCTTTAAATTTCATCTACGCCCTTTAAATCGTTTTGATAATTTATATTTAAAAACTGCTCTTTGTTTTTGAAATTTAGCACTTTGGAATTTGCAGATCCGATGAGCGCGCCGATCTTATGCTCTCCTGCGCGGTAGAGCTCAAGCGCGCGCGGCGCGAGAGCTGCGTCAAAAAAGCCGCACAAGCTATGTCTGTGCGCCTCGTCGCCCGCTACGCAAATTTGCCCCTCTTGCTCGCTAAGAGCGCGAATGGTGGAAATTTCTACAAAGGGCATGTCGGCTGGGATGATAAAAATGCGCTCGCCGCTAAATGGCTTTAGCGCCGAATACAGCGCGCCCATCGGCGAAAATTCCTCAAATTCATCATAAATCATAGGAAGCGGCGGACTAAATTTAGAGCTTTTGGCGCAGGCAAAAACCCGCTCAAACTCGCGGTTTAAGCGCGAAAAAAGAAAGTGCGTCATGCTGGGATGCCCGCGGAATGGAAACAGCGTTTTATCGCTGCCGAAACGCGAGCTTTTACCGCCGCAGAGAATGACGCAGGTTTTCATAGAAATTTCACCGGCTTTCATCGATTTTATCGTGGCGAAATTTTAAATTTGAAAGTAAAATTTACAAAAAGCACGGGCATATCAGTCTTTTTGCATATATTTGGCTTTGCCAAGGGCGTTGTTTGCGATGAATTGATAAAGGCTCGGCGCCTGAAGCTTGGCTAACTCGGGGTATTTGGCTTTAAGCGTCTTCCAGATATCATAGACTCGCATACCGCTTGCGTAAAGCTTCATAATCTCGCTAAAATGCGGATCGTAAAGGCTCGGCTTTTTATACAGCGAGAGTTTGCGGTCGGTATCCAGCACTGCGTTTGCCTCGATAAAAGTTGCCAGATCGCGCTCGCTTACTTTGGCAAAATCCTTTTCGTAATGAGCTTTCATATATTTTAAAATTTCTTTATTGCTAACGCCTTGGAAATGCATTTTCTTGATCTCGAAGCGATATGCGTATAAGAAATCCTCGCTTTTTTTGGCGGTTGCGCGAAGTCTTGTTTTTTCATCTTTGAACGTCACGGAGATGAAGTGCGTAAGCCCTGCGGCTGTGACGGCGCTTTTAAATACTTCGTCCTCCTCGCCGATCTTTTTTAGGATCGCCTTGACGGTGTAGCCCTCGGCAATAAGATTTGAAATTTTATCTTTATACGGTTTGTAGTCGAATCGCACGCGCCTAAAGCCCGTCTCGACGCTGATTTTTTTGTAGATCCTCGCATGCTCTCTAGATGTAAAATATCTCGATTTCAGCCCTTTGCGGAGTTGTTCGGCAACCGCGGTAAAATCGTCATAATCGGCGATAGACGCGATTAATTCCTTTTCGTTTACGACCCTGCCGTTAACGACCGCGATGGTAATGACCTTCATATTTTCTCCTTTGATTGGGCACAATTCTAACTTAAAACTATAAACTCAAATTTAATTATTTATTATCAAGGATTGCGGAGGATTTGTGTTTGCGAGGCAGAATTTTACGCACTAAAATTTAGCATTTTGATTGATTTTTATATCTTTTTGTGCTTGTTCTCACGCTGCTTTTTTATACTTTTTTGCATAAAGATGAAGCGAGCTTGCAGAGATAAATTTTACCCGCAAACTTTAACTAAATTGCCCGCACAAATTAGCTTTTTTTTAACGAAAAAAGCTTTTTGATCTTTGTAAGTCCTAGCTTCATGCCACTATATTTCATCATCTTAGCCATATTTACCCACATTTCACGCTCGTAGCACGGATGTGGGCAGTGGTGACAACGCGGCTTTTCGGTATGCGGGCAGACGCGCAGGCGCGCATAGGCGTAACGCAGCATCCGCTCGCAGTCGCTACAGAGATGAAAGTGCGTCTGCACTAGCCCCTTATCGTCTTTGTAGTCATGAAGCACGGCACCATCTCTTTTAGGCGCATCCACATGCTTGCCATCGCAGTAAATTTGGATAAATTTCGTCACCGTGTTTACTTCGTAAATAAATTTTTCGCTAGTCATATTTGATCCTTTGAGCGGATTTTATCTAAAAGAGACAAAAATACTCTTGAGCGCGCTCAAGCTAGAATTTATTGAATTTTAAAATTTCGCGGAATTTCGCTTTATCTTTCGACCTTGTTGCTTAATAGAGTCGCGATGAAGCGTGTTTTGTCATTTGAGGCAAGCGCGATTTGCAAGCTCATCGTAAGCGGCACAGCCAAAAATAGCCCGCCGATACCAAGCACAAAGCCCCACAGCAGCAGCCCCGCAAGCACGCTAATCGTTGAGAGCCCGAGCCCTTGCCCTAAAAATCGCGGCTCGATGATATTCCCGATCGCTACGTTTACGACCAAATAGATTGCGATAGTCCAGATGCTGGAGCTTATATCCATCGTAGCTAGCGTCACGAAAAGCGTCGGAAAGACCGCTACGATCGAGCCAATGGTGGGGATGAAATTTAGCACGAAAGCCAAAATCCCCCACAGCGCGGCATATGGAACACCAAGAGCCCACAGCCCGAGCCCGATGAGCGCACCGGTGCAAGCTGAAGCGATAGTTTTGATTAGTAGATATTTTTTGAGGCTGGAGGCAAATTTCTTCACGAAAGTGTGCGTAGCGCGGCTACTTTGCGAAAAATAGCGGATTTTTTCGTCGATCACGGAGCTTTCAAAGACCATAAATGAAACCATTATAAAAATGAAAAATCCCGTCGAAACTATTGAGCCTGTTTTGCGCAGTAGTGCAGATAGCTGCGCGGCGGCTTCGCTCGGATCGATGCCTAGGCTTGCGGCGTTAAGCTCTATGCCGAATCGAGAGAGCTTCGCACTCACGCCTCCTAGCACCTCTTCAAATTTTGCTTGAAGCTCGGGCAGGCGCGCTGAAAATTCCTTGATCGCATCAAAGATGACCGCACCGAAAAACACTATAATCGCCACGAAAGCGAAAGTGATGATGAGGAAGCTAAAAACGCGCCCGACGCGGATCTTTTGGACATAAAGCACCAGCGGCGAGACGAGCACCGTGATGAAAATAGCTAGCAAAAATGGCACGACGATAGCCTGCGCGGCTTTAAGACCAGCCAGGATGATTACGACGCAGGCAACCGACATCAAGGACATTTGAAGCTTCAAGAATTCTCCTAAATTTGACATTTTCGCAGAGCTTTTACGCGAAATTTTGATGAAAGGATTTTAACTAAAATTCCATAAATTTATGACTAAAATTTTATATATCATTTCTTATCCCATAAATTCAGTTCACTTTGAATTTCTATCTTTATATAATAAGAATTTTCTGTAATACCTGCAAATTTTGCCAATATTTTTGTCTCATCGGAAGAGCTTAAATGTACTGGAAATGATTTCACTCCATTAGAAAGCAGCCAAATAGCACGTGTTATTCCGTCAGAAAATGAACAAGCGTATTTTGTTTCTTTCACATATTCCTTTTAAAAAACGGAATACATCTTGCTTTTATTGGTACATAATACTCATCAGAATAACAACAAACTCTAGCCAATGGCACAGGATTACCAAGACCCTGTTTAAAGCCCTCTTCTGCCCAACTATATTTGTAATCGTTTCGCCAACCATCTTCCGTTTTATTGCTTATTTCTTTATCTACATCAATTTTACTATTACGCCATAATTCTAAGAATTTTATGCTATCAACAAACGCAATATCTCCAGTGTTATTTGTAAATGGGTGGCACATATATACAGATTTTTGGTTTTTAATTTTTAATTCAAAAACAACACGTTTTTCTTCAATTATAATATTTATACCGGGAAAACGTTCAAGCTTCATATTGCACTCCAATCCCTATATTTATTGACATGGCTTATCATACAAAATACTCGCGGGCGACATCCTTGCTCTCAAATGGGCTTGCGCTCAGCTCGCTGCCCTCTAAGAGCAGGGCGTAGCTGCGCGCGGCGTCTGTTTTGGCGTATGTTAGCGCCAGCCTTGCCGCAAGCTCTCTATCCGCCTCGCTCGCGCCCCTACTTAGCAGGCTTAGCGCGCCCACGACGTCATCTTTAAATTTTATCTCGCTAAATTTCGGATTTTGCACGGCGGCAAGCTTTTTGTTGTCGCTCTCATCCCGCCCGATTATGAGCTTGGCGCCCTCAGGCAAGCGCAGATGGCGTCCGAATTTTAAAATTTCAGCATCCGCGGGCGTTTCGATCTTTTCAAATTTTACCGCATCCTTGATCCGCTCGCTGAAGCTCTGCACGGTTAGCAAACAGCCTCCCGCCGGCGTTTCATAGTCCTCAAAGCCAAACTCCGCCGCGAGCTGCATCTGTCTAGCCCGCCCGCGCCCGCTGATGTCAAGCAGCGCGCCCCTATCGACCCAGCCCTTGATCTCGGGCGTCGTGGGCGGCAGCAGCTTCGCGCACATCGGACGCAGGATCAGCCCCTCCTCATCGCCGCTAAGCCCGCCGACCTGAGCTAGAGCCTGCGCGCGCTGGCTCATCGGGCGCTGTCCGAGCACCTCGCCAGTGATGATGAAGCTCGCCTCTTCGCTTTGCAGCATCGCAAGCGCGGTCTTAAACATATATCCGTGGCAGTCGATGCAGGGGTTGAAGTGCTTGCCGTAGCCGTATTTGGGCTCGAAAAGCACCTGCCGCAGATATTCGCTTCTGATATCGACGATTTTAAAATCCGCCCCCGCAGCTGCGGCTCTGCGGCGCATGATCTCGCTCTTATCGTCCTTGCCGCCAAATCCGATATCCATATTCAGCGCGAGCACCTCGATGCCTTGCGAGACGATAAGTTTGACCGCGAGCATAGAGTCAAGCCCGCCGCTAAAGAGCGCCAATGCCTTCATTTCGTTCCTTTACTTGAGTTGATTGATCTTTTTTTGATACTCTAAGATCCGCTCGATCTTGTCGGGCGCGTCGGAGTTTTTGAGCTTTTGCATCAGATCTTGCAGGGCGTTGCGGCGTAAAATTTTGCACGCGTCGTTAAAAAGCGCTGCGCCGCCGATCGGCAAAATTTCATCGTCCAGCGCAAGCGCGCGCAGATTTTCGCGGGCTTCAGTTTCGGCGTTTTGAGCATTTTGGAAGCTTTGAGCGCTTTGAATATTTTGAGCTGCGGCCTCCCTCTCGCCCTGCTTCGCGACGTTGTTTACTTCTTGCTTCTCGCCGCCGTTTGCGCCCTGCTGCGCGGAGGAGCCTTTTAAATTTACGGCGCCTGCGGAAGCTTGCCCGTCAAAATTTTGCTCGCTAGAATTCTCGCCGCTTTTTAAATTTGCGCTCTCTCTACGGATAAAATTTTCTCCCGCGCCGCCCGCGGTAAAATTTTCGGAGGCGCTGTCTACATTGCCGTCCTCGCCCGCGATGAAATTTTTAAAATTTCCGCCGCTGCGAGCGAAAGCCAAAAACGCCTCAAAAATATCGCCGTGCATGCGAAAATCGCGCCGCTCCAAGCAGCCGAGCCCGAGCTGTGCCATCTCGCCATCAAGCAGCATCGATTTTATGATCTGAAGCTCCGCGATCTCCTTGCGGCGCAGTAGCGTCCGCCCGAGCCTCGCCGAAGCCGCAGGCGGCGCAGAGCTTTCATAGCGCGCCGTGTTTTGCGCGCGATCAAAATTTCCGCCGCTTAAGCTCCCGCTCGCACCGCCCCTGCCGTCTGCGCCGCGCCCTTCGTGAGAGCCGAAATCGCGAGAGCTGAAGCTCCCGCCCTCGTTAAAATTTCGCCCCTCAAAGCCCACGCCGAAATTTTTACCGCCGTCAGCGAGATTGAACGAGCCCGGCGAGACGTTTAAAATTTGCGCCACTAAACTCTGATAGGACTCGGCGAGCACGGGGCCGAGCGCTGCGGTAAATTCTTTGATCTCATTTAGCGCCGCTTCTTTTTGCACGGGGCGGGCGAGGTCGTATTTTTTAGCGATTCTTCGGATCAGAAACTCCCCACTTTCCATGCCGCTAGCATAAATTTGCTCTAGCTCGCGTACCTTGCCCGCCGCGATCATATCCGCAGGATCGGCGCCGCCGCCGATTATAGCGACGCTTGAGTCGATCTTATTCAGGCACAAAAGCCGCGCCGATTTTATCGCCGCATTGATGCCCGCAGCGTCGCCGTCGAAGCTAAGCACGACGTTAAGCTCCGCGCGCTTTATAAGCGGCAGATGAGCAGGCGTCAGCGCCGTGCCGAGCACCGCTACGGCGTTATCGATGCCCGCTTGATGAAGCATGATAACGTCCATGTAGCCCTCGGTGATGATGAGGGTTTTTTTAGCGATCGCGCTTTTTTTCGCAAGGTCAAACGCGTAGAAAATTTTAGATTTATCAAACAGCGCGCACTGCGGCGAATTGACGTATTTGGCGGGGTTATCGCTTATCGTACGACCGCCGAAGCCCACAAGCTTGCTCGCGTGATTGTAGATCGGAAAGGTAATCCGCTCGATGAAGCTAGCATAAAGCCCGCGCTCGTTTTGCTTCACCGCGCCCGCATTTAGCGCGTCTTGCGGCGGAATTTCTTCGTTTTGCAAAACCCTGATCGTCTGCGCACTAGCCCCCGCGTAGCCAAGGCCGAATTTGCGAATGCTTTGATCGCTCAGTCCGCGATCGTGCAGGTACTTCACGGCGACAGGATTTTGATAAAGGTAGCTTTGGTAATAGGCGTTTAAAATCCCGAGCACCTTCTTCTCTTCGCTGCGCTCCTGGACTTTGGCGCCGGTGTATTGCAGCGCGAAATTATACATCCCCGCAAGCTTTTCGACCGCTTCCGGGAAGCTTATCTTTTCGTAATCTTGGATAAATTTAATTGCGTTGCCGCCCGCTTTGCATGAAAAGCAGTGAAAAATTCCAAGTTTGGAACTCACGCTCATGCTCGGGTGCGAATCGTCGTGGAAGGGGCAGACGCCTACGAAATTTGCGCCGCTGCGCTTAAGCGGGACATATTTTTCTACGACATCTACGATATCTACGGTGGCCAGCAGATTTTCTATGCTTTCGTTTTTAATCATAAGCGAAATTATACCCGCACTTTGCTATAATTGCCCTTTATTTTTGCGACGAGGTTTGATTTGGATAATTTTTTCTTAGACGATCGCGACCCGATTTTCGGGCTTATCATGCTGATAAGCATAATCTTGCTAGTGTCGATTCTAAGCTACATTTGGGGAGTTTTTTCTAAAAAAAACGAGAGGCAGAGCCTAGAGAATTTCATCAAAAAATTCGACACCTTAGACGCGCTTAGCACCGAGCACAGACAGCTTTTGGCAAGCCCGCAAATAGATATCCCTACGCTTGGAATTTTAGCTAGCTCTTTCGTAAAAAGCGGCGACTTCGAGCGCGCAATAGAAATTTATCTAATCGCGCTAGGCAAGGCTAGCGGCGGCGTGCAGAGGGAGTTTATCCTTACCAATCTCGGTATCGTATATTTCAAAGCGGGCTTTTTGGGACGCGCCGAGGAGGTGTTTTTACAGGCACTGAAGCTGCGCCCGAGAAACAAAGAGGCCCTTACGCATCTTACGGTGATTTATGAGCGGCTGAAGCGCTTTAATAAGGCGCTTGAGGTGCTTGACGCGCTACGCGAACAGGACGCCGAAGTATATGCTCAAAGCCAGTTCGAGCGCGCCCAGATTATCGCAAACGACGCCAATACGCCGTTTAATAAAAAGATCGCTAAAATTTCAAAGCTAAATTTCAAAGGCGCAGGGCGGTTCTGCATGGAGCTTTTTATCAAAAACAAAGAGCCTATGGAGGGTTTCGATCGCTTCCCGCCGATCGAGCAGGCGATCGATCTGATCTATGATTTCCCTGCAGCGGTAAATACGCAGGATGCGGAGTACAACGCGCTTTTTTACGCGCTTGGAAAAAGCGATCAAAAGCCGCAGAGCGCGAGTAAAATTTTTGAGATCAACGCGCTTATGGCTATGAAAGACGCGGGCTTTGAGGACGCTGGGCTTAGCTTTAGCTACACCTGCGCGAAGTGCAAAAGCTCGGTGGGGCTTTTTTCGCACCGCTGCCCGGTCTGCTACGAGCTAGGTAGCATGGAGATTAGAGCGCAAATTTCGGAGAAAACCGGTGAAATCGGTCAAACTTTTTAGCGACGGCAGCTGCCTCGGAAACCCTGGAGCGGGCGGCTGGGCTTACATACTGCAATACGGCGACGCGGTAAAAAAGGCAAGCGGCGCAGAGGCGATGACGACAAATAATCAAATGGAGCTAACAGCCGCTATAATGGGGCTGAGCGCGCTTAAGCAGCCCTGCCGCGTCGAGCTTTTTACCGATAGCGAATATGTCGTTAAAGCGATAAATTCCTGGCTCGCAAAGTGGGTCATTACCGATTTTAAGGGCAAAAAAAACGCGGATCTGTGGCGCAGATACCTTGCGGCGGCGGCGCCTCACGAGATCAAGGCCTCTTGGGTCAAGGGGCATGCGGGTCATCCGCAAAACGAGGAGTGCGACGCTATGGCTCGCGCGGCGGCGGAAGCGATAAAGGGCTAAAATTCTGCGGCGAAGCTTGCGGTTGCGCGGATTAAGCATAGATTTACCCGCGTTTGCTTTGCACGCAGAGCCGCTTCGGCGTAAATTTTATCGCCCGAAGCCGGTTTTAGCGCATTCGTTCACTCAATCGAGCTTCGGTGCGCTCTATTCATTTGCGTCGTTCGCGCAAGCTCGCACTTATTTGTGCGTGGATTGGGTCTATGAGCGGACGAGCTTCGGCGGAGATTTCGTTAGCAGCGAGCAGGCTTTAGTGCGACTTATATTCTCGGCGGGTCTGTTTTTAGTGTAGATTTCGTTTGCGGCAGGCGAGCTTTGGCGCGGTTTGCGTTAGAATTGGCGGGCTACGTTTAATTTTATTCGTCGCAGATCGGCGATAGCGCGTTTCATTCGGCGTTAATACGAATTTAGCGCGGGCTGTGCTTGTGCTCGTTCGTTTCGCTTGCGTAGGTTTTGTTCGCACTGGATGCCGTTTGCATGCGAGCCGCCGCGGATTTCGTAAAATTTTATAATAAAGGGCAAAGATGCAAAATTTAGAAAAACTACAAGAAAAACTGGGCTATAAATTTAAAAATTTAACCCACCTCAAAATCGCTCTTACGCACAAAAGCGCCAAAAACGGGCATAACAACGAGAGGCTGGAATTTTTAGGCGATGCGGTGATGGATCTGATCGTGGGCGAGTATCTTTTCAAAAAATTTAGCAGCGACGAGGGCGATCTGAGCAAGCTGCGCGCCGCACTCGTGAACGAAAGCAGCTTTTCTAAATTTGCAAAATTTTTGGGCATCGGCGAGAACCTGAATATGTCGCTGTCCGAGGAGCGCAACGGCGGGCGCGAGAAACCATCGCTGCTTTCGGACGCCTTTGAGGCGATAATGGGCGCCGTCTATCTTGAGAGCGGGCTGCAAAATACCGCCCGCATCGCGACTGCAATCTTAGAAATCCTCTATCCGCGCATCAGCTTTAACGAGCTCGTTAAAGACTACAAAACCGCGCTGCAAGAGCTCACTCAGGCAAAATTCGGCGTCACGCCCGAATACGTCCTTTTAGGCTCGAGCGGCCCCGATCACAAAAAAAGCTTCGAAATGGCGGCGCTCGTAAGCGGCAAGCGGCTCTCATCCGCCGTGGGAGCTAGCAAAAAAGAAGCCGAGCAAAAATGCGCGCAAATCGCGATAGAGCTTTTACAAAATGGTGCCTCGCACGGCACTAGCGCAACAAGTGGCGAGCAAGCAGCATGCGCTAGCGACGCACAAAACGGCGCAAGCCGCGCACAGGACGGCAAAAAAGGCTCACAAGGCGGCAGCGGACGGGCGCGAAGCAGCACAAAGAGCGAGCATAATAATCGAGGCGGCACGCCAAGCGCTAAAAGAAGCAATGAGCGAAACAAAAACGCCGAGCGAAGCGGGCGTGATACGGATAAACAAAGCAGCGGCGATCAAGGAGACGCGCTATGAACACCTTCGGCGAGAGATTGCGCCTTAGCACCTTCGGCGAGAGCCACGGCGCGGCGATCGGCGGCGTTTTGGACGGCTTTCCGGCAGGCGTGGAGATCGAGATTTCAAATATCCAAAGCGAGCTTGACCGCCGCAAGCCGGGCGGCAAATACGCTACGCCGCGCAAAGAAGCCGACGAGGTCGAAATTTTAAGCGGGATTTTTGACGGACGCAGCACCGGCACGCCGATCGGATTTATCATCCGCAACGCAAACCAGCACTCAAAGGACTACGAAGATCTCAAAGATATTTTCCGCCCCGCACACGCCGATTTTTCGTATTTTGCCAAATACGGACTGCGCGATTACCGAGGCGGCGGGCGAGCAAGCGCGCGCGAAACCGCCGTGCGCGTGGCTGCGGGGGCGTTTGCGCAAATCCTGCTAAATCACTTTAAAATTTCCGTAGAAAGCGGAATTTACGGCGTGGGCGAAATTTACGCCGCGAATTTAGACTTCGACTTTGCGCAAAACAGCGAAATTTTCGCGCTCGATCCCGCTGCGGAGAGCGCGCAGAAGGAGCTAATTCTAAGCGTAAAAAATGCTGGCGATAGTATCGGCGGCTGTGTGCTAACGCGCGTCACGGGCGTGCCTGCGGGACTCGGCGAGCCGCTGTATGGCAAGCTAGATGCGGCGCTTGCGGGCGCGCTGATGGGCATAAACGGCGTAAAGGCCGTGCAGATCGGCGCCGGAGTGAAGGCAAGCGCGCTAAAAGGCAGCGAAAATAACGATTTTATGCGCGCTAACAAGAATGCGATCCGCACCAACGGCGGCAAGATCGGCGCAAATTTTGCGAGCAACAACGCAGGCGGGATCCTAGGCGGCATAAGTAGCGGCGCGCCGATCGAGATTGCGACGCATTTTAAGCCCACTCCGAGCATTTTCATGGCGCAGCACAGCGTGGACGTGCACGGTGCGGACGCGGTCTGCGAGCTGCGCGGGCGGCATGATCCGTGTATCGCCGTGCGCGGCAGCGTCGTAGCCACCGCGATGGCGCGACTGGCGATCACCGATGCGCTACTGCTAAACGCGAGCGCGACGCTGGGGAATTTAAAGCGAATTTACGGCGAGGATTAAATTTAGACGAGCGGTGCGGCGAAATTTTGCGAAATTTAATGAAATTTCAAGGGCCGAGCGATGAAATTCCCGCGAGCGAGGCGGGCAAATTTTAAATTTACGTGGTAGGTCTATCGCGATAAGGAGGGCAAAATGAGACTTGAGCGTATCGGCGAGGATTCGGCGCTGATCGCGCGCATAGAGGCGATCAACGTCGCGGCGTTCCCCGAAATCGAGCGTATCAGCATAAAAAATTTCTTAAAAATGTCGCGCAAAGGACAGCTTGAAATCGCGGCGATTTTCGAGGATTTTGGCGCCCTGGGCGGCGCAGCCGATAAACATCGCGCGGCGAGCGAAAATTTAAACGCGCCAAAACAAGATTTTTGCGCGGCAAAGCAGGACTGCTGCGAAGCTAGCCAAGATCGCGATGCTGCGGGTAAAAATTCCGATGCGAGCGACTGCGGCGCGGCAGAATTAACCTCTTTGAGTTCCGAAAACCCCGGCGCGGCAGATAAAAGATCTAATGCGACGTGTGAAAAATCCAGCTTGGAAAGTAAAAATCCCAGCGCGGAGGCAAGCAAAAATTCAAACGCGGCGGCGCAAAATTTAAGCGGCGAGGAGCTGGTGGGATTTTTCGTCTATAGAACCGAGCAAACTTACAAGCGCGCGATTTCGCACCACAAACAGCCGCTGCTTCGCCTAAATGCGGATAAAATTTTAAGATCCAAAGCTCATAGCGGCGTGGAATTCGCTTGCGATGCGGGATCTTTCAGTACTGCGAGCGACGAAATTTCAAACTACGTTACGAGCAATGAAATTTCAGATTTAAGCGCTAGTGACGGGATTTTGGGCGCGGGCGCGGATCAATGGCTAGCGAGCGAAAATATAAAACGTGCGGACGACGATTTAAAGCAGGCGAGTGCGGGAGAAATACTATGCCGCGGTGTCGCGACAGATAAAATTTCAAATGTGAGCGTGCACGGCGAAATTTCACCGAGCGCTACGGAGAGAGAAATTTCATCCTATGCCGCAAAGGGAAAGATTTTGTGCTACGATGAGAGCGGGATTTCGCGTCGTGATGAGAGTGAAATTCCAAGCGGCGAAGATGGCGGGATTTTTTACGTAGCCTACCTCGGCATCGATGCGAAATTTCGCGGGCTGGGGATCGGCTCAAGGCTACTCGCGCTCATCGTCACGCAAAATCCGAGCGCGCAGATCGTCCTTGACGTCGAGCCGCCGCACGAGGACGCGCCCAACCTCGCGCAACGCCTGCGCCGCATAGAATTCTACGGCAGGCACGGCTTTCGGCGCTGCGGCAAGTTTTTCAACTACGCAGGCCTAAGCTTCGAGATCCTTGCTAAGCCGCCGCTAAGCGCGCCGCAGCAGGGATTTGACGTAGCGAGCTTCATGAAATTTATCGGCGCGGGCAATAAATTTAGATTTAAAATCACCGACGCGCCGCTATACAAAAACTAATGCAAAAGCCCGAATTCAGCCTCATCTGCGACGATACATTTTATAGAATTTTCTCCGCCTCGATCCTTGCGTTTTTTTGCATTTTTATCTCTTTAGACATCGGCGGATCGGGGGAGCTGTTTTACACGGACAGCCCGCTACGCTCGCAGCGAGCCAAGCCCAGCCTGACGATCGTTTTTTTGTTTTTGGCGTTACTTTATCTGCGAAGCGGCAGCAAAGAGGCGGCGCGCGTGGAATTTGACGAGCTTAAAATATCCTTTCGCAGAGGGCTAGACAAATACGATCTTATGCTTGGATGCGTCGATCTGATAGAGCCGTCGCTCGGCTTCGTGCGGACGTTTCGCGTGCCGTTTCTAAGCTACGAACGGTTTTTGAAATTGCAAGAAATTTTAAAATTCTTGCTTCTTTTCGTATACGTCGCGGGCGTGTTTTTGACGATCAAATTCGGCTTTGTCGAAGCTGCGATCTATGCAGCGGCGGGCATTTTTGCGATTTTGATCGCTTCAAAGCTCGTCGTCGCGCGAAGGCTAGACGGACGAGCGGGGCTACGACTGCGCGACTGCCTGCTACTGCGCGGGAGGGACGATACAGGCGCGGCGGTATTTTTTTGCATCCGCCCTAGCCGCGCCGAGCGCGAAGCTTTACGGATATATTTTTTGAAAAATTTCAGCTACGACATTAAGGCGTGAAATTTTTCGGTTTTCAGCGTAAAATTTAGACCCGCGGGGTAATCTGGCTACGGCTAAACGTAAATGAAGCGCAAAGGCGGATATTGCGCGAGTATTTCACGGCGAGATTTGGGTTAGGTTTCGAGCAAAATTTCGTCCGCGGCAATCGCAGATGAGATCGCTCGGTACTCGAAGTAGTCGCAGATGAGATCGCTCGGCACCCGAAGCAATCCTCTAAGCAGCTTCAGATGAGTTGCTAGTGTCTGCTTGACTGAGATAACCACGGCTTGTCGCAACTCGCCTCGCCGCAAGTGCCTCTGCAAATATCCCCTACCTTTAAACGCGTCGAAAGCGAGACGACGATAAAATACGGTTCGTCAAAGATCATACCGAGAAGGAATTTTATGCGAGATTACGACAAAGAGCCGATCAAAATCATAGACAGAGCAGTTTACTTCCAAGCAAATAGCCTATTTATCGCCTTAATATCTTTTTGCACTCTGTATATATCCGACACTGCGGCCATCGATCTCTTAAAATTTAACAACAAAGATTCGTTCCTACTCCTTATAGCCGTAGTTTTATTTATCGCACAAATACAATGGTATGTAAAGTGTAGGCGTAAAATTTCATATTTTGAGTTTTTTAATGATAAAATCTATTATGAATTTGCGCACGATTCAGAGCGCAATAAATGTATCGATGCTTCAAATGCTGATAAGATAAACTTCTGCATCGTATCTGAGCTCATAGATAGCTTCGGTAGATTTCACTACTTTACCTCCTACGAGCTTTATAAAAAATCATCTATTGGAGTGCATATCGGCAAACTGGCGCTATTTTTATACTATACGATAAATTTTATCTTGCTTGTTTTGCCGTTTAAAATTTTTATGTTGATCAAAAACAAAGAGCCGCTAAGTCTGCTAAATAAAAATATAGTAATTAGATTTAAAAATCGCAACTATTTTTTGATAAACATCTACTCAAAGCGCGAACTGGATGAAATTTTGCAGTATTGCAAGGACAAAAATATAGCCATAGAGCAGAAAACAAATTTCATACCGCACTGGCAAAATTTTACCTATTTCACTGATAAAAATGAAATTTGGAGCGATGATTTTAGCGATACGCAAATTCCAAAAGACACGTTTAAGCGAAAGCTTAGGCGGTTTTTTAGCTTGGATTGAAGAGCGATTCCGCCCGTTTCAGCGTAAAATTTAGAGCCGCGGGGTAGAATTACAAAAATTTTTACATGGAGCAAACAATGAAAAATTTCTTTCTAGCCGCAATAGTTTGCGCGCTTTTTAGCGGTTGCGCATATGAAGCGCAGTTTAATCAAAACGCCGATGTGGCACCGTTTGACGACACTATAAGCGCGACCAACGCCATGCAAAGTGCGCTCATTTACGTCCCTGGCGAGCTAATGGGGACAAAAAGCTACGTCGCAAGCTCGAAGCTAGGCAGAGACGATGAGCTTAAAATCGACGTCGGCGAGTTCGTCGCAGGCGAGGCAAAGCGCTTCTTCGGCACCTACCTAAGGCGCGTGAGCGTCACCGACGACGAAAAAGCGCTGCAAGGCAAAGGGCTCGTCCTCGCGCCTGAGCTTAGTTCGTTCGGCTTTGGCTTTTACAGCTCCGACGGCATCGACGTTTCGGCAAAGCCCTTCGTACGCTACAATCTACGCCTAAAAATGTTTAAAAACGGAAAGCCGATCTACAACCAAAATATCGCCGTAAACGAGCGCAACTACGGCGAGGAGGAGTTTTTCGGTGGCGGTCAGGGCTCATACGCGCAGATCGGCGGGATCTTTCAAAAATCGATGGCGAATGATTACGCCGTGCACGCTAGAGAGATTTTGGACGTAATCAACGACAACTAATCGCGCTTGCGCCTTTGTGCATGGTAAGCGGCATCTGGTCGATTATTTTTGCCTGCCGTCTTGTGGTAAAATTTGTCGCGGCGATCTTACGGCACGCGCTTGCGGATCGTCGCGCCTAAGCTCTATCTAGCGATATAATTAACATGGCTTTAAGGCGCCCATAGACGCGCTTTCTTGCGGGATTTACTCATCTGCGACATTAAATCCTTTTGATACCGAGTTTACCAGCGCTCTAGGCATAGAATTTATTTCGCAAGCTGGGTTAAATTCCGTAAAATGCGTTATGAAATTTAACTCAGCAGTTCGTATTTAAGTGCGGCAAGCCGATAAATTCCGCATCTTGGCATACTGCCTAATTTCACTTTTCGGAGCCAAATTTTGTAAATAAACTTTTCGCGTTCGCTGCTACGCTTGCATAAAATTCCATATTCGCAGCACCAAAAAATTCACCCTAAATTTAAAGCACCGATTAATATTAATTTTTATATCATTACTAAATTTTTTAAGGAGAGAATTATGAAAAAGTTTTTATTGCTTCCGTTTGCTTTCGCGGCGCTTTTTGCGGCACCAAGCTGCGATAATGTCCAACTCAAAGCGGCTGTGGAAGGTATCAATAAGAGTGCGCCGCTGAGAGTCGATGAGATTACCACGTTAACGGGCGCTGAGTGCAAGGATGGCAGCTTTATCTATAACTACGAGCTAAATGACGGCATGGGGATGAAATTTGACAGTGTCGGAAATGATCAAAAAACCGTGATACAAAATGTCATAGATAGCCAAAATAAGCAAATTTTTTGCAACCAGATGAAGGTAATGCATCCGTTAATAAACAGCGCGATATGGAGCTATAAGATAAAAAGTGGCGAAGAATTTATAAGGGTAGAATTTAAGCCTAGCGACTGTAAGTAACGCTTGCGCGAGATTTAAAATTTAGCGCGGCGTGAGCCTTTGCCTGCTTGCCCGCGCCGAATTCGCTTAAAATTTATCCGCTTCGCTTTTGATTTCGCCTGCGCAAAAGCAACATGCTAAAAATCTCTGCTTAGCTTTTACAGCGCCGCCGCGTATAGTATGACGCAGATCAGCGTGTATTTCGCCGTCACAAAGCGCTAAACGCGCCGAGTCCTTTTTAAGCCGCGATCTAATGCGTCAGGTTCTGCTAGTGGCGTTTTTCATTAAAATTTGACTATTTCACGCGGAATTATATCTATGTAGCAGCGCAAACACCGCGTAAAGCTTTCGCGCGAAATTCTATAAGTTACGGAATTTTATTTGAAACAGCATCGTAGATTTTGAGTCAGAATTTTAGGATTTATTGTGACGCTGCACCTGCTGCGATGAAATCTTACTAAATTTTATCCGCGACCTGCTCACATAAATTTTGCGTCAAAGCATGAGCTTGCTCACAAGCTTGCAGAGGTGCCAGCTGCCAACGCGCCGCCACACAAAACGCGGCCAATCAAATGCCTCGCTTGGGTTTTAAAATTCACCGCGCGCAGCTATTTTTATCAAGCTTTAGCTGTATTGGCGGTAAGCCCTCTATTTCATAGTTTAGCACCATCGTTTTGCCGAGCTCCCGCAGGCGCTGCGAAAATTCCGTGCTACAAAAGCTAGCCTTCGCCTTGGCAAACAGCATCTCTTTTAAAATTTCCGCATCGCCCGCGTCCAGCGCGCTGAGGTCTAATTTTGACGAGCTATTTAGCGCGTAATCGTATATGAAGCTACCCTCTTCGCATGCGGCGCCTTTTAAAATCGTAGTATCGTCGATCCTGCGCGGCGCGCCCTCGTTTATCCGCGCTAGCGCATCTCGCACCTGCTTGCTTTCGCAGAAATTTCGCTCCAGTTCGCTGCGTTTTTTCTCCGCATAAAATTCCATCGCTACGTTTGCCAAAATTCCGATTCCAAGTAGCGCTAGTAAAATTTTAATCGGCTTATTTAGCCGCGCGCTTAAGCTTTGCGCGTCCATCAGCGCACCCTTTCGCAACAAAGCAGCGTGTGTCCGACGCCTAGTCCGTCGTGAATACGTGAAATTTTAAGCCCCGCGCGCTGCGCAAATTTAATCATATCGTACGAGTGATAAATTTTGCTATTGCCGTTTGCCATAGCGGCGAAATACACGCTGATCTGCGTCATGCTATACGCGGCGGTTTCGTAGCGCTGCCTGTCCCAAAACGGCTCCAAAATATAAAGCCGCGCCTGCTCGCTCATCGACTCCGCCGCACGCGAGAGGATGCTTACGATCTGCTCCTCTGCGAAGCAGTCCAGAAACTGACTGAGCCAGATCGCATCAAAGCCACGCGGAAAGCGCGTAGCGGGATCTAGCAGATCGGCCGCAAGCCCGTCTATGCGCTCTGCACCCTTCGCGCCTGCGACGGCGTCTTTCATCATCGAAATTTGCCCTGCAAGATCCATTATCGTGACGCGCACATTTTCGTCGTAGCCTATGCACCGCTTAGCAAAGCGCCCCGTGTTGCCGCCTACGTCTAAAATTTTATCCGTCTTGCGCGAGAAAATGATCTTTAGCGCGGGCTCAAACGCCAAATCCGAATAAAAATGATCAAACGCGAGCCAGCTTTTGCGCACATGCGGCGGCAGATGCGAAAGCGCCTCGTAGATCGTAGCCCACTGCCCAAAAACCTTTAGCCCCTCTGGTTTACCCGATTTTAGCGTCTCCTCGAGCCTAAATAGCCCCTCATAGCACACGTCGTGGATGAAGTCCATATCAACGTCCACCATCTCGTCGGTGAGTAGAAAATACCCCGCCTTGCTAAGCCGAAATTTCTCGCCGCACAGAAGCACCGTGCCAATGCTAAGCGAACTTTCCAAAAGCAGCTTTACGGCGTATTCGCTAAGCGAGGTCTTCTTCGCGATCTCACTTATGCTTAGCCCGTCCCGCGCCTCATTAAGCGCACTTAAAATTCCAAATTTTTTCATCAGCCGCGAGACTTGAAAAACCACCGGCGCAAAGGCGATCTCATTCGCCGTCCGTTGCGCCTCGCCCGCGCTTTGACGCTCGGCGCCGTAGCGGTCTAAAAGCTGTTTGGGAAGTTTCATTTTTGATCCTGCTTATGTAAATTTCGCAAAATTTTAGCAAAAAATTCTAACTTTTCTTGCGCCCGCTAAGAATTTGCGCGTATCTTAGAATTTTGCGATGAAATTTTAAAATCCCGTCTTAAAATTTAAGTCGTTTTGCAGCTGTATGTTTATTGAGATAGATTTTATTTTGAGATACTAAAAAATTTTAAATCTCGCCGCACAAGATTTGCGGGCGAGAAAAAGGCTAAAGCGCGGTAAATTCCTAAAAATGCGCGTACCGCGCTTTCGCACTCGGTTTGGAATTTACTGCGCCTCAAGCTTAGCGCTTCAAAAGCGCTTGCCAGCTTATTCGATCCACTTTACTACGTCATCCATGCTGCGGCGGATCTTTTGCGGCTGCGGATTTACGCGGTAGCCGAAAGGCACGAGTAGCGTCACGCGGCGATCGTTCCAATCAATGCCTAAAATTTCATTTAGCGCCGCGCGATCAAAGCCCTCCATCGGGCAGCTGTCGATGCCGCGGCTTGCGGCCTCGTTCATCATCGCAAGTGCTGCGAACATGCACTGCGCGTGCGACCAATTAAATAGCTCCTCATCGTCGTTGTGAAAATAAGCGCTTAAAAAATCTTGATAAAATTTATGCCTGTCGCCGATATATTTGGGCGCTTCATCTTTTTTACGCGTAATCATTCGCTCGATATAATCACTTCCTAGCTTTATGTCCTTGATCTTTGCTAAAATCACGACCAGATGTGAGCAAGAGGTGATCTGCGGCTGATTCCACGATTTTTCGCGGATCTGCTCGCGCAGCGCCTTGTTTTGTACAACCAAAAAGTCCCATTGCTCTAGCCCCGTAGAACTAGGTGCTAAGATTCCTGCCTGCAAAATGGCGTCAAAATCGGCTTTGCCGATTTTTTTGTTCTCGTCAAAAATTTTGCACGCATGGCGAAATTTCATAATCTCTAAATGTGTCATAGTCTCTCCTTAATTAGAATTTTTGTAGATTAAATACCCGCCATCTTTGCGTCTGATGCTGAGGTTACCCTCGCGCGAGCGTACGCCGATGCGGTAGTAGCCGTCCTCTTTAGTGACATTAATATCGCTAAAGCCACCGATATTCACCGCAAAGCTTGCGCCGCTAAGCGGGATCTCTTGGCGCCAAAACTCCACTTCAAGCGTGCCCGAAGCGTTTGCGTCGGAGCTTTTGAAATCATCTGCGGTGATGAGCTGCACGCTGTCTTTGCGGATGACAAATTTTAATCCGTCGTCAAATTTAAGCGTCTCTAGCGGTAGCTCCAGGCGCGGCGCGAAGCTAGGCGTGATGCCACTTTGCGAGGCCTGCTTTTGTAAATTTGGATCAGTCGAAGTAACCGAGACGTCCAGTGCCCTATGTAGTGCAGGTTTGGCGCTCGCGCTTAGCACGAAATCATCGTGCCAATCAATAGAGCGATTGATATCAACGATCTTTTCGTGTAAGACCCCGTCGTCGTCCCTATATCGCACGATCAGGCTTTCGATCGTAAGGGCGTCGGAGGGAAGCGCAAAGGTTTGCTGCGTGAAATTTTTAGGCGCGGGCGTATTTTGCGGCGTGGCGGCAGAGCTTTGCGCCGGATTGGAATTTTGCGAAGCAGATTGCGCGTTTTGTTGCATAGTGGAGTTTTGCGCCGTAGAATTTTGAGCTGTAGAATTTTGTGCCGTCTTGAAATTTTGCACTATCGTAGAATTTGGCTCGCTTACTTCCGGCACGATTGGTAACTCATCAGGAGGCGGAAGCGTCGTAGCCAAATGCTGCGCAGAAGAGTTCAGTTCCGTTTTCATGGTCTGCGAAGGAGCACCGATGCCAGCTTTGGGCACAGAAGCCTTTTTTTCGGTCTGCGAGAGCTGCGCGCTCACGGCTTTTTTGGTGACGCTTGCTTTGATGCTAGAATTTGCTTCTGCGGCGCTTTTTTGCATTGCTGCGGTAGGGCTTTTAGATGTTTCAGGTTTCATTACAGCTTGCTTTTTAGCGTTTGGGCTTTGTGCACCTGTTTTTGGCTCTTTAATCGCCAAATTGGTAGAATTTTGCTCTTTTGCCGCGGTGATGTTTGGTTTCGTAGCGTTTGAATTTGCGCTATTTAAATTCTCTGCGTTTAAAAAAGCGCAAAGACCTAAAATTAGCAAAGAAATTTTTTTCATTTTTTAAGGTCCGGATCGAGCGAGCGACGCTCTAAATAAAGCTTTTGCAGCTCGGCGTTTTCCTCTTTTAGCCGCTCGACGTCGGTGAATAAAAACGCCTTTTCTTTTTGCAACTGGCGCAGCACTTCAAACGATCGTTTGCCAAACAGCACGTCGCCTACGAAGATGCCCGCAAAAACGACACAGACGATCAGCGCAAGAGCTGCAAAAATCTTTTTAAGCGGTGAAAACGGATTGATAAAATTCAGCCGTTCTTTTAAATTTTTACGCTTCTTTGAAGCTTTTTTAGCGGCAGGTTCTGCGTTTTGCGGTGTAAAAGAAAATCCTTGCGTGGCAGAATTTATGTCTTGTGCCGCAAAGCCCGTGCCTTGAGAGCTGTAGTCTGCACTTTGAGCCGCAAAACCCGCGTCGTTTGGAAAGTAGTTTTCTTTTGCGTATAATTCTGCATTCTTTAAATCGCCGCCCCCAATAAATTCCGCGCCGTAAAAGCCTGCGTCTGCTTGCGCACTGCCTTCGTAGTTTCCGCTTGCAGCGGAGCTTTTACCGCTTAAATTAGAGTTGCTGTCTGTGGCATCAGATGCAGAGCCTGTTTCGTCTACGCCGTGTGAGGTTCCGTTGCGATTTTTCCGGAAGCCAGTCCCTACCGCGCTAAAGCCTCCGCCAAAATTTTCATCGCTATAAAATTCATCATCGTCAAAAAAATCGTCCTCGTCAAAGTCTGCGTCTGAATATCTGCCTTGCGTGTCCGTATAATCCGCTCCGTCCGCATAGGTGCGCTGCGCGCCGCCCTTTAAGCCCTGCTTGGACTTTTTTTTAAAAAACATTTTAAATTCGGCTTCCCAAAAACTCGTCCGTCTCGCGCTCGATCTCAAGCAGGCGGTTGTATTTTGC
>NZ_CAKZTI010000028.1 GCF_937921625.1 uncultured Campylobacter sp. | reverse complement strand
TCTAGAAAATTTACCTCAAGGAGTTAAAGATGAAATATGCACTAGGTGTCGCGCTTGCGACGTTGATTTCAACAGGATGCGGCGCAGATGAGATACAGCTCGTGAAAGACTACACTTTGCCTGATTTCAAGTCGATGAGTATTGGCACGGCGATCGAGGGCTCGAAACTCTGCAAAAATATTACTTGGAGCAAAGAGGAAAACGGTGGATTAAAGACGGTTAAGATGGTTTGCGACGTGGATATGGAGAAAGTAAAGGTTGATGTAGATGCCTTTAACAAAAAATATAAAGAGGCTATGCTAAACACGTCTTTAAGAGGTGCCGTGCTTTTCTATAAAGATAAATCTGATGATAAACAACAGCGTTTACTTAAATTGGCAAATGAACATTGCAAAATAAATGAGACGAAATTTCAAGAGGAGCTCAAAGACAGAGGCAAAATAGATTACTCATTTCAAAAAAAGCCAGTTGATTGCGACGATAAATTAAAAGATGAAATACTAAAGGATGGTGAACCAAAAACTTCTGCGATTTATATGAGTAATATTATTGATTCATTAGAAGACGTCGCTTATTATTCGCAGCTAACGCCTAGCCAAATAAGGCTACAGCTTGGAAGGGCAGCAGAGCTGCCGCCACAGGCTGAGATCGAATTAAATTTTATCGTGAATGCTGATAAGAGCGTAAGTTTATCGGATAAATTTATAGTGACTAAAGATATAATTGATGATGTTATTAAGATAAGATCGGCATTTAATAATAGAAAAACGGCGGAAGACGCCCTTGCAACTTTCTACGAAAGACAATAAAATTTTATCTGAATTTTTAAAAGACGTTTCGGCTCGGAAGCGTTTCCGCAAAAGACGATAGCATTATTTTGCGGCTCAATTTGACGAAATTTTAAATTTGAGCCGCCTTGCGTCAAAATTTCATTATTTCATTCAAATTTGACGCGGGCTTTTAAATTTAAAAAGCGCGACGGAAGCAGTTTCGCCCGCCGCGCCGTGAAATTTTACGCCGAATACAAGCTTATTTATCGTGTCCTTGCAGATACGCAATCGCGCTAAGTGCGGCAACCGCACCGTCACCCGCCGCGCAAACGACCTGTTTAGGCGCATCCTGTCTCATATCGCCCGCCGCAAATAGCCCGTGCACGCTTGTTTGCATCTTTAAATTTACCGCGACCTGCCCGCCCGGCGTGATGTCGCAAATGAACTTACCATCATCGCCCTTTAGCACCTCGTTTCGCACGTCAAGCCCCACGAATACGAAGATCCCAGGTAGCTGCAGCTCACGCGCGGCGCCGCTGGTTTTATCCTTCACGACGACGCCCGTTACGCCGCTTGCATCGCCCTTGATCTGCTCTACGAGCGCATTTGTGATGAGCTCGATATTCTCACTTTCGCGCACCTTTTGCACGGTCGAAGGCGCGGCGCGAAACTCATCCCTGCGGTGGATCAGATAGACTTTAGAGCAAATTTTAGCCAGATACAGCGCCTCCTCTAGCGCCGTATCGCCGCCGCCGAGGACGGCAACCTCTTTTCCCTTGTAAAAAAACCCGTCGCAGGTCGCGCAGGTACTGACGCCGCGACCAAAAAACTCATCCTCGCCCTCAATCCCCGCGCGGCGCGGAGTAGAGCCCGTAGCTACGATAACGGCACGCGCGCGTCGTGTTTGATCGCCCTCGAGATAGATCGTAAAATTTCCATCGCCGTCTTTTAAAACGCGCAGCACGCGCACCATCTCATGCTTTAAGCCAAAGCGGAAGCACTGCTCCTGCCAAGGCGCCATAAAGCTCATCCCGTCGGTCACCGCAGCGACGCCCGGGTAGTTTTCCATCTCGGAGCTTGAGGTGATCTGCCCGCCGGGCATCCCCATCTCAAACATCACGACGTCCTTTAAACCGCCTCTTGTAGCATAAAGCCCCGCCGCTAACCCCGCAGGGCCGCCGCCGATAATTGCTAAATCTAACATTTTTTCTCCTTAATTATTTTATTAAGTAAAGCCGCGGGCGTTAAATTTACGAATTTAATTAATAAAACGATGAGTGAGAGAAGAAAGGGCGAAAGCCGCCCTTTTAAAATTTACAGAAGCGAGTTTAGTTTGTCGGCTATGATCTGTTTGGATTGCGCGCC
The DNA here is from genome assembly GCF_937921625.1 of uncultured Campylobacter sp. Lineage (GTDB taxonomy): Bacteria > Campylobacterota > Campylobacteria > Campylobacterales > Campylobacteraceae > Campylobacter_B. The sequence continues at coordinate 87,556 of NZ_CAKZTI010000028.1, read as the reverse complement.
GATGAGTTGGGCTTTTAGCTCGCCGTCTTTGAAAAATAGTATCGTTGGGATCGAGCGCACGCCGAACTGCACCGCAAGATCCTGCGCTTCGTCGGTATTTACTTTGCAAATTTTAGCCTTGCCCTCGTAATCGTTCGCAAGCTCCTCGATGATCGGGGCGATCATACGGCATGGCCCGCACCAAGGTGCCCAAAAATCGACTAATGCGACACCCTCTTTAATAACGTCGAAATTCTCCGAAGTAAGCTCTATATACTTTCCCATAATGTTCTCCTTGTGTTAAAATTCCGCGAATTATAGTTTATTATCTTAAATAAATAATAAAAATTCTAATTTAAAAAGATATGTTGGCGATAAATTTTATCTGCTTTGGATAAACTTCCACGACGTCGATCTGCCACGGCTCGTCCGTATCGCAGCTCATCAGATAAAATTCCGCCGTCTTTAAAATTTTAGCCATCTTGGCGTCGGTCACGCGCTCTGCGGCGGCGTAATCGCCGCTCGTGGCCTTCACCTCGACGAAGTGCAAAATTCCGCCCTTGCGCGCGATTATGTCGATCTCGCCGAAGCGGCAGCGAAAATTTCGCTTTAAAATTTCAAACCCTTCGCCGCGTAAAAATTCTGCCGCACGATCCTCGCAGGCAAAGCCGAAAATGTATTCTTTTAAGCTCAACTTAGCTTTCGATCCTGATCATAAAAGGCTTTTGCGTAATAAAATTTTCGCCGCCGATCACGCTTATAGCGCGCTTTATGTCCTTCTCGCAGCACGTATGCGTCGTGAAAAACAGCGTCACTTCCTCATCCGTTTTGAGCTTAGGCTTTTGCAAAAAGCTGTCGATCGAAAGATCGTTTAAACTCATAATGTTCGTAAGCTTCGCAAGCACGCCCTTCTCGTCGCGCACGCGCAGCCTGAAATAATACTTCGTGCGGATCTGCTCGCTAGGCAGAATTTGCATAAAATTTTCGCTCGGCAAAATTTTATATCCGAGCATCGGGTTTTTGTTATCGCGCGCAATGTCGATGAGATCGCTTATAACCGCGCTTGCCGTAGCGCTGCCGCCCGCGCCCGGTCCGTAATACATACTCTCGCCGACGCAGTCTCCGTAGATGCTCACGCCGTTCATTACGCCATCGACTTTTGAGAGCATTTGATCCTTTGAAATGAGCGCTGGATGGACGCGCAGCTCGACTTTGTTATCGCTCGCGCGCTTAGCTACCGCAAGCAGCTTGATTATGAAATCAAATTCGCGCGCAAAATATATATCCTCCTGTGTGATCTCCTCGATCCCCTCGATTAGGATATCTTCAGGATCTCCGTGTACACCGTATGCGATGCTAGCTAAGATCAAGAGCTTATGCGCCGCGTCAAATCCGCCGATGTCGAAGCTAGGATCGGCTTCGGCGTATCCGAGCTCTTGAGCTTGCTTTAGCGCGTCTTCAAATTTCTCATTTTTTTGCATCATATTTGTAAGGATGAAGTTGCTCGTGCCGTTTACGATGCCGATGATCTTTTCGATACGATTGGCGCTTAGCCCTTCGCGCAGGGTTTTTATGATCGGAATTCCGCCCGCTACGCTCGCTTCAAAGCCAAAAGGCGTATCGCCCGCAAGCGTCTGAAGCTTGTAGCGATGATAAGCCAAAAGCGCCTTATTTGCGGTAACGACCGCCTTTTTACGCTTTAAAATTTCACTTACAATCTCATAGGGCTTTTCTACCCCACCCATAAGCTCTACAAAAACGTCGATGTCGTCGCGCTCGATGATACTCCCAGCGTCGCTGCTAAGCGGAATTTGCACATCGCGCTTTTTACTCGTGTCGCGCACTAGCCCGATTACTGGCTCTATGCTAACGCCCGCGCGCGCAAGGATGATATCTTTGTTTTTTATCAAAATATTTGCAACTTCGCTACCTACGGTACCGACGCCTAAAATCGCTACTTTCATCAGATCTCTTTCAAATATTTTTTTATATTTCTAGCGGCCTGGCGGGTTCTATTTTCGTTTTCGATAAAAGCGATTCGCACGTAATCGTCTCCCGCCGCGCCAAAGCCGACGCCCGGGCTTACGGCGACGCACGCCTTGGTAAGAAGCTGCTTGGAAAACTCCATGCTTCTTAGATGAGCCGCCGCGGGCGGTAATTTCGCCCACGCAAACATCGACGCGCTAGGTTTAGCGATCTGCCAGCCCGCGTCCGCAAAAGCGTCGATCAAAAAATTCCTACGCTTCTGATAGGTCGCGCGGATATCCTCTACGCACTCTTGCGGCCCGTCCAGCGCGATCGTGGCGGCTACTTGTATCGGCGTAAACATACCGTAATCAAACCAAGATTTGATCTTTTTAAGCGCGGCGACGAGCTTTTTATTACCGCTAACAAAACCCACGCGCCAGCCCGCCATATTGTAGCTTTTAGAGAGCGTGTACGCCTCAACTGCGACGTCCTTCGCACCCTGAACCTCAAAAATGGACGGCGTTTTGTAATCGTCAAAAGCGATCTCTGCGTAAGCGATATCGCTGATGATATAAAACCGTTCCTGCCGTGCCATCGCCACGAGCCGCTCGTAGAAGCTCTTTTGCACGACGACGGTGGTAGGGTTATGCGGGAAATTTACGACGACGTATTTTGGGCGCGGAATGCTCTCGTCGAAGGTTTTTTGCAGATCGATGAAAAATTTATTCTCATTAAAATTTAAATTCTCATCATAGGCAAGCGGGATTTTAACGACATTACCGCCCGCGATGATGAAGGCTTGAGTGTGGATCGGATATGCAGGATCGGGCACCACCGCGACATCACCCGGATTTACGATCGCGCTAGTTAGATGCACGAAGCCCTCCTTAGAGCCCATCACGGCGACGATCTCGCTTTCCGGATCCAAGATCACGCCGTATTTGCGCTTATACCAATTCGCGCACGCAAGTCGCAGCTTGTAGATGCCCTGGCTTACGGAGTAACCGTGCGTCTTGTCCTTTTGCGCGCTTTCGCAAAGCTTGTCGATTATATGCTGCGGCGTCCTGCCGTCGGGATTGCCCATCGAAAAATCGATTATATCCTCGCCGGCTCTGCGTGCAGCCATTTTTATGGCGTTAACCTCGGCAAAAACGTAATTTGGCAAACGCTCGATCTTTGAAAAACGGATTTCGTCAAACATCTCAAACCTCTTATCTTAAAGTAATTTTCAAGCTTTATTTAAAATTTTACATCTTAAGCGCCGCGATCTGCTCGTGCCGCACGGAGGCAAAATTTCAAGCCTTAGCGTCGATGCGGCGGCGCTTTTTATATTGCTCGGGCAATTTAAACTTTTACCTCGCTAAAATTTTAAAACCGCCGAGGCATTGATCGTTTAAATTTAGCGCGTTGACACTTTGCGGCGCTGTTTAAATTTACGTCCGATCAAAACAATAACGATCAAAGTTGCCGTTTTTACGCTGCGTCCTCGAACGATGCTCTTTAAATTTACCGCGCTACCTCAAGCGGCCGCAACGCTTGAAATTTTATCCGCACCGTTAATTTTACCTACGCCGCTTAAAATTTTATCCAAGGTGGCGCGGTTCAAACCTTTAAATTTACGCTCGCGGGTTTAAATTTAAACTGCGCACCATAGCGAGCTGAAATTTTACCCTCTGTCCTCTGCGGCAAAATTCTACGAGCAAAAAACCTCGCACGAGAGCGGATCTTTTACCACTTCTTGCCCTTGTTTAGGCGCAGAAACTCGTCGGTTGAAATTTTAGTGACGTTGCCGTCTTTGACGCGGAGCTTTTGAGTATTTTTTTCGTTGAAGCTCACATTGCCGTCCGCCTTGCCGACCTCAAACATTCCGTGCCCGGTGGCGATGAGCAGATCCTCGTCTCCTTGCGAAGCGACGACATAAGGGGCATTGATGACCATCTCGCGCTTCTTGCCGCTTTTTAGATCGATGACGCCTATCCACATTTTGCCTCGCGGATTAAGCACGATATCCTTGCTGGGCGCAGGTGCGCTTTGCGTGGCGTTTTCGTCGGTGGAATTTTCCTCCGTTTTGGCACTCGCGCGCTCGATTCTTATGGAGCGGTCCAGCGCATTTAGAGAGCTTAAATTTTCATCCGCCGCCAAAGCCGCATTTACATCCGTTTTGATGGCGAATTTATCCTCCGTAACATTATGCGAAACGACGTCGATACCGATGTTTTCAAGCTTTTTTTGAGTGTTATTTACGATTGGAGCGTCCGAGTAGGTGGTTTTGTTTTGTTCCCATAAAAGCGAGCCCAAAAATTCGCCGAAGCTTTTATAAAGTCCGAAATAAAAGATTGCGCCTATGATTAATACCATTGCAAGCAGCCATAAAAGCCAGCCGCTGCTGCTTTTGTTAGGGCTAACCCTTTGACCATAGACCTGCTCGACTTTGGCCTTTTTAACGGGCGCAAAGCTCGCTTTGGCGCTCTCAAACTCGCTAAGCCAGTCCGATAGATCCAGCCCGAACTCGCGCTCTAAAATTTTAATGTAGCCCTTCACGTTAAAATTTGCAAGTTTTTCGAAGTCTTTGTTGATGATATATTCTAAATTTTGCGCGTCGATGCGCGTAGTACGCGCTATCTCGATCAGATCCATAGATTTTAATTTATCCAGATCGCTGCTTTTTGGCTGCTGTGTTTGCTCCGGCTTCTCGGTTTGTTCCGCCTGCTCGTCCGTATTATTTAACTTCTCTTTTATTTCTTCCATTTAAAATTCCATCGCATAATATCGCAAATGCCGCGCTTACGTTAAGCGAATCCCAGCCTTCGCGCATCTTTATAGATACCGCGCGGTCGCATTTTTTAAGCGCCCTAGCAGGTATCCCCTCTTCTTCGTTCCCCATTACGAGCGCGTTTTTCGCGCCGAGCTTTAACTCCTTAAAGTTCGTCCCGCCCGCACTCGCGGCGTAAATTTCAAAGCCGCTTTGTTTAAGCTCATTTAGCACGCTAAGCCCGTCTGCGACCTTAACGACGTTTAGCTCATACGCCGCGCCCGAGCTTGCGCGCACTACGCCCGCCATATTTAGATTATTTGCGACGACGATCACGCTGTCCGTGCCCAAAGCATAGGCGCTGCGCATTATCGCGCCGATGTTCCCGACGTCGGTAAGCCCATAAAGGATCGGCACGAATTTATCGTCTTTGACGCTAGCAAGATCGCCGAAGCTAAACTCCTCCACCTCGGCCAAGAAGCCTTGATGGTTGCCTCCGCGAGCGAGGGCTTGAGCTTTTTTCGCATCGGCGCGCTCGATCTTTACGCCGGTCGCGGCGATCTTTTTAAAAATTTCTTTCTCGCACTCCTTAGCAAGGATGATGCGGATAAATTTCTGCGGATGCCGGTTTAAAAGGTGCAAAAACAGCTGCTTGCCGTAAATAATCATTTTGGGATTTTAGCGAAAAACGGTTAAAATATGACTTAGCGTATCAAATTTTTATATATTTCTTTGGCAGGTTCGCCGCTAATTTTTGAGAGTAGTTTTGCTTTTATTTTCGGCGCGATCTCAAGCGACAGAATATCTTCTTGCGTGATTTTTTCAAAGCTCTTTTCGCCTGCGCCGTCAATCACGACGCACCATTCGCCGTTTAAATTTGCGCTTTTTAGCTCTAGCAGGACCTCTGCTGCGCTACCGAAAAATTTTGTTTCAAATTTTTTCGTAGCTTCCTTAATCGCAAAAATTTTGCGCTGCGCGTCGATCCCTGCGATCTGCTCTATTAGCTTTACCACGCGCTTCGGGGATTCATATAGCACGCATGGATAGGGGCTCTGCATCAAATTTAGGATCTGAGGTTTTCGCTGTGCGCCGTCATTATTCAAAAAGCCTAAAAAGCTAAATTCTTTCTCCACTAGCCCGCTTGCGGCGGCTGCGAGCAGCAGAGCGTTTGCGCCGCTAAGCACTTCGTAAGGCACGCCGTTTCGTTGCGCAAATTTTACGAGCGCAATTCCCGGATCGCTGATGCAGGGCATGCCGGCGTCGCTTACGTATGCGCAAGCTTTTTCGCGCAAAAGCGCCACATCAAAACTCGCGAAAAACTCCGCTTCGTTGTGCGTGTGCAGAGAGTAAAACTGTGAAATTTTAAATGAAATTTGAAATTTATCGGATAATAAGTTTAGAAGTTTTTTTGAAACCCTCGTATCCTCGCAGATTAGGATTTCGCAGCTTTGCAATACCTCAAGCGCGCGGCTCGAGATATCGCTTAGATTTCCTATCGGCGTAGGAATGAGATATAGCAACTATTTCATTCCATATTTTTGCTTAAATTTCTCGACGCGGCCCGCGCTATCTACGATCTTCTCGCTGCCGGTGAAAAACGGATGGCAATTGGAGCAGATATCGACGCGGATCTCAGGCTTGTTCGAGCGCGTTTTAAAAGTGTTGCCGCAAGCGCAGGTAACGGTCGTTTCGACAAAGTTTGGGTGAATATCTTTTTTCATTTTTAATCCTTTTTGATGATTTTAAAAGGCAACGATTATACAACTTTTTTATCTAAAAAGCAAATTTAAAGGGTTTTTAAAAACTCTCGGCAAAGCGTGGATTTTCTTTTTGAATATGCTTTTTTGGACGCGAAATTTTAAAATTTAGCCTGCTTTGCGGGTAAAATTTTGATTTACTGCGGCGTGCAAAATACAGCGCGCGAATATACGCCGCGGCAAATACGCGTCGTGCGTTAAGCCGTCTATAAACATAGCGGATCGCGCAGAGCAAATTTTAAATTCCAAAATTTAAAGCGCACGGCTTTTAAATTTTAAAATTTACTGAGCGCTTAAAAGATCAACTTCGCGCAAGTTGCGATCAGCGCGGTGTTTGAGCGCAAAATATATGGACTATTAAGCGCATAGGCGTTTTTAAATTTCTCCCTTTCGCGCGGCGAAAACCCGCCCTCCGGGCCGATGAAGGCGATCTCATCGCCGCCGAAAATGTCGATGTTCTTGCCGCCAAAATCGATCAGGCTTACGTTTTCATACCTTTGCGCGAGCTCGTCCGAGCCGCCCAAAACCTCGATCTGCATGATGGAATTTCGCCCGCATTGCTGCGACGAGTTGATCAAAATCCGCTTCATCCTCTGCGGATCGAGCCGCACGTTTTTCTGCGACAGATCGGCATAGACCAAAACAAGCCGCCCGACGCCCATCTCGTTTAGCGCAGGCAGGCTCTTTTCGATCACGGCGCTCTCGACGACCGCCCAAGCGACGCAAAAATCGTGGCTCGGCGTAAAAACGGAGCTTTTAAAAACCAAATTCAGAGCCGTGCCTTTGCGCGAAATTTCGGCGATCTCATATAGATAACTCGCCCCGTCCTCAAGATTGCGCACGTCTATGCGCTCACCAGCCCTTGCTCGCCTGGCCTTTAGGTGCAAAAACTGATCATTCTGCAAAACTAGGCTCTGTTCGCCTGCAAGCTTATCGTAAAAATATACCATCAAATAACACTCGCTATCAAAATTATCGCTAAGTTTAGCCCCAAAATCAGCCGCATTTTACGCTGATACGGCGCAAAGTTTTGACTTAGATACGCTATTTTCAGCCGTTTGTACGATACCGCGCTAAGCGCGATCATCGCTAGCGATCCGACCGCCATAAAGTAAATTTTAAAGCTCATATCAAAGCGCAGCACCGGCAGCATCACGCTTCCGCTAATTATCAGCGCCGCGAGAGTCGCATAATATATCGGCAAAAACAGCCTGATGCGCCTAAGAAATCTAAGCCCAGATCTGCTCTTTTGCTTTAAATTTTCAGCTTGCGGCGCGGAGACGGCGGAATTTAAAGCCTCGCTGCGAGGGCAAAATTCCGCCACCGCGTCGATCTTAAGCTGGGTAAAAATCAGATAAATTATCGTTAAAATCGCCGCAGCTAGCGCGAAAAATTTATGAAAACCCAGGGCGCTTTGATACAGATAATCCATCACTTCCGCCAGGGAGTTAAATTCGCGAAATAAAATTTTGCGCGGCTAGAGCCGAAACGACCGAATTTCAACGCAAATTTTTTCGGCGCGAGATCAAACAGACCTGTTCCGCGCCTTTGAAATTTTAAAAACTCTTCAAAGCGACCGCGGCTATTTATTGCGCCAAAATTTACCGCGTGCGCGTTCAACCCCGATTTCGCGCCGTATCTCTCGCGCCAAGAATAAAATTTTGCGGATAGAGCTTTATAAAATTTAAAATTTCTTTGCGCAGATCGCACGGGTAAAAATGACGCTAAAATCGCGCTTACGCGCCGCATACGAATAACGCAAATTTTAAAAATTTTCAAATTTAGGCGCAGATTTTTCAACGCTCCACCTTATTCCGTCACCGGAAGCGGCGGCATATCGGCGTTTATATCGACTTTGGGCTCGCTAGGCGCGATAGGTACGTCCTTCGGCACCTCGCTATCCACCGGCGGCTTTTGCAAGGCGTCCTTTTTCTCATCGTCGCAACCGCCCAAAGCAAGCGCGCAGACAAAGATCGCGCACGCGGCAAAAACGCGCACAAAACCCGCGCCAAATTTAAAGAAATTTCTCATCAGCAGTCCTTTGGATAGATGATTTTTTCACCGCGTAGAAGCTTTTGCCAAAGCTCGGGCTGCCTCCACTCCTCGCGCACGGCGGACGAGAATTCTATCTCATCCAGCGCGATCTCGCCCATCTGCGCGTTATAGGCATCCTCGCGGAAGCACTGCGCGTAGCCGGTGGCCGTTTCGTGCACGATGACGCTGTGAAGCTTTACTTCGCGCTCGCCGTTTTGCATCTGAGTTAGGCTCAAAAGTCGGTCGATTAGAACGAAAAAAATTCTACAAAACTGCTCTGCGCTCGGATTTAGCGGTATCTGTACCCAGCGCGCGCTGTGTTTTTTAAGATCCGCGATATAGCTCGCATCATCGCGCGCATAGATCGTCGTAGCGTGGTCGAAACTATCGATAAGCTCGCGAATACCGAGCTTCATATAGCCGAAGTCATAAACCATCCCCGCCTCATCCAAAAAATTTGAGCTAAGTAAAATTTCGCATCTGTAGGAGTGGCCGTGGATGCTCGTGCGGCACCGCTTCGAACCGCACAGGCGCACGATGTGAGCGTTTTCGAATTCGTATAATTTCCTAATTATCATACCCCATCCTTCTCGCCCCAAATTCTAATGTGCAGGCGATCGGAGTAATTATAGCCGTTTTTTAGGCAAAAATCCACGCAAAATTGCGCGCCACTTTCCAGCTCGCGACGATCTGCGCCGCGCGGCATACAATAAACCTCGCCGCCGCACACCGCTAAAATTTCTCTAATCTCGGGCTGCGCGTCAAACTCGGGCGAGATGACGAACTTGTAAAAACTATCTTTTGCGTTTTGCCTTAAGCTTCGCAGCGCGGCGAAGTTTAACCTGCGTTCGCGCGGCTCGGCGGAGTTTGAAAGCTTAGGCGAGACCGCAAAGACGCAGTTTTTGTAGACGGGGAATTTTTCAAAATCCACTAAAATCGTGCCGTTGGTCTCAAAATGCACCGCGTGTCCGCACGCGAGCAGCTCGCAGACGAACTCGTAAAATAGCGCCTCTTTATGATGTAACATCGGCTCGCCGCCGGTGATAACGACGATCGGCTTTTGATAAAGCTCAGCGCTCTGCGACGTGGCAGCGCTTTGCGGATCTAAATTTAAAGAATTCTGCGCTGCGAAATTTAAAGAATTTTCGCTCGTTAAATTTAAAGATTTTTCTGCGTTACCGTTTGGACGGGGAGGCGTTTGTGCGGCGACGGAATTTAACGTATTGCTTTCAGAAAAAGACTCGGCGGCGCAAAAACCCGGCGCAGAGCATGCGGGTGCGAAACAGGACAAACCTGATAAATTTGGAATTTTATTCAAAAGCTGCGATAAATTTAAAATTTCTTCGTGCTCGAAGTGGCTCGTAAAAACCGCGCGGATCGTATCGCAACCGCGCAAGATCTCGCCGGTCTTCGGCGAAATACGCTCGCCGCCGAAGCCCTCGCAGCGCAGATTACAGCCCGCAAAGCGAAAGAAATATGCGAGCCTGCCTGCATATTTGCCCTCGCCTTGGATACTTAAAAAGCTCTCTACGAGCCTCATCCGCCCGTCTCGTAAAATGCGCGGCTTGAAATTTCATTCGAAGCGTCCGTTTGCCAGCGATTTTTTTCGGGCTTATTCGCTAAAATTTTAGCCAAAATTTCGGCGGCTGCGGCGATGTCGCCCTCTTTGACCGCCTTTTTGATACTTAGCGCGTCCTCGAAGTAAAGACACGGGATCAAAAGCCCCTCGGCGCTTAGTCTGATGCGGTTGCAACTCTCGCAAAAATCGTGCTTGTGCGGATCGATGATACCGAAGGTGTAGCCGTCCCCGAGCGCGTAAAGCGACGCGGGCGAGCTCTGCAATTTTGGCAGAGCGGTAAAGATAAATTTACGCCTTAAAATATCTAAAATTTCGTTTGATTTTAATCCTGTAAGATCGCCGGCATGGGTGTTTTCCATAAATTCTATGAAGCGAATCTGGCAATCCTTCTCGCGGGCAAATTCCAGCAAATAGATCAGCTCATCGTCGTTGATGCCTTTTAGCGCGACAGTGTTTAGCTTGACTTTTAGTCCCGCTTCAAGCGCAGCGTCAAGGCCTTCTAAGACGTTATAAAGCACGCCGCGCTGAGCTATAAATTTAGCCCGCTCCGGACGCAGCGAGTCAAGCGACATATTGATGCGCTTTAGCCCCGCATTTTTCAAGGCGCGCGCGTAGTTTTTGAGATAATATCCGTTGGTAGTAAGCGCAAGATCGATGTTCGGAGCATAATCCGCAATCATCTTTATAAAATCTTCGATCCCCTTTCGCACCAGCGGTTCGCCGCCGGTTATACGGATCTTTTTCACGCCGCCGTCGATCGCGACCTTGACGAATAAAAACATCTCCTCAAAGCTTAAAATATTCTCTCGCGGCACCCAGTTAAACGGCGTGCTCGGCATGCAATATCTGCATCTGAAATTACACCGCTGCGTAACTGAAATGCGCAAATAATCGATCGTTCGTCCAAATTTATCAATTAGCATATTTTGCCTTAATATCAATTTACGGCGATTATATAAAAAACAAAGTGATTTTGCAAAATTTTATTTTTATATTGCTCAGGCTATTTTCTTACCGAGCCGATGAGCTCTTTAAGCTGGTCCAGAAGCGGTCTGATCTGCTTTTCTACCCGCTCGTCGATCATCGTAGGCACTACGTCTAGTCTCTGTTCTATCGTCTCGTCGATTACGTCGGCAATCGCGTTTATATCGATATTTGGAGCGACTTTACCGCCCGAATCGATCATCTCTTTTAGCTCCTCGACCTTCTTTTTAAGCAGATAATTTTCCTGCATAGCGTCAGTCAGGACCTGATCGAAGCGTTCGAATTTTTTATCCGCTTGCTTATCCTTAAAATATATGACGAAAAACATCAAAAATATAACGACGCAAAGTCCTAAAATGATGATAGTGTTAAGATCCATAGGGGTTCCTTAAAATAAATTTACAAAAACAAAAGCAAAAAAGGCGATGCCCAAGTAGCCGTTGAGCGTGAAAAACGCGCGATCAATCTTGCTAAAATCTTTCTGCACGATCTTATGCTCGAAGTACAGGATCGCCGCGCACGCAGCCACGCCCAGATAGGCAAAAAAGCCTAAATTTGCCGCCGCGCAAAACAGCAGCCAAAAAAGCACTGCTACGGCGTGAAAAATTTTAGAGATAAACATCGAGGCTTCCTTGCCGTAAAGCGCAGGGATGCTGTAAAGCCCGTTGCTGCGGTCAAATTCCATATCTTGAAGCGAATACAGCACGTCAAAGCCGCCCACCCAAAATACTACCCCGAGACATAGCAGCACTGACCAGAGCGGAATTACGCCGCTAACGGCGATCGCTCCCGCAATCGGCGCAAGCCCCAGGCAAAAGCCGAGCATCAAATGCGCCGTTTCGCTAAAGCGTTTAAAATATGAATAGCCGCCCAATGCCGCTAAAATCGGCACCGAAAGCTTAAGCGCCAAAGGATTTATAAGCGCCGAAACCGCTATGAAAACCACTGCGTTTGCGATGATGAAAAGCAGTAAATTCCCGCGTCCGATCCGTCCGTCCACGCTGGGGCGCGAAGCGCAACGCGGATTGGCGCGGTCGATATCCTCGTCCAAGTAGCGATTTAGCGCCATCGCGAAGCTTCTGGCGCTCACCGCGCATAAAATCCCCAAAAAAAGCAATTTCCAGCCGAACCATACCGAGCCGTTTTGCAGCTTGCTTGCAGTAACCATCGCCGTAAAGATAAACGGCAGCGCGAAAACCGAGTGTTTAAAAACTATTAATTCGTTGATATCGGATAAAATTTCTTTAAATTTAGCCATTTCGCCCCTTAGTTTGGGCACCATTGTATCAAAAAAAAGTAAGAATAGCTCTAAATTTGATATAATTTGAACGAAAAATTTACGAAAGGAAACGCCTTGAGCCAAAATCAAAACTCGCACGCAAGCCCGCAGATCGCGATCATCGGCACCACGGCAAGCGGCAAAAGCGATCTTGCGCTAAATATCGCTCGCGAAATGGACGCCGTGATTTTGAGCCTCGATTCGCTCTGCATTTACCGTGGGATCGACATCGCAAGCGCCAAGCCAAGCGAGGAGGAGCTGCGCGAGATCAGGCACTTCGGCGTAAATTTAATCTATCCAAACGAGTACTTCAGCGTCGGCGAGTTTATCAAAGAATACGCAGCCGCGCGGGCTTTCGCGGAGCATAGCGGCGCGCCTTTGATAATCACGGGCGGCAGCGGGTTTTATCTCAAAGCGATGCTAAGCGGGCTGGCGCCGAAGGTTCCAGATTTTAAAAGCGAAATTTCAAACGATGAAATTTACGCCCTAGCGCGGCGGATCGATCCGGAATTTGCCGCAAAATTTAGTGCGGCGGACAGCTTTCGGTTAAAAAAATGGCTAAGCATCTATAAATTTTGCGGCGAGGCGCCGAGTAAATTTCTGCGCGAAAACACCGCCCCGCCCGTGATTTCGGATATTAAAATTTTTGAGATCGACGCGCCTAAGCAGTGGCTTGCGCATCGCATCGAAGCGCGCACGAAGGCGATGTTTGAGCGCGGGCTTTTAGAGGAGGCGGAGTTTTTATTCGCTCGCTACGGCGCGGAGTGCAGGGCGTTAGGCTGCATCGGGCTAAAGGAGTGCGGGCAGCTTTTGCGCGGGCAGATCTCGCGGACGCAGTGCGAGCAGCTCGTAAGCCTGCACACGGTACAGCTTGCAAAGCGCCAACGCACCTTCAACCGCTCGCAGTTTGCGGATAAAATTTCAGCGCCGCCGCAAGAGCTGGAGCGTGAAATTTTAAATTTTTTTCGCTACGAGATTTAAAATCAAAATTTATCAAAATTTGTGCGCTTGCTAGAAAAAAGTGAGACAAGGAAGTAAAATTTAGATTTAAATTTACCGCACCGGTCGCATCTTTAAAATTTTGCGGGTCGCGCCAAGGTCTCGTGCGGTGCAGAATTTCGATTAAATTTAACTGCCTTTGCAAATATCAAAGCTAAATTTATCGTTGTCAAGCCTACTGAAATTTTGATTTTCCGCGCTTGCGTTGCGCTTGAAAATAAAGGCGTAGCCGTATTTCTCGAAGTGCTGCGAGCTGTTTTTTAGCCCCAGGGCGCAAAGCTCGTAAGTGCCGCTTTGCAAGCCAAGTTTGAGCGTGGAATTAAATTTTCGCATCTTGCCCGCAGCGCCGCTTTGGCACTCATAGCCTAGCTCGAGTTCGTCGCTTTTTAGCTCATCGAAACGATACTGCAAAGCATCGAAGCTCGCTAGGATCGTGGAGTCGCTTTGCGGAGCGAAATACAGCCTATCGCGCTTGAAAGCTACTTCGTAGCCCGCAGACGGCGCAAACTCCTCATCAATGCAAACGAAGATCTCATAGCTGCGCACCGTAAGCGGGTAGAAGGGTAAAGCTTTAGCGCCCTTTACGGCGTCATAAAACAGCTGCTTGTGCGCGTCCCAGTAGCTTAGAAGCTTTTTTGCTCTGCATTTTCGCTCCTTTAAAAACTCACTCAAATCGCGCACATCAAGCAGCGCAAAACCGTAGCCGTCAGCACTTAGCTCGCCCAAAAACATATCTCTCCTTGTTGGCAAAGCGCGATGGGTTCAATTCGCGCTTAAAATTTTAGCTCAATACCCGCTTAAAAAGACGAAATTATTTACCGCGCCGGTTAGGAATTTCACCAAAAACGGCGCCAGCACGCACGCCACGCTAGCTATCACGACGGCGAATTTTATCTGCACCGAGACCGTTCCCAGCGAGCCGTCAAGCTCCGCGTCCTCTCGCGGCTCGTGCAAAAACATACGCACGATGAGGCGCAGGTAGTAATACAGCGCGAGCGCGCTATTTACCGCCATGATGACGGCGAGGGCAAAGTAGCCCGAATTGACCGCGGCGCTTAGCAGATACATCTTGCCCCAAAACACGCTAAACGGCGGAATGCCCGCAAGCGAGAGCATGAAGATCGCCGCGCATAGCGCAAAAAGCGGATGGGTGCGGATCAGCCCGTCAAATTTCTCAAACGGATGCTCAAAGCGAGCCGCGAACTTGGAGCTTTGCGCGCAAATTTCGGCGCCAGGCTCGCAAGTTTCAGTGCCGAAAAGGCTCACTTCCGCGCCGGGCTTAGTCGCTTTCAAATTTGACCCGTTTGCTTTGGAATTTTGCTCGCTCGCTTTAAAATTCCACTCGGCGCAGGCTGAATTTTGCCCGCTCGCGTCTAAATTTAACTCGCCGGCAAAGCTCGGCTCGTGATTTTGCGAAAAAGCGGGCTTTGGGTTTGAGATAGAGCTCTCGCCGTTTGTATTTAAATTTAAAGCGGGGCTTCGGGTTTTAAATTTTAAATTTAACGAACGCGCGCGCCTTTGCCGCACGCACCAGATGAATGCAAACGCCCCGAGATTTGCTACGGCGTATAGGATCCAGTAGGTGAAAAGCGCCGCGTTTGCCTGCGTCGAGCCGATCACGATCGCGCAGAGCACGAAGCCCGCGTGCGAAACGGAGCTAAAAGCAAGCATCCGCTTGACGTCGCGCTGCACGAGCGCCATAAGATTTGCTAAGCTCATCGTAGCCACCGCTACGGCGTAGAGCACGATGTTTAGCCACTGCACGCCGATGCTTTGCAGCGCTTCAAACAGCCTGATCGCCACGACAAAGCCCGCGATCTTGGGCACGACGGACAAAAAGCCCGCCATAGCCGAGCTCGCGCCCTCGTAAACGTCGGGCGTCCAGGTGTGAAACGGGATCAGCGAGAGCTTAAATCCTATCGAGATGATCATAAATGAGCAGGCGGCGAAAAGCAGGACGCTGGTTTGTAAATTTGAACTCTTAGCGATCTGCGCGATATTTGAAATTTCCATAGAGCCGGTCGATAGAAAAAACATCGCCGCGCCGAATGCGAAAAAGCCCGATCCCAGCGCGCCCATTATGAAGTATTTTAGCGCCGCTTCGATTGATCTGGCGCGGTTATGAAGAGCGATTAGCGTATAAAGCGCCAGCGAGCCCGTCTCAAGCCCAACGAGGATCATCATTAAGCTTTCGCTCGCGACCATAAACTCATAGCCAACGAGCACGAATAGAAATAGCACGAAAAACTCCGCCGTGTGGTACTCGTGCGCGCTTCTTGCGCCCAAAGATAGAAAGATGAAAAATATCGAGCTTGCGAGAATGATAAGCATCGATAGCGTCGCGATTCCGTCCACCAGCATCACGTCAAAAAGCCCGCGTATGCCGCTGTTGTATCCAAAAACGAGCCCGAAGCCGAGAGCTAGCGCCAGTATCGTGATGACAGCATAAAATTTATATGATAGCGTGCGCGCAAAAAGCGAAACCGCGAGCATCAGCAGGGCAAATCCTCCAAGTATCGCCATAGGCGCGATCGAGGCTAAATTTAAAAGATTATTTTGCATCGCTTCTTACCTTAAAATTTGCTTTTTCCATATAGGCGCGAGTTGCGGTCTGAAAGGCTTTATTAAACATCAGCTCAAGACTTTGCGTCACGCTAGGCTCGATACTCTTTAGCATCAAATTTGGCGCGACGCCAAGCGCTACCACCAGCACGCAGATCGGGATGATAGAGCAAAGCTCGGTTCTGTTTAGATCGCTTAGCTTTTTATTTTCCTCATGCACGAGCGCGCCGAAGAAGGTCTTTTTATAAAGATTCATCGAATAGATCGCGCCCATTATGATGCCGAGCCCGCCCAAAAGCGCATAGCTAAAGCTGATCTTAAAAATCCCCGCAAGACTTAGGAATTCTCCCACGAAGCCGATCGTAAGAGGAAGGCCTATCGAGCCTAGCAGCACGACGCAAAAACAAAACGCATAAAGCGGCATCACCCGCGCAAGCCCGCCGAATTCGCTAAAAAGCTTCGTGTGCCTGCGGTCGTATAAAAAGCCTACGAGCATAAAGAGCCCGCCGCTTACTATGCCGTGGCTTATCATCAAAAATACCGCGCCGCTCATTCCTTCGCGGCTCATTGAAAAAATTCCTAGCATTATTACGCCCATATGCGCGATCGAGCTATACGCGATAACCTGTTTGATATCCTTCTGCGCAAAGGCGATGAAGCTTGCATAGATGATCATAACGATCGCTACGGCGCACATCATCCCGCTAAAATGCACGCTCGCGTCGGGAAATAGCGGCAGCGAAAATCGCACGAAGCCGTATGTGCCCATCTTAAGAAGCACCGCGGCAAGCAGAACCGAGCCTATCGTAGGAGCCTGCCCGTGCGCGTACGGAAGCCAGGTATGAAAAGGAAAGCAAGGCGTCTTGATCGCAAAAGCGACCGAAAATGCCAAAAATAGAGGAATTTGCGTGCTAAGCGGCAGCGACAGGCTCTGCCAGTTTAGGATATTAAAGCTATACTCGCCCGTAGCCTCGTGATAGAAATAGCTCATCGCTACGAGCCCTACGAGTAGAAACATCGAACCTAGAAAGGTGTAGATGAAAAATTTCACCGCGGCGTAAATTCTCTTGCCGCTGCCCCACGCGCCGATAATGTAGAGCATTGGAATTAGCGAAAGTTCCCAAAAGATGTAAAACAAAATCGCATCCAGCGCCACGAAAACGCCCACCATCGTCATCTCTAAAAACAGAATGCAGATGATTAAATTTTTGGCGCGCTCTTTAATGCTTAGGCTAAGCAGCGCTAAAAATGTAACCAGCGTGCTTAGGATCACTAAAAACAGCGAAATTCCGTCCACGCCGATGAAGTAGTTGATGCCGTATTCGCTTATGAAAGGGTGCAGCACGCTAAACGCGATGCCGTCTACCGGCTCGTAAAATATCCACAAAACGAGCGAAAGCACGAACTCTATAAAGCTCATCGTAACGGCGTAGGTCTTGATGCTCGCTTCGTCGATCAAAAAGCCTAAAACCGCAGCTACCGCCGGAAAAAATATAACCAAACTTAAAAAGTATTCCATGCCCACCTCACAGCGCAAACGCCAAAATCAGCAAAATGAAAGATCCCAAAACCATCCACCTTAAATTTGCGCTCAAATCTCCGCTATTGCTCGCGCGATCCGCACCTTCGCCGCTTTTTACCGCCACGCGAGCGATCAGATCGACGCTGGCGTCTATGATCGCGCCGTCGCATTTAGCGCAGATCTCGCTAAGCTTAGCGTATCCGCGCACGATCACGCGCTCGTAAATTTGCGGGATAAAATACTGAGCGATCAAAATTTTATAAAATTTGCAGTTCTTTAAATTTTGGCTAAATTTACCCTTGCCGTATGTCCAAATCGTGCCGATCGCTACTGCGCTTATCATCGCTAGCGTTAGGGCGATCAAAATTACCTCCACGCCGTGCGGGATCGAAATTTTAAATCCCGGCAATATGCTAAGCACGAACTCAGCAAAATCGTGCTCGAAAAAGCCTGCGATCACCGCAGGCACGGCTAACACGCCCATCGCGATAAGGGCGAAGCCTTTCGCCTCGTGCGGATGGTGGGTAAAATTTTGCTTGCCGAAAAACACGAGCATTATCAGACGCACGCTGTAAAACGTCGTCATCGCAGCGCCCGCAAACAGCAGCGCCCAGATAAAATACGCGTCCGCGCTCCACACCGCTTCTAAAATTTTATCTTTTGAGAAAAAGCCCGCGAACGGATAAAATCCGCAAAGCGCAAGCGAGCCTATGCACATTAAAATCGCCGTAGGCCGCATAAACTTATATAATCCGCCCATATTTTGGATATTTAGATCGTCTTTCATCGCGTGCATTACGTTGCCCGCTCCCAAAAATAGAAGTGCCTTGAAAAACGCATGCGTCGCCAGATGAAATAGCGCGATCCAATACGCCCCGAGCCCCGCGGCTACGAACATATAGCCAAGCTGCGAAAGCGTGGAATAGGCGATGATTTTTTTAAGATCATTATGAACCAGCGCCATCGACGCCGCAAAGACCGCCACGAAAGCGCCCAAGCAGACGATGAAGCCGCTTACTTCGGGCGCGAGCGCGAAAATCGCGTTTGCGCGGATCACCAGATAAACGCCCGCCGTAACCATCGTCGCTGCGTGAATAAGCGCGGACACGGGCGTCGGACCCGCCATCGCGTCGGCAAGCCAGGTATGGAATGGAAACTGCGCGCTTTTGCCCATCGCGCCGATGAATAAAAGCACTGCGATCAGGGTTAAAATTTCAGGCTCCAAGCCCGCTGCGTTCGCAAACACCACCTCGTAGCGCAGCGAGCCGAAATTTAAATAGATCAGAAAAATTCCAAGCAACATTCCAAGATCTGCGATGCGGTTCATTATGAAAGCTTCGTTGGCGCACCAGCTGTAGTTGCTCCTATCATACCAAAAGCCTATTAACAGCCACGAGCAGAGTCCGACCCCCTCCCAGCCGATGAAAAGTCCTAAAAAATTATCGCTCATTACCAAAACCAGCATCGAAAATACGAAAAGCCCCAGGAAGCTGAAAAATTTAGCGAAGTTTTCGTCATCCCACATATAGTAGATCGAATACACGTGCACGACGCTGGATACGATGCCTACGACCACCATCATCACCGCACTTACGCTATCTATGAGAAAGCTAAATTTTGCGTCCAAAAATCCCGTGCTTATGAAATCGGCTAAGCTTACGCTAATTAGGCGGTTGTCAGAGACGAGCTCCATCAAAGCAAGCGACGCGATAGTACTTAAAATCACCAGCGCCGAGCAGATTACGCCGATAAACATCTTATCTTTGGCGCGAATGAAAACGCCTGCGAAGATCGCCGAGGCAAGCGGTGCGAAAAGGGCGATTAAAAGCCATACAAAAACGGTATCAAGCATCAGACCCGTCCTTAGAAGGATTTTTAAAATTTACGAAGCTGTCAAGTTCGATGCTGCCCGTTTTCTTATACCACAAGATGAGCAGCCCTAACCCCACGGCCATCTCGCTCGCGGCGATCGCTACGATGAAAAGCGCAAAAATTTCGCCGTTTATATTGTCGTAAAATTTCGCCACGGCGACGAGGGCTAAATTTGCGGCGTTTAATAAAATTTCGCTCGAAAAAAAGAGCATTATCAAATTTCTTCGCTTCATCATACCCGCAAGCCCGAGCCCAAACATCATCGCAGCGACGATCAGATAATGATTTAGACCCATTTTATCCCTCGCTCTCTTCATAGCTCAGGCTCGCGTCCATCTGCTTATGCGCAAGCACGATAGCGCAGATCATCGCCACGAGCAGCATCACGGCGGCAAGCTCGAAAATCGCCAGATATTTCGTAAAGATAATCATCCCAAGCGCCTCGGTATCGTCGGTGTTTAAAATTTTAAGCGTTTCTACGTTGTTTGCAACCACCGCGCTAAGCACGATAATCACGAGCAAAAATGCGATCACGCCGCTAAGCGCGAAAAATAGCCTTGCCCCCTTTTTCGGCTCGCTTACGTTTTTATCCGCGCCCAAAAACATCAGCGCAAAGCCGTAAAGCACGATCACGGCGCCAGTGTAGACTATGATCTGCACTACGCCCAAAAACTCCGCATCCAGCAAGAAGAAAAATCCGCTCATAAAGACCATGCCGCCGGCCAGCGCGCTAAGGGCGTAAAGGACGTTTTTGCTAAAAACGCTGATGCCGAAAAGCGCCAGGCAAACCGCGCTGAAAAAATAAAATGCAAGCGTTTGTATCATTGCTCTTCCCCCTGCGCTGAGGAATCCGGCGCGGAACTTTGCGTAGAATTCTCAGCGTCCGCGGTAGAATTCTTTTTGGAATTTGCCTTAGATTTTTTACCTCGCGCGGCGGAACTCCCCGAGTCTTGCATGGCGGAATTTTCTTTAGAATTTTCCACGGAATCGTCGTTCGTAGCAAGACCGCCCGTGGAATTCTCGACGTGCGGCGCAACCGAATTCTCTTTAAAATTTTTACTTTGAGCGGCGGAATCTTCGGCGCTCTGCGGAGCAAAATTTTCTTTAGAATTCTCCGCCAAATTTATACTATCCGTAGCGGAATCGCCGGTGCTTTGCGAGGTAGAATTTCCTTTAGAATTTCGCTGCGAATCAGGCGCGGAATTTTGAGCGTCCGTAACGGAATTTTCTTTAGAATTTTCGGCGTCCGCGGCGGAGTTTTCCTTTAAGCTTGCCCGCCCGACGTCTTGCCGCTCGGCTAAAATTTCGCCGCTTAAGCCCGCGCCTGAAAATAGAATTTTATCGCTAGCGGCGCCCTCTTTTTTGGAGCTTTCCACGGCGCTGCTTTTTAAATTTGAACCCGCGCTCTTTAAGCTTGGCTCGTCGCTTGCGGCGTCGCTTTTTATATAGGCATTCGGCGTCATCTTGATCCGCGCGCCCGCGTTTTCATCCAGGCTGCCGTAGCCCGCAAACTCCTGTGCCGCGCCGTTTAAGCATAAATTTTCGCCGCGAATCAAAAGATCCTCTTTGAAGCCGTAGTAGGCTCGCTGTTCGCTCGCAAGCTCGTATTCGCAACCGTGCACGATAGCGATCTCGGGGCAGACGTCCGCGCAGAGCCCGCAATAGACGCAGCGCCCTAAATTTATCGAGTAGTTATCTACCTTTTTGCGACCGTCGCTGCCGAGGCTGGTCTCCATCGCGATGCAGTTCGCCACGCAGATCTTCTCGCACAAACCGCATCCGATGCAGCGTTCGCTGCCGCTTTCAAGCAGGCGCATAAGCTTGTGCACGCCGCGGTATCTAGGCGGCATGACAAATTTTTCCATAGGATACCGAAGCGTATGCGAGCCGCCGCGCTTAAACATATTTTTTAGAACCACCCACAGCCCCACGAAAAGCTCGCCGCGAAAGGTGCGGGTTAGAAATCTACGAAGCTTATCGCCGCCTGAGTTAATAGGGGCTCGTTTATCGATCTGGGCGTATCTTGCCATCGCAATCCTCCTTAAACGATCGCTAGCGCGGTAATTAGCACGCAAGCAAGAGCTAACGGCATGCAGACTTTCCAGCAAAGCCCCATCAGCTGATCGGGGCGTAGATGCGGCCACGCCGCGCGCGCCCATAGGAAGCAGAAAAACACGAGGCTTGATTTTAACACCATCATAACGCCGCCGGGGATAAACCAAAACGCGTTGAATCCGCCCAAAAATAGCAGCGTCGTAACGACGGAGTAGGTTATGATATTGGCGTATTCGCCGATAAAAAACATACCCCAGCGCATTCCCGAATACGCCGTACCCGCGCCCGCTACGATCTCGGTTTCGTTTTCGGTAAGGCATAGCGGCGTGCGGTTGCACTCTACAAAGGCTGCGATGAGAAAGAGCGCAAAGCAGACGGGCTCTTTCCAGATAAACCACTTATCAATGCCGCCGCTTTGCGCGCTTACGATGTCGATGAGAGATAGCGAGCCCGTGATCATCACGATAGGGATCAGGCTAAGACCATTTATCACCTCAAAGCAGGTGATCTGCAAAAACGCACGAAACGCGCCTATCGTGCCCCATTTATTGTAGCTTGCAAGCCCTCCGATCAATAGACCATAAACGCAGGTACCGCTAGCTCCGAGCAAAAATAAAATTCCCACATTTATATCGCTTAAAATCGGCTGTATCGTCCGCCCGCCGATCGTAAACTCCGGCAGCAGCGGCACTACCGAAAGCGCCACGAAAGCGCCCGTAGCAGAGATTATCGGCGCGATTTTAAAAAGAAGCTTATTCGCCCGCGCAGGGATCGCGTCCTCTTTAGTAAAAAGCTTTATCATATCAGCGCCCACCTGCAAAAGCCCCGCAGGCCCGACCATAGAGGGTCCGATCCTGCGCTGCATAAAGGCAAGCACCTTACGCTCGGCATAGGTTGCAAGCCCCGAGAGTAGCGCGATGACGGCTAAAATCACGAGCGCCTTTAAGACGGTAGCTACGAAATAAAATGCACTATCGCTCATCTGCCCTCTCCTTTGGAATTTGAAATTTTCTCGATTTTCACGCTTGCATAGCGCGAGGTTTTGAAAAATATCTCGCCGCGCAGCTTCTCGTCAAAATACGGCAGATACGCCCCGCTAAAGCCTGGATCGATCTTTACGCTAGCGATGATTTCGCGGTTTAAGCTTACGAGCCCCTCTGCGCCGCTTTCGCTATTTTCATTACCGGCAGTATCGGCTTTATGCGCGCCGCTTGCGCGATCCGTTTTTTTAGCACGACTAGCGCCGCTTTTGTCGCTTTCATTATCAGCGGCGCCCGTTTTACGCGCGCAGCTAGTTTTTTCATCATGGCCCGCGCCGTCTGCTTGGTAAATTTTAACGACGTCGCCTGCGCTCACGCCCAAGTTTTCGGCGATACTAGGGCTTAGATACAGCGCGCCCGCTTCGCCCAGTCCGCTGCTTGCGCCGCTAAATTTATTGAATTGATGCAGCGGATTTGCCTCATAGATTAAAATTTCGCCCGCGCCCGCGCTAATCGGCGCTGAAAGCGAAATTTCAAACTCCTCCTCGCTCGCGGCGAGCTCCTTGTTTCGCAGCCCATATCCGCGGTGGTTTGCGCCGCCGTTGTCGTAGAAATTTTCTAAATCGTCAAATTTAACCGGCTCAAAATCCGCGCCCAAACTCGGCGTATAGCTGATCGCGTGTTCCGCGCAAACTCCCAGCGCACAGGCGATATCGTTTAGCTCATATCCACTATAATCAAGCGCCGCATTGGTAGGCACTACGCGCTTGTCGTAGTTCGTAAACGTGCCCTCCTGCTGCACCAAGCTAGGCGCGTCCAGATCGGCCTCCAGCACGCCGAAGCTTATATCACCCGCTTCGTTATAGCCTAGCGTCTCACCAGCGCTCATTTGCGCGCTAAGTTCACAGATGAGTGCGACGCCAAGGCTATTCGTGCGCGGCGGCACCACTAGTACTTTAAATGGCGTGTAGCGCTGCACCAAACCCGCCAGGCGCGCGAGCATAGCGCTATTTGGCGTTCGGATAAAATCCTCGCCGATGATGAGCGAAAAATGCTCCTTTTTAGCCAAAATTTCATCTATTTTTTGCTCATCCAGACCAAGCGCGCGGGCAAAATTTGAAATTTTACTTTCCGTAACATTTTCGGAATTCTGCGCAGAATTTTTTGCGGAATTTTCAGCGCCGTCCGCGCTTGCGGAATTTTCGGCACCGCTCTCACTCGCAACATTCTCGGCGCCATTTGCCTCCGCAGAATTCTCAGGATTTTGCGAACCCGCAGATTTCTTGTCTAAATTTTCCTTCGCCGCGGCGCGCGAAATTTTAAATTCCGCCGCGAGTTTCGCATCCAGCCACCCAGGTAGATCGCGCCCGAACTTTTGCAAGATCCAAAGCAGGATCTGTGCCTCCAAGCCCGCAGCGTGCGGCTGATGGATAAAATTTTTGCCAAAACCCTTAATGCCCTCGTCGCAAAACGGATGAAAATAGATCCCGCTTGCCTTATTTAGCTTGCAGGCGCTGTTTACCGCATAGCCTAGATTTGGAGCGTCGCTGCGTAAAAATGTGCCGCAAACTACGATGAAATCGCTATTTTTAATCGTCTGCGAATCCGCATTATAAAATTTCGTGCCACTAAGCTTTGAAAATTCGCGCAGGAATTTTTGATACGCAAGTGCTTCGTCGTTGATCAGAGCGAGCTTAAATTTTTGCCGCAAAAGCTCTAAAATCCGCGCTTCTTCGTTAGTGATGAAGCTATTAAATTTGATATTTTTGATCTCGCCGTCCTCGATGCCGCGCACGATACGGCTAAAAACCGCTTCGTTTTTGCTCGCTCGCTCGTTTGAAAAATCCCAGCCGAAGCGCGCTGCGGCATGTAGGACGCTAAAATTTATGTCGCTACTAACGCGATAAATTTTTTCACGCGGCTCGCCTATGCCGCGGCGCTTGATCTCGTAATAAAGCAGTTCGCAGTCGCTGCTGTGCGGGTTGGAAGCGGGGATTTGGCGCAGCTCCCAGGCGTTTGAGACGTATTTAAACGCGCGCTCTACCAGAGCCCCCGTCGGGCAGACGGCCGCGCTCTCGCCGTAGTTTACGCAATCATCATTTTCATTTACCCGCGCGATTAGACTTTTTTGCAGCTTGTTCCATACGGCGTAGGCGTCTTTGGGCATCGCGTCCTTTTGCTCCTTACTCGGCGCGTCTCCGCCGCGCGGAACGAGCTTAAACGCATCTACGCCCAAGCGGTCTTTCGCGGCGGTAATACAGCGCTCGCAAACGATGCAAAGGCTAGGATCGTAGCTCAAATATCCCCAATCCTGCACCTCGCGCGCCGTATCGCGGATAGCGTAGCTTTGAGCATTTGTGCGCATCAGATGGGCTAAATTTTGAAGCTCGCACTCGCCGCTTTGATCGCAAACCCCGCACGCCATCGGATGGTTGATACAATAAACCTGTGTGATCGCCTCGCGCTCGGCGTCGATCTCGGGGCTGCGGCTGTAAACGACCATGCCGTCCTTGGCTTTGGCGTTGCAGCTATAGACGCGCTTGCCGTCCGCTTCGACCATACAAAGCCTGCATGCGAGCGTCGGCGTACCGCCGCTTAGATAACAAAGCGCAGGGATAAAAACGCCGCAGCGACGCGCGACCTGCAAGATGTACTCGCCCTCGTCGCACTCGCAAGCTTTACCGTCGATCGTGATCTTTGCCATTTTAAACCTTAGAAATTTCGGCTAGTTCGAAATTATAACCGCCAAAGCCCTGCCCGCCCGAGCCCAAAAGCGCGATCGTGCCCTTTAGCTCCTCATCCAAAATAAATTCTTTTTCTAAATTTAAGTGCGGCGTTTTGATGCGGACGCGATCGCCGCCCTTGATCTTTGCGACCATGCAAAAATACCTTCCGCCGATGAGCCGCTCGTCCGCATCGTGTTTGAAAACCACGGCGCCGTCGAAATTCTCAGGCTCTTTAAGGGGCCTTAAATTTGCCCGCTCTTGTGCGCCCAAGTCCGCTTGCTCGCCGCCTAAATTTAAAATTTTAACCCAGAACTTCGCCGCTATGAGAGATAGAAAGGCTTTGATATTCTCGGCGTCTGGATGAGTTTTAATAAGCGCATCGTCGATCAAAAGCGCGTCGCAGCCGCTTTGCAAAAACTCCGCGATCTGCTCGATCTCCTCCTCGCCCACGCTGCTTTCGCCGCTTAGATACTCCAGATCCAGATCCGCAAAATATTGCTCGTCGCAAAAACTAGCGCAGATTAGCGCCAGCACGAAGCTTTGCGCGCCGATCTCGCATTTTATCAGCTCGCCCGGAAGATGCGGGTCTTGCAGCGGTGATACGCTTAAAATTTCAGCGCTCTGAAAACTGGCTGCGAGCGCGGGATTTTGAAGGCTAAGCAGCGACGCAAAATTTAGAATTTTCATCCTCTCCCCTTTTTGGCGACGACCATCCAATCGACTTGGTTATAACGAATCGAGCTTAAAAGCGTGGAATTTAGCCCCTCCACCAGATCTGCGCTTTTTTGAACCGCGCTGAAATCGCCCATCTCAAACATAAAGATCATCGTTTCGCCGCGAGCGGAATTTTTTAAAATTTCGCCCATGCGGTTTAAAAATTTATCGCCCAGATGCCTCAAATCGTAGCGTTTCATCGATCCACCTCGCCTAAGATAATATTAGTGCTGCCGATGATCGCCGCGGCGTCGGCAAGATACTGCCCGGGTAAAATTTCCTCATAGACCGCGCAATGCCAAAAGCTCGGCGTGCGGATCTTAAGGCGGTACGGGCGGCTTTCGCCCATCGAGCGGATATAAAATCCAAGCTCGCCCTTAGGACTCTCGCTCGCGGCGTAAATTTCGCCCACGGGCGGGCGCAAACCCTGAGTGACTAACACAAAATGCTGCATCAGCGAGTAGTTTTGCGTCATGATCTGCTCTTTGCTAGGATTTACGTAAGCGGGATTGATCGCTAAAATTTGCGGATCGCTCAGCGGATAATGTTTCGCGCACTGGCGCAAAATTTTAAGGCTCTCGCGCATCTCCGCCATATAACACTTATAGCGCGCGTAGCAATCGCCCTCGCTCGCATACGGCACGTCAAAATCAAGCTCGTCGTAGATGAGATAGGGCTCCTCTTTTCGGATATCCCACGCATGCCCGCTAGCGCGTAGCGTTACTCCGCTACAGCCGCAGCTAAGGGCATCTTCGTGCGAGATAACGCCCACGCCCTCGGTTCGCATCAGCCAAATTCTATTGGTATCGAGCATATCTTCAAATTCTTTAATGTCGCTCGGGAATTCGTCGCAGAATTTCAACATCTCTTCTAACCAGCCGTTAGGCAGATCCAAAAAGACGCCGCCGATTTTGATATTATTGTGCGTAAGGCGCGCGCCGCAGTATTTTTCTATGAGATCAAGTATGTATTCGCGCGAGCGAAAACAGTAGAGAAATACCGTCATCGCACCGATATCAAGCGCGTGCGTCCCCAAAAACAGAAGGTGCGAGCTGATGCGATTAAGCTCCAGCAAGATCGTGCGGATGATCTGTGCGCGGCGCGGCACTTCGATGCCACAGAGCTTCTCGACCGCGGCGCAAAAGCCGTAGTTGTTCGAACCCGATGCGATGTAATCGATGCGGTCTGTTACAGGGACGAATTCCGCGTAGATCATATTTTCTGCCATCTTTTCGATGCCTCGGTGCATATAGCCTACGCCCGGGCGCGCACGCACGATGCGCTCGCCGTCAAGCTCCAGCACTAGCTTTAGCTGGCCGTGCGCGCTTGGATGCTGCGGACCGAAATTTAAGATCATATTCGCGCCCTCGCGCTCGTACTCGATGTTTTCGAAAAACGGTCTTAGCTTGCTTCGATTTTGCATTATTTTCTCTTTGTAATGATCTTGTAAATTCCGCGTTTAGCGCGTTTTACGAAGCGCACGCCGCCCTCTTCTTGATATTCTTGTAAAATTTTCTCTTGCGGCCGCGGCTCGCCATAACCGCTCTCGTGATAGAGCCGCGCGAAGTTAAAGGTATCTTTTTCATCCACGAATGCGGAATTTCGGTTCTCCTCGCCGATCCGTTCACGTGCATCGCGCCCAAAAATTTTATCCACCTCGTACCACTTGGCAAACTCGTCTCCTTGCAGCGGATAGGACTTCAAAAGCGGGTATCCGAACCAATCATCAGGCATTATTAGGCGCGCTAAATTTGGATGATTTTCAATCCAAACGCCCATCATATCGTATAGCTCGCGCTCCGCCCAGTTCGCGCTTTTGTAGATGCCCGCAGCGCTTTGCAAAAAGCTCTCATTCGGCACGAAGCACTTTAGCCGCGCGCGGCGCGCCCTTTTGATATCCAAAAGCTGATAAAAAACCTCGATGCCGCCGCGAGCCTCGGTAAAATCTACGCCACTTAGCTCGCACAAAATTTCATATCCAGCGCTCTTAAGCGCGCGCAGCGCCGCTAAATTTTGCGCAGACTCCACATAGAGCACGAGAGTATTAAATTCCACGTATGAGTTTAAAATTTGGATGCCTTCAAGCGCGTCTAGATCGTCTTTGAAATCGCTCTCGTTTGCGCTGGATTTAGGCGTTTCCTCGGGAATGAAAAATCTATCTTTGTAGTAATTTTTTTTACTCTGATCGCCTTTGGGATTAAATTTTCTCATCAGATCAGCCTTTTTGCCTTTTGTGCACGGCGCGGCGTTTGGGCGCGAATCTTTTTTTGCAGCACCATCAGCGCAAACTGAAGCGTCTCGGGGCGAGGTGCGCATCCGGGTAGATAGATATCCACGGGCACTATGCGGTCGCAGCCCTGCACCGTCGCGTAGGTATTAAACATCCCTCCGGTATTGGCGCAGCTACCCATACTGACGACCCATTTGGGCTCGGGCATCGCGTCGTATAGGCGGCGCGTAAACTCGGCATGCTTTTTGCTAAGCGTGCCTGCGATTATCATCACGTCCGATTGCTTGGCGCTTGCGCGAAATATCGTACCGAAGCGGTCAAAGTCAAATCTGCCCGCGCCCGCCGCCATCATCTCGATCGCACAGCAAGCAAGCCCGTACGTCATCGCCCACAAAGAGTTGCTCCTGCCCCACGCGATCAGCTTATCGACGGTGGTAAGAACTACGGGAAGCCCGTTTTCGCGCGCGTAGTTTATCTTATGCTCTGCCAATTTAGCGCTCCTTTTTTCCAGGCGTAGATGAAACCGATGCCTAATAATACGATGAAAAACGCCATCTCTACAAGCCCGAAGACGCCTAAAATTTTAAAATTTACCGCCCACGGAAACATAAAGATAATCTCGACGTCAAAAAGTATGAAAAGCACGGCTATCAAAAAAAAGTGGGAGTTCATTCGGTTGGGCTGTTTGACGGCCTCGGGGCCGCTTTCGTAAATTTCGCCCTTTAGCCGCTCGTCGCGCCTATCTGCTAAACGCGAGCCTACCAAAGAGGATAGTTTAACGATGAGCGAAAAGACGCAAAAGGCTAGGATTAGCATTACGAATATTCCGAAATACGGGCTTTGCAGCGGAATTCTAGACATTTTTCGCCTCGGTTTTAAAATTTAATGCGGATTGTAACGAAGTATTGATTTAATAAAGCTTAGCGCGCGCCACTAAATTCGCTTTTAAAAGTAAAATTTAATATACCTCTCTCGTGCGATTTAGTGGGGATTAAGGCGCGTGTGGTAAAATTTCGCGGATTTTAAGGGAGAGCTATGAAATCTAGCAAGATAAGTCTCATTTTCTACGGCATATTCTGCGGCGTAACAATCTATTTTCTTATCTGGGGATTCGGTTTTATAGGAAGCGGCGATAAAACGCTATTTTTAGTTTCGGTATTTTTAGGCATCTTTATGGCCTTTAATATCGGCGGAAACGACGTGGCAAATTCCTTCGGCACCAGCGTCGGAAGCGGCACTCTTAGCATCGCGCAGGCCCTTTGTATCGCGGCGGTATTTGAAGCAAGCGGCGCTGTAATCGCAGGCGGCGAAGTAACTTCGACGATCCGCAGTGGCATAATCGATCTTAGCAAAATGGACGTGCATCCTAGGGATTTTATCTATGTAATGATGAGCGCGCTTTTTGCGGCGGGCGCGTGGCTGCTTTTTGCCAGCAGAAAGGGTTTGCCCGTATCTACTACGCACGCTATCATCGGCGGCATCGTGGGCTCGGGACTTACACTAGGCGTCCTGCTTAATACCGCAGAGACTTCCGCATTGTGGCTCGTGCAGTGGGATAAGATCGGCAAAATAGCGATCTCTTGGGTGCTCTCGCCGATTTTAGGCGGAGTGATCTCCTTTGGAATTTTCTGGCTAATTAAGCATTACATTTTGGATTACAACCGCTACGCTCAAATAAAGATCGACCGCATAAAGCGCGAAAAAAAATCCCTCCGCAAGCTGCATAAAAAGACCTTCGAGACCCTGGACGACATCCAAAAGATCGCCTATGCAGAGGCGCTAAATCACGATATTTACGCGATGCGCGATCCAGATTTTGATCCAAGTGAGCTGGATAGCGAGTATTATAAAAAGGTGATCGAGCTTGACGCTAAAAAAGAGAAACTCAAATCCCACAAGGCCCTAGAGTACGGGATCCCCGCCGTAGCGGGTATCGGAGCTTTCGTGATCTCGGCGATGTTGATATTTAAGGGGTTGCATAATCTAAATTTCGGGCTTACGAATTTTTACAACTACCTCATCATCGGTATGTCGACGCTGATTACCTGGCTTTTAATGTTTATTTTCGCTAAAACCCTGCGCCGCTCAAATTTAAACAAATCCGCGTTTTTGATGTTTAGCTGGCTGCAGGTGCTCACCGCTAGCGGCTTTGCCTTTTCGCACGGCAGCAACGACATCGCAAACGCCGTGGGTCCGTTTGCCGCCATCATCGATACGATGGCTACGAATAGTATCAATCCCTCCACTCCCGTGCCGCAACAGATTATGATAATGTTCGCAGTAGCCCTCATAGCGGGGCTTTGGTTCATCGGCAAAGAGGTAATCGCCACCGTAGGCACTAATCTTACCAAAATTCACCCCGCTTCGGGCTTTAGCGCCGAGCTCGCAAGCGCCGTCGTCGTCATGGCGGCATCGGTGCTGGGGCTTCCGATCTCCTCGACCCACGTGCTAATCGGCGCGATTTTAGGCATCGGCTTGGTAAATCACAGCACGAACTGGTCCTTGATGAAGCCGATCGGGCTAGCGTGGATCATCACCCTGCCCGTCTCGGCGCTGCTTTCGGCGTTTGCATTCGTGCTTTTGCGCCACGTATTTTAGGCTAAATTTAAAAATCCACTCTCTGAAATTTTAAAATTTCGCAAAATTCTACGCAGGCTAAATTTTAAAATTTTACGGCGCCGAAGCGAGTAAATTTTACAGCTCCTCTTGCGACGCATAACCGCGCAAAACCAGCTCGCAGCGGCGCAGATCCCGCCCGCACGCCTTTGAAAATTTAATAAAATTTTAGCTACAATCGCCCTTTTAAATTTAGGAAAGCTATGAGTAAATTTGAAATTTTAAGATCCACCCTTGCCGTGATGATGGGCTACGTACCGCTGGGGCTGGCGTTTGGCATCTACGGCATCAGCCAAGATCTGCCCGTCTGGGCGCTCGCGCTGACCTCGCTGCTTATATATGCAGGCAGCGTGGAGTTCGTGCTGATCGCATTCATCGCAACTCACGCCTCGCTCGTAGATACCTTCGTCGTGGCGTTCTTGCTAAATTTCCGCCATTTTTTCTATACGATGTCGCTCCTGGACGAGCTGCGCTTCGTACGTCATAAAATTTACGCCGTATATGCCCTTACGGACGAAACCTTTGCCCTGCTAAAAGCGCGCGCTTTTTTGCGTCCCGAGGAGCTTAGCGGCGAGCGACCCGTAACGTCGCAAAGACTAAAAGAGCTTGATCTGCTCTATAATCTAACCGCGGTTTTAAATCAATCCTACTGGGTTGTGGGCGTCGTTGCAGGGGCTGTTTTGGGGGCAAGCTTAAAGCTTGATTTTAGCGGGGTCGAGTTTAGCCTGACGGCGCTTTTTGCGATGCTAACCTATGAGGTTTTTAAAGCAAATCCGCAATACAAAGTGCTATTTCTGGGCTTTGCGTGCGCATTTATGGGGCTTTTTATCTTTCCTGCAAAATACTTTTTATTCGGCACCCTGATTTTCGGCACAGCGGTATTGCTGCTCTTTCGTAAATACTTCGAGCAGCCTTTGCGCACGGGACGCAGACTGCGAAAATTCTTAAAAAGGGGTAGGTAGTGGAAATTTTGCCCTATATCTTTCTGGCCTCGCTCGCTACGATTTTGACGCGATTTTTGCCGCTGCTGCTTTTTAAGAAAAAGACCGCGAGTCCAAGCTTATCGTATCTGCAGAAAAACTCCGGACTTTTGATAATGGTCGTTTTGACGATATACGCGCTTAAGACGATGCTGCCTAGCTTTTCGGGCGAGCGGACTTTTAGCGCAGACGTGCTGCAAACGGCAGCGCTGATACTTTGCCTGATTATGGCGTTTGT
This sequence comes from uncultured Campylobacter sp., assembly GCF_937921625.1. GTDB lineage: Bacteria > Campylobacterota > Campylobacteria > Campylobacterales > Campylobacteraceae > Campylobacter_B. The sequence goes on along the minus strand of NZ_CAKZTI010000028.1, from coordinate 55,730 downwards.
CGTGCATGCTAAATTCCGCAATTCGCTCGTTACGATAGCGCTTCCTACGCTAATATATATGGCGGTGCTACGCTTTTTATTGAATTATTGATAAATTTATAAGTTAGTTTTCGATAAACTTCAAAAATTAATTTTTAAGTTTAAAAAAGGTTCAAGTTTTATGAATTTTATCAGTCAAATGGTGCATAGCTTCGCCAAAAAATACGCCGCCGAAACTATGCAAAAATCCCTATACAACTCCCTTAGAATCGACATCACGCAGGAAAATATCGCCAAAATTCCAAACCCCGATAAAAAATATATGTTCTACATGCACGTGCCCTTCTGCCACACGTTTTGCCCGTACTGCTCCTTTCACAAATACGCCTACGAGCGCGGCGCGTGTAAGGCGTATTTCAGCGCGCTACGCACCGAGATGCAGCGCACGAAAGACGCAGGCTACGACTTTGAGACGCTTTATGTAGGCGGCGGCACGACGCTTATCGACGAGGATGAGCTAGCGCGCACGCTGGAGCTTGCCAAGTCGCTTTTTAGCATCAAAGAGGTCTCGTGCGAGAGCGATCCTAACCACATCGAGCCTGAGAGCTTGCTACGATTTCGCGGGCTAATAGACCGCCTAAGCGTGGGGGTTCAGAGCTTTGATGATGATATTTTACGTAAAGCTTCGCGCTATGACAAATTCGGCTCGGGCGAAATTTTGCAAGAAAAGCTATCTCGAGCGGTCGGAATTCTACCGATTTTAAGCCTGGATCTGATCTTTAACTTTCCGTTTCAAACTCGCGAAATTTTACTTCGCGACATTGAAGCGGCAAAAGCGGTAAAACCGGAGCAGATCACGCTGTATCCGCTGATGAAATCGCCTTTGACGCGCGATCAAATAGCGCGGAGCCTCGGCGTTAGCAATGTAGATCACGAGGAGGAGTTTTACTCCATCATCTGCAAGGAATTTTCTAGCTGGCACCGCAGCAACGCATGGGCCTTTGCTCGCGAAAAATCAAATATGAGCGACGAGTACGTAGGCACGAATCACGAATACGTGGGCATCGGAAGCGGTGCGTTTAGTTTCTTAGGCGGCAGGCTGCTCGTAAATGCGTTCAACCTCGAAGACTACGCAAGCAGAGTGCATAAAAACGAAAGCACCGTCATCGCCACTTGCGATTTTAGCAGATCCGAGCGCGCGAAATACCTCTTTTTGACCGAGCTTTTCAACGGCGAGATCGATATCGCTAAATTTAACGCCGCAAACGATCTAAATTTGCGCCGCGAACTGGGCAGAGAACTTAGCCTGCTAAGGCTTGCAGGAGCCGTGCGCATCGAGGGCGAGATCATCCGTACGACGGAATTTGGCGCGTATTTGTGCCTTGTTTTGATGAAGGAATTTTACACCGGCATGGACAAGGTGCGTGCGGCGTTCCGCGACGATGCCAAGATTAAGCGCGCAAAACAGCTCATCATTATGGACGAAAGCGAATCCGCCGCAACCGGCGCAGCAAAAGGCGAGATAGCGTCGTAAATTTTGTGCCAGACCGCTACTAGCGCTTGGACGCACCCGCGACTTAAGCGCAAATACCGTTTATGTATTTAAAACACAAACGAATCTTTGATTTCAAAATTTAGGAAGCGCCGCAATGAAACGCAGAATGATCAAGCTATTCATTTTATTTCTGTTTTTTGTCCTTGTATTTGAGCTCGTCGGCAATCTTTTTAACTTCGGCCGCTTCCCTTTTCATAAAAGCTGCGAGCCGTTTATGATGATAAACCGTCATATAACCGGTGATTCAAACGATAGGTGCATAATGCAACTTATGGAGCAGGGCAACAAAAGAGATCTTTCGCTATATTACTATAAAACTAAATTTAATCTTGAGGAGCCATTGTCCGAACTGGATGAAAAAGCTATAAAATTTTTAAATATTCCAAACTCGAAGATAATCACCGTAAATAAAGACGGCGTGGAAAAGAAATTTTTAATAAGCGATTAAATTTAAATAGCAAGGAAGCCCTGCTTCAATTGCAATATCAAAGCCCAATGGATCGGGAATTTTAAAATTTATGAAATTAAAGGAGGAAACAATGAGTAATCTAAAACTCATACAAAACTGGTACGCTTCCAAATGCGACGGAGAATGGGAGCATGAATATGGCCTTACGCTAGAAACGGTCGATAATCCCGGTTGGTGGATTGAAATCGATGGCGAGAGCGGGAAAAAGCCGATCAAAATAAATATCGATAGAGATGACGAGGATTGGTTTTTCATCAATGCCACGGAAAACGAACTCAAAGGAAGTTGCGGAGCCGAGAATTTAGAGGAATTATTGGAATATGTGGTACAATGGCTAACGGATTAAAATTTAGCTAGATAAAGGAGCCTAGATGATCGAAGTCGAGATAAAAAACGAATCTTGCAAAAAGACCGAAGTTACGCTTGCAAATATCGAAATTGTTAAGGACGCCGTAAAAGAATTCGCCTATAAAAGCTTTAAGGGCAGCTATCTGTTTTTTGATATTTACGGCGAGATAGATATGGATTTTCGCGCGCTTGGAGCAATTGGCGAAGGAGATGAAAACAATATCCGAAAAATAGATCTTAAAAAATATGAAAAAAGCTCCGTAGGCGCCACCGACATATCGCAAGATATGGAGGACGCGAAATTCTGCACCTATTTTAAGCTGGATCAAAGTGAAATTTTAAAGCAAATATTATATTATATAGCCTATGAAAGATTTGAAGGCGGCTATTACGCAAAGGGTAAATTTATAGGCAAAAACAGAGACGATCTTATTTTTATCGGTATCTGCGGCGATGTAAAAAATTGCGCCGAAATAAAGAGCGTCGATTTAGATGAAATAATAAAAAGTATGCCCAAGCTCTCGGAATCAAATAATTTTTATATTAGCGAGTTTATATGAGACCGCTAATGGATCAATAAGATAAATTCTATCGGCAACCGATTAAATTTAAAAAGGAGATACTATGAAATTTAAAATTTTGAAACCGAATGAACTATACGGCTGGGTTTTTAACAAAGATGAAGAACTTTATAAGGCTTTAGGATTTGATTGCTGGATGGATTCGTTTATTCGCATATTAGCTCAAATTCCCGGTACCAGAAAAAAAGATATTTTAGATTACATTGAATATGAAATCTTTGATTGGTACGAATGGTTTGAACTATATGGGATTATCCAAAGCGACTATAAGCTAGCGGACGAAGATAATCCTGAAATTTCAGCCTATCCGACATACGCGGGAGAGTATTTCGGAGTAATGGGCCAACTATTTTTAGGGGGTATGATAGACTTCGGCATAGAGCGCGGAAATTTAAGAAAGAAATGGGCTGACTTCGATACGAATTTATCCAAGATCGATCTAGGGATGTCGCTTTATGAGAAGTGGATCTATTTTAGAGATAATTTCTTTTTTGAGTATAAATTTTTAGAGGAGGACAAAATAACTCCCCAAGCAGAGATAACTTGGAAAGACCCTAACACATGGAGCAGATTTAGCCATTGGATATGTATGACTAATGCGGGCAAAGAGTATCGTGATAAAATTTTAAAGCCGAGGCTTTATGAAAAGTATAAAGATGTGGTTATAGAGGTGTAATTTAGCGATTACAAATAACGAAAATTTATTATGAACATGTTTAATCTAGCAAGCAAAAAAGGACTTTGAATGACTATCTTACCAATATCAACCTTCGACAATGATTTACAAAGAGGCGATATTATAAAATTTAACGACGATGAGCTTATGGTCTGCGATGAGCGATGTTTCTGGACAGAAAATCCTTGCCTTTTAAATTTAAAAAATACCAGATATTTTGAACTTCCTAGCGAGATGCTATCAAGCAAAGCGGGGTTTGTCGTGGATAAGGAGCAATTGATTCGTAATTTAGCAAATTTCGGCATCAATGCGAGCCCCCAGGAGGTATTTATATGCTCCGATAATTACCTTAGTAGCGATGAACTCAAATATTACAAAGAAGATTGCGACGAAGCGATCCCCGGTTTCAGACTGACAAAACCTAGGGATAAATTCGGACGCAATAGACGCATAAAGACAAATTTGATAGAAAAGCTTAGCGTTCCCCTCTTAAAATTTCGCGGAAAGATCAAAGTCGGAGATATTATCGAGTGTAGAAAATCCTGCTATCCATATGAGAAAAATGTAAGCTTTGTCGTAGTAAAAGCAAAAGACGATGATGGAGTAAATTTTATAAAATTGATCGTAATTAGCGGCTACAAGGCGGGCTTATGGGTTTTGCCGTTTTTATTTGAAACGGATAAAAACACAATAGAAGCAGACTGGCTAATTAAAAATTGGAAATATATTTTTGATAGCTGCTGCGATATAAGGCACACCTATGTAAATTTACAAAATCGAAAAGAGGTTTTAAATTTTACCGATAAGCAACTGGAAAATTTTATAAAGATTAAGCAAAAGAGATTTAAATTTAAAAATAAGAAGTGATATAATGCCTCGCCAATCGACATTAACAATATATACGGGCAAGAATACACACAAGGAGAAAATATGGTTAAAGTATTAAAATTTATAATTTGCGCCGTAGTACTTTTGTTATTATTTATAATTTATGAAAGTACTTTGTGTGCAAAGTGCGATTATACGTTTTTTGTAGAGGAAAGGCTTATGGGTAGATTATTGATAGCAATCGATACAAATGATATAAATTTAGTAAGATATATTGCTGCTGAAGGTAGAGTTTGCAAGCAAGCCAATGTCCATAATAGAGCGCTTAAAGAATTAAGAAAAATGGAATCGGAAAATAATAGAACTAATGAGTAAACCGGTTTTTGCGAAACAATAAAGAGAGATATGAAAGAAGCGAAATTTACAAGATGGCTTTCTTGCTTTACTCTTACACGCTTATCTGTTACCGCTCTGCTATCCCGATACTTTGCCGTTTTTTAAAATTTTAGATATAAACGCTAATTTATGCGCACACCTAAACACCGCGTAAAATTCTAAAACTCCGCGTGAAATTTTAAAATTTCAAATCCTTTGCGTCTTGCTAAATTTCTAAATTTTACAGTTTCAAATTTCGCAGACTAAACTCCGCGCTAAGGTTATCGTCTAAAGCAAACAGGCTCCAAGCGCGCGGTAAACGAACTTCTAAATTTCGCCGTGCGCTCGCTTTAATGCAAGCAGTCGCTTCGCGCGAGCGGGCACTTTGCGCGAAGCTTTAGACTACGCAGGCAGCAGCGCGAAGCAACCGAAAGTAGCTATACGGCGAAATTTACGCCAAAACCTCGCCGCGAGCTTTATTTCAGCACCTTGCCTAAAATCCCGGCACCTTTGCCGACGGCGCCGCCGCGAAGCGCGCTTTCTTTTTCCCTCATTACCGCAAACAGCCCATCCAGCGTCTTTTGCGTGATGTAATCGTTCAAATCCTCGCCCTGCTTAGGCAGATACTCGCTCGCGCCCAGTCCGCGCGCGATGTTTTGCACCGCTTCATTGCCCGCGATCTTATTTTGTGCGAAGGAATTTAGCCCATTATACGCCGTCGCGAAGCTGTTTTTGCTCATCATGTCGCTTACGATCGGTCTGAAAACCGCCCGTAGCTTCGCGCCCGATTTGCTCTGTAAATACTCGCTAAGCGCCGTGTCGCCGCCGCCGATGAGCTTTTTAACGTCGGCATCGCTCATAGATTTCAGATCTTGCAAAAATATCTTTGATGCGCCGCTCACCGCCTTGGTAGCGGCATCGTTCATACTCACGACGAGCTCGCGTTCCCATTTATCGCCGCCCACCTTTCTCGCAAGCTTCGCAGCGGCCTTCAGCGAAGGAGGAAGCTCGATTTTAGCGGTCTTGCTGTGGATGTAGCCCTTGGCGAGCTCGCTTGCGGCTCGGTTCGTAGCGGAAGCGAACAGGTCTTTATAGTTTCCGCTCTGAGTCGCACCGAGCACGTCCGCGCCCTGCTTTAGGATATCCGTAACGTCCGCATGCGCAAGCGACAGCGACGCAGCGGCGAGTAAAACCATAAATTTTTTCATATTGCAACCTTTGGATAAAATTTGTGCCATTATGCCAAACTGCGGTAAACGCTCAGCCCGTGCTCGGTTTAAATTTACGCGCTGCGCGGGCGAGCTGAGATAAAATTTTAGGCTAAATTTTAAAGCGGCTTCGAGGCTAAATTTTAAAAGCATTGCTACGACGAGCTAAAATTTTAAAACCGCATTGCGCCTGAGCGTCATTTAAAATTCACGCAGCGCATACGATGCCAACGCAAGACGCACAAAGCATATCGATGAGTGGTTATATCCTCGGCGAAAACGATTGAAATTTTATCAAAGCAGCCAAAAAGCTTGCCGTAAATTTAAAAATCTTAAATTTAAAAGCGAGCTGCGACTTTGGGCGCGATAAGTAGACCTAAACCAGGCCTTGATCCAGCATCGCATCGGCTACGCGGCGAAAGCCCGCGATATTCGAGCCCAGCACGAGATTGCCCTCCGCGCCGAATTCCTTCGAGGTCTCGTAGCTGGTACGAAATATGTGGCGCATGATCTCGCGCAGCTTGCCGTCGACCTGTTCGAAGCTCCACGACGCCATCTGCGCGTTTTGCGCCATCTCAAGCCCGCTTGTAGCCACGCCGCCCGCATTCGCCGCTTTGGCAGGACCGAAAAGAAAGTCTTTTTGCGCGAGCATAAAATCGATCGCCTCAAGCGTGCTTGGCATATTCGCGCCCTCGCAAACCATGCGACATCCGTTGGCATAGAGAGTCTTTACGTCTTGCAGATTAAGCTCGTTTTGCGTAGCGCTCGGAAACGCGGCGTCGCACGGCACGCTCCACACGCCGTTGCGGCCTGCGGGATAGGCGCTTACGGGGATAAATTTTGCGCTAGGGCGCTCCTTGATATATTCGCAAAGCCCCACGCGCAGTTGCTCTTTTAGCTTTTTAAGCAGCGCCACGTCGATTCCCTCGGCATCATAGATAAAGCCCGTAGAATCGCTCACGGTGACGGGCTTAGCCTGCATTTGATATAGCTTTTCGGCTGTGTAGATCGCGACGTTGCCGGCGCCCGAGATCGTGCAAATTTTGCCGTGCAGCGAATCGCCTCTGGTAGCGAGCATCTCGTTTGCGAAATACACGGAGCCGTAGCCCGTAGCCTCGGTGCGCGCGAGGCTGCCGCCCCAGCTTAGCCCTTTGCCCGTAAGCGCGCCGTCAAATCTGCGGGTGAGCTTTTTATACGCGCCGTACATATAGCCGATCTCGCGACCGCCCACGCCGATGTCGCCCGCAGGCACGTCGGTATTGGAGCTGATTAGGCGGTGAAGTTCTAACATAAAAGCTTGACAAAATCTCATAATCTCGCCGTCGCTCTTGCCCTTGGGATCGAAATTTGCGCCGCCTTTTGCGCCGCCGATATTAAGACCCGTGAGGGAATTTTTAAAAATTTGCTCAAACCCTAAAAATTTTAAAACGCCCAAATTTACGCTCGGATGAAAGCGCAGGCCGCCTTTATAAGGACCCAGAGCGGAGTTGAACTCTATGCGATATCCCGTATGCACGCAGGGCTCGCCGCCGTCGCTCATATAGACGACGCGAAACATCATCGTGCGCTCGGGCGCCAAAATACGCTCTAAAATTTTATTTTTCACGTATCGCTCGTCGCGCTTTAGAAGCGGTATGAGCGAGTATAAAATTTCGGTCGATGCCTGGATAAAGACCTCCTGACCGGGATTGGCGCGCTTTAAATTTAGCAGCAAGTCATCGATGTAAGACTTCATAGTTCCTCCTTTTGAACCGGATTAAATTTTAATTTTTTGGCTTTAGCGATAAATTTTTTCAGAGCCAGCTCCTCGCGGACGCCGATCTCATAACCGATAAATTTCAGATAATTTAAAATTTCGCGCTCTTTTATGCCGCGCGAAAGAGCGTAGCTCTGCAGGATATATCTTGGAATTTTAATGTGCGAACGCAAAAATTTCGTCGCCAGGCGTGAGTAAATTTTATCATTTTTCACGCAGCACAGCCGCCCGAAAACAAAGGGCAAGCCCGTACGCTGCTGCCAAATTTTGCCAAGATCGTAGAATTTATCCCCGCCCTGCGAAAGCAGCGCCTTTAGAGCATTATCGCCGATCAGCACCTCGCCGCTAAGATCCAGCACGCGGGCTAGCATATTTGAGCTCATCGACGCAGGATCAAGCCTGGGCGCCGAGTTTTTGCGAACGAGCACGCTTAGCACTTCGCGCTTTGCAACGATTCCCAGAGGCAGCTTGCAGTATTTTGCACGGCGGCTTTCGATGCTTGAGATCACCGCAGCGTCTATCCTGCGGCTATAAAGATCGGCGCAGAGCTTGCTCGGCACCCCTTTTTTAAATTCTATCGATTTTTTAACATAAGACGGCAGCGGAAGGGATTTTAAAAATACGTGAAATGGGAGCAAATTTAGATAATCGATTTTGCCTAGTAACATAACTTTCTCCGAATTTAGCGCAGAAAAGAGGTCAAATTCCGGCGCTAAATCGGAATTTAACCAAAAAATTTCAGGATTTATTTGACCTCGGTGATCGGGATGGATTTGTATTTGCTAAACTCCACTATGCCCTCACCTTTTTTGAAGTGGATGCTCACTCCGTCTTTGTTCTCCATATAGATGCCGTCTGCGGCTCGCTCGCGCTTGAGGTTGTAGCTTTTGCCGCTATCGTCCTCTAGCACGGCGGTATTAAAATCGTCGTTTGAGCTAAGCGAAAGTTTTTTGCCCTGCTCATCGACGAAATAGAAGGTCTTTGCGTTCTCTTGAGTTATGGTTTTTTCGCTCTGTGCTTGCTTATTCATAGCGCTATCCGGGGATTGGCGGAGCTGGTTTGAGCCGCATCCTAGCAAAACTAACGCCAAAGCGGCGCACGATAGAACTTTAAACATATTTCTCCTTTAAATTTAGGTTACACTCGTTGATGAGTGATTTTCGGATATCCCAAAGCTTTTGAGAGAGATCCACTTTGTAGCTTTGCGGATGGACGTTGCGAAGGTGCTCGAGCCAAAATTTGCTCTTCTGCTCCTTGCTAAAACGCGCGATCTCGCTTACCGTGCGGCGCATGCCTACGAATTTGCCCTCCTTGAAAACGGGGCGTAAGAGCTTATGCGCGCTGAAATTCGTTAAAATTTTGCGTTTGTAGGTGTAAAGCGGGTGAAAAATTTCAAGCGGCGCGCTCTCGTCTATACTCTCGTCATCAAGCACGATAAGATCGGCAAGCGCCATGCCGTTATCTTTGTCGTAGAGCCTAAAGACCTGTTTGTAGCCGGGATTATTGATCTTGCGCGGATCGTTTGAAATTTTGATCTTAGCCACGATCTCACCATCTTTTTCGATACCGCTTAGTTTATACACGCCGCCGAGGCTCGAACTGTCTCCGCCGGTAATAAGCCTCGTGCCGATCCCCCAGCTATCGATTTTAGCGTCGAAAAGCTTGAGCTGATCAATCGCGTATTCGTCCAGATCATTCGACGCAGTGATCTTTGCGTCATTAAAGCCTGCTGCGTCGAGCATCTTGCGCGCCTGTTTGGTTAGATACTCCAGATCGCCCGAATCTATGCGGATTCCAAGCGGCTTATGACCGCTTGCGCGCAGCTCCTCAAAAACCTTGATTGCATTCGGCACGCCGCTTGCGAGCGTATCGTAGGTATCGACGAGCAGAAGCGCGCTATCCGGATAAATTTCGGCGTAAGCGCGAAACGCCTCCAGCTCGCTATCAAAGCTCTGAATCCACGAGTGCGAGTGAGTGCCGATCGCAGGGACGTCAAATTTCTTTGCGGCGAGCACGTTTGACGTGGCGCTGCAACCGCCTATAATCGCAGCCTTTGCGCCGTAGATACCGGCGCTTCGCCCCTGAGCGCGGCGCAAGCCAAACTCCATCACCGAATCACCTTTGGCGCTAAAGTTTATGCGCGAGCTTTTCGTAGCGATGAGAGTTTGGAAATTTATCGTATTTAGGATCGCGGTCTCGATGAGCTGCGCTTCCATAATGTTTGCCTTGACGCGGATCAGCGGCTCGTGCGGAAATACGATCTGCCCCTCGTCCATTGCGTAAATTTCGCCGCTAAATTTAAAGCCTCTTAGAAATTCCAAAAATTCCGGCTTAAAGAAATTTAAACTTTTTAGATACGCGATGTCGTCCTCGCTAAATTTTAAGTTTTCGATATAATCCACGACCTCGTTTAAGCCGCAAAATATCGCGTAACCGCCGCCGCTTGGGTTTTTACGATAAAAAACGTCAAAAACCGCTGTCTGATCGGGCTTCGTAAAAAAATAGCCCTGCATCATACTAAGCTGATAAAAATCGGTAAGTAAAGCCAAATCTTTCATTTACGCCTCTTAAATTTAATCTCGCCTCGCGCAGGAGCAAGGAATCATAGCTTTTTAGCTTCTAGGCTCTTTTTATAAGCTGCAGCGTCGAACTCTTTGACGCGAGCGACGCCGTCATCTACCGCAGCTTTTGCGACGGCCGTCGAGATCACGGCAAATACGCGCGGATCGAAAGGATTTGGGATCACGTAGTCTTTACCGAATTTTAAGTTATCCTTGCCCAGCATCTTGCGGATTTCTGCAGGAACTTCTTCGCGAGCAAGATCCGCCATCGCACGAGCGGCCGCAATTTTCATATTTTCCGTAATCTTTTTGGCTCTTACGTCAAGCGCGCCACGGAAGATATACGGAAAGCCCAAAACGTTATTGATCTGATTTGCAAAGTCGCTTCTGCCGGTGCCTACGATCGCGTCGCTTCTTACTTCCTCCACCTCGCTCGGATAAATTTCCGGTACCGGATTTGCAAGCGCAAAAATGATCGGATGCGGCGCCATAGTCTTTACCATCTCTTTGGTTAAAACGCCCGGCTTACTAAGTCCTAAAAACATATCCGCGCCCTTCATCGCATCCTCTAGCGTGCGATCTGCGGTGTCTAGGGCAAATTCTTTCTTTTGCTCGGTAAGATCGGTGCGGCCCTTGTGGATCACCCCTTTGGAATCGAGCATTATGATATGTTTAGCGCCTAAATTTTGATACATCTTCGCACACGCGATGCCCGCAGCGCCCGAGCCGCTAACTACAATCTTCATATCCTCGATCTTTTTGCCGCTGATGATAGCGGCGTTGATTAACCCTGCACCCGTAATCATCGCGGTGCCGTGCTGATCATCGTGCATGACGGGGATATCGACGGCTTTTTGTAGCTCGCGCTCAATCTCGAAGCACTCGGGAGCTTTAATATCCTCTAAATTTATACCACCGAACGTAGGCGCAAGCGCTTTGCAAATTTCAATTATCTTTTTAGGATCTTTTTCGTCGATCTCGATATCGAAGGCATCTACGCCGCCGAATTTTTTAAATAAAACCGCCTTGCCCTCCATTACGGGCTTTCCGGCGATCGCGCCGATATCTCCGAGGCCTAAAACCGCCGTGCCGTTAGTGATGACGGCTACGAGATTGGCTTTATTAGTGTATTTAAACGCGGCTTCGTGATCATTCTCGATCACCTTGCAAGGCTCTGCGACGCCCGGCGTATATGCAAGCGCCAAATCCTCCGCCGTAGCGCACGGGGTTTTTACATTCGTTCCGATTTTACCGCCTATGTGGTACTTCAAAGCCGCTTCAACGTTTACTTTAGCCATTTTATAATCCTTTTTTGATTAAATTTGAAATTCTCGTTTTAACTTCGTCGCTTCCTAAAATTTCACAAATTTCAAAAATCGACGGACTTACGCTTCCTCCCGTGATCGCAACGCGCAGCGGCTGAGCAAGATCCTTTAGCTTGGCGCCGTTTACGTCCAAAAATCCCATCGTCCTTTCCTCGCACTCCTTTGCATTTAAATTTGCGCTTAGAGTATCCGAAAATTTTGCGAGTAAGCTTAGCGAACTTTCGGTTACAAATTTCTTATACGCCTTCTCGTCATAGCAGCTCGGGCGGTTTAGAAGAATTTTAATGCCCTCGGCCATCTCCACTAGCGTCTTTGCGCGCTGTTTGTACTGCTGGGCGATGAGATGTTTTTTCGCATGCGAGCGTATATCGACGCCGAATTCCACAAGCTGCATGGCAAGCTCATCATCGCTCGAGTTTTTAATATAATGCGCATTTAGCCACTCGAGCTTGGTTTGATTGAAGGTGCTAGCGCTCTTGCTAATATGGTTAGGATCGAAGTATCGCTTCATCTCCTCCATGCTAAAAATTTCATCATCCCCGTGGCTCCAGCCCAGGCGCACTAAAAAATTTAGCAGAGCCTGCGGCAGATAGCCCATGCGTTTGTACTCCATCACGTCGGTAGCGCCGTGGCGTTTGCTTAGCTTGCTGCCGTCGGTGCCGTTGATCATCGCGACGTGGTAAAATTTCGGGATTTTAAAGCCTAGCGCATTATACAGCACGATCTGCTTCGGGGTGTTGCTTAGATGATCGTCGCCGCGGATCACGTCTGTGACGCCCATCAGCGCGTCGTCTATCACGACCGTGAAGTTATACGTAGGCGTGCCGTCGGAGCGCGCGATGATGAAATCGTCCAAAATATCGGCGGCATTAAATTTTATCTCGCCCTTTATGCCGTCGTTAAATTCTATCATGCCGCTAAGCGGGGCTTTTATACGCACTACAGGCTCGATCCCAGCAGGCGGCGTGCCGGTAAAGTCGCGATAGCGATTATCGTAGCGCGGGCGCTCTTTGCGAGCTTCCTGCTGCGCGCGCAGCTCATCCAGCTCGTCCTTACTCATATAGCATTTGTATGCCTTGCCCTCATCTAGCAGCTTTTGGACATATTGTTTGTAAAGATCGAAGCGTGAGCTTTGATACACGATCTGCCCGTCATAGTCTAGATTGCACCACTTAAAGGCTTCCTCGATTGCCTTAGCAGCCTCCTGCGAATTGCGCTTCAGATCAGTGTCCTCAATACGCAACAGGAATTTGCCGCCGTTTGCCCTAGCGTAAAGATAACTAAAAAGTGCCGTTCTAAGTCCGCCGATATGTAAATATCCCGTAGGACTCGGCGCAAAACGAGTTACTATCATAAAATTCCTTTGCAAAAATTACCATTTAATGTTATAATCGCGATCTTGTAATTATAAAGCAAAAAGACTAAATAAAGGTTAAAAATGATAAAGAAACTGCTTTTTTCCGCAATGATCTGTGCTGTTTGTGCAAATGCCGAAATAGTAAACGGCGTCATCGCCGTGGTAGATAATGAGCCGATCACCGGCTACGAACTAGCCAAAGTGCAAAAGCTAACGGGCGCTTCGCCGCAAGCCGCGATGGAAATTTTAATCGGGCAAAAGCTGCAACAATCCGAGATTAAACGCCGCGGCATCGCGGTAAATGACGCGGAGATCGACGCGAGACTCAAAGCAATCGCCGATCAAAATAAGCTTAGCTTAGACCAGCTCAAAACCGCTGTGCAAAAGCAAGGTATAAACTACGATGACTTTAAAGCAAATGTCCGCCGCACACTGCTTGAAGAAAAGCTCTACGGTTCGATCTTTTCTGAAGTGCAGCACCGCACGACCCCTGAAAATGTCAAAAAATTCTATAGCCAAAATAGTTCATTATTCACGACTTTCGACAGCATCACGCTCACCCGCTATATCGCAAAATCGCAAGCTCCGCTCGATAAGATCCGCGCAAATCCGAAGCTCCGTCCGAGCGATGTTTACGTGATGCAAGGAACCCTAAAAGCAAACCAAATGGATGAGGGGCTCAAATACATCGTCACGAACGTCGAACAGGGCAAATTCTCGCCGATCATTCCTACGCGAAACGGCTACGAGATGTTTTACGTAAACGACAAAAAAGGGCTTCGTACGCTTGATTTTGACAGCGTGCAAGACAGAGCGATCGAGGGCTACGTGACCTCTGAGCGCAAAAAAGCGATCACCGAGTTCAACGATAGGCTCCGCTCAAATGCCAATATCCGCATTATCGAGCGCCCACAGGCAAAAGCGCAAGGCACAAAAACCGCTCCGAAAGTTAAAGTGCAAAAAAGGCGGTAAATTTTAAAATCCGATGCCGCGCATTAAATTTTATAGAATTTAACGCCGATAACGCAAGGGTAAGCGCGCAGCTTATCCGCTCGCGCGTAAAATTTTGATAAAATTTAAAGGCTTCGTGGTGATAACTATCAAAAATTTTACCGAACTTAAAAGTGATCCTAGAAGTAGCGGCATAAGCGCTGCGGACTTTGGCGCGAGTAAATTTTGCTCCCACATCGATGCCGCCTCAAAACTCGTCGCCGTTTGGAGCGATAACAACAGCGGCGAGGAGCTAAATTTTAAAATTTATACGAATCTACATCATCGTATTGACACAAATTATACTTCTTTGTTTTCAATGCAATATATTTTATAACTCAACAACAATTTTTCTAATAATTTTCGTCTGTAAAAATATAATCTAAACGCATAAAACGCCTATTTGCATCGCTTATATAGTACAAAATAATACATCCAAATTAAGTCGTGCCTAAACCTCAATACCGACTTCCTTAAATTTATCCACAAAAAAGGCGATTTTTTCAAAAACATTTTGCTTCACGCTTAGATACTTTGGATTTAGAGGACTCATTTTAGGTAAAATTTCGTTTAAATCAGTTCCGCTTTCGCTAGCATATCCGCGTTTTAACGACGCGCTAATATACCTTTTTGCAGCATTTTCATTTAAATTTAACGAGCCAATCAGTTCTTTTGCTTCGTGCAACATCTCGCCTTTTGCAAATTTAAAAAATGCCTCAACAACGCCAGCTCTATCTTTTAACTCGTCCAAATCGGTATTATTTATAAAGTCCACTATCAGCCCCTCTTTTGAGCGATTTTCTAGGCTGGCGCGTATGATTCGGCGGATCTCCTCAGCGAGTGCAACTTTATCTTTGATCTTTTTGTTATGCTCAAATATCAATCCTAGAATGTAATCTAAATTTATCTCCTGCGACTTGAGTAGGTCAATCTCAAAGACTACGTCGTCCCAGTCTATTTTTTGTGCTTCTTTTTGCTCGCCCGCTCTTTCTTTTCTTAGCCAGTCTCTTATATCGTTATAGGTAGAGCGGTAGTCTTGGAGCGCTCGCACGCTGGGCACTTTTATGCTTTGCATCTCCTGCAAATCCTCTTCGCTTAGATAAAATTTTTCTTTAAATTCGCGCACGGCATTCTCATCATTCAAATTTACCCCTTGCAGAGCCTGCAGCGCCGCAAATTCGTCATAGTTTTGCAGAGCATTTTCTACGCGAAGATACTCGCCAAAAAGCTTAACAAAATCCTTTTTATCCTTTTGCGTTTCTATTGCGTTAGGATCTGAGAAGCGCGCCTCAAGCTCGCTCGCAACTTCTAGAAATCCTCGTCTGGCCTCGCCGGTAGCAGCATCGGTAAAGCCCTGCATATATTCCTTATAGCTTTTTTCCAAAATTACGTTTTTGGTACTGTTTTTACCAAAAAGCGTGATGGCATCGATCGTAGCTTGCTGCAAGTCTCTAAAAGTCACGATATTGCCAAAGGTCTTAGTGGCGTCTAGGATTCTATTCGTACGTGAAAAAGCCTGCATAAGCCCGTGATAACGTAAATTTTTATCTACGAATAGCGTATTTAACGTAGGTGCGTCGAACCCTGTTAAAAACATGCCCACAACCAAGAGCAAATCGACTTCTTGCTTTTTCATGCGTTCACTCAAGTCGCGGTAATAGTCCTGAAACGACCTGCCCTCGATGCTAAAATTCGTCCTAAAATAGGCGTTATAATCTTTTATCGCCACATTTAGAAATTCTTTTGAGCTCATATCCATCGTCTCTGGCTCAAAATTTTCGTCTGCTATCTCACCTATAACACCCTGCTCCTCGTTTTGCGAAAATGAAAAAGTCGTTGCTACTTTTAGCGGTCGCTCTTTATCTTTTTGTAAATTTTTAAACGCCTCGTAGTATAGCTTCGCGGCCTCGATAGAGCTTACTGCAAACATAGCGTTAAAGCCTTTACCGCTTGCGTTTAGTCGGTGCGTTTTTTGCCTAAAACGATCCAGGATATACTGCGAAATCTCTTTTATACGATCAGGGTGCAAAAATGCCTCTTTACTCTCCGCAGCGCTTAGTTTTAGCTCATCTTTTTCGGTCTCAAATTCTCTAAATTTAGGTCTTACGTTGTTATAATCAACCTTAAATTTAAGCACTTTTTCGTCTCGTACGGCATCGGTTAATATATACGAGTGAAGCTCGCTTCCAAATACGCTTTGCGTCGTCTCCGCCCCTGACGCATTTTGCGGAAATATCGGCGTACCAGTAAAACCGAACTGGAAAAATCGCTTAAATTTTTTCTTTAAATTTTTCTGTGCCTCGCCAAACTGCGAGCGGTGGCACTCGTCAAATATAAAAACGACCTCCTTTTGATATACGGCCAGCTCGCTTTCGCTTTTCATTAGATTATTTAGCTTTTGTATGGTCGTTACTATTATTTTGCCGTCCTCTTTTTCCGTATTTCGTTTTAGTTCGGCGCAGCTTGCGGAGCCATTTACGCTATCTTTTTGAAATTTTTGATACTCCTTCATCGTCTGATAGTCTAGATCCTTACGATCTACTACGAAAAAGACCTTATCTATAAAATCAAGCTGAGTAGCGAGCCTTGCTGCCTTAAAGCTAGTTAGAGTTTTGCCCGATCCTGTCGTATGCCAGATATATCCACCGCCCTCCGGCTTTGCATAGCATTTGCTAAGATGCGAGCTATTTATCTTCCACAATATACGCTCGGTTGCTGCGATCTGATACGGACGCATGATTAGCAGCGTATCGCTCGCATCAAATACGCAGTATTTTATTAGCACGCTTAAAAGCGTATTTTTCGCTAAAAAAGTCGCAGTAAAGTCCTTTATGTCCCTAATTGGCAAATTTTTAGAATCCGCCCAGTTGATAGTAAAATCGAAACTACTCTTGTCGCGTTTTGTGGTATTTGCAAAGTAACGCGTATCCGTGCCGTTTGAGATAACAAAAATTTGCAGGTATTTAAATAGCGAATTTGACGTATTAAAGCTCTCTTTGGCATAGCGGTGGATTTGATTGAACGCTTCTCTTATCGCCACGCCGCGCTTTTTTAGTTCGATTTGCACGAGCGGTAATCCGTTAATCAAAATAGTAACGTCGTATCTATTGACAAACGATCCCGTTTGCTCGAATTGATTAACGACTTGCACGCTATTTCGCGCGATATTTTTCTTATCGAGAAGGTAGATATTTTGTATATGCCCATCATCAAAAACAAAATCATAAATGTGATTGTCTTGGATTTTGCGAGTCTTTTCATTCACTCCGTCGTTTGGCGCGTCGAGATATTCGCTAAGAAACCTAGTCCATTCAGATGACGTAAATTTAACCTCGTTTAGGCTTTCCAGTCGCTGTTTTAAATTTTCTAACAGCTTTGCAGGAGAATTTATTTCTTTTGCATATTCGTAGCCTTGTGCAACTAGATCGTTTATCAGCTCGCGCTCCATATCCGCTTCGCTTTGGTAGGTTGACGGCTGGATGATTTTTTCATAAACGTCCAGGACTATGAAATTTTTACTCTCGGCTATCGGCTTGATTTCGGTCATTTTCTTCCTTTGTTAGTTTCTTATTTAAAATGGTATATTGAGCTAATTTCCTGAATTAAAAATCCTAATACTCTTTTGTCGTTATCGTTTGGCTCAACACTCTCTTCGGCAGAATGTTTAGAATGACTTGAAATATTAATCAGTCTTGTTTCATACGGTTTTGAATCTCCGCCTGGAGTATTCGGCAAGAGATCGCCCCAGCTTTTATAACCAAGAAAAGTAGAAGTCTTTTCCAAAATATTTCTTAGAAAATTAAAATGGTACTTCTTGATTTGATTGCTCTCAATGGCTTTTTCTATCTCGGCTTTTAAATACAGATGATAAGCAAAGGGCGAATCGTTTTCTTGTTCTTCTAAAATATACACCCCGTCTTCATTGTTTTTTAAAACAAATTTATAGGCATTTAGTCCATTGTGCAAAACATTATAAAATAGGGGATTATGCGTAGTAATGATAAATTTTATATCAGATTTGCTCCCCTTTATTCTCTCAGCTAAATTCACAGCTATTTCTATTAGATTGTTCTCGTCCAGCGAACTAACTGGATCATCTATAAAAAAATATTCCAGATCATCAAATTCGTGAGTTGATCGATTATCTGGTTCCGCTATATTTAATTCATTTATTACTTGCCTTATTAATACATAAAAAATACTCCAAATAAAAATACTTTCTTCTCCTTTTGAAATTTTAATATTATCTTCGGAGGCATTGTCATCTATAAAAGAAAAAGAAACTTCTGAAAAATTTGCATCGAATCTAGGTTCAAGCTTTTTACCTACATAAAGCTGAAAAGTATCAATAACCTCTTTATCCAATCCTTGTTCTTGAAATACCCAGCTAGTAAAAGAATTCGGTTGTATTTTTAATTTTGGCTCGACATCATTTTCTATATCGTTATCCCAATAAAATAAATCCTGCGTAAAAGCATTATAATAAATAATTTTCTTTTGGTCAGAGTCACTGTTTTCATCGGCTCCTGATTCTATTAAATTTTTAAATTCTACAGATAAACGAGTCTTGCCCGTACCGTTAAAAGCATAAATTAGCTGTGCTTTCTCATTTGCACTTTTAAGCTGGCTAGCTATCTCATTAAGAGTACCTATAAACACTATATCTCCTTTTTAATTTCCGTAAAGCTTAATAGCCTTTCTCTGTAATATTCATACTGCTTTTGTCTTAGCTTTATCTCACACGGAAGGCCCTCGGCTATAGAGTTCACGAGCGTATCGAATTTGTCAAGGACTTCGACGATTTTGCGCTGGGTTGGTAGTGATGGAACAGGGATTTTATATTCCAAAATAGCATTCTTATTTCCTCGTGGCATTTTTGCGCCTTTTGCATTTTTCATATTATAATCGAAAAATTTATCATCAGCCAAAATTTGATACAAATATCTAGAATTGACGCTTTCGTCGTTTAAACGCAAAACCAAAACGTCGCCACTTGCTCCACCAGTGCAGTCAGCTTGCCAAATTTTCTTTAAATAAGGACGAATATTGCCTATCAAAATATCGCCGCTTTCAAACTTAGTACAATTTCCGCTCGCCGGAACGTATTTTGACGATACTTTCCCTGCTTTATTTTGAAGCAAATTTTCCACGCCGACGTAATTTAGCTCATTTAAAGAGTCAAATTTAATTCTATCGCTCGAGTAGTCTGCAATGCTCCTAAGTGTTTTTAGTTCATACCCCCCCATTTTTATTGAGCTCGTCAAAGCTTAAAAGAAAGTCGCGATAAAATTCGTATTGCTTTTTCCTAGCTGTAAGCTCTGCTGTAAGCTCTGCTGTAAGCAGCGTGAAACAGTCCAAAATGCGGACTATTTCACGCTGTACTTCCAGAGGAGGTACGGGGAGTTTGATTTTTTGAAATTTTGTTTTTGAAATATTAAAACGAGTTACTCCATTGGCCGTCTTAATAATTTGTGCTCTCAGAAATTTACTTCTAAAAATATATTTTAGAAATTCTGGTTCAAATAAACTTAAATCATTTAAACGAAAGCCAAAGCAAAAACTATTTAAATAAATTGGTTCTTCTGGTTTTTTAGTAAGAACAGATGAAAATCCACATTCGTTTCTAGTTTCAGACGAGCCTGTAAATAAAACATCGCCGTAAGCAACTAAATTTTGCCTTTCATTATTTTCTATTTTTACAAATTCAAGCGCATTCAAATCTATACTTAAATTTGAAAAAACATTCATATAGGTTATATATTTTACGTTACCGTGTTTTACAAAATCATCTTTTGTTTTTCCGTTTAAACCACCATAAAAATAACCAATCTCTCCAAGCTCCCTAAACTCCACCCCTTGCGGACAAAGCTCGTTTATCAAATCAAAAATTTTACTCATTTCTTGCCTTTGTCTTTTAGCTTTAAATTTATACTTTTGACGGCGTTTATATATTCTTTCTCGACCGGAGTTAGGTTGTTTTGTCGGTATTTTGCATATTCGGTGTCAACTTTTTTCATAGCCTCGCTATGACTTACCGAGCCAGCATTTTGCAAAACGCCTTTGCCGTAAGTTACGCTAAATTTATCCAGCTCGCTTATCCAGTCTCTCATATACATCGGCTCGCGCTCGTGCGCCTTCACCTCGGCAAGATCGAAAAACGCCGAAACCAAGCGATTTAATCTAAAAAGTTCATCCTCGCTTAGGTAATTTTTCGCCGTTTTAGCCTCGTTTAGCGTCGGCATTTGGCCTTTAAAATTTGTAAGCCCCATAAATTCTTTATCTCCGTTTACTCTACTAAAAATAATCTCGGAGGCGGTTTGCTCGCTAACGGCGTAATGAAGCTTGTTTTGAACTATTTTAAAAAATTTAATACTCTCGTCGCTTTTTGGATCGTAGTCGTAGCTAGTGGCGTAAAGGTCGAGTACTTGGCGATACATCGCTTTTTCGCTACTACGGATATCGCGAATGCGTTCAAGCAACTCTTTGAAATAATCGCCGCCGCCCGTGCCTTTTAAGCGTTCGTCGTCAAGCGCAAAACCCTTTTTTATATATTCTCCTAAGCATTGCGTCGCCCACTGACGAAACTGCGTACCGCGAGATGAACGCACGCGGTAACCTACGGCTATAATCAAAGGCAAAGGATAATAAGCCATTTTACGCTTTATATTGCGCCCGCCTTCATTTTGAACTGTCAACTGAAAGTTGACAGTTGCTTTTTCATCTATCTCATTTTCTAAAAAAATAGCCTTTATATGCTTGCTAATATTTTGTTTGGTCGTCTGGTAAAGTTCCGCGATTTCAAGTTGCGTCAGCCAAAGCTGTTCATCAAATTTTTGCAAAGAAAATCTTGACTTGCCATCGCTTGTCGTGTAAATAATAGCTTTCATATTTCGCTGCCCGAATTTATTTCCGCAACGATTTCGTCGATTTGTTCGCGCAAATTTGAGATTTTAGCCACGGTCTGCTTTATCTGTAAATTTAACTCGTTTATGTCGATAACCTCGCGTGTATCTTTTGCCTCGACATAAGAGCTTACGGCTAGATTGTAATCGTTTTGGACTATTTTTTCATTATCTGCGAGTGCGCATACATGGGCGATATCTTCTTTTTTACCAAAAATTTCTATTATTTTCGCAATGTGTTCGTCAGCTAGGACGTTGTTGTTTGTTCTTTTTTCAAAAAACCCGCTAGCATCTATAAACTGCGTTTTAGTCTCTGTTTTATGCTTTGAAAGAACAAGGATATTAACAGCTATCGGAGTGCCATAAAAAAGATTTGGGGCGAGCGCGATGACGGTCTCGACAAAATTTTCTTTTACGAGATATTCGCGGATCTTTTTTTCCGCACCGCCTCTATAAAAAATGCCCGGGAAACTAACTATCGCGGCTCTGCCTTTTGCCGAAAGGTAGCTGAGTGCGTGCAAGATAAAGGCAAAATCCGCCTTGCTTTTTGGCGCAAGAACGCCCGCAGGAGCAAATCTAGGATCGTTTATGAGCGTCGGATCGTCGCTACCGATCCAGTTGATGGAGTAAGGAGGATTTGAAACGATAGCGTCAAAAGGCCTATCATCGCTAAGCTTTGGATCTAGTAGCGTATCGCCAAGCTCTATGTGAAATTTAGAGTAGTTAACGTTGTGTAAAAACATATTCATACGCGCTAGGTTGTATGTAGTGTGATTTATCTCCTGACCGAAAAATCCATCTTCAACCTCATGTTTGTCAAAACGCTTTTTAGCCTGCAAAAGCAGCGAACCAGAACCGCATGCCGGATCGTAAATTTTATTTACGCGCTCTTGTCCGTACATGGCAAGCGTGGCGATGAGCTTTGAGACATTTTGAGGAGTAAAAAACTCGCCGCCAGATTTGCCTGCATTTGCGGCATAGTTCGAGATAAGAAACTCGTACGCATCGCCGAAAAGATCGATATGGTTGTTCTTAAAATCGCCGAAATCAAGTTCGGCTATACCCTTTAAAACCGCTGTGAGTCGCCTGTTTTTCTCGGTAACGCTGTTTCCTAACCGATTGCTCGTAGTATCAAAATCAGCAAAAAGACCCTTTATGTCCTGCTCCGACTCATATCCGACTGCTGAGCCTTCGATACTTTTAAAAATTTGATCTAAATCAGTGTTTAAATTTGCGTTATTATCGGCATTTTTTAATACATTTTTAAATAGCTGGCTAGGGTAGATAAAATATCCCTTTGTTACAATGGTATCATGCTTTATCGCTTCAAGTTCTGGTGAATCGTCAGACAAACTTGCATAGTCAAAATCATCGTCGTCGCCCTCTATATAATCCGTAAAATTTTCGCTAATATATCTATAAAACAACGTACCTAGGACGTATTGCTTAAAGTCCCAGCCGTCAACAGCGCCTCTTACTTCATTTGCAATACTCCAAATTTGGTTTTGCAAGGCCTTGCGTTGTGTCTCTTCGCTCATTTAATAGTATCTCCTAAAAAATTTATGCATATAGAATGGGGGGGGCTACCGATAAAATTTAGAAATTCCATACTTTAATTTTCGCAGCAAAATTTCGCTTCCTAAAATTTCATCGCAGCATGGTGCCGGCAGAAGGCTGCTCGCGCTACCTTCCGCTTAGATACTCCTGCAGCGTTTTAACTTCAAGCGCAGAGTCGTCCTTTATCGAGCAGATTGAGCGCGTAGCGGCGATCGCCGCCTTCATCGTCGTAAAATACGGCAGTCTAAAGCGCAGTACGCTCTGGCGGATCTTCGCGGCGTCGGTAGAGTTTGATTTGCTGTCGCTAGTGTTGATGACGAGCGAAATTTCGCCGTTTTTGAGCTTGTCCTCGATATTTGGGCGACCCTCGCTGATTTTATAGACAAACTCGCACTCTACGCCGTTTTCTCTCAGCAGCTTGTGAGTGCCACTCGTAGCCGCGATACTAAAGCCCGCATCCGTAAACGCGCGCACAAGCTCCACGGCTCGCAGCTTGTCATGATCGGCTAGAGACAAAAATACCTTGCCGCCGCTTGGAAGCGCGTTGCTCGCGCCAATTTGAGATTTAGCGAAACTTTTGGCGAAATTTTCGCCGATACCCATCACCTCGCCGGTGCTTTTCATCTCGGGCCCCAAGATCAGATCCGCGCCCGCAAGCTTGTTGAAAGGAAAGACACTCTCTTTTACGCAGATATGGTTTTTAATACGCGGCTTTAAAATTCCCTTCTCTTCGACCAGCACGCCGAACTCGTCGTAAAATTTCAAAGCCTCGCGCAGACCCCCTTGCCACATTACGCGGGTAGCGACCTTAGCCATCGGAATTCCGGTCGCCTTGCTCACAAACGGCACGGTGCGACTCGCGCGCGGATTTACCTCGATGATGTAAAGCTCGTTTTCAAAAATCGCGAATTGAATATTCATAAGCCCCACGACGCCGAGATTTAGCGCGATCTCTTTGGTTTGGCGACTTACCAGATCGATCATCTCCGCGCTTAAGCTAAGCGGCGGCAGAATACTCGCGCTATCGCCGCTGTGGATGCCCGCCTCTTCAATATGCTCCATTATCGCGCCGATATACACGTCGCGTCCGTCGCAGATCGCATCCACATCAAGCTCGGTCGCGTCAAGTAAAAATTTATCTATCAGCACCGGCGAGTGGTGGCTCACGCTCACGGCTTCGCTCATATACAGCCTAAGCTCGGCTTCGCTATGCACGCGCCGCATCGCGCGACCGCCGAGCACGTAGCTAGGGCGCACAAGCACCGGATAGCCGATCGCTGCGGCCTTTTCGATCGCTTCGGCTTCGCTTATGGCGGTATCGTTTTTCGGCTGCTTAACGCCGATGCTTGCGATAAACTCACTAAATTTCTTGCGGTCCTCCGCTACGTCTATCGTGCGCGCGCTCGTGCCGATGATCTTGGCTCCCACGGTGCTTAGACGCTTGGCGAGCTTTAGCGGCGTTTGGCCGCCGAAATGCACGATCACGCCGTCCGGGCTTTCAGCCTCGATGACCGCTCTAACGTGCTCGAAATCGATCGGCTCGAAGTATAAAATATCACTCGTGTCGTAGTCGGTGCTGACGGTTTCGGGGTTGCAGTTATACATTATCGTGGTGATGCCCATATCGCGCAGAGCGTAGCTGGCGTGCACGCAGCAGTAGTCAAACTCGATGCCCTGCCCGATGCGGTTCGGACCGCCGCCGATGATGAGGACTTTTTTATTATCTTTTGAAATTTTACGGCTTGCAATGGCGGGCGTTATGTTGGTGCTGGAGTACAGATACGGGGTAAGCGCCGCAAACTCGCCCGCACAGGTATCTACTTCGTTGTATTCAAGGTCGATACCCTGTCTGGCGCAGGCAAAATGGATATCGTTTTGCGTAAGGCCCAGATTGTCCTTTTTGTTGATCAAATTTGCGATCATCTTATCGCTAAAACCCCAGCTCTTGGCCTGCCTTAAAAGCGCCGCGTCGTTGATGATCTCCATATCGATGCGCTCTTCAAATTTTACGATCTGCTCGATCTGGCTCAAAAACCAGCGATCGATCTTGCTAAGCTCGTAAATTTGATCCACGCTCATACCCGCTCTAAAGCCCTGAGCGATATATAAAATTCTATCTTGCTGCGCGTTGCGAAGCCCGAAGATGAGATCTTTTTCGCTCAAATTTAATTCTACGAAGCCGAAGTAGCCCTTCTCCAGCGAGCACAGCGCTTTTTGGATGCTCTCTTTAAAGCTGCGCCCGATCGCCATCACCTCGCCGATACTTTTCATAGCGGTGCCCAGATAGGGGTTTGCGCCGGGGAATTTTTCAAACGCAAAGCGCGGAATTTTAGTCACGATGTAATCGATCACCGGCTCAAAGCTCGCGGGCGTGCCGGTGATATCGTTTTTGATCTCATCCAGGCTAAAGCCCACCGCCAGCATCGTAGCGACCTTGGCGATCGGATAGCCCGTAGCTTTGGACGCGAGAGCCGAGCTGCGGCTTACGCGCGGGTTCATCTCGATGACGATCATCCGCCCCGTTTGTGGATTTACCGCAAACTGCACGTTACTGCCGCCCGTATCCACGCCGATCTCGCGTAAAATTTTAAAACTCGCGTCGCGCATCCTTTGATACTCTTTATCGGTAAGCGTCAGGGCGGGCGCAACCGTGATGCTATCGCCCGTATGCACCCCCATCGGGTCAAAATTTTCGATCGAGCAGACGATGATGCAGTTGTCCTTATGATCGCGGATCACTTCCATTTCGAACTCTTTCCATCCAAGCAGGCTCTCTTCGATCAAAATTTCATTTATCGGGCTTACATCTAGCCCATTTTGCGCGACCTCTTTAAACTCGTCGATATTGTACGCTACGCCGCTACCAGCTCCGCCCAGGGTGTAGCTAGCGCGGATAATGAGCGGAAAGCCGATCTCATTCGCCGCAGCCATCGCCTCTTCGATGTTGTAAGCATATTTGGATTTAGGCAGATCCATTCCGATCTTAATCATCGCCTCTTTAAATTTTACCCTATCCTCGCCTTTTTTTATCGCTTCAGGCTTGGCGCCTAGAAATTTCACCCCTGCTAGCTCGCCGCTTTCGTAAGCCTGCATCGCGACGTTTAGCGCGACCTGTCCGCCCATCGTAGGCAGGATCGCATCGACGCCCTCGCGCTTTATGATACGTAAAATGCTCTCTTTGGTGATCGGCTCGATATAGGTAGCGTCGGCAAAATCGGGATCGGTCATAATAGTAGCGGGGTTAGAGTTTATTAGCACTACGCGGTATCCGAGGCTCTTTAGCGTCTTGGCAGCCTGCGTGCCGCTGTAATCGAACTCGCACGCCTGACCGATTACGATCGGACCGCTGCCGATCAGTAAAATCGTCTTAATATCATCTCTTTTGGGCATCAATTTTCCTTTGTAACGACATACAAAAACGCCGGCATCTCGGAGCTCACATAGGGCTCTACGACGGCGCTTTTGTATAGCTTCCCGCTTTGAATCTCTTTGACTTTCCCTACTGGCACGCCGGCAAAGAAAATTTCATCTTTCCCGCTCGTAAAGACCTCGTCGCCTACCTTAGGATCAAGCCATTGCGGGATATATCTAACTACGAGCTCGTTATTTTCGCCGCCTGCGACGCCAGGAATTTGAGCATCTCCTATGAAAACGGAGAAGTTGCTCTTTTCGTCGCGCTGTAAGATCGCAAGCGGGCGCCCGTCTTTATTTACTAAAATCCCTGCGGTCTTGCCCTCGCTGATGAGACCGTAAATTTTGTTTGGGTTAAAATTTTCAAAATTTACAAAGAATTTGTTGTAGTCGTTTAGATTCGCGTAGCTCAACGCCTTTACGAGCTGGACTTTGGGCTCATAAATGGAGCTGTTTTTATCGATCAAAATTTTATTCAGCTCGCCCGCGAACGTACTAAGTAGCATCGCCGATTTTTTTAGCTCGGCGTTTTCTTCTCGTAGAGCTTTGATCGTCTCTGCCTGGTTAAAATGCTCGTTCACAGCGCTTTTTACCCGATCACTCACGCCGTAATAAACCTCTAAAATTCCTCCTGCAAATCCGATAAATTTGCCGTGGATATACGAGCCGAACGTAAGCGAAACGGCTACCAGCAAAACCGCGACGAGGAGGAGTTTGAGATTAGTCATTTGCCGCTTGTTTTAGCGATTTGATCTCTTCTAGGGCTTTTCCAGTGCCGTTTGCGACGCAAAGCAGCGGCTCGTCCGCGACGAAAACCGGAAGCTTTACGGTGTCGCTTAGATATTTATCTAATCCGCGAATGAGCGCACCGCCGCCCGTTAGCACGACGCCGTTTTCGACGATGTCGGCGGCGACTTCTGGCTGAATGCTCTCAAGGACAAATTTTAACGCATCGGCAATCTCTCTGATTGAGTCTTTGATCGCCTCTCTAACGTCCTCGCTCGTAAGATCGACCGAGCTTAAAAGCCCGCTAATCTGGTCTTTTCCTTTGACCGTGTATGTAAGATCTTTTTGCTGTTGTACCGCCGTGCCGATCTTGATCTTGATCTCCTCGGCGGCGCGCTCGGATATGAGTAGGCTATATTTTTCTTTGACGTAATTAACGATGCTTGCGTCGATCTTATCGCCCGCGACGCGAACGGATTTGGCGCTAATAATACCGCCCAAAGAGATAACGCCAATCTCTGTGGTACCACCGCCGATATCCACGACCAGCGAACCGCGCGCTTCATTTACGGGAAGTCCCGCACCGATCGCTGCAGCCATCGGCTCTTCGATTAGATAAACCTCGCGCGCGCCCGCTATCATAGCACTTTCGCGCACGGCTTTACGCTCGACCTGAGTTAGCCCGTAAGGAACCGAGATGATGATGCGCGGGCTTACGAAAAAACGGCGCTTGTGGGTCTTTTCGATGAAATACCTAATCATCTTCTCCGTCATATCAAAATCCGCGATAACGCCGTCCTTCATCGGGCGCACCGCTTCAATATCGCCAGGAGTTCGCCCGAGCATCTCTTTAGCCTCGGCGCCCACGGCGATGATCCTTTGCTTGCCGTAGCGTTCGTTTTGTACCGCGACGACGCTTGGCTCGTTGATGATGATACCTTTATCTTTTAGCAGCACGAGCGTATTTGCCGTGCCTAGATCGATGCCCATATCCCTAGAAAATAATCCTAGAATCGAATCAAGTAACATTTATCCCCTTTATGCAGTTAAATTTTGTTTTACAAGTATCGGCTTAGAAACGCCGTCTACGACCTCTTTGGAGATAATGACGTCATAGCCCTTAAGCTCAGGCAGATCGAACATAATATCGATCATGATCTCCTCGATTATGCTGCGAAGTCCGCGTGCACCGGTTTTGCGCTTTATCGCCAGGCTCGCAACCTCGTTTAGCGCGTCGTCGTCAAATTTTAAATTTGCGCCGTCTATCGCAAAGAGCTTTTGATATTGTTTTAAGATCGCGTTTTTCGGCTCGGTTAAAATTCTAACCATCGCCTTTTCGTCGATCTCATTTAGCGTAGCCACTACGTGCAAGCGCCCGAT
The DNA here is from genome assembly GCF_937921625.1 of uncultured Campylobacter sp. Taxonomy (GTDB): domain Bacteria; phylum Campylobacterota; class Campylobacteria; order Campylobacterales; family Campylobacteraceae; genus Campylobacter_B. Next base: position 27,746 of record NZ_CAKZTI010000028.1, on the reverse strand, counting down.
GAGCTCGGGAATTATGCCGTAATGCACCAAATCGTCGGCCTCGACCATGTTTAGCAAATTTAAGCTCTCTTTCTTGCTGCGCTTGGTTTGGTTAAACCCGAGCACATTCTGCCCGATGCGGCGGTTGATGATCTCGTTTAGCCCATCGAACGCACCGCCGCAGACGAATAGGATATTAGTAGTATCGATCTGTATGAAGTCCTGATTCGGATGCTTGCGGCCGCCCTTGGGAGGGATATTTACGACGCTCCCTTCGATGATCTTAAGAAGCGCTTGTTGTACCCCTTCGCCGCTTACGTCGCGCGTGATACTGCGGTTTTCGCTCATCCGCGCGATCTTATCGATCTCATCTACGAACACGATACCGCGCTGCGCCTTTTCTACGTCGCCGTCCGCGGCCTGTAAAAGGCGGGTGAGGATGTTTTCTACGTCCTCGCCGACGTAGCCCGCTTCCGTTAGGCTCGTAGCGTCGCTAATGGCGATCGGCACGTCCAAAAATTTCGCCAAGGTCTGCGCCATAAGTGTCTTACCGCTGCCGGTAGGCCCGATAAGCAAGATATTTGATTTTGAAATTTCGGTATCGTCGCCCTTCGCGTCGGTCTGCCTGAAAATTCTTTTATAGTGGTTGTAAACGCCGACGCTAAAAATTTTCTTAGCGCGCTCCTGGCCGATGACGTAGCGGTTTAGCACCTCCATCAGCGCCTTTGGCTTGATAGCCTCGAAATCGATCTCTTTATTTTGATTTTGTATCGCCTCATTTTGACCCTCGCTGCCGTGGATAGCGGCGTATGCCATATCGATACAATAGCTACAGATAGCTGCCGTACCGTCGTCGTTAGGATAGATACGACGCCCGTCTGCGCCCGTCTCACCGCAAAAACTGCACTTATTTGCCATTAAATTTTACCTTTATCTAGCGGAATTCCGCGTTTTGTGTTGATTATAAACTCGCACATCTTGCGCACGTTTTGATCGCTCGTTTCGTTTAATAAAATTTGCGCCTGCTCCTTTAAACCCCCGCCTTGGTTGAATAAAAATTTATACGCCCGATTTATCGTCTCGACCGTCTCTTTATCGAAGCGGCGGCGGATGCCCGTTAAATTTAGCCCGCGAATATAGGCGCGATTTCCCTCGGCTAAACAAAACGGCACCACGTCCTGACTAAGCGCGCTAGCGCCTGCGATCATGCAGCTCTCGCCGATACGAACGAATTGATGTACGGGGGTAAGCCCGCCTATAACGGCATAATCGCCCATTACGACGTGGCCTGCGAGCGTGGCGTTATTGGCTAAGATTATGTTGCTGCCCAGCACGCAATCGTGCGCGATATGGCAATACGCCATCATAAAGAGATTATCGCCGATGCGCGTAAATCCGTCGCCCTTATGCGAGCCCGAGCTGATCGTGCAAAACTCGTGAATCGTAGCGTTTTTGCCGATGATTAGCCCCGTGCGCTCGCCATCTTCAAAGCTCATATCCTGCGGAATTTCACCCACGATAGCGTATGAAAAAATTTTAGAGTTCTCGCCGATTTGAGTATCTCCGATGATGCGCGCGCCCTGCTTGATCGTGCAGCCGTCTGCGATTTTAGCCTGCGCGCTTACGAAAGCATACGGCTCGATCGTGACCTCAGCTCCGATCTGCGCACCGTCCTCGATGATCGCCGTGTGGTGAACTTTAGCCATCATTTATCCATTATCATCGCTTGAAGTTCCGCCTGCGCGGCCAATGTGGCGCCATCGTTGATGTAGGCTTCGCCCTTTAGCACCCAGATACGTCCGCGGTGTTTGATTACGCTGATGCGATACTCAAGCTTGTCGCCTGGGCGAACCGGGTTTCTAAATTTAGCGTTGTCGATACTCATAAAATACACGACCTTGTCGCTTAGATCGACGCCCTCTTTCTCCATGCTCTTAAACGCCAGCACGCCGCCCGCCTGCGCTAAGCCCTCGATTATCATTACGCCCGGATAGATCGGATGGCCTGGGAAGTGACCCTGAAAGATCTGCTCATTGTAGGTTACGTTTTTATAGGCCTTGATGCTTTCGCCTATGCTGAGCTCTTCGACGCGATCTATCAGCAAAAACGGAAAACGATGAGGTAGGATGGAGAGGATTTCGTTTATATCTATCATTGATCTGCCTTTTTTAGAAATTTTGGAATCTTATCAAATTCTTACTAAAATTTCCCTAACGTCTAAAAATATGCGCGAGAGCCCGTAAATTTGAACTTTGGCGGCTCTTATCTCGTCCGTGACGATGATCGGCGAGAGCGAGCCCGCAGCGCACAGGGCGGCGCGAGTTTTATTTTGACGCGCGAGACTCGGCGGGGTTTTTAGCATTTCGGATACGCTTTTGAAATTTGATCTTGAAATTTCGTTAAATTTCGCCAGGCTTAAAATTTTAATCTCGCCCTTGTCGCTGCAAAAAATTTCGCACTCGCGCTCTATGCTAAAGCTCACGTTTTCGCGCGTAAAATGCGAGCCAAATAGCACAAACGAGGGCACTGCACGCCCGTCAAATTTAATCCATGCGCGCAACAAGCGGTAGTTTAAAAACCGATCGCGCAGCACGCTAAATTTAACCCCTTTTCTTTCGAGCGAGCAAAGCTTTTTGTAAAATTTCAACTTCTCCTCTACCGAAGCGGGCAAGATTTGCCTATCGATCGGCGACATTAGCTCGTAAATTTCGGCGCCTTGGGCTAAATTTAGCCTCAAATCCGCCGTCAGACTTCCGTCCGAATTTCGTTCAGCCCTTCGCTGATCATTCCGCTGCGCCGCAAGCGCGTAGATACAGCCGCAGTAGTTTTGATGATAGAGCGCGTCTTTTTTCGCAAGCGCAAACTGCTCGTTCGTGCCGCCATTTTTGCGAAAATCGGGCGCGATAAACTCCAGTCCGCAGCGCTCGCAAATGCGCTGTAGCGAGGCGCAGAGCTGAGAGTGCGATTTTTTGGGACTCATAAGAAGAGTCGTGGTGATTTTACGCTCGCCCAAACTTAGCGCGAGCTCGGCTGTTTTTTGCATGCGAAAATCAAAGCAAAACTCGCAGCGCGCGCCTTTTTCGGGCTCATTTTCAAGCCCGCGCGCGCCGTCTAGCCAGCCCTGAAAATCATACTCGCCCGGGATAAATTTAATCCCCAAATTCTCGCAAACCCGCTTCACGTCATGCATTCTAAGAACATATTCGCCGCAAGGGTGGATGTTTGGATCGTAGAAATAGCCTATTAGCGGCTCTTGCGTGAGCTCTTTTAAGCGGCGCAAAAAATAATCACAATCGACCGAGCAGCAGATGTGAACCAGCAAAATTTAACCCTTTGCACGAAATTTTTGGATATAATTTTACGCTATCAAAATTAATGAGCGGAAAAATGAAAAAATTTTTTATAAACCACTGGCGTAAGTTTGCTTGCGGCTTGGGCGGATTTGCGCTATTTTACGTGCTTGCGGGCTTTTTCGGCGTGCCGCTTTTTATCGAAAAAGCGCTGCCTAAAATTCTAGAAGGCAGAGCGAGCTTTAGCGTGCAGGATGCCAAATTTAACCCCTTTACCTACGAGCTAAATATTACGCGCCCCGAGCTTAGCACCTTTAAGCCGCTGTTTAGCGCCGATGAGATAAATTTAAAAATCGGTTTTTCAAAGCTTTTTAAAAAGACTCTCGCGGTAGAAATTTTGCATCTTAAATCGCCTAAATTTCATGTCGAGCGCGAGCAAAACGGCACTTTCAATTTCGAGCCGCTACTTTCGGAGCAAAAGAGCGAAAGCAAGGATGAAAACTCCAGCTTCAACGTCACGCTGAATAATTTTAAGATCGAGCGCGGCTCTCTGGGCTACGTCGATAACTCCCTGAAAAGGCCGTTTTCGCTCATCTCGACCGAGCTAAATTATGAGATCAACGGACTAAATTTAAAGGACGAAACGATCGGCGAGCACGATTTAAGCGCCATTTCGCGTACATACGACGCGCTGAGCTTCGATGGAGCCATCGACCTGGCGCCTCTTCGTCTGCACGGCAAGGTAGGTATCTCGCGGCTGAAAATCGATCCGTTTTGGCTATCGTACCTCGATCCGAGCGGCGTGCGATTTAAGAACGGCTTCCTTTCCGCTACTCTAAATTACCGATTGAGCCTCGATGAAAATATAAAATTTGCGCTTGAAAACTCAAAGCTCGAGCTGCAAAGCCTAGAAATTTTGCAAGATCAAAATTTAATTTCGCTAGGCTCGCTGAAAATCCCGAGCTTTGAGCTAAATACGGACATTTCGAATGAAATTTCAGGCAAAGTGATGATTCCGCAAGTGCTAGTTTCGGGCGCAAAATACGATATGGGCGAAACCAAAATTTCCACAGGCTTTGAGGGCGCGCGGGTCGCGGATTTGGCGCTCGATTTTAATAAAACGGGGGCAAACTTGCGGCTAAACTCCGCCGTAAAAAGCGTAGATCTAAACCGCTCAAGCTTTGCAAACCCGCAAATTTCGGTCGTCTCAAACGACACTAAAATCACCGAAAATTTTTTGAAATTTAACGCCGAAGGTAACGATACGGCCCTTCATACGGGTTTTGGCGCCTTTAATATCGCGGACACGCAGATTACGCTAGCGCGCAGCGACAAAATTTCACTCGCCGCAACCGAGCTGGGCGCGTTTAGCTACGACAAAGAGGGCGCGCAAAACGGCGCAAGCCTGAAGTTTGCTAAAATTTCAAACTCCAAAATCGCAAACAAAAACGGAATTTTTAGCGGATTTGAAAGCTTCGGCGTGCAGGGGGTTAAATTTAACGTCGCGGATCTAAATCTGGGCGTGGATAAAATTTTGCTAAACGCGCCGTTTTTCAACTCGGAAGTGGGCGCTGGCGGCGCCAAAAGCATAAACGATCTGGCGATCTTAAGCGCGATCTCTAAAAATCACGCGAGCCCCAAAAAAACGGCGAGCGCGGGCGATACAAACCCGGCGGATGTAAACTCTACAGCAAGCGGCGCAAATTCGGATTCTAAAAAGCCCGCCAAAAGCCCCGCTTTAAAATTTAAGATCAGCGAGGCCTCCGTAATGGGCGCAAAGGCTAAGATCAGCGAGAGCTTTATCGTTAAAAACAACGTGCACGAGATCAAGGATTTCAGCGCCACGCTAAGCGGGCTAAGCTCAAATTTCGCCGAGCCTTTCGGCATCAAAGCAAACCTTATCGCGGGCGAGATCACCGCTAGCGCGGACGGCAAGGCTAGCATCGCGCCGCTTAACGTAGGCGTGAACTTCAGCCTAAATGCACCAAATTTGAGCGTTTTTAACAAATATGCAGCGGAATTTATCGCAGGCTCCATCGCCGGCGAGCTCGCTACGCAAGGGCAGCTGAAGTTTTCAAACGCCTTCTCGCTCGAAGCAAAGCTTTCAGGCAAAGGCTTGGCGCTAAGCTCGGGCAGGGATAAAATTTTCTCCCTTGCGTCGCTGAATGTCGCGCAAATCGCGCTAAGCCCAAGCTCCCTCACGCTAAACAAGATCGCTCTTGGCTCACCCTCGGCAAATATCTCGCTAAATAAAGACAGGCGTTTAAATTTGCTCTCGCTGATAAAGCCCGCCGCGCAGGCAAAACAGACCACAAAGCCCGCCGAAGCGGTACCTAGCAGATCCGCAAAAAACGGGGCAAACTTTGCGTGGAGCGTAAAAAATATCTCGCTTAGCGGCGGAAGTTTAAATTTCACTGATGAGAGTCTAGCAACACCCTTTAAACTGCGCATCAGCGATATGAAAGCAAGCATCAGCGAGATCAGTCCGAAGCGAGCGGCGGATATCAAGCTTAGCTCGCTCGTAAGCGGAAGCGGGCTAGCGAGCATCACGGCGCGCGCCTATCCGCTGAATTTTAAACGCAAAAGCGATATAAGCGTCGTTTTAAAGGAGATCCCGCTTGTGCCCGCATCGCCCTATACCGCCAAATATATCGGCAACGAAATCGCGGGCGGCAAGTTAAATTTAAAACTTGCCTACAAAATCGAAGACGGCAAGCTGAATGCAAGCAACGATCTAAATTTAGACCGCTTCGAGCTCGGCAAAGAGGTGCAGAGTAAGGATGCGCTGAGCCTTCCAATCGGGCTAGCGGTATCGATCCTAAAGGACAGCGACGATCAGATCGATATTAGCCTGCCTCTAAGCGGTACGCTGAGCGATCCGAAATTTAGCTACGGCGCGCTCGTTTGGGGCGCGGTCAAAAAGCTGCTCTCGGACATCGTGCTAAGTCCGTTTAGATTTATGGGAAAGATCGCGGGCGTGGATACGAAAAAGCTGGAAAGTATCGATTTTGAGGCGGCGAGCAGCGAAATTTTAATCAGCGAAAGCTCTAAAATCGATGATTTAGCCAAGGTCGCAAAAGCTAAGCCCGATCTTAAGATCATCCTAAACTCTGCGTATAACGAAAAGCTCGATACTCACGAGTTTCAAAGGCGCTCGCTTCAAAACACGCTTACGCTGATGTCTAATAAGCAGGGGCTCTCTACGGATGAAGCCATAGCGGCGCTTAAGATCAAATACGGCATCAAAGCTAGCGGCGATGAGGCGATGGAGGAGCTGATAGCAGCGCAGAAATTTACCCGTTCGCGTCTTGATGAGTTAGCCCTTGCTAGAGCGGCCGCCGTGCAATCGGCACTCGTGCAGCGCGGCGTAAGCGCCTCTCGTATAGAGATCAAAAAACCTAGCGAAGCGGAGCTTAAACAAAACAGCTTCATCCCGCTAAACCTGGGTCTTGAAAAATAGCGTAAGCAAAATTTGGCTATACTAAGCGGATTAAAATTTAAGGAGCGGCGATGATAAATATAGGAATTCACGGCGGAAGTGGCAGAATGGGCACGATGATCTACGAATGCCTGAAAAATTTCGATCAGGCGCGAGCAAGTGTGATCTACACGGTCGCTCCGCTTGATTATACGCCAAACTGCGCCGTAACGAGCAGCTACGACGAGCTTTTTAGCGGCTGTGACGTCGTGATAGACTTCACGATCCGAGACGGCGCAATAAATTTAATGGAATTTGCGCTTTCGCATCCAAAGCCGCTTTGCATCGGCACAACGGCTCTGGGCGAGGAGGGCGAGCGGCTACTGCGCGAATGCGGCGCGAAGATGCCCGTACTGCACGCTACGAATATGAGCCTGGGCGTCGCGGTGCTAAACAAACTCGTAGCGCTTGCTAGCAGGAGCCTGCGCGATTTTGACTGCGAAATTTTAGAGATGCACCACCGCCACAAAAAAGACGCCCCGAGCGGCACGGCGATGAGCCTTGCTGGGAGTGCCGCAAGCGCACGCGAGCTAAACTTAAAGGACGTGCGCGTAAGCGGTCGCGACGGGCTCATCGGCGAGCGCGGCAAGGACGAGATCGCCGTGATGTCGCTACGCGGCGGAGACATCGTCGGGCGCCACACCGTGGGGTTTTACGGCGAGGGCGAGTTCATCGAGCTAAATCATACGGCGACTTCGCGCGCGACCTTTGCCAGAGGTGCGATAAAGGCCGCGGTTTGGCTAGCATCGCAAAATAGCGGGCTTTACGGCATCGACGACTGCTTAGGAATCTAGGCTTTGCGGCTAAATTTAAAAGGAAAAAATGCCAACCAAAGATGAAATTTTAAATTATTTGCGCGAGCTAAAGCCCGAGCTTGAAAGCTTTGGAATTTACAAAGTCGGGCTATTCGGCAGCTACGCCAAAGGCGGAGAAAATATCGCCGAGACGTTTAAAATTTCAGCCGATCTGTTTGATGAGGCGCCGGCAAAATGCCGGACGGCGAGCCGTCGATGATAAAACAAAATATAGATAAATTTCTAAAAAATAAAATTTAAGAGGTTAGAAAATGTGCGCAATCGTGGGAGTCATAAATTCCGAAGGTGCGGCTAAAACCGCGTATTACGGGCTTTTTGCCATGCAGCACCGCGGCCAGGAGGCAAGCGGCATCAGCTCGAGCTTCAACCATCATATCAAAACGATCAAAGCTACAGGGCTCGTGACGGAGGTTTTTAGCCCCGCGAGTTTTGAAATTTTAAAAGGCAACATCGCGATCGGCCACAACCGCTACGGCACCGCAGGCGCAGACAGCCTAAAGGACGCGCAGCCCGTTGCGGGCAACTACGCTCTTGGGGAGATCTCGATCGTTCATAACGGAAATTTGATCAACAAAGACGAAATTCGCCGTAAGCTCGTAAGTGAGGGCGCGATCTTTCAATCCGGCATGGACACCGAAAACATCCTGCACCTCATCGCACGCAGTAAGCAGGAGCATCTAAAAGACCGCATCGTCGAAGCTCTGAATCAGTGCGTGGGCGCGTATTCTCTTCTGATTTTAAGCCGCTCGAAGATGTTTGCCGTGCGCGATCGCTACGGCGTGCGTCCGCTCAGCATCGGCAGGCTCAAAGACGGCGGCTACATCGTCGCGAGCGAAACTTGCGCGTTTGATCTCGTAGGAGCCGAGTTCGTCCGCGACGTAAAGCCCGGCGAGATGGTGATTTTCGAAGAGGGCAAGGATGAGTTCAGCTCGGTTCAAATTTTAAAAGCCGCGGAGGCTAGAATTTGTGCGTTTGAATACATCTACTTTGCGCGCCCAGACAGCGTCGTAGAGGGCAAAAACGTATATGGAGTCAGAAAAAAACTGGGCGCTGCGCTCGCGCGAAAATGCGGGAGTTTAAAAGCCGATTTCGTCGTACCCGTGCCCGATAGCGGCGTACCGGCGGCGCTGGGTTTCGCGCAAGAGAGCAAAATCCCTTTTGAGATGGCGATCGTGCGCAACCACTACATCGGCCGCACCTTCATCGAGCCGACGCAAGAGGTGCGAAATTTAAAGGTTAAACTCAAGCTAAATCCGATCGGCGCGGCACTGCACGGCAAGAGCGTCGCGGTGATCGACGACAGCATCGTGCGCGGCACCACGAGTAAAAAGATCGTCGAGCTTCTGCGCCATGCGGGCGCAGCGCACGTGCATATGTGCATCGCAAGCCCCGAGCTAAAGTATCCCGAGCGCTACGGCATCGACACGCCGAGCGTGCGCGAGCTGATCGCCGCAAATATGAGCACGAATGAAATTTGCAAATTTATAGACGCCGACAGCCTCACGTTTCTTAGCGTACCGGAGCTCGTAGAGGCGCTTGGGGGCGAGCGCAAGTACTCGCTCGTAAGCTTCGACGGCGATTATTTCATCAAAGATTAGCAAATTTAAGGAGCAAACTATGACAGAATTTAAGATTAAGCGCGTCTATGAGAGCGCAGAGGAAGAGGATGGATTTCGCGTGCTTTGCGATAGGCTATGGCCGCGCGGCGTAAAAAAAGATGCGTTGGAGCTTGATATGTGGGCGAAAGATATAACGCCTAGCACCGAAATACGTAAGCTTTTCGCGCATAAGCCTGAGAATTTCGCCCATTTTAAGGAGCTTTACTTAGCTGAGCTTGAGCAAAATCCCGCCGTAGCTGAATTTTTGAAAAAGGTTAAAAACGAGCCAGTTGTCACGCTGCTATACGCCGCAAAGGACGAGCACTGCAACCACGCGATGATTCTGCGCGATTTTTTGCAAAGTAAGGCGTACTAAAATTTTGCGCTCAAAGCGCACCGCTCGCCATAATTTTAAAGCAAATGTAAAACCGCCTCACTCGCCAATCCACTAGTAAAACCAATGTGCGAGGCATAAAATTCAGCGAACAAGGCTTAAGCGGAGCGGTCTTAAAGCCTTATCAGGCGCGATTTGAGATAAATTTTCATCCGGATGTACACTTTGCAAATGAGCATAAAACAAACGCTAAATTTTGCGTCAGAGCTTTAAAAACGCATAATTTTATAAAAAGCGAATAAAATTTCAAGAAAAATAACTCGATTTAATATATGCAAATTTAGAATTTCATCTATTTTTTAACGCTACTTTTAATAATGCAAGCTAGGAATTTAAAAAGTGAGTTTAATATAAATTCGCAACAAATCAAATTAATTTCTTACACGCAGCACTTTTAAATTTCATTTAAGGATTTACCGCTAACATTGCTCGTAATTTTTCACAAGGAGAAACAATGGCAATCAGTGCTAGAAATCAGCTTCATGTCGTGATAAGCGATGTAAAAACAGGTGCGGTAAATTCGCTAATCACAGCTAAAACCAGAGGCGGCGACGTGCTAAAAGCGACCGTGACGGTTGATTCTGAAAAAACTTTGGATTTAAAAGCAGGAAAAGAGGCGGTATTTTTATTCAAAGCCCCAAGCGTCATCATCTCCAAAGGCGAGAACGATCTACGCTTAAGCGCGACCAACCAAATAAAGGGCAAAATCACCGCCGTTAAAGAGGGCGCAATCAATGCTGAAATCGATGTCAGAACCGCAGGCGGCGAGAATTTAAGCGCAACCGTCACAAACGAATCGGTTAAAAATTTAGCTCTTAAAAAAGATGATGAAGTAACCGCAATCATCAAAGCTACTCAAATCATCGTCGGCGTGAAATAATCAGGCGTAACGGTGCGTGCGATAGCGATGCGCGCGTTTTAAACATCACAAAATCAAGGAGCAAAATTTTATAAATTCTGCTCCTTCTTCAAAAATCTCTTTTGATAAATCAAATTTCGTAGCAACTCAAATCGCGCTATAAGTGCTCTTTTCCCTCATGCGCGCAGCTACACCCCGCGCGACATCCAGCCTCAATCACACCAAGAGCGGTCTTACCATAAGTACGCAGCGCGCGTTTCGCGCAGGCTTTGTATCCATGTAGCACGCAAGCCCCACTAGCACGAGATATCTATGAAACGCAGACCCGCCCTTGCCCTACCTCGCTAGGTTATAACGACTTTATTTGCGCGCTCGCTACACTACTTTGCTCGGTAATGACCGATCACCACACTTTTACAGCGGCAGGCTCGGCATATCTTTTCGCGGCGGCGGTACGATGTTTTGCAAAATACTACGCGATGCGGTAAATTTTAAAATTTAAACTCTCCAAGCGCGACAGAGACCGCTTCGCAAAACCCAGACCCGATCCAAAGATCACGACACACACTTCATTACCCCTACTTTGCTGCTTGCTGCGAAATTTAACCATTCTTGCGAAATAAACACGATGAGTTTTATGCCGATGACTTCGAGCCGAACGCCATTCGTGCCTCCATAGATGACAACATTAGCTAGCCGATGTGCACCTTTTAAATACACTTGTACCTTGCAAGCAATCAACACTGGCTACGACGAGTGCACGCACGTATTAGTCGTAGCCATCCATAGCGTGTTTCGATCCACTTTGAGCTTTTGCCGATCGGCTCGTTAAAAGGCGTAGATTCTGCGAATAAAATCACTCTTGTAAAATTTCAGCTCTTAACCCCAGATGGCGGGCATTTGCTTTGCTAAATTTGATACTCGCCTGGGCTCAACTCGCCTCGCAAAAGCTTACTAAAGCGTGCGGCTGCGGCCTCTACGGCATCGTCGCTAAACTCGCCGGGCTCAAACCCGCTACTGATAAACGGCACAGCAAACTCCATCCCGCAGTAGTTTGCCGCGATTTTAAGCGGCGTTAAAATTTCATCCAGGCTAAAGCCTATCGCGCCCTGTTTAGAGTACTCGCTAAGCGGTGTACTGGCGCTTAGCGCGAGCTGCAGGACCTTGCCCTTAAGCGCGCCGGAGCCCACCAGCTCGTGCGAAAAGACGATGTCGATATAGGCTTTTAGCATAGGCGGCACGTTTAGCCAGTACAGCGGGTACAAAAATACGATGCGATCTGCGCCGCGTAGCGCGTCTTGCTCTGCGCGGGCGTCGATGCGCGTAGTATCGGTGCCGTAAAGTCCCTCCAAATGGCGCACCTCCACGCCGGCAGCCCCCTTTGCGACCTGCGATAGGGCTTTGTTCACGCGCGAGGCGGCGAAATTGGGATGCGATAAGATCACGAGCGTTTTCATGTTATTTCCTTTGTTAAAATTTGCAGAATCATATCGTCAAAAAGCTAAAAGTAGATTAAGAGGGGTTGTAAAAATGAAGAGTTGTTTTTTCTTGTGAGTAACCGGAGTTTGCGTGGCACAATAGATACGAGGCGCTCTCGTACCATACTGCCTCAAGGCATGTGCAACAAAATGTTTTTACGCGTGCCGCAAAGCAAGCCCCTAGCCCGCTCTTGTCTAAAACGATCTCGCTTGCGATCCACCCGATCGCGTGCAGCCGCGGCGCGGGGCAAAATTTCATCCAAGCAAGGATAAATTTATGAAAAAAGATTAAAATTTAGCCGCGATTTGGGCTACGAGCCCGAAAATTTCAAAAAAAAGGACACGATATGCAGAGAAAAACACAGATCGAAGACGAGTTTAGCGCAGAGGATCGCGAGCGCAAAATCACGCTGCGAGCGGGAGATGCGGCGCCCGCCTTTACGCTGCAAAACGCCGACGGAGCGAGCGTCGCGCTAAAGGACTTCGCGGGTAAGAGAGTTGCGCTGTATTTTTATCCCAAGGATAACACCCCCGGCTGCACGACCGAAGCGTGCGAATTTAGCGCCGCATACGATGATTTTATCGCCGCAGACTGCGTGATCGTAGGCATCAGCCCCGATAGCGCCAAATCCCACGCGGGCTTCATCGCCAAGCAGAGCCTAAAGCACATCCTGCTAAGCGATCCGCAGCACGAGGTAGCCAAGCTATACGGCGCGTGGCAGGTACGCAAAAACTACGGACGCGAGTATCTGGGCATCGTGCGCTCGACCTTTCTGATCGGCAAGGACGGCAAGATTTTAAAGGTCTATAAAAGCGTCAAGGCAAAGGATCACGCGGCAAAGGTGCTTGCAGATCTGCTAGCTGCGGGGAAATAAAGCGCCAAGCCAGCGTTTTGAAATAGAACTCCGGCGTATTTGGGCGCTAAGCTTTAATTATAAAATTTATGCACTGGAATTTGCTATGGAATTTCGGCGTCAAATTTAGGCGCCGAAGCTTCGGCATTAAAATTCGGTCTTGAAATTTTGCCTTAGAATTCCGCCGCTAATTTGAAAATAAAATTTCAAAGCGGAGCTCTATCTGCGATTTTAGCGGCAAATTTTATCGCCCAAAAATAAAATTTTAAAGGAAAAATATGAAAAGCTTAATCATTCTAGCTCATCCCGACATCGAAAATTCGCTCATAAACAAGCGGCTTTTAAAAGAGGCCGCCGCGCAAAGCTTCGCCGTGTGCGACCTAACGCGCGAGTATCCTAGCGGCGAGATAGACGGCGAGCGCGAACGCGCGATAATCAAAGCTCATGACGCACTGGTGCTGCAATTTCCGCTGCACAACTTCTCCTCGCCCGCGATTTTAAAAAGCTGGATCGATGCGACGATGACGTATGGATTTGCCTACGGGCACACGAGCGAGGGCATTCGTGGGCGCGCCGTGGCGCTGGCGGTGAGTGCGGGCATCAAGCGCGCCGATTACGCGCCTAGCGGGCGGTATCATTTCACGATGGAGCAGATTTTAGCGCCGTTTGAGCTGGCATTCCGTTACTATTTTCATGCCGACTGGCGCGGATTTTTCGCGTTTTACGGCGCCGAAGAGACGCCGGGCGCGGATTATCAAAGCAGCACCGAACAGATAGAAAAAGGCGCGGCGGAGTACGCGGAATTTTTAAGAAATTTAAGCGCAAAGAACGGCGCGGGTAAAAAATTTTAAGTCAAAAACCAAGGCTGGGTTTTTGGGCCAAATTTTAAATTTAGGCTTTTTTTGAGGCACACATTGCGCCTTTGAAACAAGAAGGCTGCGATGAAATTTTAAATGGGATGCTTAAATTTAGCCTTCTTTGCTTGCCGCAGGGACAAAATTCTGCCAGAAAATACGGCGTATTTTCTGGCGCATCTAAATCGTCGAAATATAAAATTTACCGCGGTTTAATGCGACAAGCTGCAAAAATGCGCGGTCGCACCGTCTGCAAAGAGCATTAAAAACGCAATAATGAATGAGCCGTGAAGCAGGGGCGCGGCAAAATTTTACAACGCACCTTTTTGAGCTCGCCAAACCGTGCGCTCAGCAGAGTAAAGCAAAATTTCATAGCCGCATGGAATCCCGCTTGGCAAGATAAAATTTCACCTTGCCGGCGAAATTCCGCCGAGCAGGTAGAATTTCGCGGCGGAATGAACGAGCTAAATTAAAATCTGCGCGCCGAGTAGAAAGCGCCCGAGCTAAGCTTGCGCCGCCGCTAGCGTTATGATCTTCTTAACTACCTCGCTCGCCGCTTTTAAAGAGCCTACGGGCAGATACTCGTAGATCGAGTGGAAATTATGCCCGCCGGTAAAGAGGTTCGGGCACGGCAGCCCCTTTGCGGAGATGACGGCGCCGTCGTAGCCGCCTCGCATAGGCTTGATCTTGGGCTCAATATTTAGGCTTTTAAAAGCCTGCTTCGCAAAGCGTATCGCTGGCGCATCGTCGTTTTTCAAAAAGTTATAGACGTTTTTGTAGCGATCATTTAGCGAAATTTCGATCCGATCGCCCCAGATCGCGCGAAGCCCGTCCGCAGTTTTTTGCAAAAATTCCATACGCTGCTCGTATCTTTTCTCGTCAAATTCCCTCACATCGATCTTTAGGACGGTCTTTGCGCTGTTGCCGCTAAGCTCCTTGACCCAAAAATAGCCCTCCTTGCCATCGGTGTATTCGGGCGCCTCGCCCGCGGGCAGCAGCGAGATGAACTTATGCGCCAAAAGCAAGGAATTTACGAGCTTGCCCTTGGCGTTCATCGGATGAGCGGACTGGCCTTTGAAGGTAACGACGCAATCGCCCGCGTTCCAATTCTCGTAGATAAACTCGCCGATGCCGCAGCAATCAAGGCAGTAGCCAAAGTCCGCACCTATCTCGCTTACATCCAGTGCCTTTGCGCCCCGCAAGCCCTGCTCCTCGTCCGGTACGAAGCAGGCGATTATCTCTCCGTGTTTGATCTGTGAATTTTGGACGAAAAATTCCAGCGCATTCACGATCGCGGCGATCGCCGCCTTATCGTCGGCGCCTAGCAAGCTGGTGCCATCCGTTACGATGATCTCATCTCCTTTATAATTTTGCAGCTCCTCATTTTCGCTCTCTTTAAGATAGATCTCTAGCTCTTTATTTAGGCAGATATCGCCGCCTTCGTATCTTACGATCTGAGCCTTGGTATCATTCGTCTGCTCGGCGCTGGTATCAAGATGGGCAAAAAACGCTACTTTCGCAGCGGGCGAGTTTAAATTTGAGGGAATTTTAGCGATTAAAATCGACTTTTCGTTCAGGCTGATATTTTTTATGCCTAGAGCTTCTAGCTCGCCTTTTATGAGGCCTGCGAGCTCAAGCTCCTTGGGGTTTGAGGGCATTATGCCCGCAGCGCCCGCGACTCTATTTGTGGTGGTGTTGATCTTGGTGTAGTTTAAAAACCTCTGCACAATATCCACAAATGAGCCTTTTATAAAATGACAAATGCGATGACGCAGACGGATATAAACATCCCTAGAGCCGTTCTTTTGGCGATCTGAATAGGATTTACCATCGCAAGTCCCGCGCAAACGATGCAAGCGCCCGCGATCGGCGATGCGCTCCTGCCTAGCGCGCCGCTTATCGCAACCGCCATACCGAGCTTATCTTGTTCAAAGCCTAGCGCGTCGGCGTGCACGGTCACGGCGGTGTTAAACGCCATCGACGCCGCATCTCCAGAGCCCGTTACGACGCCCATAAAAAACGGCACGAAGGTTCCGCCGAATTTTACGTAACCCTGCTCGTTTTTAAGCCACTCGATTACGAAATCGATCGCCCCGCACGCGCTAAGACCCGCGACGAAGACGCCTGCTGCGATGATGATACCTATGATCTCGGCATACGCGCTACCCATTCCTTTGAAAAATTCCTTCGTAATTTTTTGAGGATCGGTTAGAGTAACGGCGATGGTGAGGATAGCGCCCAGCAGCATCGCTTCGGCGACGCCCATCTTCGTCCATTTTAAAAAAGAGACCTGATTTAGGCTCGTGCCGCCGATTACTAAGATCACTAGCGGCACTAACGGCATAAGCGCGTATAAGACGTTTATCTTTTGAGGCTGCGCCTCTAAATTTGAACCTTCGGCGGAATTTGACGCAACGGAATTTGCGCCGCCCTCTTTTTGTGCGAGATAATTAACCCCCCTGGTGTAGTCTTTGCAAACTATCGCCGTTATACTCATTACGATCAAAACCACGATCAAAGCGGTAATCGCGCTAGAAAACTGCACGGCGATGACGTCTTGAACCGTATAGGATGGGTTGTGCGCCTTTACCATATCGGCGACAAATACGTTGTGCGCCGAGCCCGGGCTTAAAACGCTACCGAAAGTTCCCGCAAATACCGCAGCTCCCGCCATCTCCGGTTTAACGCCCGCAGCCATCATCACGGGGATCAGCGTAGCGCCGACCGCAGCCGAGCAGCCCGCAGCGGAGGGGATAGCGATATTGATAAAATATGTAAGCGCCACGACGAGCGGGATCAATAAAAACCCGATATTGCCAAGAGGCCTGGTTAGTAAATTTACAAGAGCGCGGTCGCAGCCGGTAAATTTCATCACGAAGGCAAAACCCATACTGGCGCAGATCGCCTTAATAAGCCCTGCTTTGGTCATATACGAGGTAAAGGCGCCCAGTCCGTCCAGCGGCTTTAGACAAAGCACGCACAGCACCAAACCCACGCCGATAAGCACGGTTTTGGTGTCCTTCTTCATAATCAGTAAAGCGACGACTGCGACGATACCCGCAAGCGCCAAAAGTAACCTAAGTGTCTGCACGATAACTCCTTTTAAATTTTAAATTTACTTCCCACGGCGATGCGCGAGATCTCTTTTTTATACTCGAATTTTAGCACGTCCGCATATCCCATCACCTCACACTCGTTTCCGTTTATCAAAAACGCGCTACCCTCGGGCATAGCATAGACGCTGTCGTTTTGATTGACGATCAAAAACTCCTCCAGCCGCTCCTCCCTGCTCTCGCCGTTGTGGTTTGAAATTTTGCCGCTTATGAAGTGCGGATTGATCTGATACGGAAAGATCCCCAGAGCTACCGGCGAGGGCGGAAAGACGATCGGCATGTCGTTGGTAGTCATCATCGTCTTGCCCGCGACATTTGCGCCAGCAGACCAGCCGAAATACGGCGTACCGCTATCCACGGCCTCTTTGATCGCACCTAAGAGATCAAATTTATAAAGTTCATTTAGCAGCACGAAGGTATTGCCGCCGCCGATGCAGATCGATTTGGCATTTTTAACGGCGGCCTTCATATCGGAAAAGCGGTGGATCGATCTGATATTGTTGCTCTCCAAGCAATCCGCGACCTTCTGCTCGTATTGCTCGTTCGTGCGTCTAACGCCCGCAAACGGAATGAATAAAATTTCATCCTCCCAAAGACTTCCTAAAAATTCCTTGATCCACCCCTTGCAGTGGTTCAGATAGCCGCTGTCTTTGTAACTAGAAGCGCTTAGAAGTAGTGCTCTTTTCATGCCGCTCTCCTTAAATTTTGCCGTTTAGCTTATACGCGCAGCGCAGATACACGTCCACTCCCGCAAGCAGCGAGTCCTCGTCGAAGTCGAATTTGGCGTTGTGATGCCCCGCCGCAAGCGTCGTGCCGATCATCAAATATCCGCTCTTGCCGCCCGCATCCTGTACCGAGCGCATAAAGTGCGCGAAGTCCTCGCATGCGCCAAAGCTTAGCTCCCTTACGATCTTGTCGTTATCAATAAACGGCGACGCCTTCGCCGCATCCTCGTAAAGCTGCGTGGTAGCCTCGTCGCTATCGCCGCCCGCGGTGCCGCCCGTAACCTGCACGTCGTAGCTGACGCCGTAAATTTTAGAAACGCCCTCCACTATGTCCATGCATTTGGCCTTCATAAACTCATTCAGCTCCGTGCTCTCGCCGCGCGTCTCGCACGCGAGGTAGCCGTTAGGCGCGATGACGTTGCGCCCTTCGCCCGCGCGTAGCACGCCGACGTTGATACGCGTGACGCCGTCTGCGTGTCTAGTGATGCCGTGCATATCAAGCGCCATCTCGGCTGCGGCGAGCAGAGCATTGGCTCCGTTTTGCGGTGCGCCCGCTGCGTGAGCGGACTTACCCTTTAAATTTACGTCAAATTTAGTGGTCGCAAGTAGCTTTTTTGTGCCGCAGATGATGCCTCTCATAGTGGTCGCCTGAAAGCCGATATGACCGCCTAGCAGATAATCCACGCCCTTGGTGACGCCCGCAGCTTCCATACCTACGGCGCCCCTGGTGCCCTCCTCGGCGGTTTGGAAGATAAATCTAAATTTACCGCTAAAATCATTCAAATTCTGCGCGATCAGCTTTGCTAAAGCAAGCCCCATCGTGATGTGCCCGTCGTGCCCGCACGCGTGCGTGATGCCGCTAATATCAGAGCGAAAGCCCTCCTTAAAAGGGCGGTGATCCGCGTCCGTGCTCTCGGTGACGTCCACGCCGTCGATATCAAATCTAAAAGCGACCGTCTTGCCTGCGCGCCCCGTGTCTATTTCGGCTACAAGGCCCGTTAGCCCGTCCTCCATCGCATCAAGAAATTTCATCTGATCTGCGTTTAGCAGCTCTTTGGCGCGCTGCTTCGCCTTCTCGCAGGCATCCTTGCTACCTACGCCCTGCCTCGCCTCAGCCTTTACCACCTCGCGACCGAGCTTTATCTCATAGCCCAAGCGCTGCATACGATCCGCGATAACCGCGGTCGTAAAAAAGGTAAACCAGCCCGTCTCGGGATGCGAGTGAAAAAACCTGCGATCCCCGATCATCTCGCCCTTGAGCGCCTCTACTTTTTGTGCGATAGCATCCATCTTCTCTCCTTTATTTTTTGGCTAAGTTTAACATCGCCGCGGCTAAAACCTTCGTAGCGGCGAAGGCGTCGTTCCAGTTTATGCTTTCGTTTACGTTGTGGCTGATGCCGTCCTTGCACGGCACGAAAAGCATCCCCACGCGATCCGCAAGCCCCGTCATATTCATCGCGTCGTGTCCCGCGCCGCTAGGAAGCCTCAGGCTTGGAATTTTAAGCTCGCCGGCACAGCTCTCAAGCAGATCTATCATCTCCTCGCTTAGCTTTACGGGGCGATCTTTGATGAGATTTTTTAGTTCAAATCTACACCCTCTGCGAGCGCAAATTTCATCTATCGTGGCGCAAATTTGATCGTCCACCGCTCTAAGCGCATCCTCGTCTATATCGCGTATATCAAGACCTAGCGTGCAGGAGCCCGGGATCACGTTTAGCACGCCGGGAAGCGCGTTTGCATAGCCCGTCGTCGCAACCGTGGTTTTGCCCTCCTTAGCGATCCTCTCCGCGCTTAAAATGATCTCGCTAGCGCAAGTTAGGGCGTCGCAGCGCATATCCATCGGCGTAGCGCCGCTGTGATCGGCTCTGCCCTCGATCCGCAGCTCGTATCGCACGGGCGCGGCGATACCCGTGACGATGCCTACGGGGATACCGCGTCGCTGCAATACCGGCCCCTGCTCGATATGAAGCTCGATATAGCTATGAAAGCTGGATTTTGGCAGGACGCAGCTTTTTAAATTTGCGGGATTTAGCCCGAAATCTTGCATGGCGTCAAATAGCGAAATTCCGTCTTTATCCTTTAGCTCGCCTAGCTGCTGCCGCGATAGTTTGCCGCTAATTATCTTGCTGCCTACGGTCGCCATTTTAAAGCGGCTCGACTCCTCGCAAACAAAGACGATGAACTCCAGCGGGCGCGCAAGCTTTTCGCCGCTATCTCGCACCGCTCGGATCGCCTCCAAAGCGGCCATGACGCCTAGCGTGCCGTCGTAAAAGCCGCCTTGCGGTACGCTATCGATATGCGAGCCAGCGCTGACGGACGGCAGATCGGGATTTTGAACGCCTCCAAATTTAGCGAAAATATTGCCCGTATCGTCGATTCTGATCTTGAAATTTTCTTTTTGAAGTAGCGATATGAGGAAGTTGCGCGCCGCTTTGTCCTCGCGCGAAAACGCAAGCCGCGTAAGTCCACCGCCCGCCAAAGCCCCAAAACGGCTTATCTGCTCGAACTCGCTTTTAAAGCGCTGCATGTTTATGTCCATAAATCCCCTTTTTTAAAAAATTTATGAATACAGCATTTTAATATTAAATTTATATAACAAAGCTGAAATTTGCCTATCGCGGCGGCAAACAGGGCGCTAAAATGGCGCGAGCAAAGTCGCTTTTAAGATAACGCTATAAATTTTAAATTTTGCCTTTTGGGCTTTAAAATCGCGATAAGCTGCTTAGCTTCAGATTAAACGGATATAATTATCGCAAAATTTAATAAGGATCAGGAATGAAACAGGGCTCGCTAGAGGGGCTTTATGAAAAGCTAAGGCAATTTGATAGGTTGGCGGATAAGGAGGAGTATCTGTTTGATGCGATAAAAGACGCCGTAGAAGCGGAAAATTTCGAATTTGCCGCGCAAATTTGCGACTTTGTGCTAAACGAGGAATTTGAAAAATTCGGCGCGGTTTTAAGAACGAGGGCGCTAATGTGGCTCACGGGCTACATCGCGCAAAATTTGAAAGATAGCAAGAGCGAATACCCGAATTTTAACGACTTTACGGACTGCCTGTGGAAATTTAAATGGATCGTTTCGGGAGTCGCCAAAAGCTCCATGATAGAAAAAGAGCTCATAGACGAGGTAAACGAAGCGATGCTGTTTTACTACGAGCGCTTGGAGCTCTCGCTGGCGGCTTATTACAAGGCTTTGATGAATCAAAACATCGATATGGGCGATGCTAGAGAGGCGAAGGCAAACTATGAGCTGTGGAAAAAGCTCGCCAAAGACGATATGTCCGACTGCGAGGCGTGCGAGGCATCAAGCGAGATCGCGTATTTAAATTTTGCAGGCGAACACGAAGCGGCGCTGGGTCTTGCCGAGCCGATACTCTCGGGCGAACTAACCTGCTCCGAGGTGCCGCACATAACCTACGCGCCGATACTTTTTAGCATGATAAAGACGGGCAAGATAGAGGAGGCAAAAACCCTGCTGCCAAAGGCCGCGGCGACGATCGAGTCAAATCCTCGCGTCATAAACCAGATCGCGCCGCTAATCGAGATCGCCGTTAGGCTGGATGAGCGCGAGACGGCGTTAAGCTTAGCGCGCAAGCACTCCGCGGCGATCCTTGACGGCAACGACGATCTAAACGACCTACGATTTTTTATCGCCGTTAGTGCATTCGGCGATGAGAGCGACTACAAAACGGCTTTGGAGCTAGCGGGCAAATTTGACGCTAGAAATCAAAACTTCTACTACGCCGATTATCTGAATAAATTTTACGAGGAATTTGGAGTTTGAAATTTGATAATTTAAAAATCTCGCGCACTTTGCCCGCAAAGCATGGCGCTGTTTTAAGCGCATACGGCGAGATAGTTTAAAATTTACTGCTCGATACTGCTTTTTCATACTCGCAACGACGAGCGCGATAAAAATTTATGCAGAACGTGCGTTGGCGGCGCGCGGTAAATTTTATACCGCTTACTCGCATACATCGGCAGCCGGTCGCCAAAATAAATCATAGAGCGCGCAATACTAAATTTAACTCGATCGCTACGTATGAAAGAAAAATATCGTAGCGGCGCATATCAACGCTAAACCGCATGGACAAGAGCAAATATTTGCGACAGCAAGACACGTATTCTAAATTTCAACCGCCGCAGAACGTAAACTTTAACCGAGCCCGCCGTCAATCTCGCCGCAAAACACATAAGCTACAATAATGGCGTATCTCGCGCATCTTCACCTAAATTTGACGGCAAATTTAATAGCAAAATTTAAAGCATGGAGCGACGGGATTTTAAAACAAAATTTCAAGTAGCTTTTTAAATGTAAAATTTCAGATGGAATTTTAAATGTAGAATTTCAAATAGAGTTTTAAAATTCCAAGAGAATTTTATCCCTTGGAATTTTAAATTCAGTGCTTGGCTAGGTAATTTGTGTCGTAGTTATTATCCACGAAATCGGGGTTATTCATCATTCTAAGATGAAAATCGCGCGTCGATTTTATACCACCGATGATGAGCTCATCTAGCGCGACTTTCATCTTCGCAATCGCACGCTCGCGGTCCTTGTCGTAAACGATGAGCTTACCGATCATGCTGTCGTAGTAAGGCGGCACCGAGTAGCCCTCATAGACGTGACTATCCATACGGACGTTTCTGCCGCCCGGAGCAACGTATTTTGTGATTTTACCCGGGTTTGGCATAAAGCTTTTAGAGTCCTCGGCGGTGATGCGGCACTCAAGCGCATGCCCGCTAAATTTTATCTCGCTTTGAGGCAGCAGCTTCTCGCCCTGCGCGATGCGGATCATCCACTCAATCAGATCGAGCCCGCTTCGCATCTCGCTTACGGTGTGTTCGACCTGCAAGCGGGTATTCATCTCGATGAAATAGAATTTTTTATCCTTGCTATCGTATAAAAACTCAAACGTTCCCGCGCTTGCGTATCCGATCGCCTTAGCGGCGCGAACCGCCGTTTCGTGCAGGCTCTTTCGTGTCGGCTCGTCCAAGATCACGGCCGGGCTTTCTTCGATCAGCTTTTGATGGCGGCGCTGCATCGAGCAGTCGCGCTCGCCGATATGCACGACGTGTCCATGCTCGTCGCCCAAGACCTGAACCTCGATGTGGCGCGGGTTTGTGATATATTTTTCCATATACATCGTGCCGTCGCCGAACGCGCTCATCGCTTCGCTCTCTGCCGACCAAAAGAGCTTTTCGATATCCTCTTCGCGCTCGACCACGCGCATTCCGCGCCCACCGCCACCGGCTGCGGCTTTAATGATGACAGGATAGCCGATTTCGGCGGCTAGCTTGCGTGCCTCTTCGACGCTTGCGATCGCGCCGTCGCTGCCAGGCACTACGGGGATGCCCGCGCGCATCATCACTTGCTTGGCCTTGCTCTTATCGCTCATCAAGGTCATCGCCTCGACGCTCGGGCCGATAAATTTAATGCCGTGCTTAGCGCAAATTTCTACGAAATTTTGACTTTCGCTCAAAAAGCCGTATCCCGGAAATATCGCGTCGGCTTCCGTTAGCTCACACGCCGTGATGATCGCGGGGATATTTAGGTAACTATCGCTGCTGCGCGGTCCGCCTATGCAGACCGACGCGTCGGCGTATTTGACGTAAAGCGCGTCCTGATCGACGGTAGAGTGCACGACGATGGCTTGTTTGCCCATCTCTTGGATCGTGCGAAGCGCTCTAAGCGCTATCTCGCCGCGATTTGCGATTAGAATTTTCTTAAGCTCCCTCATAGCTTCTCGACCTCAAACAGCGCCATAGCGTATTCGACGGGTTGTCCGTCTTCGACGAGAGCTTTTTTGATGCGGCAGTCGAATTCCGCTTCGATCTCGTTCATAATCTTCATCGCTTCGATGATGCCGATCGTATCGCCCTTATGCACGACCTGGCCCACGCTTACAAACTCTGCCGCACCGGGGCTCGGCGCCTTATAAAAAGTACCTACCATCGGGCTGTCGATCGTATCCATCGAGCCTTTTGTGGCGGGCTTGTCGCCCAAGAGCACGTTTACTGAAGGCGCAGCAAGCTGCGGAGCGGGTGCCGGTGCGGCGAGCTGAGGCGTGCTCCCACCGCATGGGCCATATTTTTTTATCTCGATTTCAAAATCTTTATCTTTAATTTTTAGCTCATTAATGCCCTGCTTCTCGCCGAAAAAGTCCATTAACTCTTTGATTTCTGCTTTTGTCATAAATTTCTCCTGAAAAAATTTGCGAAATTTTAGCTAAATTTTTATAATTGTTTCTTTAAATGGATTTTCGCAGGGCTTTTAAGAAGTGCAAAGCGAAATTTACGACAGAATTTGCGGACTGATTTTAAGGATTTATAGGCTGCAATTTGCCTCGTTCATTTTAAGCTCGAACTTCGCAAGCGAGACACGAAATTTTGCCGTAAGGGCGCAGGATGATTTTAAATCCTTCAAAATTTAACGCTTAATTTTACGACCGAAATTCTACGCCCAGGCTCAGAGCGCAAAAATGCCACGCTTTGCTTTAAAATTCCACTTTTGGGCTCGTATCAAAATCCTGCGCCTTACTTTTCTTTAAAATTTCGCGCCGAAATTTTGTTTTAAAACCCCGCGCCGAAATTCTATCCGCGCGAAGCCCTATGCGTTAATGTGTCGCAAAAAAGCTCTGAATTTTCGCTTTATCGCTCGTTTTGCTAAGAGCCAGCATCAGCAGCACGCGCGCCTTTTGCGGATTTAGATTATCGGCGGTTAAAAAGCCGAGCTTAGCGTCGTCCACCTCTGAGCCTACGCTAGTTGAGCCGCTGCCCGTGCGACTTGAGCGCACGACTATCACGCCCGCTTCGCTAGCTTTTGCAAGCGCAACCTCCGTATCGGGGTATAAATTTCCGTTTCCCATGCCGGCGACTACGATGCCCTTAGCGCCCTTTTGTACGGCAGTCTCTACGAAATCGCTCACGTCTTGCGGATGCGCGTAAATAATATCGACGCGCGGCAAGGATTTGAAATCCTTGATATTAAACTCGCTTGCGACGGTGTGTTTGCGAAGCGGTGCCATATAGAAATTTACGACTCCGTAATTCACGGTGCCGATTTTGCCGGAATTCGGCGAGGCAAAAGCCGCAACGTTAGTAGTATTTGTTTTCGTAACCTCGCGCGCAGCATGAATCTCGTCGTTCATCACTACAAGAGCGCCCTTTTCGCGAGCGTTTTTATCTGCCGCAACGCTTACGGCGTTAAAGATATTTAAAGGGCCGTCCGCACTCATAGAATCAGCGTTTCGCATCGCCCCCACCAAAACGATCGGTTTTTTGGATTTTACTACCAGGCTTAAAAAATACGCCGTCTCCTCCATCGTATCGGTTCCGTGCACGATGACGATGCCGTCGACGTCGTTTTTGGTAAGCAGCTCGCTTACGCGGTTTGCGAGCTTGAGCCAAATTTCATCATTCATCTCCTGCGAGCCGATATTTGAAATTTGCTCACTTTTAATCGTAGCTAAATCCCCCAGCTGCGGTACTGCCGCTAAGATATCTTCTACACCCTTAGAGCCTGCGGTATAGTTGCCCTCCGTGGCACTTGCGCTGCTTCCTGCGATCGTACCGCCGGTAGCTAAAATATAAATATTTGGCTTCGCAGCAGCCAAAGATGACGCGATAAAAAACGTAATAAACGCAAATTTCTTGAGTAGTCCCATAGTTGCTCCTTAAAAAGTGATAAAATTTTTATAATTTAAGCAAAATTCTAGCATAAAATTTTTATTATATTTTATTTTGCTGCTATAATGCGCGAAAAATTTTGATTATTTTAAGGAAATTTTATGGGACTGAAAAGCGATAAATGGATCAGACAGATGTCGCAGCAGCACGATATGATAGCGCCTTTTTGCGAGGAAAATATCGGCCGCGGCGTCGTTAGCTACGGACTTTCCAGCTACGGATACGACATACGCGTAGCGCGCGAATTTAAAATTTTTACAAACGTCGGCGGAACGGTCGTCGATCCTAAAAATTTCGACGCAAAAAACGTCGTGGATTTTGAGGGCGATGTCTGCATCGTGCCGCCTAATTCCTTCGCGCTAGCGCGCACTATCGAATACTTCAAAATGCCGCGCGACGTACTTGCGATCTGCCTCGGCAAAAGCACCTACGCGCGCTGCGGCATCATCGTAAACGTAACGCCCTTTGAGCCCGGTTTTGAGGGACATATCACGATTGAAATTTCCAACACCACGCCGCTGCCTGCAAAAATTTACGCGAACGAAGGCATCGCGCAGGTTTTGTTTCTGCAAGGAGATGAGCCGTGCGAGGTGAGCTACTGCGATAAAAATGGCAAATACCAAAGCCAAAAGGGCATCACGCTGCCCAGAATTCTAAAGGATTAAGCAATGAAAAAATTAATCATCGTAGAATCCCCCGCAAAAGCCAAAACGATCAAAAATTTCTTAGGCGACAATTACGACGTAATCGCGTCTAAAGGCCATATCCGCGATCTGCCGCAGAAAAAATTCGGCATTAAAATCAAATACGGCTTAATCTCCGTATTGTAGACGAAATGCGTAATCTTCAGATCGGGGAATTCCGTCAGCACCGGACGATAGAAGCAGCCGAAATCGATCTCTGTCACCTTGTCGAAGGCCGCCTGCACCTGATCTGGACCAGCGAAGCACTTATCCAGCGGCCGAACCACGTCCTGCGCCGTGAAAACAGGCACGAACGACGCCATTCTCCCATTCGTGATCCGATTGGCGCTCTTGAACATATTCTGGATCTCAAATTGTACCATGGCCCGCCGGTCATTTAGCAACTCATCCGCCTTCTGCTGAGTGATCGACGCCGTCCTCACTTCTTCGCGGAGATACTCCGACCAGTCGTTATCGAACTCATTCTTGGACGGGATCGCCGTTCCCCGGTAAATCCTGGTCAGCCAATCATAGACGGGAAGGATCCGCCCCTCCGGGTTTTCCTCCCAGCTCACAGCAGCGCGGTACAGCGTCTCCGTATTGGCCGCCCCGGCCAGCCCCTCATCCATGAAGCCGAACAGGAAAAACATCCGCACCTCGGCGGGAATGTGGCTTGTCTCCATGCTCTTGAAAAAGGCGGCTTCATAAATCTTATAGAACCCCTCGGCGAGGCTCATGCGCAGATGCCGCATCTCATCCGACTTCGCCCGTCGATCCTCCGTCTCCGCATACTGTTTAAGGTCCTTGCGAAACGTCTCCGCTACCTCGCTCCTGACCCCGGAGAACGCCAGAATCACGTCCAGCGCGTTACTGATGACCGGCGTTTCCTCCGATCCGCCGCGCGTCTCGGCATCCACCCGCGACTTGACGTCATAAAACGCCGTCACGAAGGACGACGTGGCCGCCCTCGTCTGGCTGATAAATTCCGTCGCCGCTTCCAGTTCCTTCCGCACCCGTCGGCCCGTCTCCGAGGCCCGCATCACCGTTTCCAGGCAGAAATTCACATCCAGGGCGTAGAACTTCTCCCGAAGCGCTGCGTCGTGTTCACAGAAAGCCCGGCAGACTTCTGCTTCCCAGCCCAGGCCCAGGCCGGAGGGCTCGAACACAGTCAGCCCTTCCACAAAGGCAAATCGCGTGGGCGCCGTCTGCAACTTCACACACAAAAACTGGTAATCGTTGTAATTATACTTGATCTCCTTGCAGAGTTCGGTCGCCGCTTCTTCCGTTGCAGCTAATGCGCTCAGCATCCGTTCCGTGAGTGCCATGCTGGCCGCCGCCATCACCGGCGCGATAGAAGGCGTGCTGGCCACGGCCTCCACCACATCCTCTGCCGCCAGATACGGCAGCGTCATCAAGGTGGAATCCTCAGAAGCCACGTAATCGAACGTGTACTTCTCGCCGGGAAGGTAAACGGCGCCCGCCACGGTGCCGCTCCCCAGGCGGACTTCGACCTCATCCCCGTCCGTCATCACCAGCGCGCCCGAAAGCACAATCTCCAGTGCCCGAACCTCTTCCCCCTTTCTGTGAAGTACCTGTCCCTTGCCAACCGTTACCTTCTCCATGAACGAAACACCCTCCCCGTGTTTGAATTCTCCTCTCCAGAAACGTTCCCACGCTCTCTCGGGGGGAGAAAATATCCTATTCCCAGTTTGCCTATTCAGATCGGCGCTGCTGCTTCGCCGCCATATGGAATTTATTTTCTTCCAACGGAAAATTAAACTTCTTCTTATTCTATAATATCAGGCCCAAAAATGCAAAGCATCCTCTGTTTGAATTTTAGCAACGCCCCCTGCCCCGCAAAAGAATTTTTATTTTTCCTTGCCAAACGGCGGCTGATCCGCTATAATATTGATTGTTTCAAACAAGCGCTGTTAGCTCAGT
>NZ_CAKZTI010000027.1 GCF_937921625.1 uncultured Campylobacter sp. | reverse complement strand
AATGCCACCAAAAAGTAGGCTAAAATGAAGAAAATTTTGCTCGTTAGCGACGACGTGGAGATGCAACTAAGTCTCAACGCCGCGCTTTAGCAAGGATCCGGTAAATTTTAAATCAGTAAAATTTCGCGCGATAACGGGAGTTTATCTCCCGTTACGATCTTCGTAAACAGACTATCTCTACGCTTTATAAGAAAATTTACTACGCCAAATACGACTACTTTATAATCAAACTTTTACCCAAAAAATTTTATCTCTCGTATTTAGAAGCTGCCGAATTTTATTCGGGAATAAATTTTAGCCAAAGCTCGCATCCACTCAGCTCAAAACATAAAATTTAAAATAAGCCGTTTTCGATATAATTTTCAAAAATTTTGGAGCGGAAAATGAACAGAAAAGAGCTTCTGGGCGGCGCAAAACGTATCGTCGTAAAGATCGGTACTTCAACGCTTACGAACGGCGACGGCTCGCTAAATGAGCGACTCATCAAAGGTCTAGTCGCGCAAATTTGCAAACTAAAAGATGCGGGCTTTTGCGTGGCTTTGGTAAGCTCGGGTGCCGTGGGCGCGGGCATGGGACTACTCGGCGTCGCGCAAAGACCTAAAATTTTAAGCCGCAAACAAGCTCTGGCGGCAGTCGGGCAGGTCGCGCTGATGCATCTTTACGAGCGGCTGTTTTGGGCGCATGACCGCATTATCGCGCAGCTGCTGCTAAGCCGCGGCGATTTTAGCGACAGAGCGCGCTATCTTAGCGTGCGAAACGTCTGCGCAGAACTGCTCTCGCGCGGCATCGTGCCGATTATCAACGAAAACGATCCCGTCGTAGCAGATGAACTGAAAGTGGGCGATAACGACACGCTAAGCGCGCTCGTTGCGGGGCTAATCGATGCCGATCTGCTCGTGATTTTAAGCGACATCGACGGACTGTACGACAAAAATCCGAGCGAGCACGCAGACGCGAAACTTTTAAGCTTTATCGAAAAAATAGACGAACGCATCATCAAAATGGCAGGCGGCGAGGGCAGTAAATTCGGCACGGGCGGCATGGCGACCAAGATCGCGGCGGCGCAAATGGCAAATCAGATCGGCACGAGCCTGATCATCGCGAACGGGCGTACGGACGGAATTTTGCTTAAAATAGCGGTGGGCGACGAGGTCGGCACCCTCTTTAGCGCGGGCGCAGCGCGGCTTAGCTCGCGTAAATACTGGCTCGCATACGGCGCGATTAGCAAAGGCGCGGTGATTATCGACGCGGGTGCGGCAGAGGCGATAAAATCGGGCAAAAGCCTGCTTGCGGTCGGGATTGCCGAGGTGCGCGGCGAATTTGAGCGCGGCGAGATCGTAAACGTCTGCGCGACTGACGGCAAGCTGCTGGCGCACGGCATTAGCAACTATTCAAGCTGCGAGCTTGCGCGCATAGCGGGAGTAAAAAGCGATGAGATAGAGCAGGCTTTAGGCTACAAAAGCGACGATGACGCGATCCACGCGGATAATATCGCGCTACAATGAAATTTTAGCCGTGTTCGCGCGTTTAAATTTTAAACGGAGGGCGAAGATGAAAAAGATTATATTTTTTGCGCTACTTTTGGCAGGTGCGGCGTGGGCGTGCAAAGAGGCAAATCCCGCTAGAATTTTTATAGCGGCTAACGACGAGGATCAAGGCGGCACGCTAAACCGCGCCGAGTGGGAGAAAGCGGTAGCCCCAAAGAATATCAAGCTAAAATTTACGGCGCAAGACGCGGCGTGGACGGCGAAATTTGACGAACCGGACGCCGATAAAAACGGCGAGCTAGATGTTCTTGAGCTGCGCGGATATGAGCTGGTGGATTACGTAAAAGCGCCATGCGCAAATTGGAATGATAAAGTTGGATATAATGCCGAGAAATAGCTAAAGAAGGGATTTATGGCATGAGTTTGGCTGATAGTAAATTTACAGCATAGGGAGAAATCTTTGAGAAAATGAATAAAAGCATACTTTACAACACTGCCGCAAGTACGGCAGTGGCGATATTCTTTGCTAGACTAGCCCGCGTAGCTTGCTATTTTTTATAAGTCAAGGAAACAAAATGAGTGAAATTTTGAATGAAAATATAGAATTTGGAGTGTCTTTCCTTTCGGATACTCGCTTAATTCATAGCGATGAGACCTCCAAATTGGTACTATTATAACAAAAGATGATTAAATGTATCTTGAAAGTGTAATCTGTAAAAAACTATGTGAAAACTTAGACTGTGACGCAACGAAAATGCCGGGCTTTGGTAAACTTAAAAATTCTATTGCACTGCTTCACAATAAATATTTGTTGGGTGCTTGCAAAGAAGCTGCCGTCATTATTAAAAAATATGCCAAAAATAATGTTGACATCTTTGATTTAGTCATTTCAATCTATAATAAACGCATAAAATCGCACCACGAAATGTTTTTAATCATCCATATTTTTGAAACGGCATTGCGTTCTAAAGTTGCACTAGTACTATCTGAAATTTATAGTTCAAATTCTAACGCCGACGACTGGTTTTTATACGGAAAAAATGCGAAGCTAATAAAACAAGCTGCCCACATAGCGCAGACCAAAAAGGTTAATCTAACAGAGCAAATGAATAGCTTTGAGGTGCTTGATTTATTTACGCTAGGTGATTTGCAAAACGTCATAGGCTCGAATTGGAGCGATTTCAGAGATATTTTTGCAAGCGTGTGCGAATACAAGGGGCAAAAGTTGCCAGAATACGGCACAAAAAATAGTCTTTTAAATGTATTTTCTATGATTCGTAAGGCACGCAATGATATCTTTCACAATAATCCGCCAAAAACAAAAGCAAAATCAATAACTGTAAATATTGAAATTTTGCTATTACGACTGGGGTTTAACCTAAATGATGCATTTAAAAATATATCAAATTTAAACCATATGGTAAACTTAAAATATAAATATGATTAAGGAGCGAAAATGAACGAAATTTTAGATATCTGTAAGCGCGCAAAGGCCGCTTGCGGCGAGCTTTTGAGACTTGGTAGCAAGGCTAAATTTGAAATTTTAAACGCCGTGGCGGATGAGCTGCTCGCACAAAAGGACGCGATAAAAGCGACAAACGCCAAAGACCTTACAAACGGCGAGAGATCAGGCTTGAACGCAGCGCTGCTAGACCGTCTAAGGCTAACCGACGCCCGTATCGAGGCGATGGCGCAGGGCGTGCGCGAAGTGGCGGGATTTGCAGAGGTCGTGGGCGAGAATCTAGGCGGCTGGAGCCATCCAAACGGCATGCAAATCAGCCGCGTGCGCGTGCCACTGGGTGTGCTCGGCATCATCTACGAGAGCCGTCCAAACGTCAGTATCGACGCGGCGGCTCTGGCGCTAAAAAGCGGCAACGCAGCGATCCTGCGAGGCAGTGCAAGCGCGCTAAATTCAAACATCTTTTTAGTAAATTTATTTAACGAAGCCGGGGCGAAATTTGGCTTACCGACGGGTGCAGTGCAGCTCGTGGAGAGCGCCGAACGCGAAGTAGTGGCGAAAATGGCGAAAATGAGCGAGTATATCGACGTTTTGATACCGCGCGGCGGCAAGAGCTTAAAAGATTTTATCGCGCAAAACGCGACCGTACCGATCATCATGACGGGTGAGGGAGTTTGCCACATCTTTGTCGATGAGAGCGCAAATTTGAGCGAAGCGGCAAAGATAATCAAAAACGCCAAAACCCAGCGCCCAAGCGTCTGCAACGCCGTAGAATGCGTGCTTTTGCATGAGGGCGTGGCGGGCGAAATTTTACCAGAGCTTGTGCGCGAAATGCCGGAGGTCGAGTTTCGCGTGAGCGAGCAGCTTTTGGGCGCGTGCGAGTCGGAGCTGCGAGGCACTAAAAACGTCAAAACGGCTAGTGAGAGCGACTTTGGCGCCGAATTTTTGGATCTCGTGCTAGCCGTGCGCGCGGTGCGGGATACAGGCGAGGCGATTAGCTTTATAAACGCGCATTCTAGCGGGCATTCGGACGCGATTTTAAGCGCGGATTACGCGACCGTCGAGCGATTTTTAAACGAAGTGGACAGCGCAGTCGTCTATGCCAACGCCTCGACGCGCTTTAGCGACGGCAGCGAGTTTGGATTCGGCGGCGAGATCGGCATCAGCACGCAAAAGCTGCATGCCAGAGGGCCGATGGGGGTGAGGGAGCTTACGACCTATAAATACGTCGTCCGAGGCGGCGGGCAAATTCGTTAGCGGCTCGTCTTTTTCTAAAAGGCTCGTCTTGCGAGCGCTTTTGAGAGAAATTTTGCTTCTCTTGCGCTCGCAACTGCAAGCAGAAGTCTAGCTTGCGCAAAATTTTAGCTTCTAACTCAAAAAATCGCCTCGAAATACTTGCAAATTTTATTTTATATCGCAGGCTAAATTCCGTCTGTGATACTTTTACCTAATAAACTTGAAATTTTATAAATCACCTCTGTTAAAATTTTAAAAATATATGACGCTAAAGCTTTTCCATACAGGCGAAATTTTGTATCACGTCTTACTAAAATTTAGAATTTTTAATAAAAATTATATATTCCGCACGATATAATCGCGCATCTGCTCGCAGCGCGAGCGATAGCTAAATTTCAAGGAGATTCAATGAAAATATTTAAAGCCCTGCTCGCAACAGCGCTGATCACCGCCACCCTAAGCGCTAAGACGCTCAAAGAGGGCACGCTCATAATAGCCACAGAGGGGACTTACTCGCCGTATTCTTTCTATGACGAGAAAAATAATCTTACCGGCTTTGATGTCGATATCGCTCGCGCACTAGCAAAAGAGCTAGGGCTAAAGGCGGAATTTTTAACCGCACCGTGGGATGCGATGCTCGCGGCATTTGACGCAGGCAAAGCAGACATAGCGATGAATCAAGTAAGCATCACGCAGGAGCGCAAGAAAAAATATAATTTCAGCGAGCCTTATACCGTGGCTTATGCTGCGCTAGTAGTGCGAGCCGATAACGAGGAGATCAAAAGTTTTGCGGATCTTAAAGGCAAAAAAAGCGTCCACTCCGCTACCAGTAACTGGGCTGACATGGCGCGCAGCTATGGCGCTGAGATCGTTACAGCAGACGGATTTAGCAAGGGTGTGGAGCTTATCATAGCTCGTCGCGCAGACGCTACGATCAACGATAACATCACATTTTTCGACTATATGAAGCAGCGCCCGAACGCCCCGCTAAAGATCGCAGCTCAAGGCAATGAGCCGATCTATTCCGCCGTGCTGCTTAAAAAGGACGACGAGCTGACGGCACAGATAAATTCCGCACTAAAATCGCTAAAACAAAAAGGCGTGCTGAAAGAAATTTCACTTAAATATTTTGGCAAAGACATTACGGAGTAAATTCTACGACCGCTTAGTTGAAGCGTGGAATTTTAAACTTGGTTGGGCGGAATTTCGCATTTTAAATTTCGCTCATAAAATTTTGGAGGAATTATGAAAAATTTAATAAAAACTTTGCTTGCGTGCGCGCTTTTAATATGCGTCGTAAACTCTAAAACGCTACGCGAAGGCGTGCTTAAAGTGGCTACGGAAGGCACCTTTTCGCCATTTTCGTATTATAACGACAAAAATGAGCTCGTAGGATACGACGTAGATGTCGCGCGCGCAGTCGCCGAAAAGCTTGGTCTAAAAATAGAATTTCTAACTGCGCCTTGGGATGCGATGCTTGCAGCATTTGATGCAGGTAAGGCAGACGCTGTGTTTAATCAAGTAAGCATTACTGATGAGCGCAAGAAAAAATATGAGTATTCAGTGCCCTACACCGTCGTTTACGGAGCTATCATCGTGCATAAAGATAACAACGACATTAAAAGCTTCGAGGATTTAAAAGGCAAGAAAAATGCGGACTCCGCTACCAGCAACTGGGCGCAAGTCGCTAAAAAATACGGCGCGCAAAACGTAACCGTCGATAGTTTTGCTAAAAGTATGGAGCTGCTGATCGCTCGCCGCGTAGATACCGTCGTGCGCGATAATACCGTATTTTACGACTTTTTAAAGCAGCGCCCGGACGCTCCGATTAAAATCGCCGCAAAGCTAAAAGACGTCGATTATAGCGCTGCAATCGTGCAAAAGGGCAATAAAGAGCTCGCAGATCAAATCAGCAAAGCCTTAAACGAACTCAAAGCCGAGGGCAAGCTAAGAGAAATTTCGCTTAAATATTTCGGCAAAGACGTGAGTGAATGAACGAAACAAGCAGAATTCTAGAGCTTGTTAGCAGCTCGCTAGAGCCGATGGCACTAGCCCTGCTGCAAGTTACTATCCCGCTTACGATAATCTCATTTCTGCTCGGGCTCGTGCTTGCGGTGCTGACGGCGGTCGCACGCATCGCAAATTTTAAAATTTTAAAGCAGCTAAGCGAAATTTATATTTGGATTTTTCGCGGCACTCCGCTTTTGGTGCAGCTTTTTATCGTCTATTTCGGACTTCCAATCGTTGGGATCACACTTGATGTTTGGGCTGCTGCGATCATTACCTTTAGCCTCAATATCGGCGCTTACGCTTCAGAGGCGGTGCGAGCTGCGATCCTATCAGTGCCAAAGGGGCAATGGGAGGCGGCTACCTCTTTAGGCATGAGCTACGCTCAAATTCTGCGCCGTATTATCGCTCCGCAAGCAGCGCGCATATCGCTGCCGCCGCTATCAAATATCTTTATCTCTACGCTTAAAGACACTTCGCTCGTAGCCTCGATTACGATGGTCGATATGTTTATGGTCGCTCAACGTATTGCTGCGCGGGCATTCGATCCGCTCACGCTATACGTGCTGGCGGCGCTATTTTATCTAGCAGTCTGCACCCTTCTTACGTTCTTACAATCCAAGCTAGAGCGACGATTTTCAAGGTTTGTGTGATGATAAAATTTACGAACTTAACTAAGTGCTTTGGCGATCACGTCGTGCTAAACGGGCTAAGCTTAGAATTTCGCGACGGGCAAACGACGGTGATTTTAGGAAGCTCCGGCTCTGGCAAATCCACGATGCTGCGCTGCATAAATCTGCTCGAAATTCCAAGCGGCGGCGAGCTACAGCTAGGCGAGTTTAAGATAAATTTCGACGCTCCGCATAAAACAAGCGAGTATCATCCATTCCGCGCGCATACGGGCATGGTTTTTCAAAGCTTCAATCTCTTTCCGCACCTCAACGTCTTGCAAAACGTCATCGAAGCACCCGTACACGTGCTAAAGCAGCCACGCGAGCTTGCCGAGGCAAATGCAATGGCTCTACTAAAAAAGGTCGGTATGGCGGATAAAGCTGGCGCATATCCGGCTCGCCTCTCCGGCGGTCAGAGCCAGCGTGTAGCGATCGCGCGAGCACTTGCGATGCAGCCTGAGTTTTTGCTACTGGACGAGCCTACGAGCGCGCTTGATCCCGAGCTTGAGGCGCAGGTGCTAAAGACTATCGCAGAGCTTGCCGCAGAGGATTGCTCGCTCATAATCGTCACGCACAATATGGGCTTTGCACGCAAGATCGCAGATAGAATTTTATTCTTAGACGGCGGAGTTATCGCATTCGACGGCGACGCAGAGGAATTCTTCGGCAGCAACGACGAGCGCATAGCTAAATTTATCGGAGCGATGAGCTTTTAAATCCATTAAATTTCAAGGAGAAAAGATGAAAATAGATACCCTAATCGTAAAGGGCATAGAGGCTAAGTCCAACCCCCACAACGCGGTGATTCCACCGATATATCTAGCCAGCACCTTCGTGCAAGAAAGCCTGGATGATTTCGGCAAATACGCCTATTCGCGCGGCGCAAATCCTACGCGCAACGCCTTCGAGGAACTTTTCGCAAAATTTGAAGGCAGCAAATACGCCTTCGCGCTAGCCTCGGGTATGGCGGCTACGAGCGCTGCGTTTGCGCTGCTTAAAAGCGGCGATCGCGTGCTGCTAAATAATAACGTCTACGGTGGCACCTATCGCTACGTAAGCGGGATTTTTAAAAATCAAGGGATCAATTACGACTTGGTGGATGATCTAAATTCGATCAGCGAAATTCCAAGCGACGTTAAAATGGTCTTCATCGAAACGCCCTCAAATCCGCTTTTGCGCGTAACCGACATTGAGCGCATCAGCGAGCTCGCGCATAAAAACGGCGCGCTTGTGGTGATGGATAATACCTTCTTAACCCCGTATTATCAGCGCCCGCTAGAGCACGGCGCAGACGTCGTGGTTTATAGCGCAACCAAATACATAGGCGGGCATGCCGATCTGATCGCCGGCATCGTTACGACGAACGACGATGAGCTTGCCGCAAGAATTCAGTTTATGAAAAACACTCTGGGCGCTACGCTCTCGCCTACCGACGCGTATTCGCTAATACGCGGACTTAAAACGCTAAGCGTGCGCTTCGACCGCCAGAGCGAAAATACGCTAAAGATAATAGAATTTTTACGCGGCAATCCTGCGATAGAAGCGGTAAATTTCGCAGGCTCGCATTCGGCTAACGAAAAAGAGATACAAAATCGCCAAGCTAGCGGCATTGGAGCGGTCATCTCACTGGTGCTTAAGCCGCAATACGACTATAAAACCTTTGCGCGCAGCCTTGAGCTATTTGATCTAGCCGTGAGCCTGGGCGGCGTAGAGAGCCTGATCTGCCACCCCGCGTCGATGACGCACGAGAGCTATCCGCGCGAGCTGCAAGAGCGCATCGGCATCAGTCAAAATTTGCTGCGTCTAGCCATAGGCATCGAAAACGCGGACGATCTCATAGCAGACCTTGCCGCCGCGCTAGAAAAATCTAAAAAATAGGCAGCGCGAAATTTACGTAAGCTCGCGAAATTTCTATGCAAGCTTCTAAAAATTTACGCGCGCAGAATTCATACCAAAATTTAGTCCTAAATCCTTATAGCTTCGCTTGTGAGGCTATAAGGGCGCCGGTTTTTACGGACCGGCACGCAGGCGGGCTTAAAAAGACCTCCTACCGATCATTTCATTTTCTAAAAATTCCTTTTCGCAAAACCTATGTCTATTTCCTCGCGGGTTAAATTTTGTATGAATTTTCACTCGTTAAATTTTACGAAGCATGCGGCTTTGCGTAAAATTTAAAAATTCCGCCACTACGCCGCTTAAATGAAATTTTAATTTATACGCACGGCAAAATTTATCCAGATCTCTTGCTAAAACGCATCGTTTAAATTTAATTCGGATAAATCTATCTAACCGCCGTTTGATATTGCTAAGCGGAGAGCTTAAATTTAATCAAAATTTTAAAGATGGCGGCGATCTGTGCCGCACTACGCTAGTCGCTCGGTCTAAATTTAGCGCAATTAAATTTATCAAACGAGCAAATTTAGGCTCCGTCTTGCTCAAAATTTAAAATTCTGCACACCATTTAAATTCCACTTAAAATTTTAGCCGCGCTTTAAATTTAGCGGAGTTACTTCAGCTCGCCCCAGCGCTTGGCGATGTTTAGGCTCGTCTTTAAGGGCACGTTCAGGCTCGCCGCACTTTGCATAATCTCTTGCGCGCGCTCGCCGAAGCTCTGCGCCGCCTCGTCCCGCACCTCGAAAATCAGCTCGTCGTGGATCTGCAATATCAGCCGCGCCTCATCATTTAGCAGCGGCGAAATCTCAACCATCGCCTTTTTGATGATGTCGGCGGCGGAGCCTTGAAATTTCGTATTCACCGCCTCGCGCTCGTAGCTCGCATATACCATGTTGTTGCGCGCGTTTGCGAAGTCGAAGTAGCGCCTGCGCCCAAAAAGCGTGCTTACGTAGCCGCCTTCTTTCGCGTCCGATTTTATGCTCTGCAAAAACTCCTTGATCGTAGAAAACGCCGCGAAATAGCGCTCGATATAGCCCTTCGCCTCTGCGCGCGCGATGCCTAGGCTGTCGCTTAGCTTGCCCGCGCCCATGCCGTAGATGAGGCCGAAATTTATGCTCTTTGCGATCGTGCGATGCGCGGGCTGCGCGTCGCCGAAAATGCTGATCGCCGTGCGCGCGTGAATGTCCTCATCCGCCCTAAACGCCGCCAAAAGCGCAGGATCGCGCGAAAAGTGCGCGAGCAGGCGCAGCTCGATCTGCGAGTAATCAAGCGAGATCAGCGAGTAACCCTCGTCTGCTAGGAAGCAGTCCCGCACGTCCTTCGCAAACGTGCCGCGCGCGGGGATATTTTGCAGGTTCGGATTTTTGCTCGCTAGCCGCCCGGTAGCCGTGCCGGTCTGCAAGAAATTCGATCTGACGCGGTTTTGCGGATCTGCAAGGGCAAGCTGTAGCAGCGGCTCGCAGTAGGTGCTTTGCAGCTTAAACAGCTCGCGGTAGTCTAAAATTTTATCCACCGCGGGATGCAGCGCCGTAAGATCCTTCAGCACGCTTTCGTCGGTGCTATAGCCTGTTTTCGTGCGTTTTGCGGCAGGAAGCCCTAGCCGCTCGAAAAGCACGGCGCCGAGCTGAGCGGGGGAGTTGATATTAAACTGCTCGCCGCAAAGCTCGTAAATTTCATCCGTGAGCACTCGCAGGGACTTTTCGTTGCGCCCGATTAAACCCTTTATCATCTCCACGTCGATCTTGATACCGCATCTTTGCATCTGCCAAAGTACCCGCACGAATGGAAACTCAAGCTCCTGCGCGAGCTTAAAAAGCGCGGGCTCAAGTAGCCCCTTGAGCTTAAAATACAGCCTCAACGTCACCCACGCATCCTCGCTCGCATAGATCGTAGCGGCGTCCAGCTCCACGGAGGCGAAGGTCTCGCCCTTTTTGACGACGTCGCCGAAATGCACAGTCTCATACCCCAGATACCGCGGCGAGATAGAGTCCATCCCCACGGCGTTTGCGGGATCGAGTAGCCACGCTAGCACCATCGTATCGGCAAAGCGCGCGGGCGGTTCGATATTAAAATTATTTTTCACGATCTCAAAATCGTATTTTAAATTTTGCCCTACGACATAACCGCGAAATAGCGAGCTGATCGCAGCCTTTGCCGCGTCCGAAGAAATTTGAACAGGAGCGCCCAAATAGCTATGCGCGAGCGGGACGTAATAGGCGCGCTCCTCATTAAACGCAAACGAAAAGCCCACGATCTTGGCGCTTTTGCTGTCGATGCTAGTGGTTTCCGTATCGAAGCTCACCAAGGTCTCGGCGCTAACGTCTTCGCACAGCCTCGCAAGCTCCGCGGCATCGGTGATACAAATGGGCTCAAATGGCATTTTAAAAGCGCTCTCGGAATTTTGTCCGCCGCAAGAGGAGCCGCCCGGGATAGAATTTTGCCCGTCTATCCCCCCTACGGCAGCGTCCAAGATAGATCCGCCGCGAGACGGCTCTGCGGCGGAACCCTTCCCGCCCGCGCCCAAAACGGAGCTTTTTGCGCTTGCGCCTTTGCCCTCGCCCCAAAGATCAAGTCCGTTTTGCTCCTGCAGGCTTAGCGCCGAAAGAAGCCTATTTAGCGCGTAATCTTTTAAAATTTCGCGAATTTTAAAAAGCGGATTTTGCTGCGGAAATTTCGCATCATCCAAAGGCGGGATTTCCAGCTCGTCATAAAGCGTAGCCAGGCGCTTGCTTATGTAGGCGCTCTGCTTACCTTCTATCAGATACTCGCGCTGTTTGTTTTGCGGTAGGCGGTCTAAATTTGAATAGATCCCATCAAGCGAGCCCCATTCGTCTAAAAGTTTCTTCGCCCCCTTATCGCCGATGCCGCGCACACCCGGGATATTATCGGCACTGTCGCCGCAGATCGCTAAAAAATCCACGATCTGCTCGGGATAGACGCCGTAGCGCTGCAAGCACTCCTCCCTTCCGTAAAGCATCTTTTTGCCGTGGCTGTAAATTTTAACGTTTTCGCCGATGAGTTGATAGAGGTCTTTGTCGGAGGTAACGATGTTGATTTTATGCGTGGCGCCGTGCTTTTTAACGACGCTTGCGATGAGATCGTCCGCCTCATATCCCTCGCGCCCGAGCGAGTAAAGCCCCATCTTTTCGATCATCTCGATGCAAACCGGCAGCTGCTGCAAAAGCGCGGGCGGCGGGGCTTGGCGGTTGGTTTTGTAGTTGGGATCGATATCCGAGCGGAAGGTCTTGCCCTTGCTATCCAGAGCGAAAATTATATAATCGCTCTTAAATTCCTTCGAAAGATTTGCGATGAAGCTCGCAAATCCGCTCACCATGCCGCTGGGTTTGCCGTCTTTTGTTTTAAGCCCGCTCATAGCGTAGTAGAGCCTGAAAAAAAAGCCGAACGTATCGATGATCGTGATGGTCTGCATAATGGTCCTCGGATTTAGAATTTTAACGCATAGTGTATTAAAATTCGGCTAAATTTACAAATTCCGAATAGGACTTGACCTGCCTCATTTCAAAATTTTAAAATTTGCTATATAATCGCGCGAAATTTTAAAAAAGGATCAAGTATGGATTTTTTCACAGACTGGCAGGAGTTCGACGCGGCGGGCGCTACGGTGAAATTTTACAAAAAATCGCAGGGCGGCGTGGAATACATCGGCTTTGATTCGCGCAAATGCGTCCCACCAGAGCCTATGGTAAATGCGCTGGTGGCGCTAAATTTCGTAAAAGACGAAACCAAAAAGGTCGTCATGGTAAATCATAAATTTCCGATGGGGCTGATCCCAAAAATCGAGTCTAAATTTGACATTGCCCGCGAGGATCTGGACGGAGATGCGGTCAAGCTCACCATTAGCCTAAAACCCGGCGCGGTCAATGAGGGCTTCGACACCGACGCGAAGTGCCACGGCTAAAGGGCTTTAAAATTTAGATGAATATCACGACCTTTTCGCCGCCGTTTCGCATCGTAGGCGGCTATTTCATCTGCGGCTTTATCTTTTTGCTGCTAAGCGCGGCGAGCTTTTTAAAGGCCGATTTCGGCGCGATCCAGGCGCCGCAGACGGCGAGCTTTTTTCACGTATTTTTGCTGGGTTTCGTAATCAGCATAATCATCGGAGCGCTCTATCAGCTTACTTCGGTCATCATCCAAAAGGAATTTTTTACCGTCAAATTTGCGTTTTTAAATCTCTTTGCTTACGCTGCGGGCGTGGCTCTGCTAAGCGCGGGATTGCTGCTTTCAAGCATCCCTTTGATGCACGCAGGCGGCGGCGTTTTGCTGCTTAGCCTATTTTATTTTACGATCTGCTACGCGCTAAGCTTCATCGGCACGCCCAAATGGAGCTTCCCCGCCGTAGCGCTTGCGATCTCGGCTGCGTTTTTGGCGGTAGGGATCAGCCTTGGCTTCGCGCTCGTGCTAGCGCTTAGCGGCGTGGAGATTTTCGGAGTGTATTTTTCAGAAATTTTATCCTATCACATATACTTCGTGCTGGGCTTTGTATTTTTCGTTATCGTAGGTGCCGCGTGTGTGCTGCTGCCGATGTTTAGCCTGGCGCACGATCTAAGCTTCGCGCCGGCAAAAGCTTCGCTGGCGCTGTATCTGCTCGCGGGGCCGTTTTTACTAAAAGATTTTGGAATTTTCATCGCATTTGCCGCGCTTGCAAGCTTTGCGGCTCAGGCGATCTACATCCTAGCCAGGCGCGTGCGAAAAGCGATAGATTATTGGAATTTAAACATATATATCTCGCTAGCGGCTTTGGGATTTAGCGCGGCATTTTGGCTCGCAGATCGCACGGATGCGGCGGCATTTTGGCTGCTATACGGCTTTTTGTTCGCTTTCATCGTCGCGCACCTTTATAAAATCGCGCCCTTTCTCATCTGGTACCACTACGTCTCGCCCTTCGTCGGCAAGCGCAAAATCCCTATGCTGGAGGATATGATAATCAAAAAGATCGCTTACGCAGCCTGCGTGCCGAACGTCTTAGCGCTTGCGTGCGCGGGTCTTGGAGCGCTAACGCCTGCAGTGATCTTGCAAGCGGCAAGCATAATTTTGGTGCTAATCAACACCGTAAATATCTTTAACTACATAAAATTTGGAGAGTAAAAATGAAAGTAACGAAGGAGCAAATTTACGACGCGCTTCGCGCCGTAGTTGACCCTGAGGTGGGCTTTGACGTCGTGTCGCTGGGGCTCATCTACGACGTAGCGGTAGATGAGGCGAACAACGTCAAAGTCACGATGACGCTATCGACTCAGTCGTGCCCGCTGCATGAGATGATGGTGGAATGGGTGCGCGCGGGTGCCGAGAGCGTGGAGGGCGTCGGCGAAGTGGAGATCGATCTCGTCTTTGAGCCGATGTGGAATATCGATATGGCGGAGGATCACGTCAAAGAAGCACTCGGTAGATTTTAAGCAACTTTGCCGCGCCCAGTAGTTTAAGCTTTGAAATTCTAAAATTAGATTTCAAATTTATACCTAGGGGCTGCTATGAAAAAATTTACCGACGGCAAGAAAGAGATCCTGCTTCAAACGCAAGAGCTTAGTTTGATTTCAAAGATGCTACAAAACGGCAAAGAAAAGCTGAGCTCTA
Source organism: uncultured Campylobacter sp. (assembly GCF_937921625.1). Lineage (GTDB taxonomy): Bacteria > Campylobacterota > Campylobacteria > Campylobacterales > Campylobacteraceae > Campylobacter_B. The sequence goes on along the minus strand of NZ_CAKZTI010000027.1, from coordinate 76,485 downwards.
AAGAATTCGCAAATTGCGATGCTCTGCAAAAAGCTTTCGTAAAAAAGCAAGTTGATGCCCTAAAAAAGGGCTTCATCTACGAAAACAAAGAAGCAAAATTCGGCGAGGCAATAGCGCATGCCTATATCGGCGGCGGATACAGCGGGGCGCTTGGATTTGCCGAGTTTGAGGATAAATTTTACGTCTATAAATGTAATTTTGACGAGCACGGCTGCGATTATTTAATCGTGTTGGACGGCGAGCTAAGAACTCTTGCGCAAATTAAGCTACCAAAAATTTTAGCATGGAAAATGACTGCTACCAAAAAGGCCTTGGTGCTTGATTTGGACCACGAATTCTTTCTTTTTGATGGAGAGAAATTCAGTAGGCTTTTTGAAGCCTGGGGTATCACAGGAGGAGGCTTTAGCTCCAGTCTAAGCGGCAACGGCGAAATTCTAGCCTGCGGCACGGATGGAATTTTAGCTTTCGGAAGCGACAAGAAGCTAAATTTTAAAACGGATTTTTCGGCGAAAGCTATAGGCTTCGGCAATAAAATTTGTGTAGCCTGTGGGGATGAAAACGGCAAAAATGTCGCTAGGCTCTACCGCCTAAAAGACTTCGCCGAGCTTTGCCGTATCGAATGCGACGTGGGCTATATCCACTCCCTAAACGTGGGGCTTATCAAAAATGACGCAATTTTGGTCGTAAATAACGGCTTTGATGAGCTGTATTTTTGGGACGTCGCAAGCAAAAAGCGTCTAAGCGTACCAAAAACCTTGCCAAGAAGCGTAATGAGGTTTGCCGCAAACGATCAAATTTTTCTTACGTATTTTTATGGCAGGTTTAAAGCATTTAGCTTGAAGGATTTTCGCCTCTTAGGCGAGTTTGAGTGCGAGCACTGCGTCAAAACTGCTGCTATTAAAATCTCAGGCAAGCGCCTTTACGTCCGCACCGACTACGGATTTTTTAGCATTTATTCTTTAGCCGAGAATGGAATTAAAATTTAAAAAGCGCTATTGATACAGATTTATCGCCCGCTTCAAGCTCATAAAATTAAACGAACTCCGCCCGCCTTAAGCTTGCGCAACAAGTAGGGGTGGCTATTTAAAGAAATTTTATCGCAAAAATCGCAGGTTTTGAGAGCTTTTTAAGGCTTCCTTTAAGCATTATCAAATTATCCGCGCCGGAGATTTTAAGAGTGGAATTTTCAAAGCAAAATTCTAAATTTTTTAGCGCGTTTTCGCTTAAGAGGCGCGCAAGCTCCAAAATATAGCTTAGCCACGCAAGCTTGCCGGCGTCCGGCAAAATCGCGCTCAAAGGCGCAAACGTAGCTCCTAGCTCGCGCTTTCCGTGCATCGAGATGATCGCGGCTATGAGCGCTTTTTCTTTGTGTGTCGTGCGGTAGTTCAGCCCGCCGAGCACCATATCCGCGCTGGTTTCGTGCTTAGCATAAAAGCCGATCGCCCGCCCGATCTCGCAAAGCAACGCCGCAATCTGCAGAATTTTAATATATTTTTCGCCCAAGCCGTGTAGAGGCGATAGCGCGCAAAACAGCGCCTTTGCGAACTTCGGAGCCTCGCTGGGCTCGGAAGCGAAGCGATCTTTAAGGCTTCTTAGGCTCGGATTAAAGCCTCTAGGCAGGTTTGCGCCACGCAGAATCGAGCTTAAAAACGCTCCCTCGCGCACTCCCACGCCGCTGGTGATGATCTTTTTCGCCCCTAGGCGCCTTACGATCTTATCAAAGATAATGGCGCCCTCTCTTATCGTGTCGTAGCGGTCTTTTTTGATCGGGAATTTCGCCAAATCAAGCGTCTTTGCACTCATCAGCTTGGCAAAAAATGGCGCGTATTTTTCGTAATCGTAGCTGAAATTATGCACGATCTTTAGCGGATGATTCTGCAGGCTCATCACGGCGCCAGAGAGCGCTCGCGCAGAGCCGCCCATTACGATTAAATTTTGCGTGCGAAACTCGGCGCCGAGCTGCGAGATCTCGCTGTTTATGTATTTCTCCAGCCCCTTCGTGTCGCCGCGGTCGAAAAACAGCTCCTTTAGCCGCACCGTGCCTAAATTTAAAGAAATTTTATTTTCTATCTTGCCGTTTTTGATGTAAGCAAGCTCGGTCGAGCCGCCGCCAATATCTAGCGTAACGCCCTCGGAAAAGTCGCTAAGCAAATTTTGCGCCGCATAAGCGCCCAGATACGCCTCCATCTGCCCGTCTATCTTGCGGATCGTGATGCCCGTTTGCTTGCGGACGAGATTTATAAACTCGGCTCCGTTCGGCGCATCGCGAAGCGCGGACGTACCGATGCAAAGCACGCGTTTGGCCTTGTAATTGCATACCAGGGTTTTAAATTTTTTAAACGCCAGCAGGCATTTCTGCATCGCTTCGGTGGTTAAAATTCCGCGGTTTTCGTAAGCGCCCTCGCCTAGGCGGATCTTGATCTTGTGCTCGGCCAAGATGAAAAATCCGAGCCTGCTCGTGCGCTCAAAAATCACGGCTCTGGCGGAATTTGAGCCCAGATCTATGACGGCGACGCGCTTGGGCATTTAAATTTCCATATGGACGTGTTTATATTTCAGCTCGTCCGCCGTCTCGATATTATCGGGGTCGGTGATGATACACTCGACCGGGCAGACCACGATGCAAGCGGGCTCTGAATAATCATCTACGCACTCGCAGCATCGATCGGCATCTATGATGTATATCGGCTCATCCTCAAAAATAGCTTCATTAGGGCATTCCTCGCGGCACGCGTCGCAACTGATGCATTCTTTTGTAATCAACAATGACATATAATTTTACCTTACGAAAAAATTTATGGCGTTTATACCATAAAAAGCTTCATTTTGTTTTAAAATAGCGGAATTTCGGGCTATTTCTTAAATTTTTTAGCGGAAGTTTGAAAATCGCGACAATTAGCGAGCGCCCTTTGTCGTTTTTAAGATCTACTTGCGCGCCCATCGCTTGAGCAGCATTTTTGGCTAAAAATAGCCCGAGCCCGGCTCCCGGTTTGCCGCCATAGCGCTTAAAAGGGGCGAAATAATCGATCTCTTCGTTAAGCGGCTCGCCCTTATTTGCGACCCGCACGATGAAATTTCCGTCCGAAATTTCGCTCTCGATCAGTACTTTTTCGCCATCAGGAGAAAATTTTATGGCGTTTTGGACGAAATTTTGAATCACGTGCATAAAAAGGCTTTTCTGCACCGAAATTTCAAGCTGTTCAGGCTTAAGATCCATCGTCAAGTCCTTGCCTGCCGTACGCGCTAAAATTTTAAAGCCTACGCATAGCTCCCGTAGATACGCGATCATATCGGTCTGCTCAGGCGCCTCAAACTGCGCCCCCTCCTGCCGCCCGATCTCTAGGATGGAGCTGATCATCTTATTCATACTATCGATCGAATCATTATTGTTTTTAAGCGCCTCGATATATTTCTCTCTCTCGCGCGGCTTGATGAGAGTAACTTCGTTTTTGGTTTTCATAACCGCAAGCGGAGTTTTAAGCTCGTGCGCGATGCCGATAAAAAGCTCTTTTTGATACATAATAAAGGTCTCGATGCGCTCAAGTAGGCGGTTTATGCTGTTTGAAAGCGGGCTAAATTCGCTTGGAATTTCCGCTGCGTCGATCGGCTTTAGAAATTTTTCATCCACCGAAGCAAGCCTTTGACTGATCAGCTTAATCGGCATCAGCAGCATACGCGAGAGAAACATTGCGTAAAACACCACCAAAAATATCATCGTCAAATTTACCAAAATGATGTCGATGAGTATTTGGTTTACGATGTTTGCATAGACGCTCACGTCGGCTCGGATACTTAAAATTTTATCCTTACCATAAGGATAGTGCAGCTGTAAATAGCTCCTGCCGCCCTCGGAACTTTCGATAAATTTAGGCTTATTGATACTTTCGTTTTCGATGATTTTGCTCTCGTATTCGCCCGGCGTGTTTTGCAAAAAAGATGAAATTTTCTCAGGCGGCACGGAGGCGTCTACGATTTTTTGTGCTCTTAGGATCAAATTTTGAACGGGAGTTTCGAAGATGGTAATTCTCATATAATTATAGAGCATTACCGAAAAAATGACAATTAGCATCAACGAAGCGGATGCTAATTGTATTACAAAGCGAACTCTTAGGCTTTTTGTGGAAAGCAAAATCTATATCCGCGTCTGCGAACGGTCTCGATCGTAGAGATATTTAGAGGCTTATCCATTTTCTGACGAATTTGATTGATCGCGACTTCGATGACGTTCGGCGTAACGAGCTCAGGCTCCTCCCAGATAGCGTCTAATAGCTGCTCTTTGCTTACGATCTGATCGCTGTGGCGCGCCAGGTGGGTTAGCACCTCAAAAGGCTTGCCCTTCAGCTCGATCTCTTGACCCAAGTAAGTAATTTTTTCCTCATCAGGATCAATGATAAGATCGTCGATCTTGATGATATTTGAGCCGCCGAAGCGAAGTCTAGCCTCAAGGCGCGCTACTAAAACGTCAAAGTCGAAAGGCTTTTTGATAAAATCGTCCGCGCCCGCGCGAAGCGCTTTGATCTCGCTTTCTTTATCGTCTTTTGCAGATAGCACGACGACGGAGGTGCGCGCGGATTTTTGCTTAACCAATGCGATGAGATCGATGCCGTTGCCGTCAGCTAGCATCCAATCGGTTAGCACCAAATCATAATTTCTAATGCCGATATAATACTCTGCGTCCTTAAAACTCTCGGAAGTATCCGTCTGATAGCCGAACTCCATCAAGCCCTCCGCTATCGTCTTGTTTAAAGTCACCTCGTCCTCGACTATTAAAATTCTCATTTAATTTCCTTGCCTTAAAATTTTGCGGCGATTTTAACATATTTTAAGCAAAATTTCAAGATTTTTTAAAGAAATTTTAAAATTTTATCTCTATTTCCGCGCCGACGCTCGCGTCTTGTAAAATTTCGGGCTTTAAAATTTTCATATAAAAATAATCCATCGATCGAAATTTTGAGTGAAACTCCTGCGCGAAGTATCTTAGTGCGTCCTCCACGAGGCGAAATTTTTTCTCGCGAAGCTCTGCTTTAATATATTCGCAAACCCGCGCGTAATCGATAAACTCCTCCGCCCCGAGCTTCGCCCACACCCACACGCGCTGCTCGCGCTTGCGCTCAAAATCCAATGTCCCGATTATTGCGCCGAATTCCAGCTTTTCGATTAAAATTTTAATCATACTACGCGCTTTTCCTCGCCCTTAAGCAGCCTGGCGATATTCGGAGCGTGCTTGTAAAATACGATGAAAACTATCAGAAAGATCGGCGCATGAGTCTTGATCGCTGGCATCTGCGGATGGATCACGTAGCTTGCGATAACTAGCGCAAGCGCCGCTGCAAGCGATGCTACGGATGAAATTTTAACCGTCTTGCCGACTACAAACCAAACGGCAAGCGCGATTATGATCTCGATAGGGATGAAGCAAGCAAGCACGCCGGCTCCCGTCGCAATGCCCTTGCCGCCGTTAAATTTCAGATACGGGCTGAAGCAATGCCCAAGCACTGCAAAGACCGCCATGCTCCATAGCACATTTTCATCAAAGCTTAAAGCCCGCGCGATCAGTATCGGCAGGACGCCCTTTAGCGCGTCGCAAGCGACCGTGAGGATCGCGAGCTTTTTTGCTTTTTTCGGATCGCGAGTTTTTAAGACGCGAAGGACGTTGGTAGCGCCTATGGAGCCGCTGCCCTCGCTTTTGATATCCACGCCACCGAGGTATCTGCCGATCAAAAGCCCAAAGGGGATCGCAGCGATCAGATACGCAGCAAAGTAGCACCAAAAATTCGGCGCTGTAACGATGCTAAGTAAAAATTCTAAAATTCCCGATTTTTTCATAAAATCCCTTTAACTCTTCCAAAGTAGCGAAATTTTCTCGTCGTAGATGTCGGTTTTCTTCGGCGAAATTTCTTTCGTTTCGAGTTTAATGTTTTTCAGATCCAGGCTCTGTTTTAGCGCGTCTACTTCAGCCTCAAATTTCTGCGTAAGCACCTCCAGCTCCTCTTGTAGCGCGCTTAGGCTATTTTCGGCATTTTTGGCTTCGCTGCGCTCGTTTAAAATTTTATGCGCGCTCTTTGCGCCGCTGATCGCTTTAGAGATATTGCTAGCGCTGCGCGAGCGGCCTAAAAACGCGCCTAAGATCGCTCCGCCTATGTTTAGCGCTGCATCCACGCCGCGACTTAGCACATCGCCCTTTTCCTTCTCATATTTTTCGCTAGCGCGAGAAATTTTATCCTCAAGGCGCGCTTTTTCCTTTTCAAATTTAGCCGCGATTTCATCGGTTTTGGCCTCTAAAATTTCGTTTGCCTTATCGCCTAGGCGCACGAAAAACTCCTCCCTGCTCTCGCCCGGTTTTGAGAGCAGATCAAGCGCGCTAAAAAGTTCTAACTTTTCGTTGCGGTAGATCCACTCCTTAAAGCTTTTAAGCTGAGCGTTTAAATTTTTTGCGCCCGCGATGAAGCTAGGAAGCGCGCCGTAAAGCGAGCCCGCCTGCTCCTGCCCGCTCAAGCTCCCGATCTCTCGCGTGCTGGCCTCGCTCCAATCTATTTCGCTTGCGTCCGAAAGCGAAAGCAAAAAAGTGCGCTGCTGCGTAAAATCGACTCCCTTGTCGTAAAATCGCATCTTCGCGCTTGCATACAGATACGGGCTTAGCTCAAGGCTCGCGCCGTAGCTGTAAAGCTGCGAAATTTCAGCAGAAACTACGGGCTTGGCGGCGCCGGCGGATTTGACGCCTTGCGCGACGCCCGACACGGACGAAATTTCAGCCTTTTTGTCTTTCATTAAATTTGAAATTTGCTCGTTGCTTAAAGGACCCTTTAAATAGCTTAGCGCAAAGCGCGTCTCGATCACTCGCAGCACGTCCTCGTTGATGTTTTTTACCAAAAAATTTCGCTTTTTGAGATTTGAAATTTTCTCCATCAGAACGCTTTTATCAATCGGATTTGAGCCGATACCGCTTAAGCCGCTGATGACGCGCTCTTTATCCTGCGCGGTCTGCAAGCGCCCGATAAACCACGTACCGATGTTGCTAAGCCCCTTATAATCGAGATCGACCGGGTTTTGCGTCGATAGAACGCAACCAAGACCGAACGCGCGAGCCTGTTTTAGTAGCGTAAGCATCGGGGTTTTGCTCGGCGGATTGCCGTTTGGCGGAAAAAAGCCGTAAATTTCATCCATATAAAGTACTGCGCGTAGCGAGCTGGTGCCGCTGGTGGTGCGCATCCATTTGATCATCTCGCCCAAAAGCAGCGTGACGAAAAACATCCTCTCATCGTCGTTTAGATGCGCGATGGAAAATATATTCGCTCTCGCCCTGCCGTTTTCATCAAAGAGCATCTTGGCGATATTTAGCCGCTCGCCCTCGCACCAAAGCTTAAAACTCGGGCTTGCGATGAGTGCGTTAATCTTCATTGCAAGCGCCATTCGCTTATCGCTCGGAAAAAAGGTATTAACGTCGAAAACGCCAATTTTATCGAAAGGCGGGTTGCCGATCTGCGCGATGAGATCCACCACGCTCACCCCCTCGCCTCTACCGAAATGATAAGACAAAATTTGGCTGATTAGTAAAAATTCCGGCGAGCTGAGATTATCGCTGCTAATCCCTGCGAGGCTTAGCACGCTAGTGGCGATACCGCCGATATAGTTATTCAAATCCTCTTCGTTTAAGCCTTTCGGCGCTTCAAAGTCGCTTAGTAGGCTGATGCCAAGACCCGCGCTTGATTTGGGCGTATAAATTCTAAAATCGGCGCTGTTTTTCAAAAGCTCCACCCGCGCCAGGTCTTGATACGAGCCCTCGATCCCTTCGCGCCAGGTATTTGCGGTCTGCTCGGCATACTCGTGCACGCTAAGACCTTTGTTTTGCGCCTCGGCCTCGTCGATATAGGGCTCAAAATCCTCAGCCCTCATCTGCGGAAAGGTAAGAGCTAAATTTGTTAGATCGCCCTTCGGATCGATGATGATGGATGGGATATTATCGATCGCGGCTTCCTCTAGCAGCGTGATGCCAAGTCCCGTTTTACCGCTACCGGTCATTCCGATGATAAGCGCGTGAGTCGTCAAATCCTTGTTTTTATACAAAAACGGCTCGCCGTTTTCAAGCCCCAGATAAAAAAGCTTTAAATTTTCTTGAAGCGTTTTCATTGCGTTCCTTAAATTTGCAATTTGCTCGGCATTATATCATTTAAATTTTTAAATTTAAATTTGCTAAAATGTGCGAAAAATCAAGGAATGGCAAGTGTTAAAAGAAAAAATTAGAAACGGAAAAAGCGGAATTTTGCTCTATGGCATCGTTCCGCCTAAAATCACGTCCTCTCAAGACGAGCTCGAGCGCCTAGGTACGGCGTGGTCGCAACGCCTAGGCGAATGCGAATGCGACGGCATCGTCATCTACGATCTACAAGATGAAAGCGCGCGCACGAAAGATGAGCGGACCTTCCCTTTTGTGCATACGATCGATCCTGCGCGCTATTACACGCAGTATCTGCACACTGATAAAGAAGCGATCATCTATCGCGCGGTAGGCAAATATGATGAAGCGGAATTTTGCGAAATTCTAAGGCATGCCGCAAGCGGACTGAGCGTTTTCGTGGGGGTGAGCTCTAAAAACGAAGAATGCAAACTGCATCTAAGCCGTGCCTATGAGCTCAAGCGACTCGTGGCGCCGCATCTTTGCCTAGGCGGCATCTGCATTCCTGAACGCCATGAAAAGAGCCGCGACGAGCACCTAAAAATCGCGGAGAAGACTGCGGACGGGTGCGAATTTTTTATCACTCAGGCGGTTTATAATGTGCAAAATGCCAAAGATTTCATCGACGATTACGCCGCTTTGGAGTGCAAAAAGGTGCCGATAATCTTTACTTTCACGCCGTGCGGTAGCCTAAAGACGCTTGAGTTTATGAAATGGCTTGGCATCTCGGTGCCGGATTTTTTGCAGCAGCGGCTACAAAGCAGCGTCGATATCTTACAAAGTTCAACAGCGCTGTGCGCAGAGATGTTTGATTTCATCTATAAATACGCCCTCGCAAAAGGGGTGAGCGTGGGCGCAAACGTCGAGAGTGTCAGCACCCGCCGCGTAGAAATCGAAGCCTCGCTCAGCTTACTAAAAGAGATCAGAAAAATTATCCTTAAACACGAGAATTTGGGATTTTACGTTATTTAAAATTTTAAACCTGGCGCACGAGCAAGACGCGATATCCACTAAAATTTTAAATCCTCACGAGATAAAATTTTAAGTTTTTAGATTACGGAACATAATTTTTATTTGCTGTGTTATATAAATACAAATTTATGCTTTTGCTGCTGAGTTTTAGCGATCGCTAGAATAAAATTTGAATTAGGTCTTTAGAATTTTTGCGCATACCTAAGATGCGCCTGAAGCGTGATCGCAACGCTCGTTAAATCCACGCTACAGGCGTAAAGATGCCCACGAAATAGCTTTTTAATAAATTCCGCAAGAGCTGCGTAAAATTCTGTGCTATTTTACCTCACGTTTTAGCGCAGGCGTGCCCATCTCGACAAGCGTAGCGTTCGATTTCGTAAAATATTCGCTCCAAAACGCGCTTAAAGAATTTAGAATCTGAGGGCTTACATAGCTTTTTTTGCCTTCGCTAAGCCCTGCGCCTACAATATAAATTTTTGCGCCCGTAAAATCTGTAAAAAGATCATTCTTTTCTAAAATTCCAAGCTCCTTTTTGCCGTCGATCAAGCGAGGTGCGCCTTTAGTATAAAAGCTCGTCACAGAGGAATTCTCTAGCATATCCGAAGCTAAAATTACGATCTTGCTTTTCGCTTCACGCGGCTCAATAGAATTTGCCGCAAAATCCTTGAGCGCATAAAAAATATCTGACTTAGCGACTTGATCACCTTCCTTTAAAAACGCTTCATTTATCTTTTCGCTCATAGTTTTTTTGACGAAGCTCACCTGATCTTTTAAACATTTATCAAATTTGGCAAGGGTGTTTTTATTCAGATCATATCGCTCATCATCACTTAGAGGCGTATCTAGCGCGAAATCAAACATTACTTCGTTATACCGTCCTTGCAAAAAAGCGGAAAATTTTGCCACGAAAACGTAATTTCCAGCCTGCGCAAATCTCAGAGCATTATTTACCACTTGCTCTTTTAACGGCTCGTTAAAAGGCGTTGTCTCATCTATCAAAACAAAAACCGCTTCATTAATCTCACTCTTTTTTTCGATCTTATTGATCTCATAGCAGTTAGGCGGCGCAAACGCCACAGCACAAATCATGGCGCAAAATAATAGAATTTTCCTCATCTTAATCCTCCGCTTTTAGCATAGACAGCTGCTCTTTCAGCTTTTCATTTAGCTCGTCAAGACTTTCGTTCCGAGCTAACTTATCAGCGATCTCTGCTTTCGTTTGATCTATTAGAATTTCTAAATTTTTATTTAGCTTAGCTTTATATTTTTCCAATTTCGCCATATCTGCAGCATCGCCTTTGTCTCTTTGAGCTTTGATAAAATCACTTAGCTCATCTACGCGCTCTTGCACCTCTTTTAAATCAACGCTTGTAGCGGGTTGCTTCGGCTCGAGGCTTTGCGTATTTTGCATAGCAGGCTGCGGTTGTTTCGTCGTATTCTCTTTTATAGGTGCTGCTTCCGTAGATTTTATGTCGTCATTTTCTAAAGACTTATTGTATTGCGAAAGACTCTTTTCATGTTTTTTTCTATCTTCTTGATCTTGAATCCTCACTGCTATATAATTACTAAAATTTCTATCTTTTACCGATTTTAACATATCCTGCTCATCTTTATTAATACCTACTTTTTTTAGATGAGCTGATATTCTTGGTCTAAGTTCGGCTAGTTTCTCATCAGCCTTGGTTACTATAATCTCTTTCTTTCTTTCATGAGCTCTCTCAAAATCATTTGCATTAGCGTAACCCCTTATATGTCTATAAGCTTCCGCACTCTCTTTACCTGCAAAGCCCCATTTCCAGCCAAAGAGTATTCCTAAAATTTGAGTAAATACAAAAAGTACAGCTAAAACTATAAATGTAGCCCAACCACCTTTCTTATCAGCTTCTTGCTGCTCTATTAAAGCCTTTTTATCTGCATTTGCTTGAATTTGACCAAGTTCTGCAGGGGCGCTTTCATAGACATTAGTAGAGATATTTGAAATTTCTTGATTGAGCTGCTTTTCTAACACCTGTCCGCGCACATAGGTAGCACCGACTGCGATTAATACGATTAAAATTGCGGTAATAGTCGTTATATACCATCTCGCCACATTTGCATTTAGTCTATTTATAAGCTGCTTCCAAGGCTTTTTTCCATCATCATCCTTATTGTTAGACAGCATAATGCCACCATCCGCTACAAAATTACCTTTATCTTTGCTATCGTCGCTGTCCCACTGTTCGCGCGCGTCTCTTATAAGTTCATTTTTATGAATTTCACCTCCGGTAAGGTGCGTAAAGCCTACCAATATTATAGAGATTACAAAAGCGATAGCTACTGCACCTTTTTGCTGTAACGATTCACTAGCGCCTGGAATGGTGTATCCTGCGAGTACATACGCAAACCCCATAGCCTCCACAACTACTAATAAAAATACAACAATCCACATAAAAATAGGAAATTCAGCCCTGCCTTTTTCTCCTACTTTTGCTAAATATTTTTCGCAAGTTTCAAAAAAATCCTTATCGGCATCCATATATTTTGCATAAAAACTATAAAATTTAGAACAAATTTGCGTTTCGCTTTTAAACCAAGCGGAATTATCAGGAAGGCCATTTTCCTTCTTATAACTTCGTGCTATTGTCCCTATGAGCGGGAAGCTAGTCCAAGTACAAAGCCACCAAAACTTGATATTATCCCAGAATTTTATGATTAATAATATCAGCACTATAGTTGCGATAACTGCCGAAATCCATAGCCTATATAACGATATAAAATCCATTACTTCTTTCATTTTATTTCCTTGATAACGGCTTAATTTCAAAGCCCTTTTCTAATAATGCTCCGTTTGAAAGACTATAATACAAATAGCCCTTCGAGTGTATTGTATTTTTGTCGTCAAAAACGATATCTATACATTTAAGCGGGGAGTTTTTATCACTAGTAAATACACGGTAAAGTAGGCCTTTTTCACCTTCATAAGTATTGACCTTGCCTTGAATTTGATAGTCTGCCTTACTATTGCTGCCTTGGATATAGCCTTTATAGATGTAAATTTTAGGATTTGCGCTAGCCTTTCCATCTTGAGCTAAAACGCTAACGGGCGCAAGCGCTACAAGATTATCATTTAACGTCGCACTCCAAACGCCGCCGTTTAGAGCCTTTTTAAACTCGGTAGTCTTAGGTAGCTCTTTACCGCTAGCTAAAGCCTTAACCGCGCCATCCGCATGGTATTCGTCGAAAGCGCAACTAGACATAAAGCCATCGCTCGCATAAGCTTTGGTGATGAATGAAAAGCCTTGTTTCTCGCCGCCGTATTCGCTTGCTAGCATAAATGCCTGACCATGCGCTGGCTCTCCGCCGAAATCTACTACCGCATTGCCTGATCCCGCAATGTTTTTAGAAAGCTTGGTATTCTCTGTGGTTTTTACGCCTTGCGTAGAAATTTCATCGTGCTTTGAAATTTTATCGCCTTGATTTTCCGTACCACTTTGAATTTTAGCGCTAGCGATTTTTTCACCTTTTGGCTTATCACTATTGCGCTCTTGCCCTAAGCTATTAGATGTGCTGCTTGCTTTAGTAGAAACACTATCAGAAGCTAGCTTACCACTATGCTTAGAATCCCGCGCCAACTTCGGTGCTCCTTTGCCACTAAAAGTTGCAGCAGGCTGCCGCAATCTAGTAAAGTAGCTCGGATCCACCTTTATGCCTTGTGTATATTTTATGATATCCGCTTCGCTCTCCAGCTCTATAATCTCCACACGCCTATTTTTCATCCTGCCATCTGCTTTATTATTATCGGCGATAGGTTGAGATTCGCCCGCACCCCAATAATAGATATTTTGTTTCGCGGTACCATTGGCAGCAAAAATCTTTCCTACAGTTTTGGCGCGCTCTTCTGATAATTTTTGATTCGTAGCACTTGAGCCACTATCATCGGTATGTCCTACTACTAAAATTTTCCTGCCGCTATTTTTGTAGGTTTGGGCAATTTTAGTAAAATATTCGTTAGCTCTAGGATTCAAGCTGCTTTTGCCAACAGCAAATTGATTATCGTCGGTCGCTACACTCAATCTATCACCTTTTTTATCACCAGCTTTGACGTCTTCAGATGCCGTATGTACGCCGTATTCTTGTGATATCTTTTTCTGCTCAGCCCTCCTTTGATCAATATAATCTCCGATGAAATATCCGATCGCACCGCCTATTATCGAGCCTACAACCACACCGCGCTTACCACCTATTTGCTTACCTATCGCCGCACCGCCCGCAGAGCCTATAGTAACTCCGCCGACCTTACCTAGGTTGTCGTTAAGTGCGGCGCAGCCACTTAATGCAAGCACTAGAGGAATCGAAATAAAAATTCTAACATTTGGCATGTTTTTCCTTTCAGTAACCAAAGAGTATAGCAAAAAAAAAAATGAGGGAATTCTTAAACAAAGTAGAAATATTTAGCAAATAACTTTAGAAATTAAAATTTAAATTCTATCTTGAGCAAATTAAGTAAATCTTGAAAATTCTTTATAATTAATAGTAACCTTTAATAGGTAAGAAATCTAAATAGTAGTTCTGATTTAAAAAAATTGGTGGTGAATAAATTTTGCTTTAGCTATTTTGATTTATAAGAATTTATGGAATTTTTAGTTAGCAAAAAAACGGCATCGAATTTAGAATTTCAAAGTGCTAAATTCAAAGGTAGAATTGAGGAATTAAGACTATATAACATCCTATAAATATGCCTTTTGATGCATTAAATTTTTATCTCATCGGGAATTGAAGTAACAACACAACGATAAAAATTCTACGCTTTTACAATACGCCTGATTCCATCCTAATTAGACATAAATTCCGCTTATAAACTACAAATCCGCCGATTTATACAGCATAATTTCATATTATTAGGGATTAAAACAATCCATTTATAGAATTAAAATGCTAAATTAAAAGCTATGATATTATTTTGCGCTCTTACCGCCAAATTTCAAAAGCGCGCTGCCCCACGTAAAGCCGCCGCCGAACGCGTCCAAAAGCATAAGCGAGCCATTTTTGAGCCTGCCGCTCTCGTAAGCGTCATTTATCGCCATCGGGATCGACGCCGAGCTCGTGTTGCCGTATTTGCCGATCGTAAGCACGCACTGCTCGTCGCTAAATTCTAGTCTCGCCTTGACCGCCTCGATAATGCGCAAATTAGCCTGATGCGGGATGAAAAGATCGACCTGCTCGGGCGAAATTTTATTTTTCGCCAAAATCTCCACGACATCGTTACTAAGCGTCGGTACCGCTATTTTAAAGACCTCGCGCCCGGCCATCTGCATGAAGCCTAGCTTTTCGTCAATGATTTTTTGGCTGAGTGGATTGACGCTACCCGGGGCTGCGGTGATGAGAAGATCGCCCTTGCTGCCGTCGCTAGCGGTATGAATGTCGATGATTTCGTTATCGTCACGCGCCGCGATAACCGCAGCGCCTGCGCCGTCACCGAAAAGTATGCACGTAGCGCGGTCGCTCCAATCGACTATCGAACTTAACTTTTCCGTGCCGATTATCAACACGTGTTTTTTGGCGCCGCTTTCGATGAGGGATTTTGCAAGCTCTAAAAGATAGATGAAGCCGGTACAGGCGGCATTTATATCAAACGCCGTGATGCCGAAATTTAAGCCCAGTTTATTTGCGATGACGCACGCGGTCGAGGGCATACAGAAATAATCAGGCGAGATCGTGGCGCAGATTATCGCATCGATCTCGTTTTTTTGCAACCCGCTACGCTCGATCGCAAGTACCGCGGCCTTCATGCCCAAATCGCTAGTGGTCTCGCCCTTTGCTATGCGGCGCTCATGAATGCCTGTGCGCTTGACGATCCATTCATCGCTCGTTTCAACCATTTTTTCAAGATCGAAATTGGTTAAAATTTCGCTCGGCACGTATGCTGCGATCGAGATCATCGAGGCTTTTTTCATTTTTGCTCGTTTGAAGAAATTTCGCTTTCTATCGCGGAGTTGATTTTAGAATCTGCAAATTTAAGCGCCTGAAAGATCGCGTTTTTAACGGCTTTCGGGGTACTTTTGCCGTGGCTTATGATGACGCATTCTTTGACGCCTAAAAGTGGCGCGCCGCCATATTCGTCATAATCCGTACTTTTTTTGATAATTTTAAAGACGCGCTTCATCAAGATGGAGCCTGCGATGGCGATCGGGGATTTTTTAGTTTCGTTTTTAATAAGTTTGCCGATAGCACTTGCGACACCTTCGCTGGATTTTAGCATAATGTTGCCGATAAATCCATCGCAAACTACGACATCCACGGAGCCGTCAAAAATTTGATTGCCTTCGACATTACCAATAAAATTTTGCATCTTTTTAAGCATATGAAAGGTTTCTTTTGTTACCTCGTTGCCTTTACTATCCTCCTCGCCGTTGGATAATAAGCCGATGCGTGGTGCGTTTAAACCCATAATCTCCTTGGCATATGCTTCGCCCATAATCGCAAATTGAAACAAATTCTCAGGCTTACAATCGACATAAGCGCCCACATCCAGCACGAGCGTACGTCCACCTATGGAATTTGGCATCAGCGTAGCAATCGCCGGGCGCAAGATACCTTTGAGCCTTCCTATGCGAAGCGTAGCAAGGCTCATCGTAGCGCCGCTATGTCCTGCTGATACCACGGCTTTGCAAGTGCCGTCTTTTACTAGATCAACCGCTTTAAAGATGCTACTCTCTTTGCGTTTAAGAGCGTCGGTTGCGCCCTCTTTCATCTCGAAAACTTCGCTTGCAGCTACGTAAGTGATATATTTCTCAAAGCCTTGATCTTGTGGAATAAAAGGCTTGATTTGCGCTTCGTCGCCTACCAAAAATGCATTAAATTTACGCTCTCGCAGCGCATCTACGACTCCGTTTATTATCGGCTCGCAGCCGAAATCACCGCCCATCGCGTCTATAGCAACGGAAATCATCGGATTAATATTCGCCCGTAGTTTTGTTTATTCTATGCGGAATTTTCCAGCTTCCGTCTTTATCTTTGACGGGGATCGGAAGGGTCACTTTGTAGTGAGTGCGTCTTTTCGCCGCACGAGTTTTACTAACTCTTCGCTTTGGAACTGCCATTTTTTCTCCTTTATAAATTTAGTTCTTGCATTCTTCGCAATAAAAATAGTCGCTTTTAAAAGCTTCCGTTTCGCTTCTCAAAATTTCATCCAGATCAACTTCGGTGCCGAAAAACTCCATAACGTCCAAGCTTTCGTGCCTTTCGTCGTTAAAAACGCCTTCGCTTAAAAGCAAATTTACGCTCTCGCTCACGTCAAGATCAAATTCTTTGCCGCAGCGGTCGCAAATGTATGGAATTTTGCCTTTAATTTCGCCCTTACACTCGATAAACTTAGAGTCTTTTCGTTTTAAATTTCCGCTGAGCTTAAGTCCGTCTCGCGAAATTTCAAACGGCACGGGCGCGGCGGAAATTTTAGCAAAAGCGATTTTCACGCGGCACTCTTAGCAAATTTCTCTTTTTGCAAAGAAAAATGCGATCTCGGTTTTTGCGTTTTCTAGGCTGTCGCTGCCGTGAACGGTGTTAGCGTCGATGCTGTCCGCAAAGTCTGCTCTGATCGTGCCTTTATCGGCTTTTTTCGGATCGGTAGCGCCCATTAGCGCGCGATTTTTAGCTACAGCATCGTCGCCTTCAAGCACCATTACGACCACCGGGCCGCTAGTCATAAACTCAATCAGATCCTTATAAAAAGGGCGATCCTTGTGAATTTCATAAAATTTACCCGCATCTTCGGCGCTTAGGCATAATTTTTTAGCCGCTGCGATTCTTAGTCCGTGGCTTTCGAAACGATCGATAATTTTGCCGATAACGCCCTTTTTAACGGCATCAGGCTTAATAATAGAAAGCGTTTGCTGCATATAATCTCCTTAAAGTGAAAGGCGGATTGTATCGAAAAATAGGTTAAAATTTATTTAAGGATTGAATGAATTAAAATTCCGCGCATTTGATCGCGGAATTTTATCTGCTAAGAAAATACCGGGGTATCTCCGCTACGTAGATCCGCACCTATGGAATCCCTGCTAGGTTGACCCGCTACGATGTCGCTCCAGACGATACAGCCATCGGTCGGACAGGCGCTAGCGCAAGCCGGCTCGTCGTTGTAACCCACGCACTCGACGCATTTATCGGCATATACGTAGTAGCTATCCTCGCCGCTTGGATTATCGCTATCGTCCACGATCGCATTTACCGGGCACTCGTCGATGCATGAGCCGCAGCTAATGCAAATATCGGTGATTTTTACAGCCATTTTTTCTCCTTTATCAAAAAATGAAGCGCGATGATAACATACTAAATTTAAAAAATAATAAAAGTAATATTATTGGATAAATAAAATTTATTATATAAAAATTTTCATCAAATTTCAGCGAATCTAAAGTTTTAAAATGTATAATCGCCATCATAAATTTTATTAACAAGGAGAAATAACATGGTAGTAACCAACAAAGCCGTAGATTTTACGGCGAGCGCGGTTTTAGGCAACAACGAAATAGTCGAGGATTTCAACCTCTATAAAAATATCGGCGAAAAAGGCGCGGTCGTATTCTTTTATCCAAAAGATTTTACTTTCGTCTGCCCGAGCGAGATCATCGCATTCGATCACAGATATCAAGATTTCAAATCCAAGGGTATCGAAGTTATCGGCGTTAGCTGCGATAGCGAATTTACGCATCTTGCATGGAAAAATACTCCGGTAAACGCAGGCGGTATCGGCAAAGTGCAGTTCCCGCTAGTTTCGGATATCACAAAAGATATCGCGCGCAGCTTCGACGTGCTGTTTGGCAACGCCGTAGCGCTTCGCGGCAGCTTCCTACTCGATAAAGACGGCACCGTCCGCCACGCCGTCATCAACGACCTACCGCTTGGTAGAAATATCGATGAGATGCTTCGCATGGTCGATACGATGCTATTTACAAACGAGCACGGAGAGGTCTGCCCTGCGGGTTGGCACAAAGGCGACGCAGGAATGAAAGCAGATCCTAAGGGCGTCGCAGAGTATCTAGACAAAAACGCAAGCAAACTATAAGTTGTAAAATTCTTCACGCGAAGCGTATGAATTCTAATTCTAACTGCGTAAGGTTTAAATTTAGCCTTGCACGGGCTATTAAAGCTAGCAAAGCTTTATGAATTCCGCTGCCAAAATTTTAAGTCGCGGCGGCGGAATTCCAAAAATTCCAAAAATTCCAAAAATTCCAAAAATTCCAAAAATTCCAAAAATTCCATTCCTCTCAATTCTGCAAGTAAAATTTTAAAACCGCAAGTAAAATCCCAAATCCTTGGCAAAATTTTACCCATAACAAAGCTCGCAAAATCATACTTTAAACTAGCTTTTGTTACAATCGCAAGTTTTTAAATCCAAGGACAATTATGAAAAAGTTTATATTTTTTATCTCCGCCCTACTTTGCTCTTTGAGCCTTTACTCCGCAGACGCTAACCCGGATGCACCGCTTAAGCTCGATCCTAGCGTCGTGCACGGCGAGCTGGCAAACGGCGTGAAATTTTATATCCTCAAAAATGACGTGCCGAAAAATAGCGCGCTTTTTTACCTCAACGTAGCCGCAGGTAGTGTTGATGAAAATGACGACGAGCAGGGCTTAGCGCACTTCGTTGAACACATGGCGTTCAACGGCAGCGAACATTTTGATAAAAATGAACTAGTCCACACTCTGCAGCGCCTAGGGGTGAAATTCGGCGCCGATCTCAATGCACAGACTGGCTTTGAAAACACCACATACAACATCCAAGCCCAAGTGAGCGACGAGACGCTAAAGGACGTATTTTTGGTACTGCGCGATTATGCAGGCGGCGTAAAATTTGACGAGAACGAAACGCAAAAGGAAAAGGGCGTCATATTAGAAGAAGCAAAAAAAGGCTTTGAGAGGCGCTTTTACGAAAAGCGCGCTACATATTTATACCCTAATTCCATATTTTCAAGACGCTTTCCGATCGGACAAAATGAAATCATCAAAGGCGCCACTGGCGAGCAACTAAAAAAATTCTACGCGCGCAACTACCTTCCTAGCGCCATTAGCATCATAGTCGTGGGCGACGTAAACATTGAGCAGATTAAAAACCTAATCAAGCAAAATTTTAGCTCTCTTTCTGCGCACGGCAAAAAAATCCCGCGCGATCTTAGTCTACGCCCATTTGAAGGCGGGCTAGCAAGCACCGTAGAGCCCGAGCTCGGCGCTAATGTCGCTAGCGTGCTTTACGCAGGCAAATATGAGCCGCTAAATAGCTACGGCGCACTTAAAAATGAGTGGCTGCAAGCCTACGTATCGAGGCTGATGGAGCTTGGATACGACGCGATGAATGTAAATGCCAAAATTCCGCTTAAAGCCTATTTCGGCTCGGACGATCTGTTTAAAAACCGCAGACTATACAGCATAAGCGCGAATATTTTTAATTTCGACGCCAACGCCACATTAAATAGTCTTTTTAGCGCGATCAAAGGGGTACGCGAACACGGATTTAACAATGACGATTTTGATAGCGTTAAGGCGGAATTTAAACATCAAGTGCAAGCCGATCTGCTTAAAAACGATACACAAAGTGCGCAAATAGGGGCACTACTTGATTTCGTACAAAACGGCAATGTAAAGCTTAGTAAGCAAGACGAGCACGATCTAAGCCTCAAGGCGTTAGAAGAAATAACGCTAGCAGATGTTAATAAATTTTTCTCAAAGATAACGGATGGAGC
Organism: uncultured Campylobacter sp.; assembly: GCF_937921625.1. Taxonomy (GTDB): domain Bacteria; phylum Campylobacterota; class Campylobacteria; order Campylobacterales; family Campylobacteraceae; genus Campylobacter_B. The sequence goes on along the minus strand of NZ_CAKZTI010000027.1, from coordinate 56,622 downwards.
GAGATTTACGGAGATTATCTCGGCAAAGGATTTGGGCATTAGCCAAAAAGACGCGAAGCTGCTCTACGAAAAAGCGCTGCCGTTTAATTTCGCTGCTTCGAAGCTTGCTTCCAAGCAGCTTGCGGGAGCAGATTTAAAAGAGACGGAATTTAAAACGCAAAAAGGCGCTAGCGGCACTGAAATTTTGGTGTTTAAAAACGGCGCTCGCGTAATTTTAAAACCCCTTAAAAGCGAGAAAAATAAAATCACCCTCGCAGCCGTTAAAAAAGGTGGCTACGCGCATTTCGGCAAGGCTCGTGGCGAAATTCTAACCGCGCTGCTAAACTCGGGCACCATAGGCGAGCTAAACGAATACGAGGCGGGACGCTTGACCTCAAAATTTGATTATAAGCTAAGATTTAGGATGGATGACGCAGACTGCGGTTTTAGAGGCGCAGGGGCGGATCTGGAGGCGATGGCACACGAGCTTTACGCTAGATTTAGCGAGCCACTAATTCATGCAAGCTCGCTTACAAAATACAAAACCGACGCGCTTTCGGCGATCGCGCTACGAGACGAGACGGCGGAATTTAAATTCGGCGAGCAAATTTTAAAATCTCTATATTCAGGAGATACGGCTCGCAAGCAGCCGCTTAGCGTAGATGACGTAAAGAGCGCAAATCTTGCCGATTTACAGCGCGATACGGATGAAATTTTTTCAGGTGTTGGAGATTTTATCTTTGTGCTTAGCGGCGATTTTGAGCCTGCGCGCGCAAAACAAATTCTAGCCAAATATATCGGCAATCTAAAGCCCGGCACAAGCAGCGCTACGCCTAAAACTTTGATGCTAAATACTTCTAGCGGCGAGATTGTGCAAGACTACGGCGATAGTGATAAAAGCGAAGTTCGGATGATTTTTTCAAACTATGAGCTGCAAAATTTCGACTTTGCAGACACTTATAAATTTCAAGCGTTAAAAAGCGTGCTAAGCAATCGTATCGTTGAGCAGATCCGCGAGGCGCGCGGACAAATTTACTCAGCGATGGTGCATAGCGCCTATGTGCGTGAGCCACAAATCGCAGCGAGCTTGAACGTATCGTTTTCTACCGAGCCGAAAGACGCCAGTGCGGTTGCAGCAAGCGTGAGTGAAATTTTAAAGCAGATCGAAAGCTCGGGCGCAAAAGATAGCGAGCTGGCAAATTTCAAAAAAGCTCAAATTCTATCGACCAAAAGAGCTGCACAGACGAATGATTTTTGGCTTGCTAATATCACTGCGCACGAGCTTTACGGCTATCCGCTCTATGACGAAAAAAGCTACGCGGCAAGCATAAATGCGGTAAAAAGCGCGGATGTGCAAGAAGCCGCGCAGATGCTAAGCGATAGGCTATTTACGGCGATTTTAAATCCAAAAAGCTCCGAGAAACGCTAATGTTCGTTTCATTTTTTAAAAGCAAAAAATGGGCACTTTTAGCATATACAGGGCTAGTATTTTTGATCGCTATCAATTGGTACCAAACTACGCTGAGCGTGCGTTTCAACGAATGGTATCGCGTATTTTATGATTTATGTCAAAACGTAGATCGTCATACGTTAAACGATTTTTACGTGCAGATGAGGGTCTTTTTATGGATAGCGATGCCTGCCGTAGCGGCGGCGATTTCGGAGCGATACGTGGCGCGAATTTGGGCATTTAAATGGCGAGAAGCGATGACCTTTTCCTATTTTTCATACTGGAAAAAGGTAAGTAAAGATATCGAAGGAAGCTCGCAGCGTATCCAAGAAGACATCTACCGCTTCTCAAAAATCATCGAAGATATCGGCACGCGCGTACTTTCGGCGGCGATGACTCTTTTTGCATTTATTCCCGTTTTGTGGAGCCTTAGCGAGAAAGTACCTTTTGAGGCGCTCAAAAAAATTCCCGGCTCTCTCGTGTGGATCGCACTTGCAGTAAGCATCGGCGGACTGATAATTTCTTGGCTAGTAGGTTGGTTTCTGCCTAGGCTTGAATACAACAATCAAAAGGCGGAAGCTGCGTTTCGCAAAGAGCTGGTTTATGCCGAGGAGAATAAGGCGGAATATGCGAGCGAAGAGACTACAAAGACGCTATTTGGCAAACTAAAGCACAACTATTACAGGCTATTTTTGCACTACTGCTACTTTGATTTATGGCTAAATTCTTTCTCGCAAATCCTAGTTATCGTGCCCTATCTCATAATGGGACCAGGACTTTTTACTAAGGCGATTACGCTTGGAGTGATGATTCAAGTAGGTAATGCTTTTAGCCAAGTACGCGGTAGCTTTAGCGTTTTTATCGATAACTGGACGACGATCACGGAGCTTCGCTCAATCCATATGCGACTTAAAGAGTTTGAAAAAAATATCGATTACAAGGGCTAGATAAAATTTCGCCCGTATCTTGCGGCTCTAGACCTCGCTTTCTAAATTTAAAACAAAATCCCGAGCCGCTAGCTTTTAAAATTTCTACCCTTTTACTGCTCGCTTTTTTCGTGATGAGCGATGTTTAGCTTTATAAATTTATAACTTCCTACGAGCAAGATCATCCAAATCGCGATGAAAACTAAAGATTTGATCATTTTTAATCCTTAAAATTTTTATAATGCGGCGCATAAAAAGCGCCGCCGGTATGAAATTTAACCAAGCGCAAAAGCACGCAGTGCCGCGCACGCAAGCAGCTTCTCGCCGCCACACGGCGCGCGGGAAGCCGCACTGGAGCGGGTGCCTAATAATGCTCGTTTGAAAGCCCCTCTTTATCGAGCTTCTTAGCATCCATTGCGCGCCAAACATAGCTTATATAACTGAGTACGAAAGGCACCAGAAACGACACGTAAAACATCGTCTTAAGCGTATAGAGGCTTGAGCTTGCATTTGCCAAAGTAAGAGAGCTTTGCAAATCAAAATTTGACGGATAAAACGCCGTTTGATTTAGTCCTAGGATCAAAAATACGCTCGTTACCGCGCATACGACGCCCACGCCGTAGAAAAATACTCCGCGCACGCTGCTTGTAAATGCGCCTTTGAATATCCCCACCAGCACCAGCACTACGCCCAGCAGCAGCAAGATTAGTGCCGCAGGCAGGCTTAGGTAATTGTGCAGATACTTAAAGCTCTCGAGACTTACGACGCCGCCGGCGCCTACTGCATAGCCCTGCTTTAGCAAGACCCACGCCAAAAACGCGATGAAAAAAACCAAAAACGCGCTAGCGTTAAATTTAAGCGAAGCTTTGAGCTTAGCGATCATTTCGGGCTCGGCGATATTATTCATCAAATATAAGCTCGCTCCCGTCCTAGCGCAGAAAAATAATGCAACTCCCAAGATGTAATTAAACGGATTTGCTAGCGCCTCAAGTCCGCGAGCCGGGTTTTTCCACTGCACGAAATTATTATCACCCAGCGCAAACTCGCTGCCGCTAAAAAGCGTCGAGACGATGATACCAAGCAGGATCGTGCCCAGAGAGCCGTTTATGAAAAGAAAGGCTTCATAAGTTTTAGCACCCAAGAAATTATCGGGCTTTTTTCTGTATTCGTAAGCGACGGCTTGGATTATGAAGCAAAAAAGCAGAGCCATCCACGCCCAATACGCTCCGCCGAAGCTGGTCGCATAAAATAGAGGAAACGCCGCAAAGCACGCCCCGCCGAACATCACGAGCGTAGTAAAGGTAAGCTCCCATTTCTTGCCGATGGAATTTATTATAAAATCCTTCTCGGTCTCATTCTTTGCCAGCGTAAAAAGCAGCGTCTGACCGCCCTGCACGAAGAGCATAAAAACCAAAATTCCGCCCAGAAGCGAAACCACGCACCACCAATAAATTTGAAAAATTTCGTGCATCTTAAAATCCTATCTTTATCTGTTTTAGCATGATCTTTATCTCGGCTATGAATAAAACCGTAAATAAAACCGCAAAGAGCGCAAACGAGATCATTATGTTCGTTCCCGCTAGGCTCGTAGCCGCGACGCCCACCGGCATAAGATCTTGTATCGCCCACGGCTGGCGCCCTACTTCGGCCACGATCCAGCCCGCCTCGCACGCGACGTATCCCAGAGGAATGCTAAAGACGCAAAGCCATAGAATTTTCTTGTATTCGGCGAGATTCTTTCGCATCGCCAAAAATAGCGTCACGAAAAATAGCAAGATAAAATAGCTTCCCAAAGCCACCATCACGTGGAAGCTGTAAAAGGTAAGCGTCACGGGAGGGACGATCTGCTTCGCGTCGTCAAAGTAGCCGTAGCCTAAATTTTGCATATTTTGGTTGCCGAGTAAAATTTCGCGCGCCTGCTGCATCGCCGCAGTATCATTGGCGTCTTTGGCGAGCTTGTAATCCTTTAGCGCTTGCAGGGCGATTTTGCCTTTTTCTATCTTTTTATCCGCGCCTTCGATGCCGATTTTTTCATTTCCGAATACCAAATCATCGATGCCCGGCGTGAAATTATCAAGCCCTCTCGTAGCCATCAGCCCTAGCGCGTAAGGTGCTTTAATCTCAAACAAAAACGGCTCCTTATCGTCTCCCGCGGTTTTGCTCGGATTTAAAACTCCCGCCGCGACGATGCCTGCATTTACTTCGCCCTTATACAGACCCTCCATCGCCGCAAGCTTCATCGGCTGCTTTTGCGCGACCTGATAGGCGCTCTCGTCGCCGCTAAATAGCACGAAAAGCGAGCTTAGCATACCGAAGCTTGCCGCTACGATGAAGCTTTTTTTAGCAATCGCGAAGTCTTTGTTTTTTAGCATATAAAACGCCGAAATTCCAAGCACGAAAAGCGCCGCGGTAATATAGCCGCCGCCGACGGTATGCAAAAATTTAGCCACTCCGAAGTGAGACAGCGCGATATCTAAAAAATTACTCATCTCGTTGCGCATCGTATCAGGATTAAAGCTCGTACCCACTGGGTTTTGCATCCAAGCATTCGCGATTAAGATCCAATACGCGCTTAAATTTGATCCGATCGCCACGAGCCAGGTTGAAAGAAGATGAAATTTCTTGCTTACGCGGTCCCAGCCGAAGAACATTACCGCAAAAAAGGTAGCCTCCAAGAAAAACGCCAGCAAGCCCTCGATCGCAAGCGGCGCGCCGAAGATGTCGCCCACGAACCAGCTATAATTCGCCCAGTTGGTGCCGAACTCAAACTCCATTATGATGCCGGTCGCGACGCCGATGGCGAAATTTATACCGAAAAGGCGCAGCCAAAATTTAGTGATCTTGAGCCACTCCTGCTTACCGGTCGCGACATATAGGCTCTCCATAAACGCCACGATAAAGCTAAGCCCCAGCGTTAGGGGCACGAAAAGAAAGTGATAAAGTGCCGTGAGTGCGAACTGCGCCCTCGACCAATCCACGCTAGCAAGCTCTTGCATTCCTACTCCTTAGTCAAATTTTTATAGATGAAATCGATTTTTTCTTGATCGGTTTTAAATTTAGAATCCAAGTTTTCGTTGAAAATGAAAAATTTAAGTAGCACAAAAATTATAAATAGCTTGATCAAAATCACCGCCCATAGCGTTTTGCCAAGCTTCATCGAAGCAAATCCGTGCGCGTAAAATTTTAAAATTTTGCCGAAAAACATCAAATTTTAACCTTTAGCAATTATTAGTTTATATTTTTTATTGTATAACAATTAATTAAAATTTAGCTTTAAATTTTGAAATTTTGGTAGCAATTTTATCTTTTTAATAAATGAGTTTTTGCGCCACCACACTTAAATAAAGTTTATACCGCATAATTCGCAACCGATCGCATTTTACTTAAACTGCACAAAATTTTAGTTTAGATTCGTCGTAAAATTTTAGAATAGAACATCCAAGAAACGAGCAGAAAAATGCGCGAGACTTTACCAAGCATCTTTATGCCTAATTCGTAGCAATTTTAAACAGAATTTTTTGTAGACAAATTAGGCTCGGCTGAAAGCAAACGTAAAAATTTTGAGGCTAAACGCCCGAATTACACGATATAAAATTTAAGAACGTATAATTAACTCGGCGCAAAATCTAAAGCATTTCGTTAAACTGGACGTATAATTAAAAGCCTAAGAGCCGATTTAGCGTAAATTTGCAGCATGGCTCATCAGCGATACAATCTCTGCTAAGTCGAATTTGCCGCTGAAAAAGAGATTGAAAGCAAGCGCGCCCTGATTTATCAGCATCTCCTTGCCGTCTTTTGCAGGCAAATTTTTTGCGCGCGCGGCTTGTAAAAACGGAGTCTGTTTGCCGTAGATCGCATCAAAGGCGAATTTTGCGCGGGATAAAATTTCATCTATTACCCCCTCGGGCGCTGGTAGCGCGTCATCTTTGAGACCTGCGCCGGTGGCATTGACGATCAGATCGTAATCTTTAAATTTGAAATTTTCATAGGTAAAAAATTCCTCGCAGCCGAAGTCAAAATCTTTTACGCTGCGGTTTAGGATGTCAAATTTCACGCCGTTTTTGCCTAGCGCGTAGCCGATCGCTCGCGTCGTGCCGCCCGCACCTAAAATAAGCGCATTGCGAATCTCACCAAAGCCCAAAATCGCGCAGAAAAAGCCTTGCGCATCGGTGTTAAAGCCGTGCAGTGCGCTGCCTTTTAGCACCAGCGTGTTTACCGAGCCGATCTTCTGCGCCGCCTCGCTTAGGACGTCGCAGGCTTTGAGCGCGTCGAGCTTAAAAGGCACGGTTACGTTCGCACCCGTAAGCCTTAAAGCTTCAAATTTAGCTCGCAGCTCCTCGCCGTGCCGCAGCAAAACTCGCCCATAGTAGGCGTCCAGCTCCAAAAATTTTATGGCGTAATTATGAAGTAGCGGCGAGAGAGAGTGGGCGATCGGGTTACCGAAAACCGCAAATCTGTCCACTATTTCACTCGGTAGATATACGCTCCGCTATTGATGCTGCGCATATCGCTAAGTGCCTTTTGTAGCGCCTCGCCCTCAAAAGGTCCAACTAAAATTTTAGTTACGCTCTTGCTGCCGACGTGAGTTTGCAGAGCGATCGGATTATAGCCTTTTTTAGTGATTTTTTTAGTGTCAGACCCGTTTGGATCGTAGGCATTTGATGCGAAAACCTGCACATAACTGCCGTTTGCCACGCTGGTGCTGGTGCTCTTTGCTGCAACGCCGGCTTTTACGCTCTCGCTTTTAGACTCCGGCTTGCTAGCTTCTTTTTTAGGCTCGGACTTAGCAGGCTCTTTCTTGGTCTCAGCTTTAACATGTTCCTTTTTAGCTTCCGTTTTTGAAGACTCTTTTTTAACTTCTATTTTTGCTTGTTTTTCAGGTTCTTTTTTAGGCTCTACTTTTTGCTCGACTTTTCTAATTTCGGTTTTAGAAGGCTCTTTTTTCACCTCGTCTTTTGCAGGCTCTTTTTTAGGCTCTGGCTTTTTTAGGTCCGTTTTTTCAAGTTTTTTAGCTTCGTCTTTGGGCTCAACCTTTTTACTTTCTATTTTAACTTCAGATTTTTTTGGCTCTTCTTTGATTTCGGGCTTTTGGATTTCTACTTTCTGTGCTTCAGGCTGAGCGCTTGCAACAACCTTACTTTCGGAATTAGGCTCTTGGGTTTTTATCTCTACTTTGGTTGGAGCTGCAGATGCTGCATTGGGTTCTGATTTCACTTCTACAGGCTCAGGCTGCGAAGGCTCGGGTTTTTGAACTTGCACGGCAGGCTTTTGCTCCGCTTTGGCAAGATCTTCTTCACTAGGCATAGTAAGACCTGCATTGGTGTCAATATCGTCTTTATTAATAGCCTTCATTATGATTAAAATGATTAAGAATAAAACTACGACGCCGGCTGCAACGGTAAGACCCTTTTTAAAATTTGCGTTCTTATCGACATTGCCGCTATTTATCACTATATCGTCTATGCTGCTCATATCGAAATTTTTGTCGTTCATACTCTCTCCTAAGATTATTATTTACTTTGTAAATTCTACCACGCAAAATTTACGAAATAAATAATTCGGGTAAGCTTACCCGAATTTATTAAATTTAATACATCGCGCGATCGTAGATGATAAAGCGGTGCGCCAAATCCCGCACTTCCTCCTTAACTTGCGCCTGAAGCTTGGAATTTGAGATGTCGCTTAGCACGTCGGCGATTTTATTTCCGATAAACTCAAATTCTTTCTCCTTCATGCCACGTGCCGTAAGTGCGGGACTGCCGACGCGGATACCGCTGGTGACGAACGGGCTGCGCGTCTCGCCCGGCACGGTATTTTTATTCGTCGTAATGCCTGCATTTTCAAGCGCGGCGCTAGCGTCCTTGCCGCTAAAATCTCTATTTAAAAAGCTCATTAAAATCAGATGGTTATCAGTGCCGCCGCTAACGAGATCAAAGCCGCGCTTAACCAGCGTTTCGCCCAAAACTCTAGCGTTTGCCTTGACCTGCTTGGCATAGAGCTTCCACTCGGGGCTTAGATTGTGTTTAAAGCCCACCGCTTTAGCGGCGATGACGTGCATTAGCGGGCCACCTTGAATACCTGGGAAGATCGCTGAGTTGATCTTTTTAGCAAATTCTTCGTCGTTGGTCATTATAATGCCACCGCGCGGACCACGAAGCGTTTTATGCGTTGTCGAGCTTACGACGTGGCAGTGCGGAAACGGATTAGTATGTTCGCCCGCAACGACGAGCCCAGCGACATGCGCTACGTCGGCGAAAAGAAACGCACCCACGCTATCAGCGATCTGCCTAAATTTGGCGAAATCTATCTCGCGCGTATAGGCGCTCGCACCGCAAACGATCATCTTTGGTTTTACGATCTGAGCGATCTCAAGCACCTTATCGTAGTTTATGCGGCCGTCGAGCTCCACGCCGTACTCGAAGCTCTCATACATCTTTCCGCTGCTTGAGACCTTCGCACCGTGCGTCAAATGGCCGCCGTGGCTAAGCGACATACCTAAAATTTTATCGCCAGGTTTCAAAAATGCGGCATAGACGCCTTGGTTGGCTTGGCTGCCGCTGTTTGGCTGGACGTTTGCAAACTCACAGCCGAAGAGCTTTTTGCAGCGATCGATCGCGATCTGCTCGATCTCATCTACAAACTCGCAGCCGCCGTAGTAGCGCTTGCCGGGATAGCCCTCGGCGTATTTGTTCGTTAGCACCGAGCCCATCGCCTCCATCACCTCGGGATAGGTAAAATTTTCGCTCGCGATCATCTCCAAATAATCGCACTGACGGGCAAGCTCTTTGTTGGTTAAACTAAAAATTTCATTATCGAATTTTTCTAAATTTGACACGTTCACTCCTTCTCTAAATTTAGCGGCCTCATCGCGGGGAATAAAATCACGTCGCGGATCGATTTTTTATTCAGCAAAATCATCGCCAAGCGATCGATTCCAAGCCCCCAGCCGGTAGTCGGCGGCATCGCGTAGCTAAGCGCGCGGACGTAATCCTCGTCCATCTCGTGAGCTTCGTCGTCGCCCGCGTTTTTGGCGTCGATTTGCGCCTTAAATCTGGTGTATTGATCGAGCGGATCGTTCAGCTCATTAAAGGCATTGGCTAGCTCTTTACCTGCGATATAGAGCTCAAATCTCTCGGCTATCTGCGGATTTTCGTCGCTTCTGCGCGAAAGCGGGCTGATCGAGATCGGAAAATCCACGATGAAGGTCGGATTTATGAGCTTAGCTTCTACGTAATTATCAAAAAGTTCGCTCTGCAGATGGCCTAGATCGAGCTTTTCATTGACTTCAAATTTATCGGCTTTGAGTTTGGCGATGATCTTTTCGCGATCATTTACGATCTGAGGCTCGATGCCGCCTATCTGAGTAAGCGCGTCGAGATACTTTATGCGCGCAAAAGGCTTTGAAAAATCGATCTCGCGCTCATCGTAAGTTAAAATTTCGCCCAGCCCGAGCCTCTTAAATAGCGCTTTAAATAGCTCCTCGGTTAGGTTCATCGCGTCGTTATAATCATGCCACGCCCAGTAGAATTCTATGCTAGTAAATTCCGGATTGTGCGTCAGATCCATACCTTCGTTGCGGAAGTTTCGATTGATCTCAAAGACCGCCTCCATGCCACCTACTACGAGGCGCTTGAGATACAGCTCCGGCGCGATACGCAAGTAGCGATCGACGTCTAGGGCGTTGTGGTGCGTGATGAAGGGCTTAGCGTTCGCGCCGCCCGCGATAGGGTGCATCATCGGCGTTTCGACCTCTAAAAATCCGTGTTTTTCAAAAAAGCTGCGGATCTCGCTAACGACGACCGAGCGCTTGATAAAATCCTCGCGAATCTCTGGGTTCATTATCATATCGAGGTATCTTTGGCGGTAGCGCATCTCGATATCGACAAGACCGTGAAATTTCTCCGGAAGCGGCGAAATCGCCTTAGACGCGAGCATTATTTTGCTGGCATGGATCGAAAACTCGCCCGTTTGGGTGACGAAAGCATATCCGCGCACCAAAATTATATCGCCTACTTCGAGATTTTTCTTAAATTTAGCGTAATCCTCCTCGCCGATGCTATCGCGAGAGTAATAAATTTGAATATTGCCGCTTTGATCTTCTATGTTTGCGAAGGTGGATTTGCCCGCGACGCGCTTTAGCTTTAGCCGCCCGGCGAGGCTTACCTCCTCGCTCGCTTTTTTATCCTCGGTATCTTTGATGTAGCCGAATTTCTCTTTAAACTCGGCTATGCTCATATCTTTTTTTAGAAAGTGCGGATAGGGATTAGCCCCCAAATTCCGAAGTTCCGACGCCTTGTCTATCCTTTGGATTTCTAACTGGCTATCAAACAATCTACTTCCTTTTTGCCGCGCATTCAGGGCAAATTCCATACAGCTGCATCATGTGCCCCGTAAGCGTAAATCCGTGCTCTTTAGCGACGGCAAGCTGTTTGCGCTCGATAGTGGCGTCTTGAAATTCTATGATCTTATTGCAGCTTTTGCAGATTAGATGGTCGTGGTGAGGCTTGTTGGCAAGCTCAAATTTCTTGCCCTGTGCGCCAAATGAGATCGACGTCGCCATGCCCGAATCCTCAAGCAAATTTAAGGTGCGATACACCGTCGCTATGCCTACGTTTAGTTCCGGAAATTTCGCTTTGATCTCGTTGTGAAGCGCCTCAGGTGTAAAGTGTTTGTTATTGTTATAAAGCGTGCGGAGCAAAACCTCGCGCTGCTTGGTATATTTTAGACCGCTAGCGGCAAGCGCCTTTTTAAACTCAACAATTAGAGCGTCAAACTCTAAATTTTCGATTTTTGCATTCATAATTTTGTCCTTTCTGTAGAATTTACTTCTGAACTGGCGTTAAAATCGCTAGGTTCAGTGCTTTGATTTTGATCCGAGTTCATACGAGCAGTAGAATTTTGATCTTTTAAGAGCTTATCATCCATCTTAGAACCGATAGAATCCAAGCTTTGTTTGATCTTCGGATCGTCTTTGAGATTTAAAATCCAATTTCCTATTTTTAAAAAAATCGGCGCAGTTTTGCTGCTTTCAAAATACTTTTTGGTCTGTTCATTCATCGACATAGGACCGCTTGCAAGCGTAACGATAACTGCAAAAATCAAGAAAATTTTACTTACGCTAAACACGAACCCGCCGATCTTATCGACAAATCCGAGTCCGCTCCATTTAAAGAATTTTGAAATGATTTCGCCTATAATCAGACACGAGATCCATACGCCAAAAAGCACAGCGATAAAGCCGATGAGAACCTGCGTCGTATCGCCTGAAAGCACGCCGTTTGCATTCTGTAAAGCTGGAATTTTTGCTGCAATCCACTCGCCTGCCATAGTTTTATAACGCATCGCGGCAAAAAGACCGCCGATGAGACCCAAAATTCCAAAAATTTCTTTTACAATGCCATTAGTGATGCCGCGCAATCCGAAGAGCACTACGAGTACTAAACAGCCGACGTCGAACCAATTAATACCTTCCATCAAGCACCCACCACACCTATTAGCTCTTGTAGGTTAGTCGAGTACCTAAACGCCGTGTCTTTTGAAATTTGATTTGCACGGATCGCTTTAACCATCGCTTGAGTTTGAGTTATCATACCGGTAGATTGCTGATTTAGCTGCATTTGAGAGTAAATCTGATGTACCTTGTTTTCTCGGATTAGATTCGCTACGGCATTGTTATTTAGCAAAATTTCATGGATCGCGATACGTCCACCGCCAAGCTTCGGCAAAAGCGATTGCGAAATGACCGCGGTAAGTGATACGGAGAGCATATTTCGCACTTGGAGCTGCTCGCCGCCATCAAAGCTATCAATAATACGGTTGATCGTCTGCATCGCGGAGTTGGTGTGTAGCGTACCAAATACCAAGTGACCGGTCTCTGCAGCGGTAATGGCAATCGAGATAGTCTCTCTATCGCGCATCTCACCAACTAGGATAATGTCCGGGTCCTCACGCAAGGCAAATTTTAACGCATTAGCGTAGGAATGGGTATCGGTGCCGATATTTCTGTGAGAGAAAAGCGCTTTTTTATTGGTATGGACGAACTCGACCGGATCTTCAACGGTGATGATGTGCTTGCGCTCTTTTTCGTTGATCTCGTTTAGCATCGCGGCAAGAGTAGTTGATTTACCGCTACCCGTAGGTCCGGTAACCAAAATCATGCCTTTTTCGTGCTTAACTACCTCTTTAAAAATCGTAGGGGCTTTTAAATCGTCCAGGCTAGGAATATCGATAGGAATAATACGAAATGCGGCAGCCAAATCGCCGTTCATAGTGTAGTAGTAATTACCACGGAAGCGTCCGATATTAGGAAGCTCGATCGCAAAGTCAAGCTCTTTATTTTCCTCGAGCGCACTTTTTTGCGCATCGGTAATGAGCGCGTAGCAGATATACTCGATATCCGTGCCCTTAAGCGGATCCATGGCAAGTGGGCGCAATGTTCCGTCGATACGTATTTGAGGCGCCGAGCGCGAAACTAAGTGAAGGTCGCTCGCTTTGTTAAAAACGACGGTTTTTAGTAGGGTTTCGATATCTACTAAATTTCTTTGAACTTCTTCCATAAAATTCCTTTCAATCTATGATTTTCGGTACTACGAAGTAGCCGCCTTCGGACTGCGGAGCATGCTTTAAGACGCTTTCTGCGACGTCGCTTTTGCGTGGGATATCTTTGCGAAACGGAGTACCGCCTTTTAGCGTAGTGATAGCCGCCTCGCCACTTTGTAAATCCAGCTCATTTAGAATTTCTACAAAATCTACAATATTATTTAATTGCCCTTTAAATTCTTCTCGCTTAGCATCTGGAATTTTAAGAGCAGATAGCCTTTCCAGCTTACTTAGCAAGACGTCGTCTATTATCATAACTTTCCTTTTTCTGATAAATGCGACATTATATCATAAAAATTCTTTATCTTAGGCGGTATTTAAAATTTTTTATGCTACAATTACGCCGATTTTCTCAAATAAAGGACTGAATTTTGGCTTTAAAAGACGACATCGAAGGCGTGAAAAAAGAGATCGGCACAGAAGAGCAGTTTCTAGAAAGCGTCATAAAAAGTGAAATTTTCGTAAAAAAATACAAAAAGCCGCTGATATTTTTGGCTGCGGTTTTGATCGTAGCATTTATCGGATATTACGCAAATGAATTTCTAAGCGATCGCCGCATAGCAAGTGCTAATGCGATCTATGACGAGCTGCTTAACAAGCGCGATGACGCTAAGCTAGCCGAGCTTAAGCAAAAAGATATAAATCTATACGCTCTTTATATTTTGCAAAACGGCTCTGCAGACGAGCGAGCGGCGCTAGAAAATGCCCAAGGCATCGATGTTATGCTAAAAGAGATAATAAATCTACAAAACGGCAAGCAAGGCGGAGTGCTACTCACCGATTACGATTCTTTGCTCAAAGGCTACGACCTACTAAAAGAGGGCAAAATCGAACAAGCTCACGCAGAGCTAGATAAAATTCCACTCAACTCGCCAGTTCGTCAAATCGCACTTGCTTTGAAACACTATGGAGGCAATAAATAATGAAAAAAACGCTGATATTTACGCTTTTACTATCGTTTTTATTTTTAGGCTGCTCGACGAAGCGCCAGTATTTCGAACCTAGCGACGAAAACATCACAGGCGATATGAAATTTAACGGCTCGCTGCCGTCGGAAATCGTAGCGGTTAGTAAAGATGGTGCTACGCTAAAAGACGGCGAAGTCATCTCTAAAAACGGGTTGGTGAAAAATTTCAAAGTCTTAAAAAGTGAGAAATTTTTAGGCGAATATGACGGAAATTTCGTCGTAACCGACATCAATGGCACGCTTAAAGTAGTTGGTAGCACAGGTGCCGTAAAATTTGAAAAAGCCCTCGGCAGACAAGCGCTCAGTGCAAATATACGCGGCGATGATTTGGCTTTAGTGATGAGTGATGATTCGATTATGCTTATCAAGCTAAGCTCGGGCGCAGTGGTACTCGATCATAAAGTAGGCGATGCATTCGCAATCGATTCGCGCGTAGCGTCACCGCTATTTATCAACCAACTTATCGCTTATCCTGCGTTAGACGGACTAGTCAGCATCGCAGAAAACGTAGGCGGGCGCTCGGCACGTGATTTCGTCGTAAGCAATCAGCCGTTTTTTAACAACATTATCGCCTTAGAAAACAAGGGCGATAACCTTTATGCTGTGACCGCCACTAGGCTAATGCTGGTAAGTCCTGCGGGCAATAAAAATCATAACGTAGACATCAAAGACGTGATTTTTAGCGGCGATAGAATTTATCTTTTCTTAAAAGACGGCAAAGTCGAGCTACTGGATCGCGGGCTAAATTTACTCAAATCGCGCAAATTTACCTTCGCGCAGTTTAGCGGTGCGCTGCTTAGCGGCGGTTATCTGTATATCATCGAGCGTAACGGCTACGTGATCCGCACCGACGAAAATTTAGAAGGCCAGGCGATCTACGAGCTAAATGGCGAGTTCGAGGATAAGTCTTTTATCGCAGGCAGCTCGTTTTACTACGACGATAAAATTTTAAATTTTGATGCTAGATAAAATTTCAAAACTCTGCGTTCGCGAAGGGCTTCTGCTTCAAAAATTTCAAACGCTGGATATCGCTAGCTTCACGCGTTCGCGCTCATACGGCGCGTATTTCGGCGTGGATCTAAAAAGCTACAACGTGCTTTTATTTATGCGCGACGCAAAATCCCGCTTTGTGATGCGCGACGCGGAATTTCTACTCTCGCTCGCAAGCGACATTAGCGCAAGCCTAGGCAAGGTCGTCAAAAAGCGCGTGCTGTTTTACAACTCGCAAATGTGCTCCAAAAGCGCGAAATTTTTAAAAGAAAATGGATTTAGCCTCTATGCTTTTGTGTGACGTAGGAAATTCCAGGGTTAAATTTTATAAAGGCGGCGTAACGCAAAGTATGCCCGTAGCGGAGTTTATGAGGTACGAGCCCAAGGAGCGAATTTTTTTCATTAGCGTCAATGATAGCGTGAAAAAAAAGCTGAAAAACCCTCTGTTTGTCGATCTGGCACCGCACTTTGAGCTAAAAACCGCCTACCGCGGGCTTGGGATCGACCGCATAGCGGCGTGCTCGGCGGTGACGACGGGCGTAGTCGTCGACGCTGGCAGCGCGATCACCGTGGATTTGATGTTTAGAAGCTCACACCTAGGCGGATTTATAATGCCTGGTATCGGCACGCTTTTAAAGTCGTTCGCAAGCATCGCGCCGGTGCTGGACGTGACGCTTTCAACCAATATCGATCTGGATCCGCTGCCGCAAAAGACCGTAAGCGCCGTAAACTACGGGATTTTAAAGCCGATAGTGCTTGCGATCGAAAATATCGCGGGAAATAATAAAATTTACTTCACGGGCGGCGACGGAGCCTATCTGATGCGGTATTTTCGCAACTCGATCTATGAAAAGGATCTGATCTTTAAATCGATGGTAAGCCTGATCGCAAAAAAGGGGCTCGCATGATAACCATAGCGCTACCAAAAGGCCGCATAGCCGACGATACGCTCAAAATTTTCAAAACCATCTTCGGGCTTGATTTTGCCTTCGAGGATCGCAAACTCATAATGCAAGAGGGGGATTTTAAATTCCTCTACGTCCGCAACCAAGATATCCCTACTTACGTTATGGGAGGCGCGGCGGATATCGGCGTAGTGGGGCTTGACGTGCTTGAGGAGCATCGCCCGGACGTGCTTACACTGCTCGATCTTAAAATCGGAAAATGCCGCGTCTGTGTGGGCGTGCATGCGGGCACCCAGCTAAACTACGGCGCTCCGAGCCTAAAAATCGCTACGAAAATGCCTAACATCACTCGCGAGTACTTCGCCTCCAAGGCCGTCGCCGTAAATATCATCAAACTCTACGGCTCTATCGAGCTAGCCCCGCTCATAGGGCTTGCCGACGCTATCGTCGATGTCGTAGAGACCGGCGCTACGATGAAACAAAACGGGCTACAGCCCGCAGAAACCATAATGCAAAGCTCCGCGCACCTTATCGCCAACAAAAACAGTTTCGTGCTAAAACGCGATGAAATTTTAAATTTAAGAGATAAACTAGCCCGCACGATCGCGTAAATGCTTGCTTGCCCCGCCACGCAGTGCTTACGGTAGGCGCGGCGCACTCCCGCAAATCATTATTGCCCGTTTCGGCGCTGTCGTTTAAAAACTGCCGTTGCAGATAGAATTTTTTGGCAGCAACCACACCGCTTAAATTTAAACGAGCTTGTAAATTTGATTTATCAAGAGGTAGGGTATTTTGCCTAGCCGCACAGCATGAAATTTTAAAATTTATCGCTATGAAATTCTAAATTTAGCCCTAAATTTACAGCTCGCGAAATTTCAAAATACAAAACTCCACGGCGCAGAATTTCAAAATTCTAAAATCCCGCTTCACAATTTCACGTCGTAAAATTTAAAATTCTCGCGAACTCTAAATTTGAGCTCAAATTCCAGCGGCTTGGAAACGGCAGAATTTCTGAATTTCAACTCGCTAAATTTCACCGCTCAAAATCGTGCAAAATTTAATCGGCGCTACTCTTTAAGCATAGGAAGCAGCTTGCGCAAAAATTAAGATGCTAGCCGTCCGCATCGCAGCGACGTAGAACTCCACAAGCCCCGCGTGCAAGACGATCCCTGGCTGCAGCGACATTTGAAAAACTACTTCATAAGGCTTACAAAGCCCGCACAAGCAGCATTATCACCTATATTTTCGGGCAGGACAAACACGCTTAGCGCGAGCAATATATACAGCTCGAAAAATTTCAAATACAGCCGTTTAACAATTTTGATAAATTTTGGATTTAAGACAGGTTGCATCCCGGCGCCTGGCTCGGCTCGAGCCCAGTCCGCGCTAGCCTGATTTTTTCGGGCACCGTTTGCTCGCCAGCTTTGTTTCGGATTTTTTCTGCGCGTCTTAAGTCAGTTTTTGTGTGCTTTACTAAATTTGCTCGGCGAAATTTTACCGCGATAAAATTTTACGTAGTAAAACTATGCCTAAAATTTCAAATCCGCTAAAGTTTAAAATTTTAAAGCTGCGCGGAGATTCGCCGAAGTAAGGCTTCGCAAAAATTTAGCTCAAAATTTAAAAACGCTCATGCCGTTTATCATGCAACAGGTAGGCTAGCGTAACAATACAAAATTCATACTCTACCGAGAACGGCGAGCTGTTATTGCGGCAACTCAAACGGCATGCTACCAAGCCTTACCGACGCAATAAAGCAGGAAGCGGTCTATGTGTATGAAATTTGTGGCAGATAAAATTCCACCGCGATAAACACAATAAATTTAGATATTACGGATGATCTGCGTAATTACGATTCTTATGTGTCGCATCGTAAATTTTGCGCGTGGCAAGCTTTGAGCCGAAAATATTGTCGTCTCTTATCGCGGTCGCGCCAAAAAACCATGACTGTTTGCGACGCCAAAAGCTACTTACGTGCAAAGCGAACAAGAATAAAATTTTACCAACCTGGCGCGACGAAAGAGCCGCACCTACGCCGCTATGATTTCACGTACCTTTTCGGTAAAGCTATCGCTCACGATGTATTCGGTCGGATAAACTAGCACCTCGCTACCGTTGCGGATCCGCAGAATCAGCCGCTTGGTGTTTTTTAGCGCCGTATCGCAAAAGGCGAGATGGTAAATTTTATAAATTTTCTCGCGACTTAGCTCGCCTAAGCTTAGCTCAAACTCGAAATCCTGCGCGTTTTTGCGCTGCGTCTCGCGCTCTTTGCGCGCCTTAAGGGCGGGGTCCTCCGCAGCAAACCCTCCCCTTCGCTCCGCGAAATTTCCTCCGCCAAAGCTGCCACTTCGTTCGCCGCCGGAGCCGGAATGACTGCCGTTAAAGCCTCCGCGCTCCCTACCGCCAAAGCCTCGTACCTTGCTAGGCGCGTAGCCGTCGATGTTTTGCGCGGCATCTAGAGTTAAAATTTCATCCAGATAAATTTGAAATTTCCCGCCGTAAGGGGATGTATTTTTGCTAAGCCGCGCCCAAAACGCCATCGGGCGCTCCAACTCCGCGTCCGTTAGCGCAGTGACCGCATCACAAATATCGCCGAATGCGCTCATCTCGAAGCTGCCCGCAAGATCAAGCACCGTGAGATTTGCCATCTGCTTGCCCGATTTAGTCGTGCGCGCAAAGACGTTTTCGATCTTGCCGACGCACAAAATTTTAACGCTCGCATCCTCGTCGCCCACCAGTTCGTCGAATTCGTTCGATTTAGTATGTGTAATCGCTCCAAGCTGCGCGGCATAGGCCTTGAGTGGATTCTCGCTCAAAAATACTCCCGCGCGCGGACGGAAGCTCGCATCGCGGGCGTTTTGCAGGCTCATCATCGAAAGAAACGACAGCTGATACGCCGCGCCGCCGACTGCGCTTTTTGAAATTTTGATCATAAAGGCGTACGGGCGCTCCCGCTCCTGCGAGCTTAAGTTTTCGATCGCCTTTAGCGCGTTATCGAACACCGCGAGCTCGAAGCTGCCGTGCAGATCAAGCACGTTTAAAATCCCCATTTTTTTGCCCGTTTTCGTCATGCGCGTGGACAGATCCTCGATCCGCCCCACGCTAAGTACCTCGGCGCTATCGCCCTCAATCTCGCTAAACGCCGAGGATAGCGTGTAGTCGATGCCTTCCATCTCCCCTTTGTAATCATCTAGCGGATGCCCCGAGAGATACACGCCCACGGTCTGCTGCTCAAATTTTAAAATTTCGCCCTGCGGAAATTCCTTATCGGTATCTACGAAGCTTACGCTCATGCCGCTCGTCATATCCTCATCCTCGCCAAAAAGCGAGCTTGCGGCGTCCTTTTTAATCTCGGTGATCTTTTTCATCACGTCTAGGATATTTTCCATATTTTGAATCATCGCCAGGCGACTCTTACCCAGACAATCCATCGCGCCTGCATAGATCAGCGACTCGATGACCTTTTTATTGACGCGGAAATTATCCACGCGCGAAGCAAAATCGTCGATGCTTTGAAATTTAGCCTCGCTTTGAAGCTCTAAGATATTCTCGATCGCGGCACCGCCCACCCCCTTGATCGCGCCTAGGCCGTAGATGATCGAGGTGCCCGATTTGGAATTTTCGTCGTCCACGACGCTAAAGCCTCTTAAACTTTGATTGATCGACGGCGGCAAAAGCCCGATACCTAGGCGGCTCGCCTCGTCGATATATTTTGAAATTTTATCGGTGTTGCCCTCCTCCGAAGTAAGCAACGCCGCCATAAACTCCGCCGGATAGTAGGTCTTAAGATAGGCCGTTTGAAAAGTGATCATCGAATACGCCGCGGCGTGAGATTTGTTAAAGCCGTAGGAGGCAAATTTCATAATCAGATCAAATAACTCATCCGCCTTAGCTACGTCAAAGCCCAGCTCTTTGGCGCCGCTTAGATACTGCTCGCGCATGTGAGCGAGCTTCTTTTCATCCTTTTTACCCATCGCGCGGCGCACCAGATCGGCATCGCCCAAGCTAAAGCCGCCCACCTTCTGCACGATCTGCATGACCTGCTCTTGATAGACGATGATGCCGTATGTTGGCTCTAAAATTTCTTTTAGCTCAGGGAAGATATAGCTAGCTTTTAGCTCGCCGTGTTTGATCCTGATAAAATCGGGGATTAGATCCATCGGTCCCGGGCGGTAGAGTGAGATCATCGCGATGATATCCTCGAAGCGGTCGGGGCGCAGGTTCATCGCCAGATCCTGCATGCCCGCGCCCTCGATTTGGAAAATCCCTAGCGTGTTACCGCTTTGAATCGTTTTGTAAGTGCGTGGATCGTTAAAGTCTATCTCCTCCCAAACTATGTCGCGATTATAGCGGCGCTTGACGAGCTTGATGGCGTTATCGATCACATCGAGGTTTTTAAGGCCAAGGAAGTCAAATTTTATCAGATCGATGTCCTCGAGATAGTTTTTGGTGTATTGCGTTACTAGGCGCGCATCCTCGCCCTTATCCTGCTTAAATAGCGGCGCTTTGTTCCACAGCGGCTCATTTGAGATCACCACTCCCGCGGCATGCATGCCTGCGTTGCGATTGAGCCCTTCGAGATCTAGCGCAAATTCCCAAACCTGCTGTGCGATCGGATCTGCGTCGATAAATTCCTTCAGCTTCGGCTCGGCGTCGTAAGCCTGCTTGAGCGTGATGCCGAGCTTATCGGGGATCAGCTTTGCCATCTTATCGGCTTGTGAAAGCGGCATGTCGCAGACGCGAGCCACGTCGCGGATGACGCCGCGCGCGAGCAGCTTACCGAAGGTCGCAACCTGCGCGACGTTAAATTTGCCGTACTGATCGATGACGTAGTCGATCACCTCGCCTCTGCGCGCCTGGCAAAAATCCACGTCGATATCGGGCATCGAGATACGCGACGGATTTAAAAATCGCTCGAAAAGCAGATTGTACGGGATCGGATCGAGGTCGGTAATGCGAAGTGCATACGCGCAGATGCTGCCTGCCGCAGAGCCGCGACCGGGGCCTACGGGGATATCGTGATCCTTCGCCCAGTTGATGAAATCCTGCACGATGACCATATAGCCAGAAAAATGCATATTTTTGATAATGGCAAGCTCCTTTTCCAGGCGCTCGCGATAAATTTCATGATTCTGCGGATCGATAAATTTAAGACGCTCTTTAAGCCCTTCGCGGCAGAGATGATCGAATAAAAAATCGTCGTTTGCAAAGCTATAGCGCTCCGAGGGCTGCGGCAGCGAAAGCCCGAGCCTATCGGCGTATTCGATCGTAAATTTAAAATTCGGCGGTGTGGGCGCATAGTCCTTCTCGTCGAAGGCAAATTTGAGATTGCACTTATCTACGATCTCGGCGGTATTTTCGATCACTTCGGGGATGTCCGCGAAAAGCCGCCTCATCTCCTCGTCGCTTTTTACGTAAAATTCCGAAACGACGTGTTTTAGGCGGTCGCCGTCGTTGATCGTCTTGCCCATCGAGATGCACTGATAGACGTCGTGGGCCTTGGCACGGTCCTTGCGCGCATAGTGAGCGTCGTTGGTAGCGATGATCTTGACGCCGATTTCGCGCGAGAGGCGGATGAGGTCTTTATCGACGTTTAACTGCTCGCCGATGCCGTGTCGCATGATCTCGAGGTAAAAATCCTCGCCGAAAATTTCCTTATACTCAAGCGCCGCTTTTTTCGCCGCTTCGTAGCCGCCCGCACCGCGCTTTAAATTTCGCTCGCTTCTATTTAGATGAAATTCCACCTCGCCCGCTAGGCACGCCGAGGAGCAGATGAGCCCCTCGCTGTGCTCTTTTAAAATTTTTTTGTTGATCCTCGGGTAGTAATAGAAGCCGTCCAGAAACGCGCGCGAGCTAAGATACATTAAATTTTTGTAGCCCGTCTCGTTTTTGGCAAGCAGTATCAAGTGGTAGCGCTGGCGGTCGCTTTTATCGCCGATGTCATCATGGTTGTGCAGGTAGGTCTCGATGCCGATGATCGGCTTGATACCGTGCTTTTTCATCGTCTGATAAAAGTCTATCGCGCCGAACATATTGCCGTGGTCAGTGATCGCGCACGCCTTGGTACCGCGGCTCTGTAAAAGCTCGGCGAGCTCGCTTACTTTATTCGCGCCGTCTAGCAGCGAATACTCGGTGTGAAGGTGCAGGTGGGTATAGTCGCTCATTTTGATCCTTTTTTCGGTTGAAGCGATTATATTAAATTCGGGCTTTAGAAACGGTCAAATTTAATGGAATTTTAGCTTAAATTTGGGTGCGAAATTTTACGAGCAAATTTTGTTACGGAATTTTATTTCGGAGGTTTTACATTCTGGGTTTTGCGGATTAAATTTTGACAAAATTTTAAGCTTAAAATACTGTGATGAAATTTTGCTATCGTAAAATTCCGCCTCGATGGAATTTTGGTTCAATATAGTTCCGTAAAATTTCACGACTTAAATCATCGTAAAATTTTGCGGTTTAAAATTCGCGCTTGCAAAGCCTTGCGGCTCTACGATCTTGAGAATTCCACGATCGCTTTGGCAAGCTCTCTAGTAGGATCAACGAAAATTTTATCGCTTTTGATTAACGGCAAAAATAGCGGCAGCTCGGTGCAGGCAACGACGTAAATATCAGCATCGATTTTGCCTAGCAAATTCTCAAAAGCCCCCACGTATTCGGCAGTCTTGCCCGCCTTAACGCCTTTGTAGATGCAATCCATCAAAACCGCTTGATTTTCTTCACCAAGCTCCACGCTGATTAGCCCCGCTTCTTTGAGCGGATCGTCGTAAATTTTAGCTTTTTTTGTACCGATAGTGGCTAGCACAGCGATTTTATGGGCGTTTGGATAATTTTTGCGGATCGCTTTTACGGTGACCTCAGCGATATGAATTAGCGGGATTTCCGCCGCAGCTTCTACATCGTCTGCGAAAAAATGCGCCGTGTTGCACGCCATCGCAAACGCCTTGCAGCCTGCATTTTTGAGCCTAACAGCGCTCTCGCTTAGGCGCGGAAGCGGATTTTCACCTTTGCCTAAGATAAACGCCGTGCGATCTTCGATCTGCGGATAGCTATCGATTACAAGCGGAATATTTTCTTGATCGCTGCTCGCCGCAGTCTCTTCTATGATCTTCATATACAGATCCGCACTCGCCAAAGGTCCCATTCCACCGATAATTCCAACTCTTTTCATAGCTCGTCCTTTCTAAATTTTACTTGGGCTAATTTTCCCACTTACTCATATCCATTTCGTTTTCGCTCTTTGCGACGTAGATCGACGCCACAACATCGCCCGTTACGTTCATCGAGGTTCGCCCCATATCCAAAATCGCATCAATGCCTAAAATCATTCCGTAAGCGATCGCTACATTACCGCTTACCTTGACGCCGATAGATTCGAGCACTAAAAGCAGCATCAGCGCACCAGCTCCCGGAACTCCAGCAGTTCCGATCGCCGCAAGCATCGAAGTGATGATGATCGTGAGGTAGTGGCTGCTGTTTAGATCGATACCGCAAGCATTAGCGATAAAGAGCGTGCACACGCCCAAATACACGGTCGTGCCGTTCATATTCACCGTAGCACCCACGGGCAAAACAAAGCCGTAGATCGCCTTTGGAATTCCCATATCTTCGGCGGTTTGCATCGTAATCGGAAGCGTGCCGTTGGAGCTGCGGGTAACAAAAGCCGTAAGCATCGGCGGACGCACTTTTTTAAGGAATTTAATCGGGCTAACTCCGATAAGCATACAAATAACGCAATAAACCGCAAATACTTGAATTGCAAGTCCCACGTATAGGGTAATCGTGACATTTAATAGCGAGCTGAAAGCCTCGATACCGCTTTTATTAAACACTACAAACATTAGCGCAAAAACGCCGATTGGTGCGTATTGCATCACCCAATGCACGACCTTAAACATAATCTCGCTCATTCCGTCGAAAAAATTATAAACCGTATCAGCGGAGCTTTTAATACGAGCATCACTACTGTCGCGACAAAACGCAAGCCCTACGCCAAGAAATAAGCAAAACGCGATTATCGGCAAAATTTCGCCCTTGGCTATGGAATCAAAAGGATTCGTAGGAATTATATTAAGCAAAATTTTACTCATACTAGGCGCGTTCGCTGCCTTTTCGACAGCCTTGGACGCATCGCTTAGATCAAGCCCGCTACCCGGAGAAAATACAAACGCACACGCTAGGCCGATGACGATCGCAAAAAGCGTCGTTATAGCGTAAAATATGATCGCCTTAACGCCTACTTTACCCAGGTGCGCGGGCGAGATGCTGCTAGTGCCCACGATGAGCGAGCAGATGATGATCGGCACCATGATCATCTTTAAAAGCCGCACGAAAAGATCTCCCAAAGGTGTTAAAATCGCCACCCACGTTGTATCGCCCACCGGCATATTTTTAGGTAGTAACATACCGATCGCAGAGCCCAACACTAAAGCGATAATGATGCGCCAAAGCAAGCTTGAGTTAAAATAAAAGGCTAAAATTCCGCCTTTTTTCATTTGATTTTCTGACATGGACATCTCCCTGCACTAAGAATTTTAACGGAATTCTACCGCAACTTGCCATAAAATAAAATTTAATCGGTCGCCAAATGAAAGTTAAATTTGAAAATTCAATCGCGAGCTTGCCGCATTTTAAAGCTGAAATTCTGCGGCAGGCTTTGTTTTTTGAAGTTATGAAACAGAATTTCAAAGGAAAAACGACGCATAAAATTTTATGGAATTTTGGTGTGGTGAAAAGCCGAAATTTTGTGGTGGTGGGCTCACTAGGACTTGAACCTAGGACCATCCGGTTATGAGCCGGATGCTCTAACCAACTGAGCTATGAGCCCGCCAGCGGTGAAAAAGAAATGTGATTTTACAAAAATAATCTTAAAACGGCGTTAAAATTCTAACCGCGTAATTTTATGGAACTTAGGCTCACTCAAATCGTGGCTAAATTTCACACCAAAGCGCGCAACTTTATCTGATTTTCGAGTAGATCACTTTCATGCGCATAAGGCGGCATAAAATTTAAGACGAAATTTTATATAAAATTTCAGGGCTCTTAAATCCGCTGCGATAAATCTAATCTACGCTTAAATCGCGTGAATTAATAACTCTTTTTTACGCTAATAAGCTCCGATAGCATTTTAGGGACGCCCGGTAATTCATACGCTCCCCGGCAGATATTATTTTCGGCATCGGGACCTTTTGCGATGGTGATCGTTTTATTTTCGCCGTCCACGCTGATTAGGAAACATTTATCTCCCTTCAAGCTTTTCAGATAAGCAGAATTCGCTCCGTTAGGCTCTAACGGAACATTCGTCATAACCGAAAAATCGGATGCGAATTTGCCTTGAGAGATATAGTAGGCGTCCAGATCGTATTTAACGGTCATTAAATTTGTCGCCAACTTAGAGATCTCCGCATCATCTCTAGTAGTCAGCCCCGGTTCCGCAATCGCTACTGCAGGCAAGGCAATCGCTACGATACAAACTGTAGCTATTATCGTCGCTACGGATACTTTTTGGGGCGTTACGTCATATTCACAGTTTTGTAGCGGCACTGCAGCGACGGCAAGCGAGCTTTTATTTTTGTGCGCCATGTCGTTGGTGAAGGGCAAAGATAGAAATTTGCCGTATTCCATAAGACCTAATCCTGCGGGAGCAGTCCGACTAAAATGGTAAGGATCAAACCCGACAAATAGGTCAAGATAGCAAGGATCCAACCAGCCATAAAAAACCAAATAATGTTACCTAAGATACGCATATTTTACCTCTTTATAAATTATGCAAATCAAGCGAGCCGCCTGCCTCGAGCGGCTAGCACAGCCTCTCATTCGTTTTATGGGTGTTTTCGCAGCTCGCGCGAAAAGGCGCGCCGAAGCGCTATGGCGCAGCAAAACGCTAAAACGTGCCGAAACGCTAAGAGATACTAAAGCGCACCCCCTTTAGTGCGACGCGCCCACGCCTGCGGCTACGGCGTACAAAACGAGTCTTATGCATGCAAACCACCGTACGCAAAACAACTGCGGAATGATAGGGGGGGGGGGGGGGGGGTTAACGATTGGTAACAAGCGCTTTTGCGCGATAAAATTTTGCCACGCAAATGGCTATGGCAAGGGAGTTTGCGAAATTTAAAATTTATTTTGAAAAAGTTAGGAATTTTAAAATTTTAACGCTAGGATTTTGAAAAATTTTATAAATTTTTATGAATTTTGCGAACCAAAATTTTAGAATTTTCACGGCGCGGTAAAGCGAAATTTTAAAATTCTGCCACGAATTTTAGCGCGAGCTTTAGCAAAAACTTTCGCCACTGATTTTAATACAAATTTGACGCGCAGACTTACTGCGAATTTAATGTAAATCCAGCATAATGCTTTGCCTAGGATTTTTGTGTAAAGTCTTTGCGACAAATTTTAGCAAGAACCTTACAAGAGCTTTGATGCGAACATTTTCGAAAACGCTCGTCATAAATTTTTAAACGAATTTTATGGCCTCGGGCATATCTAGTCAATAAATTTTACGCAAATAGCATTCTTATCGCGGCAGTAACTAAGTTTTATCGAAATATAAATTTAGCAAACGATTTTTGCGCCACCGCAAGTGTATTTGCTGAGATGAAATTTCAAAACAAAATTTCGTCGCCACGTAAGCAATGCCGCTATCGGGGTAAAATTTATAGACAAAATTTTTAGCGCCAAAACTGTTACTTGATATTTCACAAAATTTTAGTGCCGCTCTATCATAGACAGATACTGAATTATTTTACAAAATTTTAATCTCACGCCGTCTCAAGCTGAGCGTTATGCTACTATGCAAATTCTAGCTTCGCAGCGCGCAGAGCCGAGCCTATCTGAGCCGATGTTAGCCTAATCCTCCGCTTCGCCCTCCGCCGCAATCGCCTCGAGGCTTAAAATTTCATCGACATCCTCCAGCTGCGCTACGCCGCTTCCTGCGATACTTCTGATACTTGCGTGCATCGCGATCGCGCCGTCTCGCGCGCGGGCGATCTGTTTTTCACGCTGTTTCCAAATACGCTCCATCGCGTTGCGCTCCTTGTTTAGGCTCTCCTGCATGCCGACGAATGCCGATACGATCGTCTTTATCTGGTTTGCAAACTCGGGCGAGGTCAGATAGTCGTAGAGCATCGCCGTTTTGCTATCTTGATTTTGACCCGATCTTTTGGCAAACGCAAGCGCCACGACATGTTCGCGCAAGACGGCGCAAAGCCCCTTAAATTCCTCAAACGAGCAGATCCAGATGCTAGCATCGCTCGGCGCTTGGTGCAGCCTAGGGCTGTGAGGCGGCATCTGCTCGGTGACGATAACGCCGATCTGCGCGCCCTCGCCTATCATATCATCTTTGAGTTTGTCGATCCATTTGGGCTCGAAGCTTTTCGTGCGCTTGCTCTCATATAAAATTTTACCGCAGCCAGCAAACTCCCTCGTATGCACCATCTGCACGCAGTCTGCGCCGCGCGCGCCCTTTTTGACCTCATCTATCTCGTCCAAAGGAAAATTTAGCCGCAGATACTCCTGTAGCGCGAGCTCCTGCACCTCGCCCTGAAGCTGCTGCGAGCCCACCTCTGAGCGGCGCTTGAGCTCGTTTATTTGGCCGATTAAGCTTTGGATCTGCTCATCTTTTTGGCGGAATTTCAGCTCGTTTTCCTGCGAAATTTGTTTCGAAAGCCGCTCACGCTCCATGTTCATGCGGTTGGTTAGCTCGATCTCGGATTTGGCTTTGTTTTCGGCTTCAAGCTCGCTAAATTTACGCTTTTGCGCTTCCATTTCGGCCTTTATTAAATTTAGCTCAGAAATTCTTTGCGATTTTTCTTGCAGCTCCTTTTGTAAAATTTCAAATTTCGCCGCGGTTTCGCTCTCGATCTGAGATTTTGCAAAAGCTAAAATTTTCTCCCGCTCGCTGTTTAGCGCGGAATCGGTCGCCGCTTTTACGCGCTGCTCGAATGCGTTTTCCTTCGCTTGCAGTTGCGCCAGATGCTTCGCGTACTCCTCGCGCTTAGCGGCGATCTCGGCTTCAAATTTAAGCGTGGCTTCGTTTTGCTGCTGCTGCCACTTTCGCTTCTGCTGCAAAATTTCATCTTCAAATTTAGCTTTGATATCGCGCTGCAGCGCCTCGTCTATATCGACCTGCGAGCCGCAGTGCGGGCACTTTACGTTAGCCATTTTTACTTCCCAAACTCTGCTCTTTCATCTTTTCGAATTCCTGCGAAATTTGCGCGGCATTAGGCTCATCCGCCATCTTATCGAGCACGGAGTTGTAGCGATTTACGAGCAGTATCACAAGCGCCGAAAAGCAAAAGCCCGGCAGCAGCTCATAAACGACCGCCGAAAGCCCCGATAAGATCCAGCAAATGACCGTGATACCGCCTACGAGCATACCCACCAAAGCCGAGAGCGCACTCATCTTTTTAGAATACAGGCTAAAAAGCAGCACTGCGCCGAAACTCGCGCCAAATCCCGCCCAAGCGTTTCCGACGACGTTTAGCACCGTATCGTTTGAGCCAAACGCCAAGATCGCGGCGACTGCGGCGATGATCACGACGGCGATACGGCTGCTTAGCGTCTGCGTGCGCTCGCTCACCTCTTTTTTATAAA
Organism: uncultured Campylobacter sp.; assembly: GCF_937921625.1. GTDB lineage: Bacteria > Campylobacterota > Campylobacteria > Campylobacterales > Campylobacteraceae > Campylobacter_B. Next base: position 28,218 of record NZ_CAKZTI010000027.1, on the reverse strand, counting down.
ACGCGAAGATAAAATCCTTCGTAACCGCGCTAGCGCTTACCAAAAGCTGGCTTGAGATGGTGCTCATAATCGCCGCCAGCACAGCAGAGATTATCACGCCTAAGATAAATGGATGAAAGAAAATTTTACCGAGCTCAAGGAAAATTTTTTCGGGATCGTCTATGCTAAGGCCCTTTTGCGAAAAATAGACAAAGCCGATCAGGCCGCTAAGCATGGCGCCTACTAGACCTAGCACCATCCACGAAATTCCGATGCGGCGAGCGCTATCAAGCTCGCGCGAGCTTCTAATCGCCATAAAGCGCACGATGATATGCGGCTGACCGAAGTATCCGAGCCCCCAAGCAAGCAAGCCTAAAACGCCCAAGAAGCTTTGATTATAAAATAGATCTAGGTGGCTCGCGCCGTAGAGCCGCACCTGTGCCAAAAAGGAACTGTCCGCAGGGATCTGCAGCGCGCGATAAGAAAACAGAGGGATCAAAATAAGCACCGCAAACATCAGCGCGCCCTGAAACGCGTCCGTGATCGCGACGGCCTTAAATCCGCCGAAAAAGGTATAAAACACTACGATTAAGATCGTAGCGACCGCGCCGTATGTAAAATTTAGCCCGAAAAAGCTCTCAAAGGTCTTGCCGCCCGCGATTATGCCGCTGCTAACATAGAGCGTAAAAAATATGATGATCAAAAGTCCTGAGATGATGCGAAGCGTCTTGGTGCGGTCTTTAAAGCGGTTTTCTAAAAAATCTGGGATCGTGACGCTGTCGCTTGCTACCTCGGTGTAAATTCTAAGCCTTTTTGCAAGAAATTTATAGTTGCACCACGCGCCCACGCAAAGTCCTAGAGCTATCCAGATATTGCAAATCCCCGTTGCGAACATCGCGCCCGGCACTCCCAAAAGCATCCAGCCGCTCATATCGCTAGCGCCCGCGCTAAGTGCCGTTACGAATGGGCCCAGGCGGCGATTATCGAGCAGATACTCACTTAAGCTCGCATTCTTGTCATAATAATACCTACCTATAAAAATAAGCGCGCCGAAATATATCGCGATTGCGCAATAGGTCCAAAAGCTCATCGTTGCCTCCTTTTAAAAAAGCTAATTTTACTCTATTTCAAATAAAATTTTACTTTCGGAATTTAGCCAGATTTTAACGAAATTTTAGTATTCTTGCCGTTTAAATTTTAAGAAAAAGGTGCCTTGGTTGAACGAAAAAATTTTAAAGGTCGTATTTGTTTTGACTGTAATCGCCGTGGGACTTTATTTCACCTATCCCGAACTGAGCGAAGCGCAAAAAATTTCATACGCCAAAAGCTACGGCATCACTCTTATTTTGACCTCCGGCGGCATCGTGATCGGTATCGCATTAGGATTTATGCTGGCATTTTTAAAATTTCTAAACAATAAATTTTTAAGCTTCATTATCGACGAATACGTGGATATCATCCGCGGAACTCCAATCGTTATCCAGCTGATGGTGTTTGTGTTTATTGTCTTTGCTACGTGGAGCAATAATATCGCAGCTGCGATCTTTGCGCTGGGGCTTAATAGCTCAGCTTACGTCGCGGAGATCGTGCGCGGCGGCATAAATAGCGTCGATCGCGGCCAGATGGAAGCTGCGCGCGCGATGGGGCTAGGCTACGGCACGGCGATGAAAGAGATCGTCTTTCCGCAGGCGATAAAAAACATTTTGCCTGCGCTTGCGAATGAGTTTATTAGCCTATTTAAAGAGACCTCGGTCGTAGGTTTGGTCGCAATTACCGACCTTACGTTTTTTTCAAAAAGCATGCAGGCTGCGCTTTATACCGTCCAGCCGATACTTTTTGCCGCAGTGCTTTACTATGCAAGCGTGAAATTTTTCTCGTTTTTAGTAAAAATGCTAGAAAGTAGGTTAAACCGCAATGATTGAAATATCAAATTTAACCAAATCCTACGGCAATTTATCGGTGCTAAAAGGAATTTCAAAGACCATAAATAAAGGCGATATCGTAGCTATTATCGGTCCAAGCGGCGGTGGTAAATCGACCTTTTTGCGTTGCTTAAATCTGCTTGAAATTCCAAGCGGCGGCACTATTAAAATAGACGGCGAGGATATTACTGATAAGCACACTGATATTAATAAAATTCGCCGCAAAGTTAGTATGGTGTTTCAGCATTTCAACCTCTTTGCAAATAAAAACGTGCTGGAAAATTTAACTCTAGCGCCCATAAAAGCGGGCATTTATACTAAAGAACAAGCCTACGCAAAAGCCGAGGAGCTGCTACAAAAGGTCGGTCTTAGCGATAAGGCCTATACTTATCCGCACAAGCTTAGCGGCGGACAAAAGCAACGCATCGCAATCGCTAGAAGTTTGGCGGTAAATCCGGATGTGATTTTATTCGACGAGCCTACCTCGGCGTTAGATCCCGAGATGATCGGCGAGGTGTTAGGTATAATGAAAGAGGTCGCCAAAGAGGGCATTACGATGCTTGTGGTAACGCACGAGATGGGCTTTGCACGCAATGTCGCAAATAGGATTTTTTTTATGGAGGGCGGCAATATCGCTGTGGACGATACGCCTAAAAACGTATTTGAAAATCCGCAAAATCCGAGATTGAAAGAATTTCTAAATAAAATTTTAAACCACTAAAGGAGAGGGAAATGAAAAAATTTATGAGATTTTTAGTTGCGGGCGCTTTGCTTTGCGGTTCGCTAATCGCTAAAGACATCACCAAAGATACGCTCATCGTAGGTACAAACGCCGAGTATCCGCCGTTTGAGTTCGTGGATGAAAACTCGAAGGTTACCGGCTTTGATATGGATCTGGTAGCCGAGCTTGCCAAGCGCGCGGGGGTTAAATATGAAATTTTAAATATGAGCTTTGACGGGCTAATCCCTGCGATTAAAAGCGGCAAGATCGATATGATCGCCTCGGGCATGAGCGCGACGCCGGCTCGTAAAAAGGCTATCGATTTCACAAATCCTTACTACAAGGTCGAAAATTTATATGTCAAGCGTAAGGACGATAGCTCGTTAAATTCCAAGGCGGATCTACAGGGTAAGCGTCTTGCCGCGCAGCTAGGCACCATTCAGGAGCTTGCGATCAGAGATATCAAAGGCGCCGAAGTTAGCGCTACGGAAAACGTTTTTGTAGCCGTCATGTCGCTTAAAAACAAAAAGATCGACGCGCTTTGCGTGGATTCATCCGTGGGCTACGAGTATCTTAAGAAAAATGACGATCTAACCGCATTTTTTAAAGAATCCGACGGCAGCGAGGGCTTTTCGATCGCATTCGATAAGGGCAAGTATCCCGAGCTGGTCGCTAAATTTAATGCGGCGCTTGAGGAGATGAAAAAGGACGGAAGCTACGAAAAACTTTTGGAAAAGTATAATTTAAAATAATCCGCAAAATTTAGGCGCAAATTCCTCTCACAGAATTTGCGCCGCCCAAGAGGAATCCTATGAAAAAGATATTTTTAGCACTTGCGATTTTGCTCTGCACGCAGAGCTTTGCGGAGCAAAAAGACAGATACGGCATCGCCGCATTTGCAGGTCTTGGCGATGACGGCAGAACCTTCGTTTTTACCTTTAGAAAAGCTCAAAAAGATCGTTTCTTTCCCTGCGACTTAAAAAATTTAAACATAATCGCCGCGGGCGCTTCTAGGTGCATAACGGACGCCAAAGAGCTAAGGAAATTCGACAAAGAATATAAAAAAGCTCTCGAGTCTGTGATAAAACCCGGCAAGCGCTACTACGTAAATTTAATCGATCGCGGCAATGACGCCTATGTTTGCGACGTAAGCGATCCTAAAAGTAATCTGCGATTAGATCTGGTAGCGGCGGGATTTGCCGTGCCGATAACCGACGATAGCGAACTTCTTTTAAAAGCCGCCGAGGAGGCCAAAGAGGCTAAGCGCGGAATGTATTCTGAAAAATTTTGGGATGTCACCAACTGCATTCTAAACGGCGCGCCGATGCCGAAAAAGATAGATGAGTGAAATTTACGCACTTAGCGACGATAGCTTAACGCCGCCGCAAACTATCTTTTCGCAGATAGATGAAATTTTACGCTGCGGCGTAAAGCTCGTGCAGTATCGCAGCAAGCTCGCCGCGCGGAATGAAGCTTTAATCCGCTCTCTCATCGGTCTTTGCGAGGATTACGGCGCCAAACTCATCATAAACGACGATGCAGCGCTTGCTAAAAAGCTTGGTGCGCATGGCGTGCATATCGGAAAGGACGACGGCGAGACGGCGCAGGTGCGTGAGTTTTTAGGCGCGGATAAGATCATCGGCGTTAGCTGCTATGCTGATCTTGCTCGCGCGCAAAGGGCCGAGGCGCAGGGCGCTAGCTATGTAGCCTTCGGCTCGCTCAGGCGCGGCAAGACAAAGCCTGATGCGCCGCTTTGCCCCGATGCGCTTGTGCAAGAGGCGCGAAAATCTTTAAACCTCCCAATCGCCGTAATCGGCGGCATAAGCTTAGAAAATTTAAATGAAATTTTAATTCTTAAGCCCGATTATATCGCGATGGTAGAGGCGATCTACAGGCCCGCTTCGATCACGCAAAATTTAGCAAATTTAAAGGAAAAAATGGATGAATATATTTGACGCCGTGATTTTAGGCATCGTCGAGGGGCTGACTGAGTTTCTACCCGTAAGCTCGACCGGGCACATGATCCTAGCTGCAAAACTGATGGGCCTGCAGCAAACCGATACGCTTAAATGCTTCGAAGTCGTTATCCAGCTAGGCTCGATTTTAGCGGTCGTCGCGATGTTTTACAAGCGGCTTTTGGTTGATTTTAAGCTCTGGTGCAAGCTCGTCGTGGGTTTCATCCCCACCGCCACGATCGGATTTTTGCTCTATAAAAGCATCAAATCTCTATTCGCGCCGCAGACCGTCGCCTACGCGCTGATCGGCTGGGGCGTTATTTTTATCGCGGTCGAGCTCTTTCGTAAGGCGCGCCCGAGAGAAAGCGAGCTAGAGCATCTGGATCAAATTTCATACGTTCAGGCCTTCATCATCGGGCTTTCGCAATGTTTTGCGATGGTGCCGGGCACTTCGCGCAGCGGCGCTACCATCATCGCAGGGCTTTTGTGCGGGCTAAGCAGAAACCTAGCCGCGCGCTTTAGCTTCCTACTCGCGATCCCTACGATGTTTACGGCGACTTTTTACGACACCTATAAAAATTTAGACACCTTCGCGCAAAACTCTGACAACATCACGACCTTTCTCATAGGCGGCGCAGTAGCGTTCGTCGTGGCGCTTGCGGCGATCAAGCTATTTCTAAGCTTCGTTTCGAAGTTTGATTTCATCCCGTTTGGAATTTATAGAATTCTAATCGGCGTCGTATTTTTTATCTTCGTTTTTTAAACGCAATCATCAAAGGAATTTCATGAGCCTAGCAAAAAATATCGGCGCATTTTTAAAAGACAGATTTAGCCTCCTATCGGTATTTGATGGCGCGGTACTAAACACATACGCGCTAGTTTTAGTATTAAATTTAGCGCTCGGGCTGCTTCTTATCGCGCGCAGCGGCGAGCTGTTCTCCTCTCAGGCGCTGTTTTTCGTGGCGTCTGCGATCTGCGGCGTGACGATACTTTTTTTCGCGCTTTACGTGCTCAGCTTTTACAGCGCCAGGCTATATAAAATTCTCTCCTTTGCGCTTCTGGCGATAAACGTAGCCTTTGCGATCGCTCAGATTTTTTTGATCTTTAGCCTGGAGCTTACCTACTCGCACGGCACGCTGGACGCGCTAGTGCAAACGACGCCCAAGGAGGCCTTCGAGTTCGCGCATGCGTTTTTAAATTTTAAGCTTATCGCGGCTTTTTTGGCGCTTTTGATCTTCGTCTTCGCCGCTCTTAGGCTTAGAGTGAGCCAGCGAGCACGGATGAAGCTATGTCGCGCGATAAAGCTAGCCTTTTTGCTTAGCTTGCTTGTTTTTATCGCGCATGCGGCGTTTAAAAGCTACGTAGCCAAAAGCTCGAAAATGCGCGCCAGCATCATAATCGCGCTAAATAAAATTCCGATTTACAACTTTGCTTTCGTTACGAAGGATTATTTCGGCGCCGATTTTAAAAGCGTGCGCGAGCTGCAAGCGGGATACCAAAGCATTTACGCCTCGCATTCGCATAAAACCGCGCCAAACCGCATCTCAAACGTCATTTTTATTATCGGAGAGAGCCTGCAGCGAAATTTTATGAGCCTATACGGCTACTATCTGCCCACCACGCCGAATCTGCAAGCGCTTGAGCAAAGCGGAAATTTAATCGCTTTTAGCGATGTCGTCTCGCCTGGAGCTAAGACTAACGACGTGTTAAAATACGTGCTAAATTTCGGAAATTACGAGAGCGAAAAGCAGCGCCCGTGGAGCGCCAACCTCGACATCGTAAATCTCGCACGGCTGGCAAACTACGAGACCTTTTGGATCAGCAACCAGGAGCGCTACGGGCAGTGGGCGGTAGCAAGCGGCGCGAGTGCACAGATGACGGATCATTCGGACTTTACGAATCAAATCCCGGTTTACAAATACGCCTACTCGCTCGACGAGGTCATGCTTCCGAGTATAAAAAATTTCAAATCGGGCGCGAAAAGATCGCCTCTTGCGCACAAGGACGAAAGCTCCGCCGCAGAGGTGGGCAACGCGCAGATGAAGGATAAATTTTTCATCCTTCATCTGATGGGCTCGCACCCGAGCTACGAGTTTCGCTATCCGAAAAGCTTTGCTAAATTTAGCGCCGCGGATATCTCGCGCGAGCCGCTTGATGGAGGGCAGAAAAAAGAGCTCGCACACTACCTAAACACCGTGGCTTACAACGATTTTATAGTAAGCGAAATTTATAAAATTTTTGCGAGCGACAACACGCTGATAGTCTATTTCAGCGACCACGCCCAGAGCCTTTATCAATACCGCGGCAAGCTGATCCACGGCGGCATCAACCGCTTCACGCTCGAAATCCCGCTGATTTTCATGGCGTCGGATAAGTTCAAAGAGCAAAACGCTGATATTTGGGCGCGCATCGCGGCAGCCAAAGACAGGCCGTTTTTAAACGACGATCTCATCCACGCGATCGCAGAAATTTTAGAGATGACCGAGCTGCCCGAGTTTGACCCCGCTCGCTCGGTGATAAACGCGGATTTCAACGCCTCGCGTCCGCGCATCATCGAGGGGGTCGATTACGATAAGGTTTATAAACTGCAGAAGGAATTCGGCGAGTAAATTCGGTGAAATTTTGCGCCTTTTAGCAGTGCAGATTTCGCTTCTTAAAATTTGTGCTCTTATTTACAAGCGGCTTGCGCTCTAATTTAGCTTTCGCACGGGCGCGACCGCGCCAATTTTTGCCGCCGCGGGCTCTGCGGTAAAATTTCTCGCCGTGAAATTCTGCCGAGCAAAATTCGGTTTTGCGGAATTTCAAATTTTACCGCTCAAAATTTTGAAATTCCAAAATTTTAAAATTTGGCGATGCCAAAAAATTTATTCGCGCAGCACAGAATTTTACCGCTCAAATTTCACGGCGCAAAATTCCGCAGCACAAAATTTACCGCCAGAATTCAGCTCGCAATTTAAAATTTCAAAATCCAAGCCGCGAAATTTTATGCCGAAGAATTTCGCGTCCCAATCGGCACGGAGTATCTGCTGCCCGAGCCGCACATAAAATTCTACGCTTTAAAATTCCAAGCCATAAAATTTTACGCTACGAAATTTCACCGACAAAATTTTATGTCGCAAAATCCTGCGCCGTGAAATTTAAAAGCGGCTCTTGCTATAAAATTTCACGAGCTTAATTTACGCTGCCGCAGCGGTATTTGCCTGCTACGAAGGTGATTTTATCGCGGATTTGAGCGATCTGTCTTAGCGCCTCCGCCAAGAAATCTACGTCGCTTTCGTCGTGGATGAACGAGAAGCTAGCCCGCACCCAAGCGGGTTTGCGCGACATTTCGGTATCGGGTTGCAAACCGAGCAGATCAAAGCCGTAAGGCGCGGCGCAGTCGCATCCTGCGCGAGTCTGGATCTCAAATTTCTGCCCGAGCACCCCGGCTAGCGCGTCTGCGCCGAGTCCTCGCATATTAAAAGCAAAGATCGGCACGCGCGGCGCGGTCAGATTGCCGTAAATTTCAATCTCGGGGATTTTTGAAATTTCGCTTATGAAGCGCCTGCAGATCGCCTCTTCGCGCGACTTGATCGCCTCTAGCCCCGCGCTTTTGCGAAGCTTTAGGGCAAGATAGGTCCGCACCAGCGCGATGATGCCGGGCGTGCCCGCCTCCTCCAAGCGCTCCTTATCGATTATAAAGCGCTGCGTTAGGGCATCTGCGTATTTGATTGTGCCGCCTCCCGCGAACGTCGGCTCCTCGCCGCGCAAAAGCTCCTTTCGCACCGCTAAAATCCCACTGGCGCCCACGCCGCCCAAAAGCTTGTGCGCGCCGAAAAACACTCCGTCGCAAAAGCTGGTATCTACGTTTTCGTGCGCGATGAGCGCGCTAGCGTCCACAAATAGCCGCCCGCCGTGCGCCTTGAGCATCAAGTAAGCGCGCTTGTAATCAAGCTTAAGCCCCGTCACGTTTGATGCCGCGGTAAGCACGCCGTAAATTTCGCGCCCTTTGTTCGCGGATAGGATTTCGCCCAAGCGCGCAAAATCCATCAGCCCACTTGGATCCAGCGGCACGCGCACGACCTCGCAAAGCCCCTGCCTTAGGCTGATCTCCACGGAATGATGCTCAAAAGGCGAGATGATGAAAAGCGGCAGATCTTTTAGGCTCTCGCGCCGTAAGCCAAGCCTATCTCGCGTCGCGGGCGGCAGGTAGATGCCTAGAATTTCCCAAAGCTTCTTAATCGCCACAGTTGCGCCAAAACCGCACGAGATAAGATAGTAGCGCTCCTCGCAGCCCAGAAGCTTTTTGATTTTGGCTCTTGCATTTTCGTAGTAATCGCTCGTAATCTCGGCGTTGGCTCCGCCTGCGGAGTGGACGTTGGCATATGTTGCAAGCACGCGCTCGATCTCCGCTTCTATAGGGCGATACGCGAGCCCCGAGGCGGCGAAATCGAAGTATTTAACCCCCTCTTTTAAGATGATATTTTCTTTGATCGTTTGAAAATCCAAAGCGCGACTCCAAAATTTTTGCAAATTATATCCAAACTCGCTAAAATTATGCCCGCAAGGAGGGCGAAATTTACGAGTTAAAAGACACTGCGCGAAATTTAGGCGATGTTGGTATCGACGCGATTTTGCAGTTTCATTTCGTATTTGACGAGATAGGCTGTATAAGCGGCTACGCGGACGTTTTCGAAGCGATCGAAAATGAAATTTTGCTCTGCTTTGAACATCTCGGCGAGCGTTTTAAATTCGGCGGCGAGTGCGAAGAGCAGATCAAAAAGGCGCTGATGAAATTCGCTAGAAGCGACCGCAAAAAGATCGGAATTTCAAAAATCTTACCGCGGTTTACGGCACAAAAAATCACCGCAGATCTCATAAACGCGAAGTTTTTAATCACCGAAAAATCAAGCGAGCAAAGGGCGCAAAAAGAGCGCAAAAACGACCGCCTCCCGCGCGCACTGCGCCGCTACCATATCACCGACAAAGTCCATTTCAGCAGCAACTTTGCGAGGTTTTGGTTTAGATTTATCGAGCCGAACCTGCCCGCGCTGCGGCGCGGCGAGATAGAGCGCGTGCTAAGCCTAATCAAAGCGGATTTCAACGCCTACGCGGGGCTCGAGTTTGAAATTTTAAGCAAAGAGCTACTCGCGAAGTATCTAAATTTAGAGATTTCGCAAATTTCAAGCTTCTGGAACAAAGAGGTCGAGATCGACATCTACGCGAAATTTGAGAGCTTTTGCGTCGCGGGCGAGTGCAAATACAAGGAGCGAAAAATTTCAAAAAACGTGCTAAACGAGCTAATGCTCAAATGCGAAAAAGCGCACCTCGCGCCCGATCTGCTCGCGCTGTTTTCCAAAAGCGGCTTTAGCGGCGAACTACGTAACCTAAAAAGCGATAAAATTTTACTCTTTTCGCTCGAGGATTTTAAAATTTTACTTTGAATTGCGCGTTAAAAAAAGCCCGATGGCAGCACATATAATTATGAGCCCAAACAAATCACTTAGGCATGCTTTTAGAGGATGCATCGTTTTAAATTTAGAATTGCCGGGCTACAATCAATATAAAATTCCGCCGCTTTAAAATTTCAAGCGGTGGAATTTTGTGAAATTTCAGCTTGCGCGGGCGGCTGTGCTGCGCGCGACTTGCGCTACCGCGAGCAAACTCGCGCTGTCCGCGCACAAACCCCGCGCCATAAATTCCTCAAATTTAGACTATTTTTTCACCTTGATCACGTATGGCACCAATTTGATCACGCCTTTGGAAAAGAGCGTCTTGGTGTCCGCATATACGGCGTCAAGCTCGGCTTTTGAGACGTCTGCATCGCTTACCTGCACGTCCTTGTTATAGTATTTCTCGATCACGTCGATCGCGCCCTTTTGATCGCTCGGCGAGAGGGCCTTCAGGTGCTTTAAAATCAGCGCCGATTTGATAAACGCGCTCTTGCCGTGCACCGGCGCAAAGATCAATTTTACGTTGCTATTGCGAAGGTGCTTTGTGATCCTTTTCATCTCCTCGGCGCAATACGGACACTCCGGATCGCCCACGATGTAGGTCACGTAGGGATTATTTTTATCAAACGACTCGATATAGGCAAATCTCGCGGGATCTATGCTCTTTAGCAGCTCAAGCGCGGCGGCGTCCCTGGCGTCCTTTAAAATTTGAGTTCTCATCTTAAACAGCGCCGCATCCGCCGCGTCTGCAAGCTTAGGATCCTCCGTTACCGCCACTAGGCTTTTGCCGTCGTCGCTAGCCAAAAATGCCTCTTTTTTGTCGCCCGAGCGGACGATCAGCAAATTTAGCCCGTTTAGAGAGTTTAGTTTGTCGATCGAGATGAGCTGAGCGTTTTTATCATTTAGACTTTGCTTTAGGTTTTTCACGAATTCCGCTTCGTTCGCATTCGCGCCAAGCGCAAAAGCCGCACATGCAGCCAAAACGTAGATGATTTTTTTCATAGTTTCCCTCCCCTTAAAATTTCGCCAATTATATCAATTTAAAATAAAATTTGTTATAATCGCGCCCTATCAATTTAAGGAGAAATTTATGGCTTATTCAATGGGCGATCTAAAAAAAGGTCTAAAAATCGAGGTGGACGGAATTCCGTTTAAAATCATAGAATACCAACACGTAAAACCGGGCAAAGGGCCAGCTTTCGTGCGCGTTAAAATAAAATCTTTCATCGACGGCAAAGTGCTTGAAAAGACCTTCCACGCAGGCGATAAATGCGAAGCGCCGAATCTTGAGGAAAAAGAGATGCAGTATCTCTACGACGACGGCGAGGCGTGTCAGTTCATGGATACCGATAGCTACGAACAGATCGCGATCAGCGACGAGGACGTGGGCGAGGCGAAAAAATGGATGCTAGATGGCATGATGGTAAATATAATGTTTTACAACGGCAAAGCGATCGGCGTCGAGGTTCCGCAGGTGGTGGAGCTTAAGATCGTAGAAACTGCGCCAAATTTCCGCGGCGATACGCAGGGCAGCAACAAAAAGCCCGCCACGCTTGAGACCGGCGCCGTGGTACAGATCCCATTTCACGTGCTCGAAGGTGAGGTCATCCGCGTTGACACCGTCCGCGGCGAGTATATCGAGCGCGCAAATAAATAATCCTCCCCCTGTTTTTGCGAAATTTTGATTTCGCAAAAATTCCTCTTTCTTTTAAAATTTAAACCGCGATCGTCGCGTAAATTTTGATTAAAATAACTTTTCAAATTGACTGAAATGCGGGATAATTTAGTCTAAGCTTTACGCAGCACTGATTTTGGCAAAATTCAGAATGGTTTTACGATTAAATTTACGGATATGAAATTTGAGTATAAAAAACGCCCGAAAGCAAATCTTGCGACCCACTTTCGGGCTTTGAGCTAGGCTGCAACTTTAATTAGATTTAAAATTTCACCTTCACTTGGGAAACGAGGCTTAGCAAAATCTTTATTAAAGAAAAGCTTTCTGCCGTCAACTTCTACTAGAAAGTCTCCGCTACCACCAGGGACCAACTCGACAACTGCATCCTTATAGACGCCTGTTATTTCATCTCTCACACGGAGAGCTTGCGGTCTATAAGATCAAGAATTACAATAAGTAATTACAACCTTCATCTTTATTCCTTTCTAAAAAAGTGCTACATTGTAGCAGATCTAGCTTAAATTTTAATATAAAGGCTCAATTTCGCGCGCCTCAGCATTTAAAATTTTTGGGCGAAATTTCGCCGTTTGCAAAGCCCTAAATTTCGCTGCTGTGAGCCCAAGGCTAGTCCTTAAATTTTAAAATTTCATCGTAGCAGAGATAAAAATCGCAGCCGTGCGCATGGAATTTCTTATCGCCGTGAAAGTGTCCGAAATACCACCGTGCAGGCATTACAAGCTCAAATATCCGCTCTAAATACTCAGACGTTTTATCGGGAGTGCTTTTGCCGCACCAAAGGTATTCTTTTAAAAATTTCATTGCAAACCACGGCGCCGTGTGGCTTAGCACCGCATCGATCCGTCCGCCCGCAGCGATGAAATCGCGCGCATTTTGCATCGCGCAAGCAAACTCCTCCTCGCTCGGAATCTCGCGCGCCCACCAGCTAAGCCCCGGTATCCGATGCACCTTATCAACGCTAAGCGCCACCGAAGCACAAAAAATGTCGCCCTGCAATCTCGTAAATTTCGCCGCGCCGTAGCCAAAAAATATTCTCGCCGCCCACGCCCACGGTGCCGCCGAATTTTCGCTCGCGTGGCAGCTGATCCAACATATCGAAATTTTCGTGATTGCCGTCGATAAAAAGAAGCGTAGCGGGGAAATATCTTTCTATATTTTTGCGCGCCATAAACTCATCTATCCGCTCGCTCCAAAATAGCCCGAAATCTCCGAGCACGATGACGAAATCATCGGCGCTAAGCCCGCTAGTAAAGGCTCTGCCCGTGATTTTGCCGATCTCGTTTATGCCGTGCGTATCGCCGCAAAGATATATCATCTGCTTCCTTTTTTGCTTCCCTTTAAATTTAGCTCGCCGCGCTTTGTCGCAACCCATGCGAATGAAATTTTAAGCGCTAAATTTTACGCAGCGCACACCGCACAGACCTTTCGCCCCTAGCCGTAACCACATAAATTTAATCCAAATTAAAAGCGTAAATTTGGGCGACATATTTTAAAAGCACAGGCATCAAGCCTATCGACGCGTAAATTTAAAGCCGCAGCTTCTGATTTAAATTCCGCGGCGCAGATTTAAGCGGCGAAATCCAAGTAGGCGCAGCTTTGCTTACTACCGCTAAATTTTAAATTTAGCGACGAACTTTGTAAATTTTACGGCGAGCCGCCTAAATTTAAAGATTAATTTTAAAGCCTGCCGCGCAATTTCGTCGCCAGCGCTGCGCCGATTTTTTCGTAGCCCTCTTTTTGCAAGTGGATTTCGTCAGGGCGGATCAGCCCACGCTCGCGCCAGCCGCGCCAGCCGCCATCCTCATCCATAAGACCGGCTATGTCGTAAAACATCGCCCCTTCATCTCGCGCTAGATGCGCTAGCGCCTCCGCAGCGCGTGAGGCGTTTGGCACTTTAGGGCTTCGCGGCGGCGCTACGAGCAGGATTTTCGCACCGGGAGCTGCGGAGCGAACGGAGCGAAGCAGCCCACGGACGCTTTGGTAGAATTTTTGCTCGTCAAATTTCGGATCCATCGCGTCGTTTGTGCCGTAAGCGATGACTACGAGATTGTATCTAAGTCCTGAAAAATCCCTACCAAAGGCATCTGCGCCCCATTTTTCGTAGAGGTTGCTAAACGCGCCATTGCTCGCGCAAGAGTCTGCAAAGCGCGCGTTTTTACGGTAAATTTTATATCCTCCAAGCTCTGCTCCGTCACGCAGCGATCGAATTTCGATCGGAAATCTAAGTCGCAGCTTAGAATACTCCCATTTCTGCGGCACTTCTTGCGAAATATACGCGCTTAGCCCACTTGCATCGCGCACGCGAAAAATCTCGCCGCCCTGATCCGATTTATGTAAAATTTCGACGTAAAAATCGCCGCTAAGCTGCTTTAGCTCCAGTCGCACATTAGCGCCCTTTTTGCCGGTAGCAATCACTCCGCATAGTGGAAAATCGGGGTCTTGCTCGGTGCGAGACGAGATCACATTAAAGCCACTTTGCTTAAATTCTATATTTTCGCTTTTGTGATATTTAGGCATCATTGCAGGCACGAAGCCGACGCTGTTTTGCACGAAAAAACCATGTCTGAAAGCATCTATCAGCGCGTCGCTTCCTAAATGCGAATCGCCAAAAAATTTCACTCCAAAGCCCGCAGAGCTTTTTACGTTTGCGGAATTTATGCCGCGAACGCCTGCGTTTGCCGCGCATCCGCCTAATAATGCAGCAAATAAAATCACTATAAATTTACTCAACTTCAATCCTTGATAAAATTTCTTTCGCTACCGCTTCGCAACCCTCTTTGCTCATATGAATGCCGTCGTCTTGGCGCACGCGCACGAGCTTGGAGCCGCTTTGCAGATAGGTTTTATAGACGCCTTTTTCGCACACCAGCGGGGTTGTTTGCATAAAATACCCGCCAAGCGCCATACTAGCGTCGGCATATATTTGATTTAGCAGCTGCGTTTTCTCCTCAAAATCCGGCTTTTGCATACACGGCATCGCTAGCCACAGCACTCCCGCGCCGTGCGAGTGCGCCGTATCGTAGATCTCGCGCACTCTTGAGGCGTAAAACTCTCGCCAGCGCGGCGTTTTAATGCCATAAGTTTTACCCCCTGCGCGGTACTCCCAGACGTCGTTGGCGCCCAGAAGCACGACTACGAGCTTAACGCCGCCATTATCTCTAAGCGCAGTATCGAGCGTCTTTTGCCAGTCGAAAGATTTCTTGCTCGCAAGCCCCGTCGATTGCTTGCTAAGATCGATCACCCTCAGGCTTCGCTTCGGGAAAAATTTCTTAGCATTCATCCCCACGTATTGCATCAGACTATCGCCCATAAAAAGTACCTCATCGCCTGCATTTAGGCGGATTTTGCCATCGTCGCTAAGCGAAATTTTAGCATCAATCTCCACGGAGCTTTGCGTCGTTAAATTCTGCTCCAAAGCCTGCGAAGCAGGGAGTTGAGAATCGGAATTTTCGCCGCTTTGCAAGGTTGCACTTGCCGTGACGGGATTTTGCGACGCAGAGGAGCTGTGCGGCACAGAGCTTGTTGTAGTCTGGCTTTGTGACACGGAATTTTGCGAAGTAGAATTTTGAGGGATGAAATTTTGTGCGTAAGGCTCCTGCGCAGAATCGCGCGTCTTTAAATGATGCGTAGAATTATTTAAAGCTGAATTCTTTGCAGCATGGGCTTGCGGCTTGCTACCTTGCGGCTTAACGCTTTGCGAAGCATCGTGATCTCGCACCCTCGTGCTTTGCAAAGCTTGATTTTCCGCCATGCGATCTTGCGTAGACTTTTTAAAATTTTCGCTTCCGCCATGCGGACTTGCGTCCTCATCCTTGCTAATATCCTCGCCTTTGATACGCTGCTCAAGCTTATCTGCGCCATTTGCAATCTTTTCGTAGATCTCTCCGCCTACGCGAAACGGCGAGCGGCGCAGCCATTCTTCTAGCCCAAAGTCATCGTGAAATCGCTGCTCCAAATAATAAAGCAGCGAGCCTTGCATAAAAAATGCTGAGAAAAGCAACGCAAAAAGCAGAGTCGAAACAAACCTAAGCATCTAAAATCCTGCGTAGATGAAATTTGGAATTCCGCTTGGCATCAGCGCGAAAATCAGCGTGAAAATCACGCCGAGCGCAAGAGCTTTAGGCAAAAACGGCAGCTCGGCAAAAAGCGCGATCAAAGTATCCTTAAAAGCTGAGATTTTAGGATAAACAAAAATCCCCGCTAAAATCACCGCAAGCACCGCTAGCTCGCTAATATCTCCGAAAGCTCGTGCGCGGGCAAAAGCACCCAAAATTGCCGCCGCATCCGGCAGGGAATTGGCGAAAAAAATCCAAGCGAAACTTACAAAAATATAGGTACAAAAAAGCGCCAAATGCGGATTTAGCGGCTTTACGCCCACTTTGGCAAGACATTTTAAAAATACAAGCGCCACTCCGTGCAAAAGCCCCCAAATCAAAAAATTTAATCCCGCACCGTGCCAAATGCCCGAGAGCGCAAACGCGATTAGTAAATTTACGCAGGTGCGCGTAAAACCCTTGCGCGAGCCACCAAGCGGGATATAAATATAATCGCGTATAAACGTGGATAAACTGATATGCCAGCGATCCCAAAACTCGCCTAAATTCTTAGCCGCATAGGGCATATTAAAATTCTGCGGCAGCTTAAAGCCCATCGCAAGCCCAAGCGCACGCGCCATATCGATAAAACCGCTAAAATTCGTATAAAGCACCACGCCATAAAGTAGCAGTGCAGCTAGAATTTGCGCCGCGGAAGACTCTGGCTCGTCGCCGTAAACGCCTGAAATCACATCGCTATAATACGCGCCCAAATAGCCGCTAATAAGCAACATCTTAACTAAGGCAAAAATTATAAGCACATAAATTTCATCGGCATTGCCAAAGTGCTTGAAGCGATCAAACTGCGGCAGTACTGGCTCTACGCCCTTGGCAGCGCTAGCGCGCCCGATAGGACCCATCACGACGCTAGGGAAAAACGCCAAAAAGCACGCCAGGCTCAAAAAGCCCTGCTCGCCGCATTCGCGCCTATAAACCGAGACGAAATAGGTGATTGACATAAAAACATAATATGAAATTCCAAGCGGAAACGCCACGCTATCGACGGCACCTAAGTGCAGCGCGGCAAGCGCGGCATTGAAAAACTCCCTGACGTAGCCGTAATATTTAAAAAATACGAGAAAAAATAAGCCGCCAGCAACTGCCGCAAGCATCACTGCGCGCGCCTTCGCAGTTGGTAACGGAATCTGCTTCGCTAACCCCGCTTTTTGCACCTGCTTTGCTATGCCAGCTTGTTTTGCTGCGCTCATCTGCTTGGCTGCCGCTTTACGCGAGAGCTTTTTCTTGTGCGAGGACTGCTTTGCGGGCGGTATGGCTTTCGCGACTACGCGATTGGCGCGCGCAATACACGCACCTGCAAAATATACGAAAGCACTATAGGCTGCAAGCACTAGCGCAAAGCGCGGATTTACGGAGCACATAAAGCCGTAGCTTGCTAACAGGATCAGGATTTTTTGCGCGAAAATATGATTTTTGAGCGTCCAATAAACGATTAAAAACGCTAAAAAAGCAAGGACAAACTCGGGCGAAAAAAATGTCATTCAATCTTTCCAATTTAAATTTTTAAAGCTCTTGCGGGCTTTTAGACGCTTGCGGCGTGAGATTTATACGAAGCGAAAAAGCTTTTTTAAATCGCTTGCAACGCGAGATTTTATGCGCAGACATGGCGGTAGTCACGGCGTTGCGTCGCTAAACACGCCAATAAATTTAGCGTCCAAATCCTTAGATTTCATGGACAGCTTGCATGCAAGCTCTTGCCACGTGAGCAAAATTCCGCCACAATGGCAAAATTTGAAACGCAAATGAGGGCTCGACGCACGAATAAAATTTTTAAACACGCTGAGCGGTTTGCCATCAAATTCTTACAAAAGCTCGCAAACGCAGTCTCGCAGATTCTACCCGCAGGGTTTAAAAATAAGCGCCTTGGAATCATGCCATATGAATTAAGCGCGCGACGCCGCTAAAATCCTACAAAATAAAATGAGCCGCACTTCATCGTAATTATGAGGCTAAAATTCTACAAAATAAAATCTAAAAACCTAAATTTTGCAGCGATGATAAAATTCCGCCTGTTAAAATCTGCCGCGCAAAATTACTAAGTAAAATCTCACTTTAAGGCGTGATAGAAACCATCTAAAAGCTGCGCCTGCGCCTTATAAGCCAAAATCATGGCTTTAAATTTTTACTGCAAATTGCAAACTTACGCTACCATAAAGTCCCTTTTAATTTTGTGGCAGCGTAAATGCGCCTTGCGCCAGCTTCGCTCTTTCACGCAAAACGCAAGTAAAATCAATAAGCTTCGCATCGTAAAATTTTGGCTCTAGACTTGGTTTTAGCGCAGTGTAAATTCGAGCTCGTTAGGCAAAATTAGCCGTAAATTTCAATACGGCTACATAGATTTGAGTTTGAGCCGAAATTTAACCTAGCAGAGCCGAATCTTGCTTCGCAATCCAGCCATTCTAACGAGATAATGTAAATTTTAATTTGCAATTTAAAATTTCTAGCGCAAAGATACCGGCTTGGGCTCGCGTTTTGAAATTCTAATTTAGCGGCGCGAACAGTTCATGAAACGCCGCGTAAAATTGCAAATTTCAGCGTTTTTTATTCGGCTGGCGAGGTTTGTGCGCGCAAGAGCTGATTGCTAAAATTTTAAAATTTATCACTTGCCCCAGCCTACTTTCAGGGCAATTGCAATGAAATTTACGCTCTGCGTCTCAAGCAAGCAGTTGCGATGAAATTCCAAGCTAGCAGTCGAGATGAAATTTTACGTCGCATTTTAAAAAGATCCCGCGCATGCCCAACTGAGAAATCCGTAAATCTCGCGCAAAATTTCACATCGCCGTATTACTTAGCAGCTATCAAATATGCTTGCCAAGCAGACGCGGTGAAATTTCATACTACCCTTTTAATACTCGCTCGAAGCGAAATTTCACGCAGCTGTTTTGGCGGTCCATACTCGAAATAAACGCTCCACATAATTCTATCGCAAAACGGCTGTCGGGTGGAATTTCACCCGGCAACAAAGTCTTTTTTGCGCTAGATTTATGCTTCCGTGCGGATAATTTTTACCGCCTCAACCATATTTTTTAGGCTAGGGCGGACCTCCTCCCATTTGCGGGTTTTTAGACCGCAGTCCGGGTTGATCCACAGCTGCTCTTTCGGAAGCACCTCAAGCAGCGCGCGGATCTGGCTTACGAGCTCCTGCACACTAGGAATTCGCGGGCTATGGATGTCGTAAACGCCCGGACCGACCTCTTGCTTATAGCCGACCGATTTGAAAACTCGAAGCAGCTCGTTGCCGCTGCGAGCGGTCTCGATGCTTATGACGTCGGCATCCATCGCCTCTATCGTTTTGATTATGTCGTTAAACTCCGAATAGCACATATGTGTATGGATCTGCGTGTGAGCGCTTGCGGCGCTGACGGCGAGCTTAAAGGCGCTGACGGCAAATTTTTCATACGCAGGGATATTTTCGGATCTAAGCGGATAGCCCTCTTTAAACGCAGCTTCATCCACCTGAACGATCTTGATACCCGCGTCTTGCAGATCCGAAATTTCATCAAAAATCGCAAGTGCGAGCTGTTTTACTATCTGATCACGAGGCTTATCGTCGCGCACGAAGCTCCAGTTCATCATCGTAACAGGTCCCGTTAGCATACCTTTCATAATCTTTTTAGTGCGGCTTTGGGCGTATTTGATCCACTCTACCGTCATCGGATTCGGGCGGCTCACATCGCCGAAAAGTAGCGGCGGCTTCACGCAACGGCTGCCGTAGCTCTGCACCCAGCCGTTGGCACTAAACGCGTATCCGCTCATCTGCTCGCCGAAATACTCGACCATATCGTTACGCTCCGGCTCGCCGTGAACCAGCACGTCTAGGCCGATCTCATCTTGGAATTTGACGCAATCGTCGATATAGGCTTTGATGTCACGCTCGTAGGCTTCGCGGCCAATTAAGCCCTTTTTATAGGCATTTCGGACTTGTCGAAGCTTAGCAGTCTGCGGAAAGGAGCCGATCGTAGTGGTAGGTAAAATTCCATATCCAAGCTCTTTTTTCTGCACCTTGATGCGATCCTCGTAGCGATCGGTGCGCTCAAGCTTACTTAACGAGTTCACGCGAGCAGAGACCTTCTCGTCGTGGATGAGCGGCGAGCTCTCGCGAGTTTTGGCGGATTTTTGATTTTCCTCGTAAGCTTTCATGCCGTGCTCGCACATCGGAATTTCAAAGAAAAGATGGGTTAAAATCGAAATTTCGCTTAGTTTTTCGACCGCGAAACTTAGCCAGGATCTAATCTCAGCGCTTAGCTTGTCCTCATATTTTAGCGTGAAAGGCACGTGCAAAAGCGAGCAGGAGGTGCCCACATAGATGCGCTCCTTAGGCACGTAAGCTTCGATGGCTTTGAGCTGAGCGAGCTTTTTGTCGATGTCGCTCTTCCAGATATTACGCCCATCGATCACGCCTGCGAAAAGCACGGTCTTAGCGTCTTTTAAAGCTTGAAGCTCTTTTTTGATATTCTCTTCGCTTGCGTAAACAAAATCAAGCCCGATCGCCCAAACATCGGTCTTTACTATCTCGCGTACGGCCTCGGTCGCATGCTCGAAATAGGTCATAAAGATGATTTTTACGTTGCTTGCGACCTTGCTTAGGCGCTGATAGATCGGCGCGATCTTTGGCGCTAGCTCAGCCGCGCGATCCGTTACGAAAATCGGCTCGTCGATCTGAACTATAACCTCGCTATCAAGCTCGCTAAGAAGCTTTAGCAGCTCCTCGTATTTCGCGGCAAGGGCATCTAAATGCGCGAGTGGATAGCTTTTGTCGCTTGATTTGCTAAGCGCAAGATAGGTAATAGGTCCGATTAAATTTATCTTTAGCGCGCAGGAATCCTTAAAATCATTATTTTTCGCGGCCTTGTACTCGCTTAAAATTTTACTAGGATTTAGGTTAAATTCCGTATATGCAGAGATCTCGGGCACGATATAGTGGTAGTTTGTGTTAAACCACTTCGTCATCTCCATCGCGACTGCGTCTTTACTGCCGCGCGCCATCGCAAAATACTGCTCATGCGCCGAAAGAGCCACAAAGCGCTGTGGGATCACGCCGAAAAGCACGCTGGTATCGAGCATCAGATCGTAGTATGAAAAGTCGTTTACGCTAATTAGGCCGCTCCAAGCATCCAGCTGATATTTGATGTGACGATCTTTTAGCTCTGCAGCAACCCGCTCTAGCGCGTCATAATCGCACTTGCCCGCCCAATAGCTCTCCAAAGCCTTCTTTAGCTCGCGCTGCTCTCCGATACGCGGAAAGCCCGTAACGTAACTCTTCATCTCTATCCTTTAAGTAAAATTTTGGTATGAAAGTGTTGATTTTATCTAAAATTTCTTTTGCCGTCATTAAAATTTTAATCTAATCTCGAAAATGAACGAAATTTTATCCAAAAGCGCAGGGGTGGAATTTAGCCAATAAAATCTGAAATGGAATTTTTATCGACGAAATTCTATGAGTTAAAATTTGATGATGGAATTTGAAGACGTTAAATTCATCATAATTTAAACCTCATCGCAAGATTCTACTAAAACTTAGTAAAGCCTTGCGACGAAGCTAGCCTTACCTGACACACCGCAAAGCCACTGAGCATCAAGGCTCTATGAAAGCAACGCAATGCCTCAAATATGAAAATTCTTAGAATTTATAATTATATCCTGCGTAAACGCCGTATTTTTTACCGTCGTTATCTTCGATATAATCGCCGTCTTTATACCACGCCTTGCTTGCTTTAAAGCCCATTTCAATCTCGCTATTGGAGCCAAACTCATACGCAGTACCTATCTTGCCGCCCAAAATGAAGCCACCCAGCGTATCGTCCGCTCTAACCCAGCCGCCATTGCTATAGTCTATTTTAACTTCAGTATCTAACACCGAAAGCCCAGCGTAAGCGCCTAGGACGAGCTTAAATCTACCGAAAAGCTCCGGCGTAAAATCCGCACCGGCTACGAAATCGTGCGTGCTCCATTTAACCTTTCTTTTCGAATTAGCATTCGAGCTAGAATCCTCGCCCTTAAATCCGTAAAAATACCCGCCGTAAGCTCTAAACGTGCCGAAGTCATATCCGGCTTTAACGCCGATTTGCGGCTGTCCGTCATCAAAACCTGCAGCTTGGTTTTTGAAATTGTATCCGCCCTCGCCACCTATGAAAAGTCCCTCCGCCATCGCGCTTACTGCAGCTAAAGAGCTAAGAAACACCACTTTTGCAACTAAATTTCTCATCTTTACTCCTTTCGGTGAAATTTCATCTTAATGATAGCGACACGCTTCGAAACCTAGGCTAAATTTAAAGTAAATACATAACATTTACGATTTTTAGTGACAAAATTTTAAAGTATTTTTGTAATTTATTTATAACTAGTATAAATTCTAAATCTCAGTATATAATTTACATTATAAATTTTTTATCGCTTAGTGACATATGCTTTGTAAAAGTATAGCGTAATAAGAATTTACGCGGTATTCCTCTGGATATAAATTTATCTTAATAACTTGTAAATCCGCGCAGAATTACTTAAATAAACGGGCTCAAACAGATCTTTATCATAGTTTTCCAGCACAAAAAGTTGGATAAAGGCTGATTCAAAGACCTTTTTATCTAAGATTAAAATTCTTTGATAATCCGGTAAAAATATCACGTAAAGATTGGAATTTTTATCTATCTGCTTAGATAATTTTACGAGTTTGCCGTTTACTTCGCCCACTTGATAATATGAATTAATAGGCATTCTTTTACCGTCATAGATTAGGTATTCAGGATCGACGCTAGGCAGCGTGCATTCATCATTTATTATGATGCTCTCTCCATCTTTACCCATTCTAATATCATAACCCACATGAATAAATGGCGTCCAAGACTCTTTACCTGTTTCTATATCTACAGTAGAAAATTTTAAAATATTGGGCAATATATCTATCATGTGCGGTACAAAATAATAATATATATCCCTAGTTTTCTGTGGAAGCTTGAAATTCTTATCGCTTAAAGAACTTAAGAATTTATTGATATTGACTTTACCATAATCTTTTTGAATTTGATATAGATTTAGTTTAAATTTATCTTCCAGTTTAGGATCGAATTTTTTACCTTGCAACTTTTGTATATATTCGACATTAAGCCTTGCCATATTAGCAGAGCTTACCTCATCTTTATTAAAGGAAAACGCACTCATAAAAGTGTATTCTCCCGCCTGTCTACCTCCAGGATCAGCTACTACTTTTACATCTGAGTAATATCTGATTAAATATCCGTAATCCCACCACGATAGCACATAATCCTCTCTGTTAGCTTTATTTTTTAGCTCTGCAAGAGGCGTTATGGAGTCTTTCGTAAGCGTAGGCGCAACTCGGAATTTATAAATAAAATCTATGCTAGGCATTAGCGCTAAACAGGTTAAAATAGCCAACAAAGTACTTCTAAGCCAAGTGCGTATTTCAAAGTAATTCAGCGTGAAATATATAAAATAAGCAAATCCAAGCGCTATAATCGGCGTAGCGTACATTGTAAAGCGAGTTCCGCCGAAAAGTGCTAAAACTCCAAGCGCTATCATCGGCAAGGTTAATATAAACGAACGGAATTTTATCAGCAGTAGAGCCAGCCCTCCTACGGCGCATATAAATATAAATAGATGCCCACTAGATTCAAGCACAAATTTCATGAAATTAGCGTTTTCTACCTCATTAACCGTACTTCTAACGCCATAGAAGTAGAAAATTTCTTCTTTGCTTACATCCTTTAAGATGTATGCTTTAAGCTGCACTGCTATGGGCGTAAGTCCGCCGAATATGACGAACGTAATTACGGCGATCGTACCCAAAATCCAAAGAGCTTTTTTGCTTTTATGGCTTGGAATTTTAATCATTAAAAAATACAAAAACGCAATTAGTGCAATCTTAAGTAATAAAATATAGTTTACGATTATTGTCTCACCTTCGTAATACGCGCCAAATTTTATGACCGCTGCAGCCATAAGAATAATCGCTTTGTAATTTGCCTCATTGCGTCTATTAAAAATCAAAGTATAGATTAAAAATATCACTATAATCGCCATATTTAAAGAATACGAGCTAGGATACCACCAATCATAAATCACCGTAAAAACGGCAGGCAAAGCAAAGCTACTCTGCTCGCTTCGCCCTATGAGCCTGATCAAAGCCCATAGCGTTAGCAGCGGCAGAGTAACATTTAACATATCGCTATCAAAATACCCGCCTAAAGTCCTCATATAATATCCCGGCAATATGGTGGCAAGTAGCGCCGCGATGATGCCGGCGCTCAGGATCTTATACTCTCTTGCTATCAAAATAATCGGCACGGCCACCAGCGGCGCTAAAAACACGCTCATATAGATCGTAATGCTATTTAGGCTGACGGGTAAAATTTTGCTAAGTAAAAATGCCAGAGTTGGGATCGACGCGCCGTACGGGCTAAGATCGCCCGGCTGGTGAAAGCCCGCTATCATATCGCGCGCGCCCTCGGCATTCGCAAAGGCGTCGTTTGTGGTCATGATGAGCTCGCCATCGAAAGAAAACTGCTCGATCCCGCTAGCCCAATATATCCAAAAAAACCTGCACGCCACGCCGAATATATAAACCAGCGTCATGATCAAAAAAATATCCATGCACGAGCATTCGCCGTTTGTAATTCTAAATTTTTGCATCTTTTTCCTTGATTTGCCGTTTGAAGTACCGAGCGGCAGGCAAAATTTGCCTCTACAAATTTTACTCGTTTTATCACGCCCGCGCTACGTCTTTAACGACATTGTTTAATTTCCGTTTATTATAGCAGAATTTACCTGATTTGCGATGCGAGATGTAGAAATTTATACGACAAATTACTGCGGATGGCGCGAGCAAACCGAAATTTAATCCATCTCGCTCGCGCTATAAGGTATGAAATTTACGCGTCTTAATACGCGTCACACATAAATTTACAGACGGTTTTCGTGCGCAGATTAAGCATGATCGAGCTTAGGCATCTGCCGTCCTTGTTGCCGCTTAGTAGGCGCACGGCATCGCCCTCTTTCCACTGCGTGCTGTCGCCCTCGATGGTCCTATAATGCGCACCGTTAATGATAAGCGAATCGCCGTCTTTTAGCGTTTTATCGATCTTCAGATCGCTTGCAAGCGGGCTTAGATCGCCTTTTAGGGCATTTGCGATTAGTTTTTCCTCGGCCTGCTCATGCGTCTTCATCGAGCTTTTGGCAAAGTCCGGCACCTGCACAGTTTCGGTCTGAGCCGAAGCAAACGCGACCAGCACGCAAGCAGCGTAAATCAATTTCATATTTTCTCCTCGGTTTTTTCAAAATTTCGGCGATTATAGCAAAGTTTACTTAAAAATTTCGGTCTAAATTTAGCTAGAGTTTAAATTTAAGAAATCGCCCGTCTGTTTAAAACAGAGCCGGACTCGATGGCAAATTATAAAATTTCGCCGCAATTTAAAATTTACTTATTAAAATACGCCGCGAGCGCGCTCAGTCAAACAAACAGCGCTATGATCCAAGACATCACTCGCGGCATACTCGCCCAAAACGCAGCCCTCATATTGCAACGTAAGAGCAAGTGAGCATCAAAATTTTTACTGACAGAATTTACTCGTTATCAAATAGCGCGCCGAGACTTTGCATTACGGCAGCGACTGGCATCCAGACGGGGCTAAACATAGTTAAAACCGCGTCTTGCGTCTCACCGTTTTTACGCACACTTTCCTCGCTCAGCCTGCCGCTATCAACAAATACTATCGCGTTTAAACTTAACGGCTTAGCAAGCGCATATTTTTTTAGGATCCGATCGCGATCTTTTACGCGCGTAGAAACGCCTAAAATTTTGAAGCTAAATTGTAAAATTTCGCGATCTTTAAAGCCCGTAAAATTTGGATGCTTGTAAAGCACAAGCTGATCTGCTAGCGGCAGGCTCTCGCGGTCAAGCCACAGCTCAAAAAGTAGCGCGCTTGCGTGAGGTTCATTAAATGCATCCGTAGCGATCGAAATTCTATTTACCTCCACTGCATGTGAATAGAGCGATTTTAGGTGCTCAAATTCCGCTTTTGCCGCGCGATAATCGCTGCCAAATTCGTAGTCGTAAGCATCATCGATCATTACCGTACGGTTTGCCTCTTTTTGGATCGCGCGAATTTGCTCCTTGCCTTCAAGCTCTACGGGCGCGGTTTTACTAGCACAACCCACAATGAGAAATGAAAATGCCATGCTAAAAATCAGCGCTTTTAAAATTCGTTTCATATCTACTCCGATAAAATTTTATGCGATTATAGCTAAATTTAAAGCAGCATTCGACGCACGGTATTGTCCCCGATTGAGACGAATTAAAATTTGAAGACGAGAGCGTATATGAAATACATGACTGAGCGAATTTAATTAGAATTTAAACGCAGCAGAATAAGGCGCAGTATTTTTTGCCTAGCTGAGATGAAATTTGATTTTTAAAAGTAGGCTAGGCAGCTAAACTGCTTAGCTGAATTAAATTTGAATGCGATTAAAGATAGGGCGAAGATCGTGAGATGAATTTAAATGTTTTCTACGTCGCTATGCTCGTAGCTGAATAGAAGAAGTAATTTCGTCCCAAGACTAGACATACAATATGTCGTAGAGCGAAAATTTCAAATCTATTTAAATATACCCACCAAAATAAGGCGCAGTATTTTTTCGCTTAGACGAGGCGGTTTTAAATTTTGTGATGGGAGTTACCGAGTGGGTAATGACCGAGCAAAATTTAAAACCAACGAAGTATAAGTAGAAAAAGACAAGCCGCTAGCTAAACTTCATACCTCTCGCCAGGCTTCATTTCGATTATCTCCCACGGCAAGCCCTGTTTATTTAGCTCGTCCATAAAAGGCTTGGCATCGAAATTTTCCATATTAAAGACGCCCTTGCCGCTCCAGATGCCCTTTGCAACCATCATCGAGCCGATCATCGCAGGCACGCCAGTCGTGTAGCTCACGGCCTGCGCGCCCGTCTCGGCGTAGCAATCCTCGTGATCGCAGACGTTGTAGATATAGACTTGGCGCTCTTTGCTATCTTTTAAGCCTCGGATCACGCAGCCGATATTAGTTTTGCCCTTCGTGCGCGGGCCGAGGCTCGCAGGATCAGGCAAAAGCGTCTTTAGAAACTGGATCGGCACGATCTTTACGCCATTGTGCTCGACCTCGTCGATACGCAGCATGCCGACGTTTTCTAGGCATTTCATGTGAGTGAGGTAGCTCTGCCCAAATGTCATGAAAAAGCGAATTCGCTTTAATCCTTTGATGTTTTTAACAAGGCTTTCCAACTCCTCGTGATAGAGCAAGTAGCTATCTTTGACGCCGACTTTTGGGTAGTCCCATTTAAACATGATCTGCATCGGCCCCGTTTCTTTCCACTCGCCGCGCTCCCAGTAACGACCCTTTGCACTTACTTCGCGCAGGTTGATTTCAGGGTTGAAATTCGTCGCAAACGGATATCCGTGATCGCCCGCGTTGCAGTCTAGAATGTCGATCTCGTGGATCTCGTCAAAGAGATTTTGCTGTGCGTAGGCGCAAAATACGTTGGTCACGCCCGGGTCAAAGCCGCTTCCCAGCAGCGCCATCGTGTTTGCGGCTTTAAACTCGCCGTCCTTTGCCCACTGCAGCTTGTATTCAAATTTTGCGGTGTCGGGGTGCTCGTAGTTTGCGGTGTCGATGTAAGGTATGCCGGCGCGAGAGCACGCATCCATGAGCGTTAGGTCCTGATACGGCAGCGCGACGTTTAGCAGTAGCTCGGCGCCCGTTTTTTTGATTAAATTTACGACCGCATCAGTGTCGTCCGCATCGATCTGGGCAGTGTCGATCTGCACGCCTAGGCGGTCTTTTATAAATTTAGCGATCGCGTCGCACTTGCTTTTGGTGCGGCTTGCAAGGGTGATTTTTGTAAAAACGTCCGCGTTCATCGCACATTTTACGGTCGCGACTTGGCTCACGCCGCCCGCGCCTATGATTAAGATATTTGACATTTTGGCTCCTTTAAATTTTAAATTTAGCTGCAATTTTAGCAAATTTAAGATGAATTTTAAGAGGCGAGGTGCGATTAATCATAAAGTTTGGCTATAGCTGACGC
This sequence comes from uncultured Campylobacter sp., assembly GCF_937921625.1. GTDB lineage: Bacteria > Campylobacterota > Campylobacteria > Campylobacterales > Campylobacteraceae > Campylobacter_B. Next base: position 335 of record NZ_CAKZTI010000027.1, on the reverse strand, counting down.
GGAGCGCAAGCCAGCCATAACAAGAGCGTCGAAAGCGGCACGCACTAAAATTTTACGCAGATAGCAACATGCCGATTGACGGCAGCACGAGATTAAATTTACCACATTAAATTTACCGCCTTGCATCGCGCGATAAAATTTTAAGCCTTAAGCGCTTGTTTAAATTTAACGTTCCGCAGCAAGGCGTGGAGAATTTAAAATTTGAAGCTCGCTTCGCCGCTAAATTTATCGCGCTTCTTGCCTCGGCGCGCAGCAAACCGCATACCGCGGCTAAATTTAACGCTTTAGCGAACAGCGGTTTAAAAAGTAGCAAGCAGGGCAAAATCCCGTGACGC
>NZ_CAKZTI010000026.1 GCF_937921625.1 uncultured Campylobacter sp. | reverse complement strand
AATTTAATCGTGCTTTGAAATAAAACGGAGCGTAATATAATTTCAAAATTCTATTAAAATTATAAAAGTTAGCTTAAAAAGCGTCTTTTGCGATAAGCGATAAATTTTACGCTAAAACGCCGCCATTATCGAAGTAAAAGCGTAAAATTTAACTATTAAATTTAATATGCGATATTTGCATATTGCTTAAATTTTGCTTAAAAAAATTCACTAATTTAAAAATTCTTTTATAATCTAGAAAGTATAATAGCCGTGCAAACCAAAATTCTTGAAAGGAATATTATGCAGTCCAGAGAAAAGATTGTCAAAACGACTTGTCCTTACTGCGGCACCGGCTGTGGTATCGATCTTATCGTAAAAGACGGCAGGATCGTAAACGCGCGCCCTACGCAGGCCCACCACGTAAATGACGGCGAGCTATGCTTAAAAGGGATGTTCGGCTGGGAGTTTGTAAACTCTCCAAAACGCCTTGCCAAACCTATGATCCGTAAGAAAAACGGAGTATTTGATAGAAGCGGCAAGCTTGAGGAGGTAAGCTTTGAAGAGGCTTACGATTTTGTAGCGTCTAAATTTAAAGAGACCGTCGCTAAATATGGCCCAAGCTCAATAATGGGCTTTAGCTCGGCGCGCTCAAATAACGAAGACAACTACGTTTTTCAGAAATTTTTCCGAGCTCAGGGCAGCAATAACGTCGATCACTGCGCCCGTCTTTGACACGCTCCTACAGTGGCAGGTCTTGCCAACACGCTAGGAAACGGAACGATGACGAACGATTTGGTAGAATTCGCTACCGATACGGACGTATTTTTACTCATCGGCACCAACACAAGCGAGTGCCACCCGATCATCGCTATGCAGATGCAGCGAGGCTTGCAGCGCGGCGCCAAGATGATCGTCGTAGATCCAAAGCGCACCGATATGGCCAAAAAAGCCGACATCTATCTGCAAATCCCGGTGGGTGCGAACATTAAGACGCTAAATACCATTATGAATGTTATCATTGCCGAAAATTTGCAAGATGACGAGTTTATCAAAAACTACGCTCACGGCTACGAATATCTAAAAGAAGCGGTTAAGGACTTTACTCCTGAGCGATTCGAGCGCGAGACCGGCGTGAAAAAGGAGCTCGTAATCGAAGCTGCTAGAATGTATGCTAAAGCAGGTGCAGCGGCGATCTGCTACACGATGGGTATCACGCAGTTTAGCGACGGTACCTCAAATGTCTTTTCGCTTTCAAATTTAGCTATTTTGACGGGAAATTTAGGCAAACGAGGCGCAGGCGTAAATCCTTTGCGCGGTCAAAACAACGTTCAGGGCGCATGCGATATGGGCGCGCTGCCTAATGTCATCCCTGCAGGTGCGGTAAATTCCGCTTATGCGCAGGAGCAAGCGCGCAGAGTATGGCACTTTGAGCTAAATCCGACTCCAGGCTTTAAGCTTACGATTGCTCCCGATAAGATGGATAGCGGCGAGCTGAAGCTGCTCTACGTTTACGGCGAAAACCCTGTAATGAGCGATCCTTGGACGGAGCACTTCGTGCATGCAACGCACCATTTGGATTGCTTTATCGTGCAGGATCTTTTCTTTACCGAGAGCGCACAGAAGGCCGACGTCGTACTACCTGCTGCCGGCTGGGGCGAGAAGGATGGCACCTTTTTAAACACTTCCCGCCGCGTCCAGCGCACGCGCAAGGCAAGCGAGCCGGCTCCTGGCGTAGAGCCTGATTGGAAGGTGGTTTGCAATATCGCGCAAAGAATGGGACTTGAAGGGTTTGATTTTTTAAGCGCGGAAGAAATTTGGAACGAAGTGCGTGCATTAATGCCTAAATTTTTCGGCGGTATTAGCTACTATAGGCTAGATAAGCTAGGCGGCATCAGCTGGCCATGTCCTGATGAAGATCATCCAGGCACGCCGGTTCTTTACGCAGATCATAAATCGATGCTGCCTGATGGTAAATTTAGAATGGTGCCGGTGCTTTACGTGGATGATAAAGAGGAGCGCGCTAAAGCGGAGGCGGATTTCAGAGCCAAGATGAAAATCCCTGATGATTATCCGGTGGGAAGCGGCGCGCTTAGCGAGATTCCGGATGAAATTTATCCGTGCTTATTTACGACTGGGCGCAAGGTCTATCACTACCACACCGGCACGATGACCAGAGAGTGCCGCGCGCTAGAGTACGGCGCGGGCGCAGAAGGCGCGCTCATCGAGGTAAGCCCGGACATCGCACGCGAACGCGAGCTTACCGAAGGCTGCTACGCGCTTGTTAAAAATAAGCGCGGTCAGATCGCTGCGAAGCTTCGCATAAATCCGGATCTGAAAGAGGGCACGATCTTTACGACCTTCCATTACAGCGAGGCCGACGGCAACGAGCTCGTGCATGCGGGCGATCTGGATCCGCTATCGGGTATCCCGCCGCTAAAGATGACGATCGCAAATATCAGAAAGCTTAGCGAGAGCGAGTTTATCGAGTTCAGAAGGCAAAACGAGATGTCGATGCACTCTGAAAAACCTTATCTATCGCCGGTGCATAAGTAGTTTGGGCGGCAAGCTCTGCGCCTGCTTTGCAAGGATGAAATTTAATCGCGGCTGCAGGTAGTGGCTAAATTTAATTAAATTTCATTTTCGCGGGCGCTTCATAGCCGCTTGCGCGCACGGTGCGAGCGGCTCGTGGAATTTTCCACGCGATTTTTTAAATTCAAAAATGCGAGCGATTTAAATTTACGCACGCCGCTTCGTTACGACGGCTTTACTTCGGCGAATTAAGGCTATTTAAGCAAAATTTCACTACGATACGAGCAAATTTAAATAAGGAAGGTCTATGGAGCCGATTTATAGGGCGGAGATAGTTAAATTTAAAGGCGATGAAAGAAGGATCGTAAGCGATATCTTAGTGCGCGAGATCAAGCTTGAAATTTTACTAAACGACAAGCGTTTCGGCGCGCTGATGGCGACTCCGAGCGATCAGAAGGCGCTTGCGATAGGCTATTTGCTGAGCGAAAATTTGATCTCGGATGCAAGCCGTATAAAGAGCATCGAGCTCGCGCCGGATGGGCTTAGCGTGAATGTCTGCGGCGAGATAAACGAAAAGCGGCTAAATAGCTTCGATGCCGAAAAGGTCATCATCAGCGGCTGTGGACGCAGCTCTACGGCAAATATCGATCCTGAGGCGATGGCGGCGCGCAAAGTCCGCTCGGACGCTAAATTTCATAAGAATGAAATTTTAAATTTGATGAGCGAGTTTTACACGCAGTGCGAGCTTTACGAGATGACGGGCTGCGTGCACACCGCAAAACTCTTTACCGCGAGCGGCGAGTATTTTATCGGCGAGGATATCGCCCAGCACAATACCATCGATAAATCGGTCGGCAAGGCGGTTTTGGCGGGGCACGATACGCAGGGCTCGCTTCTTTTGGTAAGCGGCAGGTTAAGTTCCGAAATGGTCGCCAAAGCCGTGATGAGCGGCATTAGCGCGCTTGTTTCGCGCACGGCTCCTACGAGCCTCGGCGTAGTGATCGCGCGTAAATTTGATCTTACCCTTTGCGGCTTCGCGCGCGGCGAAAATTTAAACGTTTATAGCGGCGAAGAGAGAATTTTGAGTTAAGAGGGCGGCATGGAGATAGATATCAAGATAGACGATAAAAAAGCAAGCGAGATCAAAAGGCTGATTTTAAATTTACTAAATCCAAGCGGCAAGCTTGATTGCGGCGCGGCGTTTAAGATCGCCGCTAAATTGGGCGTGGACGCGAGCATCGTAGGAGATCTCGCGGCACGCGAAGGGATACGGATAGATCGCTGCGAACTCGGACAGTTCGGCAAGCTGCAATGTAGCGGAGGCAGTATAAAGGCGCTGCAAAAGCTAGATCCGCTTTTGGATGAGAAAAGACGGATCTTTTGCCGTGACGCCCGCGCCGTAGCTAGCGGCGGAGTAGGGTTTGATACGGTGCGCTCTACGCTTAAGGAGCACGGCATAGACGTGAAATATTGTCAGCTGGGCTGCTTTAAAGAGAAGAAAGGCAAAAGAATGAGAGTAAAAACAAAAACTTGGATCGAAAATGCGCAGGGCGAGCTCATTTTCGGCAAGGGTAAAACCGAAGTGCTGGACGTGATCGCTCAGACGGGCTCCATCTCTAAGGCTGCCGAGGTTTTGGGGATGAACTACAAAAAGTGCTGGAGCCATCTGCAAATTTTACAAAAAAATCTGCAAGAGGAGCTCTTTAGCACCAAGCAAGGCGGCGGCAATGCCGCAGGCACGACGCTAAATGCACGCGCGTATGAGCTGATCGCTGCATATAAGCAGCTGCAAAGCGATATAGAACACTACGCAAACGAGCGCTTTAAGGAGCTGTTTTTGAAAAAAGAGAGCGAGAAAGACGCAAGTAAAGAGGCAGATAAAAACCATTAAATTTAAAGGAGAAAACGATGTTTGTAAAGCTAAACGACCGAACCTATCTAAACAAAGATAGGATCACACGTATCAAGGTAGATAGCGTCCAGGACGGTATCAGAATTCGCTTCTACGAGGGGCAGTTTCAGGTAGCCAAAAGCGGCAGATTTGAAAGCGAAGAAAAAGCGATGGAGTGGCTGCAGAAAAATTTTATCGGCAAATAAGCGCGAAGCGCACTTCATGACCGCGCGAGCAGCTTGCGAACAGTCCGCAAAATAGCGGCTCTTTGTGATACGGCAAAGGCTGCTCGCTGCTCATTAGCACTACGATGATTTTTAGTGGTTTGTGCTTTTAAGAAAAGCTTGCGCAAAGACGTTGCGGTAAATTTACGGCGAACGAGCTTCGGATATGGAGCCTAGTGTAGCGTGCAAATAGGGATACGATTACGCAAATATTGTCTATGACGACATTCGTTCGCCAAATTTACTTGAAAGATTTCATCATTCAAACCTGGCTTAACCGCATTTCTCAGCTAGCTTTGCCTATTTCGTCTATATAGTATTTATATTTTATTAAGTACTGATTGGGTATAGTCGCGAGCAAAATTCTAAGGGGAAATTTTGAAAAGCTTCAAACTTCGGTTTATTTATGCTATCTGCGCTGTAGTCGTATGCGCGCTGTATCTGCTAGCCGAAAGATCGGGCCTTGTGGAGCGCAAGCAAACCCATTTTACCGTTACTTCAGATATAAATGTCTCCAAAGTGCCAGGTTTTAGCAAATACGTAACTCAAGAAGAAGTTGAAAGTTTTGCGTTTCGCTACTGGGATATAGATTATAATTCAAATCCAAAAAACGTATTTAAAGAACCCGCTATAGACGTAGAACTAAAAAGGCTTTTAAAAAGCAAGCAAACAGATAAAATTTTAAAATTTATGAAAGATAACAATCTATCCGTCGAGCATACTATGGACGGAGGGGTAACGCCTGTGATGTATTCTAGCTTTTGGGATGATGAAAATACTACCCAAGAGCTTATAAAGTTAGGTGCGGATATACATAAAAAAGATGAATACAAGCTATCTGCTATGGCCTATGCGATAGAAAATAATGCTACTAAATCGGTAAGACTGCTTTTAGATAACGGCGTTAAATTTGAAGAAGTCAAAATGGTGCAGGGCTATATAGTTTGCCCTAGATATTCTGACGACACCGAAATCATAGTTGGCAACAATATAGATATAAAATTACGTACTGAGTGTCTAATCAATCATGATCACTCAAAAGATCCTGTTTATCCATTAAACTATGCAATATATAGTAATTTGATAGAAATTGCCAATATGATGCTACAAAGAGGTATGAAACCGAAAGCATATGAAGGTCCTTTGTATTATTTAAGTGAGAACGGCGTTTCGTTTAAACAAAAGGAAATATTTAAAAAATCTATTTATACTTTTCTTCCGCGGGATATGATGTATAAAGATAAATTAGAATTATTAATAAAATATAATATAGATGGTCTACCGAGTCAAGATGATATTGTTACGGCTTATAAAAATTGTTTGGATAGTTTAGCTGGATCTATAAAAAAGAAGGAATCTTACATAAATCATATGAACGATTACTGCTATGGAGAAAAGATTTTAGAATCATATGATTGGGCTCTTCGGGGTAGATGGGAAGTTAAAAATAACGAAGAAAAAGATAAAGGAACGGATAGATACTGGAAAGAAAAAGATTTTATAAAATTTTTCGGCTATATGCCAAATGATAAAAAATGTACTAAGCTAGAACCGGATATTAAAATATTAAATTTCTATAATATGAAAATAGATAGATATAAAGCTCTTTGCGGCAATGGGCTAAGCGATGAAGAGATTTTGCAAAAAAGTAGCCTAAAAGATAAAAATAGTACTGAGGCATTCGATATTGAGACATTTTTTAAATATTTAAATTTTGAGGAAATGCTAGAGGAAGCGAAAGTGAAAATTCTACATGACGGCGAGAAGATAGATATAAAAGATTATGCCGAAATTCTAAGACAAGAAGCAGCTAAAAAACTAGATAGTAATCAATAAATTTGAAGGAGTAAAACTATATAGCATCAGAAATTAAGTGATATAGTGGGCAAAGCTTTTCTAAATTCTCATTAAAATTCCTTCCTGCCAGGCCGCAAAGCCTTAAATTAATCCAAATTTCACTATAATTAATCACTTCAATTTTAAAGGCCGCAAATGCTAAGCTTAGACGAAATTCGAAAAAATATCATCCTAAAACCGGGCGTGCGCTATTTTGATTACACGGCTTCGGGGCTTGCCTACGAGCCCGTAGAGCGCGAGATAGCGGAGGCGCTCAAAACCTACGCCAACACACACTCCGACAGTAGTTCGAGTGCGATCATCACGCAGAGGCGCTACGAGGGCGCGAGAGAGAGCCTAAAAAAGCTACTTGGACTTGACGAGCGGTTTTGTCTCATTGCTTGCGGACAGGGCGCGACGGCCTCGATCAAGAAATTTCAGGAGTTGCTAGGCATCTACCTACCGCCTGCGACCAGAAGCGCGATCGGCGAGGCAAATTTACGCGCCGCGCAGCTTCCGCTCGTGCTTGTTTCGCCATACGAACACCACTCAAACGAGCTTAGCTTTCGCGAGGGGCTTTGCGACTACCTGCGCGTGCCGCTTAGCGAGTCCGGCGAGATCGATCTGCTTGCACTCGAGCGTATCTTGAAGCTAAATACAGGACGCCGCATCATCGGCTCGTTTAGCGCCGCCTCAAACGTCACGGGCGTCATCAGCGATTACAAAAAGATCAGCGAGCTAATCAGGGCCGCGGGCGGCATCGTGGCCTTTGACTGCGCGGCGCTGAGCTCGCATGCAAATTTAGACTGTGATTATTTCGACGCGATTTTCCTCTCGCCGCATAAGCTACTCGGAGGGCCTGCTAGCTGTGGGCTTTTGGCGATCAAAAAGGAGCTGCTTAACAGCGATGTGCCGACGTTTGCCGCGGGCGGGACGGTCGCCTACGCTAGCCGCGAAGGGCACGTGTTTTTGAAAAATCCCGAGCAGCTAGAGGAGGGCGGTACGCCGCCTATCATCGGGCTCATGCGGGCAAGTTTGGCTTATGCGCTGCGAAACGAGGTGGGCTTCGAGCAAATAAAAAGCGCCGAGGACGAGCTCGCGCGGCTTTTTGAGAGCGAGCTAGCAGGCATTGACGAGATCATAAACTACGCTCCAAAGGACGCGCCGCGGCTGCCGATATTTTCATTTAACGTGCGCGGCGTCTCGGCGTATGATTTCGCCGCGAGCCTTAGCAACGACTTTGGTATCCAGACGCGCGCGGGTGTGATGTGCGCGGGCCCGTACGCTCACGATCTGCTGGGTATCAAGGAGGGGCGCATGCCAGAAGCCAAGCCCGGCTTCGTGCGCGTGAGCCTGCACTACACGCACACTGAGCGCGACGTGCTCTATCTCGCGGGCGCGATAAAATCCTGTATCAAAAAGCACCGCGAGCTTTGGGGCGAGGAAAAGGCGATGTACGAGATGTTCGGCGGGAAGATTTAAGCGGCGTGAGGTTGGAGCTTTTCCGTTTTGTTTTAGCGCTCGTGAAATTTTGTAAAATCCCGCACAGTTCTTAAAATTTATCGGAATTCCGCGCCGCCTCTTTAGAATTTTACGCGAGTTTTACGCCATAGAATTCTTACTATCGTTCCGCCTTTGCACTGCAGGCAGACGGCACGCTTTGCAAGGTAACATATAATTTCGTTCGTAAATTTGCGGGCAAATTCCGCGGAGTTAAAATTTAGAATTTTAAATTGTGGAATTTCAAAATCCCGCTAGCCGTATTCGCGGCTAAATTTTAAAATTTTTTAGCAATGGAATTTTAAAATTCCGCGCTGCGCAGCTCGGTAGAATTTGCGTCTATAAATTTCAAAATTTCAAGACGCAAATTTTTGCGCTCTGTTTCGCCGTGTACGCCGCGCTAGATGGTTCGCAGTGAAAATTTGAGGCAGAAATGAAATTTATTAGTGCCGCGCGAATAAAATTCTAAAGCAAAATAAAGCTTATCCGCACTGCGCAGAACTACTCCAGTCCCAAAAATGCGCCGTCTTCAAATCCAAAATAAACCCTCTCGCCCGCGCTCCAGCGCCGCTCATCCTGCGCCGTGACGCATTTTAGCAACACGTCGCCCGCCTTGATCTTGATGAGTAGCGAGGAGCCGTACTGAAGCGAAACCGAGTGCAAAATCCCCGCGAAGCAACGCTCAAACGGACTTTGAGATAATAAAATTTTACTCGGATTTATCGCGATTTTGCGAGCCCGTGCGAGCCTCTCTTCAAGGCGCAGCGAAATTTCATCCGAAAATTTTAAAATCCCGTTTTGCACGTCAAAGATATTTTTGTATTCAAACTCGCATATCTTGCCGCGATGCAAAAATACGCTTCTTTGCGCGATCGCGCTGAGCCATTTCTCATCGTGGCTGGCGATGATAAAACCGCAGCCGTAGCGGCTTCGCATAAATAAAATCGCGCGCGCAAAGAGCTTGGAGGCAGCAAGATCGAGGCTGTTGGTCGGCTCGTCGAGCAGATAGAGCTTCGCGCGCTGCGCCAGAGCGAGCGCAAACGCGATGCGCTGCGTCTGCCCCGAGCTAAGCTCGAAATGCTTCTTCGATAAAAAACTTCTATCAAGCCCCGTTAGGCCGAGCGCTTCGTCCACCCGCTCGTCAAATTCCGCAAGCGCGCCGCGACTTTTGAGCGCAAATTTAAAATTTTGCTCCACGCTGCGTTTTAAAAGCACGGGCTCGGGCAGCAGCAAGCAGGTCTGCCGCAGCGTCTGCAAAGAGGGCGCCCGCTGCCCCCAAAGCTCCACGCTGCCGCTGCTTGGACGCTGCAAAAAGGATAAAATCCGCAGTAGCGTGGATTTGCCGCTGCCGTTGGAACCCAAAAGCGCCGTGATGCCGCTCGTATTTAGATCTAGGCTAGGGATATTTAGAATTTCGCTCCGTCCGTAGCGCAGCACTAGATCCCGCACCGAGATCAGCTCGCTATGGGGTACAGCTCGCGCGGCGGCGGAATTCTCATTTGCAAAATTCTTTCTCGCAGAATTCTCACTCGCGAAATTCTTGCTTTTAGAATTTTTACCCGCAGAATTTGCGCTAATGGAATTCTCGGTCGCAGAATTTTTACTCTTAGAATTTCCCGTAGCGAAATTTTGACTCGTAGAATTCTCGGCGGCGAAATTTACGCGCGTAGAATTTATGTCCGTAGAATTCTCGGGGGCGGAATTTGCGTCCGTTAAATTTTCACTCATAAAATTTTCGAGCTCCCGCTCCGCCCGGTTTTTGTCCGTGAAATTCTTGCTCGGATGCGTTAGCTTATCTGCACTCATCGATCCAGCCTTTTTAGCGCGTGGATGGCTAAATTTACCGCAAACGCTATTAAAATCAGCACCAGCGCGAGCGCTATACCCATCGCAAACTCGCCCTTGTTGGTCTCAAGCGAGATCGCCGTGGTGATCGTGCGGGTGAAATATTTGATATTGCCGCCGATCATCATCGCTACGCCTACCTCGGCGACGATCCGCCCGTAAGCGGTGGCGATGACGACGAGTAGGGCGTAGCGCAGCTCGTAAAGCACGCAAAGAATTAAATTTAGCGGGCTTAGGCGGTAGTTCATAATGTTTAGATAGTGCTTCTTATCCATATTTTCGATGACGCTGGCGCTTAGCGAGATGATGATGGGAAGCGCCAGCACAAACTGCCCGAGCATCACGGCTTTGAGCGTAAAAAGCAGCCCCAGCTCGCCCAAGGGGCCGTTTCTGGATATGAAAGCGTAAAGGATCAGTCCTATCGCCACCGTGGGCATCGCAAGCGCTACGTCGCTTAAAAGTCTAAGCGTTTTGCGAGCGCGAAATTCGTAAAATCCGAGGATAAATCCTATCGGAAAGCCGATTAAAATCGCGAAAAGTATCGAGATGCTCGAAGTATAAAGCGTCGCCTTAATCGCCGAAAAGGTCTCCGCATCGCCGCTAAAAAGCAGTCCGAATGCGCTTAAAATTCCTTCTAAAATAAAGTCCAAGATCACGTCCTAAATGTGCTATTTTGGCATATTTATAAACCAAATTTATGTGCTATAATAGCATATTTTTTAAAGGAGATAAAATGAAAAAAATATTTTTTGTTTCGCTCGCTCTTAGCGCGAGCCTTTTTGCCGCCGATAACGATTTGGTGATGGCAACTACAACGAGTACCGATAATACGGGCTTGCTAGATGCGATCTATCCTGAGTATAAGGCGGAAACCGGCGTAGATGTCAAATGGACGGCGGTAGGTACGGGTGCTGCTCTAAAGCTTGGCGAGAACTGCGATGCGGACATACTTTTCGTGCATTCGCCGAAGGTCGAGAAAGAATTTGTAGAAAAAGGCTTCGGCGTTGATCGCACGCCCGTTATGTATAACGATTTTATCCTCATCGCCGATAAATCGATCGCGCCTAAATTTAAAGGCAAGGACCTTAAAGGCTCATTCGAGCTGATCAAGGCGGAGAAGATTAAATTTTTCTCTCGCGGAGACAAATCTGGCACCGATAACAAAGAGAAAGGAATTTGGAAAAAGGTTGAGGGCGCCGTGCCTGAAAACGAGGCGTGGTATAACCAAACCGGTCAAGGTATGATCGCTACGATCAACGCAGCCGCCGAGCAAAAGGGCGTGACCTTCACCGATCGCGGCACCTACATCAAATACGAGGACAATAAAAAGGGCAACCCCGATATGGTCATCATCAACGAAGGCGATAACGATCTGAAGAATTTTTACTCCGTAATAGCGGTCAATCCGAAGCATTGCCCAAAAGCCGACTATGAAAACGCGCAGCGCTTCATCAAATGGATCACTAGCGAGAAGGGGCAGAAGTTCGTAGGCGATTTCAAGCTGCTAAATAAGCCGCTTTTCACCCCCGATGCGAATACTCGCAAGAACTAGCTTTAGCTAAATAAGGCTAAATTTAAAGCCCAAAGGCGAAGCGCCGTCTTTGGGCTTTTGCTTTTTCATAAATCAATCTGCGCGTCTTTAAATTTAGCTATTTTGCTTCTAAAATTTAGCGGGCGTTTTTTTTACGATACATTTTTTACTTTCTCGCCATGCGTTTAAATTTATCGCAGTGCTGTTTGTAGGTGATAGGCTTAAAATCAGCTATATTTGAGATCGGCGCGAAGAAATTTCAGTCGCGTTTGGATATACTCTAATGTCTAGCGATATTTATACAGCGCAAAATTTAGTAGTATTTATGTGTGACTCAAAAATTTTAGTTTGTTATGAATTTAATTTGAAGTTGCGGTTAAGCTTGGGCGTATGAAAAGCGCCCAAGCTTGTAAAGCTATGAAATTTTATGCGCGGTTTGTGGAACTGCTTCTGCCGCGTGCCGGTAAAATTGCCTTTCAAGCGCAGGCAAAACTACCGAGCGCGTGGCTATAAAATTTCACTTTGCGGCGGGGGGTTACTCGACTTCGGCGTCGATGACGTCGTCGTCTTTTTTACCGCTGCTTTGCGATCCGCCTTGTGCGCCCTGATTTGCGCTGGCAGCCTTGTATAGATCCTCGGCGACCTTGCTTAGGGCTTCTACTTTAGAGTTTATCGCTTCTTTGCTCGCGTTTTCATCCTTTAGCACGGCTTTTAGATCGTTTAGCGCGCTCTCGATCTTAGCGCGTAGATCGCCCGGTACCTTCTCGCCCATCTCGCTTAGGCTCTTTTCGGTTTGATGTGCGATGCTATCGGCTTGGTTGCGCGCCTCGACGGTTTCTTTGCGCTTGTTGTCTTCCTCTTTGTGAAGCTCGGCATCCTTTACCATTTTATCGATCTCGGCGTCGCTTAAGCCGCTTGAGCCGGTGATGCGGATGTCGGTTGCCTTGCCGGTAGCCTTGTCTTTTGCCGAAACGGTTAAAATTCCGTTCGCATCGATGTTAAATTCCACCTCGATCTGCGGTACGCCGCGAGGAGCGGGCATGATGCCCTCTAAATTGAAATTTCCTAGCGATTTGTTGTCTTTCGCAAACTCGCGCTCGCCCTGCAAGACGTTGATCGTAACGGCGCTTTGATTATCCTCTGCTGTCGAGAAGGTTTGAGACTTTTTCGTAGGTATTGTAGTTCCCTTCTCGATGATCTTGGTCATCACGCCACCTAGGGTTTCAATGCCGAGGCTTAGCGGAGTGACGTCGAGCAGTAGCACGTCTTTTACGTCGCCTTTGATAACCGCGCCTTGGATCGCTGCGCCGATTGCTACGACTTCGTCAGGGTTTACGCTCTTATTTAACTCCTTGCCGAAAGCCTTTTTGACCTCCTCTTGCACCAAAGGCACACGCGTCGAGCCGCCCACCATGACGACTTCTTTGATGTCGTTCATACTTAGCCCCGCATCGCTTACGACCTTTTTGAGAGTGCTTATGGTCTCATCTACCAAAGAATCTATCATACTTTCAAATTTAGCTCTAGTGATAGTTTTCATCAGGTGCTTTGGACCTGTGGCATCAGCGGTGATGAAAGGTAAATTTACCGTCGTTTCCATCGCGCTGCTTAGCTCTTTTTTGGCGTTTTCCGCAGCCTCTTTTAGGCGTTGCATAGCCATGACATCGCCACGCAAGTCGATGCCTGTTTCAGATTGAAATTCCGATGTTAAAAAGTCGATCAGTTTGTTATCGAAATCATCACCGCCCAAAAATGCATTACCGCCGGTAGCTAAAACTTCTACGACGCTATCGCCGGTTTCTAGCACGGTTACGTCGAATGTACCACCGCCTAGATCGTAAACGACGATCTTTTCGGATTCTTTTTTATCCAGTCCATACGCAAGCGCCGCTGCGGTCGGCTCGTTGATGATACGAAGCACGTTTAGACCCGCGATTGTTCCTGCTTCTTTTGTAGCCTTTCTTTGACTGTCGTTAAAATACGCAGGCACGGTGATGACCGCATCGACGACGGGCTCGCCCAAAAACGCCTCGGCATCCTCTTTTAGCTTAATTAGCACCTTGGCTGAAATTTCTTGCGGCGTATAAACCTTGCCCGCGATCTCTACCGCGCAGGCGCCGTTTCGGTCGATGATTTTATACGGCAGGCGCTTTTTGGCTTCCTGCGCGTTTTTCTCGTTCATCATAAGACCCATGATGCGCTTGATTGAGTAGATCGTCTTTTCCGGGTTAGTGACTGCTTGGCGTTTAGCGCTGTCGCCTACTAAAACCTCGCCTTTGTCGGTGAAAGCGACTACCGACGGAGTGGTATTTTTACCCTCTTTGTTCGGTATGATCTTGCTCTCGCCACGCTCGAATATGCTTACGCACGAGTTTGTTGTTCCTAGGTCGATGCCTATGACTTTTGCCATTTTTTATCCTTTGTATTGAATTTAAAATTTTAAAATTTGGACGATTATTTCGCCACTACTACCATAGCGGCGCGCAAAACGCGCTGCTTATACATATAGCCTTTTTGATAGACCTGAACTATATCGCCTTTTTTAGCGCCTTCGGCTTCAATCATCGAGATGGCGTTATGCACGCTAGGATCAAATCCCGCATCCGTCGCTATCGGAATGATACCGTATTTTTCAAAAGTCTTTGTAAAAAGGCTTAGACATTGTTTTACGCCGACTTCAATTTTATCTGCAAGCTCATTACCTTCCACATCAATTTTGGCGGCTTCCTCAAGCGCGTCGATTATCGGCAGCAGATCCTTCGCAAAGCTCTCGCTAGCGTAAGCAACAGCGCTATCTTTTTCTTTTTCCAAACGTTTTTTGAGATTTTCAAAATCCGCATTGGCGCGGTAAAATTTATCAGTAATCTCACTTAGCTCGTTTTGAAGCTTTTGTATCTGCGCATCGGTATCGTCGCATGTCTGCGCCTCTTGTGGCTCGCTCGCCTCTGACGCGCACTGCTCGCAAACCTCTTTTTCTTCACTATCGCACGCTGCATTTTTATCGCCGTGCTCTTTAAATTTATGGCTCATGCTACTCCTTTAGCGTAGTTAAAAAATTTCTCGTAATTCTCGTAAACGCTGCCTGCGCAGATCATCGTAGCGTCCTCGCCTTCGAATTTTACGGGGCGTTTGATCCCCATAAATCCGTGCTCGAAGTAGGGCGCGAAGATCAAATTTTTCGTAAAATTTACGGCGATCGAGGGGTTGAGTAAAATTTTAAACCGCTCGTCTTTGAAAATTTTATACGCCACGACCTCGTTACAAAGAAATTCGATTTTAGAATTTTTTAGCTCCCTGATCTTGGTGCTAAGCTCGCGCAGTCCGATCTGTATCGAAGCTAGCTCCAAATCTCCGAGTGAAATTCCTATTAAATTTGATAGGAATTTAAAAACTCTAAAATCGTATTTTAAGATAATCTCGTCCGTTCTAAATGCAAGGATTATGAAACGATCATCGTGATTGATGACTTCGCTTAGGGCTTCGTTTTCGGCGTTGAAAATCATACAGTAAATTTCAAAATCCTCAAGCACCGCTTCTAGCTCGCGAGCATCGTCTATTTTTAACTCATCGTCGAAGCTAAGCCTAGCGCGCCAGTAATCCTGCATCGTCGCAACCGTTGGAATTCTACCACCGCTTACATGAAGCTGCGTCAAAGCCCCCTCATCGCTTAAGCGCTTAAAATAAATTCGGATGCTAGACGCTGACATCGCTACGCCCATACGCTCACCCAGCTCTGAAGATCCGATCGGGGTATTGCTATCGAGATAGGCGGAAATGATGGATTCCAGGATCATATCACGTTTATTCGTTTTCACTTTTAGCACTCTTTCGGTAAGATTGCCAGTATTATACAACATTGAGTGGTAGGATGTCAAGGTTTTTATATAAATTTTATAAAATTTTAGCAATCGGGTCCTGAGTTTGCTAAATTTTAACTATGATTTTTTGAGCTGAGTGGAATTCTTGGAATTCTTGGAATTCTTGGAATTCTTGGAATTCTTGGAATTCTTGGAATTCGCCACGGCGCCGTCGCGGTAAATTTTATCGTATTTTTTGCATTTGTAAATACAAATTTTACCGCCAGCCGGCTTAGGGCTTCGCTGTATGCGCTAGATTAAATTCTATTTTGCAAAAATAGCGAATTGGCAGTGTAGCTGCAAATTTCGTGCTTACTAGCAAAAATTTTGTCATTTGCTGTAAATATGGAGCTAAATGCCAAAAAAACGCAAAATTTCCGCAGAAATGGCGCGCAAGCTAGACGAAAGTGCTAGGCAAGCAAAGCGATGCAAGAACTCGCAAAGCTCAAAATTTTACTTGCTAGCGTAAATTTAAATATACTTTAACGAATAGAAGTGTAAAATACGCCTCAAATTTCAACGATCAAGGGTTTTTATGCTAAAAGACATCTTTCTTTTCGGCGGTTTAATTTCTTACGACCACACTTTTATCTACCTTTTTTACCTCTTTTTGGTCGTCGCTATCATCGTAGCCGTCGCGCTTTGCTCCACTCGCTCGCTTCAGCTTGTGCCCCACGGTATGCAAAACATCGCCGAAGCCTACTTAAGCGGCGTACTAACGATCGGTAAGGACGCGATGGGTAGTGAGGAACAAGCCAAAAAATATCTTCCGCTAATCGCAACATTGGGATTTGTGATATTTTTTAGTAACGTTATCGGCTTGGTGCCAGGCTTTGAGTCGCCGAGCGCAAGTCTAAATTTAACCCTTTCACTTACCCTTTGCGTTTGGTTGTATTACCATTTCGAGGGTGTTCGCGAGCATGGCGTGATCAACTACCTAAAGCACTTTATGGGGCCGGTAGCACTTCTAGCTCCGTTTATGTTCGTCATAGAGATCGTCTCGCATTTTTCGCGCGTCGTATCGCTTTCTTTCCGACTTTTTGGAAACATCAAAGGCGACGATACCTTCCTACTCGTTATGCTTACTCTCGCTCCTGCGCTAATACCGATGGTACCGTTTGCGCTGCTTACTTTTATGGCGATTTTACAGACTTTTATTTTCATGGTTTTAAGCTACGTTTATCTAGCGGGCGCCGTGATCGTCAATGAGCATTAATTTTAAGCGAAATTTATTATACTTCCTCGTGGGTGCGTCGTTCGGATTGATCTTCGTCGGCGCATTCGTCTTTTTTGCCTATCCGTCATTTTATTTTTTGGGGTTAAAATTCCTCTTCATCTGCACCGCTCCTGGCGTGATTTGCGTCATCATCACCTGCTTGATGGTTGATGTTTTCGATCTGAAAGAAAAGCTCCTTCATGGCGGCGAATAGAAATCTATCCGATTAAATTTTAAAATTTAGCCGCGCCGTGCGCCGCCGCAAGCGAGTATTAAAGCAAAAAATTGTAAAATTGCGCGAAATTTTTATTCTAAAAGGTTAAGTTTATGTTTGAAACCGTGATCGGCCTGGAGGTACACTGCCAGCTAAATACCAAAACAAAAATTTTCTGCTCCTGCCCCACGAGCTTCGGCGACGAGGCGAATTCGCATGTCTGCCCGACCTGCTTGGCGCTTCCGGGCGCTCTTCCCGTGCTAAACGAGGAGGCGGTTAAAAAAGCCATCAGCTTCGGCACCGCCGTCAATGCGACGATCAATCGCAAGTCGGTATTCGACCGCAAAAACTACTTCTACCCCGACCTTCCCAAGGCATATCAAATTTCGCAGTGGACGATCCCGATCGTCGAGCACGGCGAGCTTTTTATAGCTGCGGAGGGACAGAGCAAGCGCATCGGCATCACGCGCGCGCACCTGGAGGAGGACGCGGGCAAAAATAATCACGAAAGCTCGCGCAGCCTAGTTGATCTAAATCGCGCCGGTACGCCGCTTTTGGAGATCGTAAGCGAGCCCGATATGCGCTCTGCGGACGAGGCGGTCGCGTATCTAAAAAAACTCCACAGCATTTTGCGCTTTTTAAATATCAGCGACGCGAATATGCAGGAGGGCTCGTTTCGCTGTGACGTAAACGTCAGCATCCGTCCACAAGGCGAGCAAAAGCTCTATACGCGCGTGGAGATTAAAAATTTGAACTCCTTTAAATTTATCCAAAAGGCGATCGAGTTCGAGATCGAGCGTCAGATCGAAGCGTGGCAGGACGGCAAATATGAGCAAGAGGTCGTGCAAGAAACCCGCCTTTTTGACACCGCTAAGCTCATCACTAAGCCGATGCGCAGCAAAGAAGACAGCGCCGAGTATCGCTACTTCCCAGACCCCGACCTGCTAACCGTGATCGTGGATGACGAGATGCTGGCTGCTGCGCAGCAGATCCCCGAGCTACCCGATCAGAAAAAGGCACGCTACGT
The DNA here is from genome assembly GCF_937921625.1 of uncultured Campylobacter sp. Taxonomy (GTDB): domain Bacteria; phylum Campylobacterota; class Campylobacteria; order Campylobacterales; family Campylobacteraceae; genus Campylobacter_B. The sequence goes on along the minus strand of NZ_CAKZTI010000026.1, from coordinate 70,366 downwards.
CCGCGAGCTGGGCGTTAAAGAGAAGGACGCTGAGATTATAATCTCGACCTACGAAAACGCACGATTTTTTGAGGATCTGATCGCGGCGGGGCATGAGCCCAAACTCTGCGTCAGCTGGCTTACCGTCGAGCTTGCGGGCAGGCTCAAAAATGGCGTTACGATCGAGGATTCGCCCGTAGGTAGCGCGAAGATGAGCGAGCTTTTAAGCGCGATCGAAGGCGGCGCAGTGTCGCAAAAGGCCGCCAAAGAGGTGCTTGATTATCTAATGGAGCACGACGAGGCCGTAAGCTCAGTCATCGACAAGCTAGGCTTGAGGCAGGTAAGCGACGACGGCGCGATTTTGGAGATCATAGCGCGTGTGATGGGCGCGAACGAGGAGAAGGTCGCGGACTACCGCGGCGGCAAGGACAAGCTATTTGGCTTCTTTGTAGGTCAAGTGATGAAAGAGGGCAAGGGCGCGTTTAACCCCGCGAAGGTGAACGAGCTTCTGAAACAGAAGCTGGGCTGATTTCGCAGCTTGCGCGGCGCAAACGGCGAATTAAAGGCGGCGGCGCGAGTGCGATAGATAAAACCTCTGGGGTAAAATTTTAAATCTGCTCGCAACGTTTTGCTTCGAACTAAAGTTTTCACGCGCTAATGGCGAATACTTTTTGCGTGTTATATCATTCGGCGCGATCTTGGTGGCTACCTGCCCTGCCTCGCGCACGTTTTGTTCTTTTGAGTTCGTTTTTTCTCGTGCGGGCCGTTTGTATCAAGTGTCGGTCTGCGACGGAAGGGTTTAAGAAACTCGTCCTTTAGGAATTTTACTCACGGCTACCGTCAAAGCGTGGCAAAGCTTGTAGGGAATGCGTAAAATTGCTCTGCTTGCGAGAGCGAGAACGGAAGCTCGGGGTGCGGCGGGTAGGGTCGAATACGCAGGGTCGAATTTGAGCGGCGAGTCCATGTGCAGGCTAAATTTAATCAATCGCTGCGTCGGATGCGCGTGCCCCAAACCTTGCGCCAAACGATAACATGGCGAGCGACCGCAGATCATCTAGGCCCAAAGCACGCCTTGATAGATTTAAGCGGATTTAAAAGCGCGATTTGCACTTAAGCGTCTGAGTAAAATTTTTAAAAATTTGATTTGCCTTGGCGATGCACGAGTGAAATTTAAAACGTATAATGGAGTTTCAAAATCCTCATTCGTTCACTGCCGCGCCTTTTGTGAAAGTGTTTTTTGGCGGAAGAGCAAAACCTTAAAAGTATGAAATTTTAGCGAGGTAAATTTTAAAAAAGCGAAGTTTTGACTGAGTAAATTTCAAAAGCGCAAAATTTTAACGAAGCGAAATTTTAACGAGATGAAATTTCAAAAAGTGAATTTTAAAGCGTGGCTTCGGCTAGCGTTTGCATAGGCTCATGTCGGCGCTTTTGGGCTAAATTTTCAAAGAGCGGGAATTTCAATAAAATGAAATTTGAAAAACCGCAAATTTGCGAATAAATTTTTAAAAAGGAACATAATGAAAATCGCGGTTATCGGCGCGGGCAAATGGGGTAGCGCGCTTTTTGACGCGCTTAGCGCGAAAAACGAATGCGTCATCACTTCGCGCACGCCAAGGCAAATTCCGCATTTTGTAAGCGTGAGCGAGGCATTGGAGTGCGAAGCGCTCGTTTTCGCGCTCGCAGCGCAGCAAACCGCGCAGTGGCTGGATCAAAATTTCACTTACAAAAATCAAAAAATTCTAGTCGCTTCCAAGGGCATTGACGTGGCTAGCGGTAGGTTTTTAAACGAAATTTTTGAAGCGTACGTTGCACGCGGCAATCTTGCTTATCTATCAGGTCCGTCGTTTGCCACCGAAGTCATGCAGAAGCTGCCTTGCGCGCTCGTCGTAAGCTCGTGTAACGAAAATCTAGCCGAACTTTTCGCAAGCGCCTTCCCTGTCTACATCAAGACCTACACGAGTGGCGATATCATCGGCGCAGAGGTGTGTGGCGCTTATAAAAATGTCATTGCCATCGCTAGCGGCGTTTGCGATGGGCTGGGGCTCGGCAATAACGCTAGAGCGAGCTTGATCGCACGCGGCATCGTAGAGATCGCGCGCTTTGGCAAGTTTTTCGGCGCGCGAGACGAGACCTTTTTGGGCTTAAGTGGCGTGGGTGATCTGTTTTTGACCGCCTCGAGTGCGCTATCGCGAAACTACCGCGTGGGACTAGGGCTTGCGCGCGGTAAGAGGCTCGAGGAAATTCTGCGCGAGTTGGGCGAGGTCGCCGAGGGTGTAGCTACGACCGAAGCGGTCGTAAATATCGCGACAAAGCACAAAATCTACGCTCCGATCGCTACCGAGGTCGCGCAAATTCTGCGTGGCAAGGATGTAAGGGCAAGCCTAAAGGATCTGCTGCGCAAAAAATAGCCGTACGATGGAATTCTCTCGCTAAATTTTAGCGGTAAATTCGGCTTGCATAGGTTTTGATTTATCCGCTATGTTTGTGAAATTTAGTTGCTGGTTTGCGGATTTTGGTCATTGTTTGTTTGGATCTGTTTACGCGGCTTTGCCTGATATTTTATGGGCTCGATTTTCGCCTTGCGGCTTCGCGCGTCTGATGCGACGCAAAATCGCAGCAAAAGGGCGCTTGTATATGATGTGGCGTAGCGGCTCTGATTTAAAATTTCGTTTTAAGCTTGAGTGCGAAATTTCAAAGCGAGGTCGTAAAATTTTAAAAAGAGGCTAAAATTTTAAAACATTTAAGATGGATTGCAGGTAGTTAACGGCTGAGAGTGGAGCATATTGCTTGTCTGCGACTGGGTAGGTTAAAATTTTTGATGTGTCAGATTTAAAAATTTAAGGCGTAGTATTTTTTCTTTAGACGAGGCGGAAAGGCATAAATTTTGAAAATATTCAATACAGATGATGTGTAGTTTCGATAAATTTTTAGTGCTTGCAAAGGAGCGGGTTATTCGTCCGCGACTGCAGCAAGTTAAATTTTACAGAATGTCGGTGTATTATAAATTTTAATACAGGAGCCAAGGCGAAGGATCGCGAGATGGATTTAAGGGTTGCGACGTAAAAATTTAGCGAAGATAAGGCATATAGCCTATCAAGCTAAATTTTTGCTAGCTCCGTTAAAGACGCTCGCGAGGCAAGCCGCAAAGATAAAAGAGGAGAAGATGGAAAAATACGAAGGCTACAATCTCAGGCTACGCGACGCTCTCGTCGGCGTGCAGTTTCTATTCGTCGCGTTCGGCGCGCTCGTGCTGGTGCCGATATTAACGGGGCTTGATACGTCCGTGGCGCTGTTTACGGCGGGTATCGGCACGCTGCTGTTTCAGCTCATCACGCGCAAAAACGTCCCGCCGATCTTTCTCGCGTCTAGCTTTGCGTTCATCGCGCCGCTTAGCTTTGGCGTGAAGGAGTGGGGTATCGCCGCGACTATGAGCGGAGTGATCGCGGCGGGACTTTTTTACGTGGTTCTGAGCCTGCTTATTAGGCTCAAAGGCGAGGGGTTTTTGCATAAAATTTTACCGCCCGTGGTCGTGGGCCCCGTCATCATGACGATCGGCCTCATCCTCTCGCCAGCGGCCGTAAATATGGTCATGGGCAAGGGCAAAGAGGCGCTTTATACGCAGGGACAGTCGCTTACTATCGCGCTCATCTCGCTCTCGGCGGTTATCGTCGTTATGATGTTTGGCCGCGGCATGCTGCGCCTCGTGCCGATACTTTGCGGCATCGCGGTGGGATACTGCGCGTCGCTGTTTGTCGGCATCGTGGATTTTACGCCGATTTTAAGCGCGCCGTGGTTTGCGCTGCCGCATTTCACCGCGCCGGTTTTTAAGCTCGAAGCCGTGATCTACATGGTGCCTATCGCGATCGCCCCTGCGATCGAGCACATCGGAGATATGCTTGCTATCAGCAACGTCACGAAGGAGAATTTTCTCAAAAACCCCGGACTTAAAAGCACGCTACTTGGCGACGGACTCGCGACGTCGCTAGCTGGCTGCTTTGGCGGACCGCCGAACACCACTTACTCGGAGGTCACGGGCGCGGTCAGTATCACCAAGGCCTACAATCCCGCCATCATGACCTTTGCCGCGCTTGCGGCGATCTTGCTAGCCTTCGTGGGCAAGCTCGGCGCCGCGCTCTCCACGATCCCCGCTCCCGTCATCGGCGGCATTATGCTGCTACTTTTCGGTATCATCGCTAGCGTAGGCATGGAGACGCTTATCAAAAACGGCGTGGATCTAGCCGAGCCGCGCAATATGATCATCGTCGCGCTCATCTTCGTCTGCGCGATAGGCGGCATGGTGCTGGACTTTGGCGCTATGAGCTTTAGCGGCGTGGGACTTGGCGCGCTCATCGGTATCACGCTAAATTTGGTGCTGCCAAAGACCAAACATTTTGACGGGTACTAATTTAAATTTGCGCGGAGCTTGCGTAGTTCCGCGGGTGCGGGTAAATTTGAGCTGAGGTTTTGGCGTCAAATTTGATGGGGCTTTGTAAATTTACCTGCGGCTTTTCGCCGCCAAATTTACTGCACCTAAATTTTAAAATTTCCCTGCAAACGCTTTTAAATTTCTAACGTTTTAAACTGGCAAGATATATAATTGCCTTATGAAAAAGGTGAATAATTTAAGCAAATTTGATAAAAAGGCGCTAAAGCTCCTCTTTGCGGTACTTTTCGTGCCGCTCTTCGTCTCGCTCGTTTTCATCTATGAGCTATCGGTGTATGACCGCTCGCGCGAGTTGCCCGCAGACGCGCAAAAGATCGGCCGCAGCGATTATTACAACATCGGCGGCAAAATTTACCTACGCTCTTGGAATCTCGCTCCTTACGAGCTAGAAGGCGGCGCAGATGCAGCTAGCTTTCGCGCGCTTGATACCGGCAGATACTCCTACACAAACGTCGGCATGGACGCTAACCGCGTATTTTGCGGCGCTCGAAAGATGACGGGGCTGGATCCCGCACGCACGCAAAAGATCGGCGCGCGATACTACAGCGACGGGCGCGTGAGCTATTTCTGCTCGGACGTCACGCAGCGCACGGGCGGCGCGATAAGCTACATTTACAAGGTATTTTTCCATGCGTTCGGGCTCTCAAAGTGGCCGCAGGAGTACAACTATCCCTACGCCAGACTTGATACTAGCGCGCCCATCTCGCCACTGACCGAGAGCCCATACGTCGCCACGGACGGCGAGCGGGTATTTTACGAGGGTAAAATTTTAGAGGGCGCGGACGCAAAAAATCTAAAACAGATAAGGCGAAAAATCATATACGAAGACGGCCCCGAGCTGCCCGCGCACTTTCGCCCGGTCGATAATTGGCTGAGTGACGGACGCAGCGTTTATAAGGGCGGCGAGAGGCTAAATTTCACGCCTAGCGAGCAGATGTATCTGATGGAGCCAAACTCGGGAATAGAGTTTCTCTACGATCCCGCTGCGGGCGCGGTGTTTATGGACGGCGAGAGATTTGAGGCTGCAAACGAGCCCTATACGCCGTTAAATTTTCGCTCCGGCCACCAAGAATACATGCTATTTGCGAGTAAAAACGGCATATTTTATCTAAGCAAGGATAAAATTTTAAATCGACCGCGCGGCAGTGGCACCGAGGGACGGCTAAAGGACGCGCTTTGGTACGTTTATTATAAATTTGGCGGGGAGGGCGGTAAGCTAAGCGCGCTAAAAAGGGCGGGCGATAATCCGTTTAAAGGCACCGTGCGGCAGATCTCGGAAAAGCTTTTTAAGGACGACGCGGGATTTTATTATCTAAATTTTTACTCGCATAGCGTTTACGTCACGGGTCGCAGCGGCAGGCATCTGGATAAGCGGACGAATTTCATCGATCTGCGAAAGATCACGCTAGACGTGCATGATGATGAGGTGATGGCGCAGATCGCGGACGAGGCGGCGCGAAACCCCGAAATGTCGCAGCCGGTCTTTAGCGCGCAGGACGTGGAGTATGAAAACGGCGCGGCTTTTTATATGTATTGCCTCGCGGCGGTTTTGTTACTCGGAGCTTGGATTTATAGCTACCTTAGAAAGCGCAGCTTGCGACGCGGTTAAATTTAGCGGCGCGACGGAAGGTAAATTTAGAGTGAGACAAAAATACCGACGTCGTGTTATCTAGCACACCCTTGGCTACAGAAAGTAAATTTTAAGAGAGAGACGGCACGGCGGAGCAGTAAATTTAGATAGTGTTGCGGTTGTCGGCGCAGCAATGCGGCAAATTTATTGGTGCTGCGATTGTGAGTACGGCAGTATGGCGGCGGGATGCGATTGAGCGTGTGCCAAAGCTTGCCGATACCGAGTTGTCGGTTTATCGGAGCGTAGCAAGCTAGCTGGATAGTGCGAGACAAAATGACAGCTCAGCGAAACGACGACGCTTTTGCGCCGTTATCGTGCTACCTATTTTAGTCGGAATTTTGAAAATTATGCGGATAAAGCTTTGGCTAAGATTTGCAAAATACTGCAAATGCGGCGTTTTATTCTAAGCCGCCTTTGTCGCTTATCTAAATTTAAGAGGTAAAAATATAAACTTCAATATTCATAGCCTAGAAAAATATAATTTGATGCTGTGTAAATTTGCTCCACTGGAGTTTGAGAAAAGTTGCTCTTTGAGCTCGAATAGCTCGCTATTGTGTGTAAATTTCCTCCGCTGGAGTTTGCAACGCTTTATGAAAAACGGACTTTTGATCCCTACTATGTATAAATCTACTCCGCTGGAGTTTGCAACGGTCATGGAATAAGCAATACCCGGGATTTTTTAAGGTATAAATCTACTCCGCTGGAGTTTGAAACAAATACGAAACTTATTCTTGGGTTATGAAGTCTGGGTGTAAATCTACTCCGCTGGAGTTTGAAACCATATAATCTTGATGATTGGAAATCTAATAAATGGGTGTAAATCTACTCCGCTGGAGTTTGAAACAATAAAAATCAGAGAGCAAAAGGCGAGCTAAGCGCTAGGTGTAAATCTACTCCGCTGGAGTTTGAAACGAGCCTTGCTGTCAGCCTTTTCGAACTCATCTTTAGTGTAAATCTACTCCGCTCGAGTTTGAAACATGTGTATATCTACACACGAAAGTTTAAAAGATGAGTGTGTAAATCTACTCCGCTGGAGCTTGAAACTTAGTTGATGTTTCAAATCCTCTACTGTTGCATTATGTGTAAATCTACTCCGCTGGAGTTTGAAACTCAGGCTTGTGCCGTTATAGCTTAGCCCATATTTGGCGTGTAAATTCCCTCCACTGGAGTTTGAAACGGTAGTGGGTGGTATATTCTTAGCGGCTTTATTCTGTGTAAATTTTCTCCACTGGAGTTTGAAACTCCCAAAGCGTAGCTTCCTTGTTTAGGAGGTCAAGTGTAAATTTACTCCGATGGAGTTTGAAACGTGCGAGGTTTGACGAGCCCGTCCGTGAGGCTTTTGCGTGTAAATTTTCTCCGCTGGAGTTTGAAACGGATTTTTCCGCTACTTCGCGGCTCATAGGCTCGGCGTGTAAATTTACTCCACTGGAGTTGGAAGCCCAATCTCACGAACTTAAATCCATTCAATCTGTTTAATGTAAATTTCCTCTGCTAGAGTTTGAAACCTACGAACTTCAAACCTTAAGCATCTCAAAATCGGCGTTTCAAGTGAGTGCTACTACATTTTACTGTGCCCTGATTTACGTCCTATTTGATAAATTTAGACTAAAAATACATTATTGACGGTCTCGGCTCGGATCTTAGCGGATTTAAATTTTGTCGTACATCAGGATCAATCATACCGACGCCAAAGCCTGGCTGTCTAATGAATTTTAAATTTGTCGGGCGTTCAAAGAGTAAATTATATCTGCGTTTTGTTCTAGCTCTCGATATAGGTTTTTAGTTTGCGGCCGATCTTTGGGTGTTTTAGCTTTTTGATCGCCGAGCTTTCGATCTGGCGGACGCGCTCGCGAGTGATATTGAGCTCCTTGCCGATCTCTTCGAGCGTGCGGTCGCTCTCGTCGTCAAGCAGTCCGAATCGCATGCGGATTACCGTGCGCTCGCGGTCATTAAGTTGTTCTAGGATGTCGTCTATCTGCTCTTTTAGGTCAGATTTTAAAATTTGCTCAATCGGCGAAACCGAGCTTTTGTCCTCGACGAAATCGCCGAATTTGCCGTCGTCCTCGTTTCCGATCGGCGCTTCCAGGCTGATCGGCTCCTTTGTGATTTTGATGACCTGCTTTACTTTATCGACGCTAAGGCCTACCTCTTGCGCGATGACGTTGATATCGGGCTCCTTGCCGCCCTCTTGCATATATTTGCGCGTGATTTTATTAATTCGATTTATCGTCTCGATCATATGGATCGGGATGCGGATCGTGCGGGCCTGATCGGCGATGGCGCGCGAGATCGCCTGGCGGATCCACCACGTCGCGTATGTCGAAAATTTATAACCGCGCTTGTATTCAAATTTATCCACAGCCTTCATAAGCCCGATATTACCCTCCTGGATGAGGTCTAAAAACGGCAGCCCGCGGTTCGTGTAGCGCTTGGCGATGGAGACGACCAGGCGCAGGTTGGACTTCGCCATGCGCGCCTTTGCGTTATCGCTGATGCGCTTGCCGCGCTTGATCTGCTCTAAAATTTCTTTCAGCCGCTCGGGCTCGAGATTAAAGCTTTTTTTGCTCGCCTCTTTGGTTAAAAAGAGCTTTTTTATATCGACGTAGGTCGAGACCATCGTAGCTTCCGGCACGCGCGCGATGATGTCGTCTTTGCTAAGCCTCGTGATCTCTTTTAGGATTTTTTTGTGATTTTCGCGCAGTTCGGCGCTAAACATCGGCAACTTGTATTCCAGGCGCTTGAGCTCTTTTTCAAAGCCCTCGTCGCTTTTTAGCGCGGTCTCCATTGATTTTACGATCTCAGTGATGAGCTTGCTGGTTGGACCCAGATCCATGAGCTTTTCTTTTAAAATTTTCTTTTTAAACGCCAAGTTTAGCTTCGATAAAATTCCCTTGCTCTGCTTAATCGCCTCGGCATTTTTCTCGGCAAATTTCATCCAGTCCTTTTTGGCTTTTTCAAGAGCCTTGAAGCTTTCGATGACCTTTAGAGCGCGCTTATCGTTCTTTTTAGAGCGCTTTTGCTTCGCCTCGTCCGCGCTCTCCTCATCCTCCTCGTCGTCGTAATCCTCCTCCGATAGTTCCTCTTCGTCCTCCTCTTCACCCTCTTCGTCGCTGTCGTCAAAGCTTTTGAAAAGCTCCTTTACGCGGCGCTCGCGGTTGATAAGCGGCTCTTTATAGTCTAAAATGAAGTCTATTAAGTACGGCACCGAGCAAAACGCGTCGATGATGATGTCCTCGCCGAGCTCGATTTTTTTGCTGATCTCGATCTCTTCTTCTTTCGTTAACAGCGGGATCTGTCCCATTTCGCGCAGATACATCCGCACCGGGCTGTCCGAACGGCTCCACTCCAAAAGCTCGACGTCGCTGGATAGGTCAAATTCCTCGTCCCAGCCCTCGTCCAGCAGCTTTTTTTGCGTCGCTTCTTTGAGTTTTGCGTCCTCTAAATTTTTGATTTTAGAGATTTCTGCGGCGGAGATCAGTTCGACGTCAAATTTTTTCGTAAGCGCTTCGACCTTCTTAACGGCCGTTGCGGTGGGGGCTTTGTCAAAAAATTTTATCAGTCTTTCGTAGGTGATGTAGCTTTTTTGATTGTCGTCGAAGAACTGCTCGATGGGGCTTAAGGCGTCTTTTGGGCTCGCCATAAAATCTCCTTGTGTCGTTGTGTATTTGGTTTTGGAAAGTCGGATTATACCGAAACGCTCTTTATTTTTGCTTATATACGGCGCGAACTATCTAAATTTAATGATTTTTCAAATTCTAGAAATTAGGCTAAATTTTAAAATTTAGGTTATATTTTTAGCTAAATTTAAGATTGCTCGCTAAAATTCCGCGTTCGCAGGATGTAAAACCGATGCGCCAAAATTCCGCTTCCTTCACGTTGCCGCTTTAAAATTTAACGCTTCCGCACTTTCTATTTCTGCGGCTTTGGCGTTTAAATTTAGCCCTAAATTTTAAGCGAGGAATTTCGCCCTCATATTGGAGCGATTGAGCGGATTTTAATAAATTTGTCGGTAAAATCGCGCATCTATTTTGAAATTTAAGGCGGAAATATGGCAAAAGTATGGAAATTCGGAGATGATATCGACACCGACATCATTATTGCGGCGCGCTACCTAAATACCTCCGATGCGGCGGTGCTTGCGACGCACATCATGGAGGATGCGGACAAGGATTTTTCGTCCAAAATCGCTCGCGGCGACATCATCGTAGCGGGGAAAAATTTTGGCTGCGGCAGCTCGCGCGAGCACGCTCCGATGGCGCTTAAGGCCGCCGGAATTTCATGCGTGATCGCAAAAAACTTCGCTAGGATTTTTTATCGAAACAGCTTCAATACGGGCTTTTTGATCCTCGAATGCGACGAGACGGACAAGATCGCGCAGGGCGACGAGCTTAGCATCGATCTGAAGGGCGGCGTAATTAAAAATTTAACTCAAAAAACTCAGTATAAATTCGGCGCGATCCCCGAGTTTATGCAAAAGCTTCTCGATGCGGGCGGAGCGATAAATTACGCAAAAACAAAGATAAACTTGTAAGGAATTTGGATGAAAAAATATGACGTATGCGTGATAAAAGGCGACGGAATCGGCCCTGAGATCATCGAAGAAGCGATCAAGGTGCTCGATGCCGTAAGCCATAAATTTAATTTCGAGTTAAATTTTGACTACCGCTTGATGGGCGGCGCGGCGATCGACATTATGGGCGTTCCGCTTCCTGATGAAACGCTAAATGCCGCTAAATCAAGCGATGCGGTGCTTTTCGGCGCGATCGGTGGCGCTAAATGGGACGGGTTGCCGCGCGAACTGCGCCCCGAAAGCGGGCTGCTTAAAATTCGCAAGGAGCTCGGAGCGTTTGCAAATTTGCGTCCTGCGATGATTTTTGATGAGTTGATAAACGCTTCGACGCTAAAGCCGGAGATCATCAAGGGCGTCGATATAATGGTGGTGCGCGAGCTTACGGGCGGAATTTATTTCGGACAGCCGCGCGTTAAAAACGAAAAGGACGCGCTAAATACGATGTGCTACAACGTCTCTGAGATTGAGCGCGTGGCTAAGGTCGCGTTTGAGGCAGCGCTTTTGCGAAACAAAAAGATAACGCTCGTAGATAAGGCCAACGTGCTTGAAACAAGCCAGCTGTGGCGCGAAGTCGTAAGCGAGCTAGCGAAAAACTATGCTGGGATAAATTTGGAGTTTATGTACGTCGATAACGCCGCGATGCAGCTCGTGCGTGCGCCAGCGCAGTTTGACGTGATTTTGACTGAGAATTTATTCGGCGATATTTTAAGCGACGAAGCGAGTATGATCTGCGGCTCGATCGGGTTGCTTCCGAGTGCGAGTATCGGCGGCAAGGTGGGCATCTATGAGCCGATTCACGGCAGCGCGCCCGATATCGCGGGACAGGGCATCGCAAACCCGATCGCTACGATTTTAAGCGCTGCGATGATGCTAAAATACGCATTTGGCGAAAATGAGGCCGCAGCCGCGATCGAGCTTGCCGTGCGCGCCGTGCTTCGCGACGGATACCGCACCAAGGACATTGCGCAGTACGACGCCAAAGAAATTTGCTCGACCGCAGAGATTGGCTCGATCATCGCAGATTACGCAAGTAAGGCTTAGGAGCTAGCTTTGAATGGCGCGCTAGCATACGCTATGGAGCTTGAGAAAAAAGGCGATATCTACGGCGCAATGCGGATTTGTCGCGGTATTTTACGTGATAATCCGCAAGATGGCGATGCGGCTGTGCTTTTTGCGCGGCTAAATTTAAATCATCGAGTAAGCTTGGGCGTCAATATGGCGATGCTGGAGCGCTTTTTAAGCGTCGATGCGAGCAAACAAGCGGAATTTAAGAGGTGGCTAATTGATGTATGAAAATGAACTGGAAGATATCATCGAAGCAGTAAACGAGATGAAAGCACAAAAGCGCGTGCAAGATTTGGCGGTGCAGCAAGAGGGGGCTGTGAATGCAAACGGCGCTGAAGCAGAAGCACAGACTTCGCAGTATGCTTTAAGCCCCACTTCTTTTGCGCCAGATCCCATTGCACCTGATGCCTTAAATTCTACATCTGCACCGAATATCGCTTCATCAAACGCGCAAAATTTTACTTCCTTGGATACCAAAAATTTCACTTCGCGCTTTGTTTCATCGGACGCTTTAAATTCCGCCTTCGATCATTCAAATTCCATGGCGAGTAAGAGCTCTACGTATAGCAGCACGGAATTTGCAGCGGACGCTACTTTAAAAAAATCTGCCGTAAAAGATGAAAATTTTACTTTTTCCAGCGAGGAGAATTTTAAAAACTCTGATCTTACAGGCGGTCAAAATTCTGCGGCTTCCGCCTCTCTAAACGGAGAGAATTTTAAAAATTCTGCTTCTGCAAGCGGCAAAGATTCCGTAAATACCGCCTTTGCAAGCGAAGAAATTTTAAAAAGCTCCGCCGCGAAATTTGACGAAAGCTTTCGTGATTTATCGGGCATCGCAGGTGAAATTTACGATAGTCTAGGCAGCGATATGAATGGGTTTGTTTCTCCGCAAAGCAGGGACGCAAACATGGCGCAAAGCTCTGCCAAAAGTAAAGATTTTGAATTAGCGCTAAATTCTACGGATGACGACTCCCAAAGTGAGCAAGATTTGACGCCTCGTATTTTAGGCGCGCATTTTAAGGAGCTAAGCAATGACGATTTTGGGCCTGGCTCTGATTTCAAAGAAAACGAAGTTGACGATTATTTCAGCACAGCGCATTCTAAAAAGCAGGATTTAGCGTCACTTCAAGCTCAAAATTCCGCCGCGCTAAATATCCGCAATGCTGCCGCGCGCCAGCAAAATTTCGTTTCACAGCCGCAGAATTTTACGATCCCTGAGGCGCGAGACGATGAGCTCGCCACGCCGCAGCTTCGTAATTCCGCCAAGCAGGATATGCAAGCGGGAAGTCTTGCTTCTTCTGGTGCTAAAAATTCCGCCACGTGCCATCCTGAAGCAGTGCGACATCTCGGGGCTGCGAGACAACCTCAAGCGGGCTACAAATCAAAATATCTCGCAAATGCAGATTTTAAAATTTCAAGCGAGGCGGAGTTTTTGAGCGCGATAAAAGAGCGAATTTTAGTGCTTTTTGAGGGGCTAAACGCTTTTGAGAAGGGTGATTTGAACGCGCGTGTGGAGCTAAATTTAAAATTTATGGAATTTTTGCTTGCAAGTATCGAAAACCGACTTGAAAATCTATCAAAATGACGATTTCATCGCGCTTTTAGATTATCTTAAAAAATTTAGCTCACGCATATATCTAGTAGGCGGCTGCGTGCGCGATCATTTTTTGGGGCGGGCGAGCGCTGATGTGGATGTGGAGCTTTACGATGTGGGACCGCGCCGTTTCGAGCAAATTATGCAGGACTTCGGCGCACAGGGCGTCGGCAAAAGCTACTTCGTCTATAAATACAAAAACTTCGATATCTCGCTTCCGCGCACCGAGAGTAAGACGGGCATAGGGCACAAGGGCTTTAGTGTCGCTTTGGCTATGGACGAACATGAGGCTAGCAGGCGACGCGATTTTACGATCAATGCGATGATGATAGATGTTATAAGCGGCAAAGTGCTCGATTTTTACGGCGGGCTTGCGGATTTGCGCGCGCGTATTTTGCGAGTGGTTGATCCACGCACTTTCGTGGAGGATAGCTTGCGCGTGTATCGCGCGGTGCAGTTTGCCGCAAGATTTGAGCTTCGCGCCGAGCCTCTCACCTTAGAGCTCATGCGTAGTATCGACGCTAGCGATCTTAGTTGCGAGCGCATTAAAGCAGAGCTGATTAAATTTTTCCGTGCACCCATGCACCGATATGGGATGATGCTAATGCAAGAGCTGGGGCTTTATGAGCGGGTTTTTGGATTGCGGATTGATCCGCGCACGCACGAGCGACTGATAAAATTCATAGAGCGCGGCGAATCTTTCGTGAGAAATGAAATGTTTTTTTTATATGCGTTTTTGAATTTTTTAGGATTAGATAAAAATAAGATTTTAAAGAATTTAGGGCTAAATTCTCTTTATAAAAGGCTACTTAGCGAGCCGTTTTTTAAGCGGGTAAGCGACGAGCAGCTATGCAAAATCGCTCTAAAAATGCCGCTTAAGCAGTGGCTCGGGCTGTATTGTAAAGGTAGGGTGCAAGCAGCGAAGCGGCTTGGGATTTGGGATAAGAAATTTAAAAGCTTGGTTTGCGCCGCGGATGTCGCTCGCAATCTGCGCGGTGCGGCGATCGGCAAGGAGATTGAGAGGCTGCAAGAAGCGGAGATTAGGGCGTTCGTAGCGGCTTTAAAAGCGTAAATTTAGAGAGATTTCTGTAAAATCGCCGTTTTATTTAGGAGCTAGTTTTATGAAAAAATTCTATCGTCGCGACGAAATTTACGCGTTTTGCAAGAATGCTGCGTCTTTGCAAAAGTGCGCTTTTTGCTTTGATCGTAGGCAAAATCCCGTGATTTTTGCTGCGCGAAATTTTATCTTTTATGGCGAGCGAAATTTAAATTTTTGCGGCGTAAGATTTCATAGTGCAAAGCTTAGCTCGGTAGAATTTTATGACACAGAATTTTACCTATTAAAATTTCATCCGTCGTGCCGCCATACCGAAAAAGCCCACGAGGCGAAGTTTTATGGATCGAGAGAATTTCGCAGATCACATCGCTGCGGCGAGAAATTATACGAGCCGTGTAGCAGCGAGACGGAATTTCACGGCTCTCATTACAGCGAGATGAAATTTTGCAGATTAGGGCATCTTGGCACAAAATCTCACAGCCTGCGTCATATTAAACGCATTAAAGCAAAATTTAGCGAGCCGTATTGCGCGTCCTGTGCTATGGGAGTAGCTGTCGCGCCGCACCACAAAAAAATGCAAGAGCCATATCGCTGCAAAGAGATATCTGACGTCCTGCAGCGTCGCAAAATCATGAACCTAAATTTTATTTCACAGAATTTCAAATTACAGAATTTTGCCCATTCAAATTTGCAAGGCTTTACTGCGCGAAATCCCAAGCCGCGTAATTTAGCTTTTCGAAATTCTAAATCTCAAAACTTTGCCTCGTGGAATTTTAAATCGCAAAATTGTGCTCGTGCAAAATCGGTGATTTTTGATGTTTAATATTGTACTAGTCTATCCGCAGATCCACACAAACACGGGCTCCATCGGGCGTATGTGCGTCAATGCGAGCTGCCGCTTGCATCTGATCAAGCCGCTGGGATTCCTAATCGACGATAAGCATCTGCGCCGTGCGGGGCTCGATTATTGGGCGAACTTGAATCTTAAAATTTGGGAAAATTGGGACGAGTTTATGGCGGCGAACGATAAATTTAAGCAACGCTTTTTTTTTGCGACGACGAAGACGAACAAGCTCTATTATGAGGCAAAATTTCAGCCGGGCGATTTTTTGATTTTCGGCTCGGAGGGGCACGGACTGCCGCTTGAGATCATGCGCACAAAGCGCGAAAACTGCATCACGATCCCGATGAGCGGGGCGGGGCGCAGTTTAAATTTAGCTACCAGCGTGGGCATCGTAACCTACGAAGCGATCCGCCAAAATATCGATAAATTCGACTTTAGGAGCGCGGTTTGCGAGTTTTAGCGCTACTTTTTGCGATGTTTTTCTGCGGTGCGGGTGCGGCGGAGCTGAAAATCGCATCGTTTAACGTGCAAAATTTATTCGACGGCGTAAACGACGGCACGGAGTATGCGGACTTTGAGATCGGGCGCGGTGGTTGGAGCGAGCAAAAATACGAGCGCAAGCTGCAAGCGGTAGCGGACGAGATAAGCGCGCTTAATGCCGATATTTTGGGGCTGCAAGAGATCGAAAACGAAGCCGTGCTAAAAGCGCTTGCGCAGAAAGCGGGCTATAAATTCTACGCTTTTTCGCGCGCACAGACTGCACCTGCGGGCGTGGCGGTGATGTCGCGCATACCGATAAAATTTCAAAAAACCTACCGCCCGATAGAGCTTAAAACTAGAGATATTTTGCGCGCTGATTTTGCGCTTAACGGCGCTGATTTTAGCTTTTATGTCGTACATATGCTCTCTGCACGCAATCCGCTTAGCGAGCGCAGGCGAAATTTCGCCTTTTTACGCGAGGTTTTGCAAGGGCATCAACGCGCTATCGTAGCAGGAGATTTTAATACGAATTTCGGGCGAAATTCTTTGCTAAACGAGCTTATCGAGCGCGACGGATTTAGTGATTTATGGGCACTACATCCCTGCTCGCAGTTAAAGCATTTTGGCTCTTGTGAATCTCACGAAAGAGGCGCGGTGCTCGATCATATCTTGCTTAGCGACGATTTTTTTAGTAGCGAGCCTGGATATAAAAAGGACAGTTTCGCGGTTGCTAAATCCTCTACCGCTTCCGATCATTTCCCGATTAGCTTCATTCTGACGGACGAGGGCGCTTTAAAATCTATGCCGAAAAAGCAAGAATTTTTAGCTAAAAATACCGCTAGTGTCGCAAAGACCGTCACGATAGAGGAGCTTTACGGGCGCATTGTAAGTGAGCCTATGCTGATAAAAGGCGCAGTCGTGAGCTTTACAAACCGCCACGGCTTTGCAATTTCTCAAGATGGAAGCGGAGTTTTTGTCTATGGCGGCAGCGGGCTGCAGCTAGGCGATAAACTCGATCTGCTAGTAAAAAAGACGAAATTTTATAAGCAAAGCTTTGAAATCGACGATTTTGAGATCGTATATAGAAGCGGCAACGTAGGCTCTATCGCACCATACGTTTTGCCTAGCGCATCGGTGCGGCAGCTGCGCGCAGGAGATGTGATAAGTACGATTAAAGGTGACGTTAAAGACGGCATAATTGATCTAAAAAGCACGGGAGAGTTTAGAATTTTTCGCAAAAGCGCTCCTGTGCAAAACGGTAAAAATTTAGAATTTAAAAATGCCTATTTTACGATTTATAAAGGGCAAAAGGAATTTATAGTAGAATGATACACACCGTTATAACCGCACTTTTCGTGCTTTTTATGATATTTATGATCGTAGGATTTAACCGCGAAATGATGGAGAAAAACGAAAAACGAAATCAACGAAAAAAGGATAAAGATGGAACTACTCATTGAGATTGGGGTCGAGGAGCTGCCTGCGATCCCGTTTTTAAAAGAGCGTGCGAATATCGCGCCAAAATGGCGCGCGGTACTTGAGGCTAACCGCATAAATAGTGACTTTCGCTTCGAATTTAGCCCGCGTAGATTTGTGCTATTTCACGAGGATTTTCCGCAACGCGGTGATGATGCGCAGATCGTAAGCACGGGCGCACCAAAATCCGTCGCGCTCAAAGACGGCGCGTGGAGCCCTGCGGCGCTAAGTTTTGCTAAAAAATGTGGCATAAGCGAAAGCGAGCTGGAATTTCGGCAGATAGGCGGCAAAGAGGTGCTCTACCACGCTGCGGTGCAAAAGGGGCGTGATAGTCGTGAAATCCTAGGCGAAATGATAGAGGAGTTTTTACGATCACTAAATTTTGGACGCGCTATGCGCTGGGGTAGCGGCGAGTTTGAGTTTATCCGTCCGATAAGAAGCATAGCCTGCGTTTTGGGCGGTCAAAACGTAAATTTTGAAATTTATGGCGTGCGAAGCGCGGCTGCATTTTTTCCGCACAGAAAATTTGGCTATGAAGCGATTAAATTTAAAGACGCCGCAGATTATTTCGCACTGCTGGAGCGTAACGGCGTAATTTTAAGCGAGCAAAAAAGAAAAGATAAAATTCTAAGCGAGTTTGCAAAGCTCGAGAAAAAGCATGGCTTTAAGATTGAGGTCGATCCTGCGTTGCTAGATGAAGTAACGGCGATCACCGAGTATCCGACGGCGCTGCTAGGCAGCTTTGAGCGAGATTTTTTAAGCGTGCCAAAAGAGGTCATTATCACTTCGATGAAGGAGAATCAGCGCTATTTTCCAGTTTTCGAGGGTAAAAACTTAAGCAATCACTTCGTTGTTGTTAGTAATGCGATCACCGATGATGATGAGCTTGTAGTACGCGGCAATGAAAAAGTTTTACGCGCGCGCCTAAGCGATGCTATGTTTTTTTGGAAAAGCGATTTGCAAGCGGAATTTAGCCCTGAAAAACTTAAGCAAATTTCCTATATGCAAGCCCTTGGCTCGGTTTATGATAAGCAAGTGCGCGAGCTAGCGGTAGCAAAGGCACTGAGCGCGGATTATGCTACGCAGATTGAGGCGGAGATCGGCAAAAAGGATTTTGCGCAGGATATAGAAAATGCCGTAATGTTTAGTAAAACAGATCTTAGCAGCACGATGGTGGGCGAATTTAGCGAGCTTCAAGGCATTATGGGCAGCTACTATGCCGCACACGCTGGACTGGCAGATCATGCATGCCGCGCGATACGCGAGCAATATCTGCCTAGCGGCGAGGATAGCGAGCTGCCAAGCGGTGTATTTAGTAGCGTAATCGCTGTGGCGATGAAATTTGAAACGCTCCTGGGGCTTTTTAGCATCAATAAAGTTCCAAGCGGCAATAAAGATCCGTATGCACTTCGCCGCGCAGCTACGGGGCTAATTAAAATTTTACTAAATCAAGGATTGAGCTTTGATGCGAATACGCTGGCGCAAAAGCTGGCGCCAAATTATAAGAAATTTGACATTTCTAAGCTGCTGGATTTTATGAAAGATAGATTATATGGAATTTTTGACGAGATAAATCCGTCCGTGATCAAGGCGTGCATCGCAAGCGGCGAAAACGATCTATTACGACTAAGCAAGGCCATAAAGGCGCTGGGCGAGATCGCAGCAGCAGCGGATTTCGGGGAAAATTTCGCGACTTTTAAGCGCCTAGCCAATATCATCAAGGACGAAAAAATAGGCGCGGTGGACGAAAGCCTATTCGAACACGACGCTGAGCATGCGCTAAATGCGGCGTTCAGGGCGGTTAAGCTCAACGAAAACGACGTGAGTGGGTATCTGCGCTCACTATTTGGGCTTAAAGGCGTGATTGATGATTTTTTCGATAATGTGATGATAAACGTCCAGGATGCCGCGATACGCGCAAATCGTATCGCAAATATCGGGCAAATTTATCGCGCGTTTTTGCAGTTTGCCGATATCAAAGAGATAGGATTTTAATTCCGCTTAGAGCTCATTCGCCCAAGGTTTGCACGAATCTTGGGCAAAATTTTACCGCGCAAAGGAGCGCAAATGCTAATCATCAACGCAAAATTACCAACTAAAAATCTAAAAATCACAAAATCTCTCTCGCAGCTGATTCAGGGCTTTCTTTATCGCTATCTGCCAGCTTCAGAGCACGTAGGATACAGGCACGAATCAAGCGGTAAAATTTTTAAACGCACGGTGTTTGATTTTATCTTGCGAGGAGAGGATTTGCGCGTGCGATTTGCTTCATGCGAGCCGGAGTTTGAACGTAAAATCGCGCTAGCAGTGCTAAAAGACGGGCTAAGCTTGGGTGAAATTCTATTTACGCAAACTACCGTCGAAGCGAAAAATCATAAAATTTGCGAGAACGAAGCTATTGTGCAAGGCTACGTGGCGTGCGCAGTAAGCGGGCTTTTGGGGCATAAAGTCTATTTGCAGCCGCAAGATAGCAGGCATTTAGAGATGATGAAGACAAATATTTTACAGCGATTTGAAACGATTATGGAGCGAAAATATGATGGCGAAATGGAGTTAAATTTATTGTGGCAAAAGCCGGGTGAGTCTGTGAAATTCTATTATGGCAACAATCGCGAGCCGGTATATGCGTGGCAAGCAAGATGGAGAATTATAGCTAGGGCTGAACTAATAAATTTGATCCTTGGCACGGGCGCTGGAAGTGGGTGTATGAACTACGGAGTAGGGGTTTTGGAGGTTGTAAAGCAAGACCTTATTAAAGTACAAATTTCAAATCCTAAAAAGGATAATTGCTTGCTTTGAAATCGATTGTATAATAAAAATCTAAAAAAGGCAAATCATTCTTTTAAAATACAATAACTATTGACAATATAATTAAAATTTAGTTATAATTCACCTATATTTTAGAAAGGATAAATTTTGGGCGATATAGTTAAAATTTTTTCTAGTATCGGCGAAATTTATGATAAACAGAAAACTAAAATCAACAACAAGAGCTATGAATACGATGCTATTAAAATTTATCTTTGCGATATTAAAAGTAAAGAAATATCAGTAAATAATAATATTTCAAGAGACGATTTAATAGTTTGTAGATTTGGCATAGGCGCGAATTCTGGCAATTTGTTCCCTAATGTCCAATTCATTAGCAAAGCCGTAAAAGACGATACTCCTAAATTTATAAAAGGAATTTTAAAAGCCGTAAAAAATATGCTCTCTTGCTTCAATCCTGACGATATCAAAAATGATAAAATATTAACGGATTTATCTAGCTTAAACGAGAGCTTTTTTGATGATATTTTAAGTGAAATTACAACTCTACAAGAAGAGCCTAAGAAAAAGGGCATGAAAGTAGCTACTTTTTTTGCATTATCTTGGGAGAGTATACCGATTTCAGCGTATTTTAAAAGTATTTTTATGAGTCATTTAGGCGATAGCAATAATGGTAAAACTGCCAAAATTTATGGTTATGATATGCTTACAAATAGTATTGGTATCGGCGGAGATGCGAATTTAGCGTTTTGTTCCGTAAATGAGTTACCGACTGCTTTACAAGACATTAAAGTTAGATTACTACCTCTAAATAGTGCTAATGCAAATTTGGTTAAAAACGGTTTTATGGCAATTGATAAGGAATTATCTTTTAATTTTTACGGGGATAAAATGGCGGTCTTACCGACGTTAATGGTAAATGATGCAAATTTATTAGAAAAAATAGTGGAAATTTTAAAAGATCCGAGCGAAAAGAAAAAAGATCTGCAAGGCATACAAAATATCGAAGAAAGTATTAATTACGAGTTGGAATTCGTAGCTAAAGCACAAGCAAATATGCCCGTACTAAATACAATTTTATTTTATAAAAAAAGCAATGCTGCGGTTAATGTATTATTGCAAATAGATGATGTATTGCCGTCTTATATTTCTAAAATTTCCGATTTAATGGGTAGATATAATATTAGGGCGATTAGGCGAAAAGATAGTAAAGATCAACAAGATGATACTATTTACATGCAAAATTTATTTCTTAAAAACATCGACATTATGAATTTTTTATTATCGCAAAATAGGATGAATTTGGACGATATGATGGAAAAATATGCTACTTTGATTTATAAAGGCAATATTAACTCTAGCTATGCGTCAAAAATAGAATGGGGATTTTATTTTAATCGCGTTAAGACATATCAAAATAGAAGTATAGAAAGTATCGAAAAATATCAAAATTTCTTTAATGAAATGGGTGCTTTAAATGAAAAAATATCATTTGCAAGGGAGGTTAATTTGCAAAGCTTAAGCGATAAAAAAGAGCTAATAAGCTCTATTTTGAAAAATAGCGAATTTCTAAAAGATAATGAAGTGTTGCAGAGCGCATATTTGCTAGGAATGATGTCTGCAGGGTTGATAAATCGCCAATTTGCTATTAGCAAAAATAGTTCATTTGAAAAATGGCTGAATAATGCCGGACTAATTACGAAAGAGCTTTTAGAACGGATTTGGACTAAGTGCGATGAAACTAACAAAAAACTCTCCAATGTATCGCGAGGAAAAAGAAGTGCTAATATAGAAATCATGCGCGATATTTTGATCGGAATTTTACCAAGTGCGTTTTTATCTCAAAAGCGGGTTAAGAGCGCTTATGTAACGCTAGCTTTTGCTATGGGCGGAAGTGATTTTACGAAATATATTAAAGATAACACTCAAGGAGACGAGTAATGAAAAAGAAAGAAATTCTATTTCTTTGGGACGGCGAAAATTTTAATCCAAACGGCGATATGCTAAGAGATAACGCTCCTAGGATAGACGATGAGACGGGTATAGCAGAAGTTACTGATGTACGTATAAAGCGAACAATTAGAGATGAAATTATGAAAAAAGACGAAAGTGCGATTTTCATTAAAGAGTATAAAAGAGATGAAAATATCTTAGATTGCAAAAGCGCAATACGTGAAGTAATTAACGTTAAGCAAGAAAAAATCGAGATTGAAAAAGAAATTTTATCTAAATTTATCGATATTCGCGCATTTGGTGGAGTTTTGCCGATATCGGATAAAGACGAGATGAAAAAAGAAGGCATAAAAACAGCCGGAATTCAATTTGTTGGACCCATTCAGTTTAGAATGAGCAGATCGCTTCATAGAGTTGCGGTAGAGCATATAAAAGGCACCGGCGCATTTGCAAGCGGTAGCGATAAGGCGAATAAAACGTTTAGGGAAGAAGATTTTTTAAATTATGCAATCTTTGCAACTTACGGAATAGTGGATAATCATAGTGCAAAGATTACAAATTTAAGTGAAGATGATGTGAAAGTGATTTTAAGCGCGCTCTGGAGTGGGACTAAAAATTTAATTACTCGCACGAAAATGGGTCAGATGCCTAGATTTATGCTAGTAATTACATATAAAAATGATACTTTCGCTGGAGATTTAAATAACTGTGTGGCTATAAATAGTAGCAAAGAAGATGTGGAGATAAGAAGTATAAATGATTTTACGATTGATTTTTCTAGATTAAAAGCTAAACTTACTAGATACGCGCAAGAGATCGAAAAAATAGAGTATATGAGTGATTTTGACTTCGAGCAAAATAACAGATCACAATTTGATAGTAATTGGATAAAAATAGGATTTTAAATGGATATAATAGCTTTTGAGCTATCGGGAGATTATGCGCATTTTTCTCATCCGGCTACTATCTACTCGTCTCTTACATACCCGGTGCCGCCAAAGACTGCAGTAATGGGGTTTTTGGGGGCGATTATAGGTGAAATGAATTATTTTAAACTTAACGATATAGGTTATAGCGTTATTTTAAGTTCGCAATTTCGCAAAAAAACTATGATTTTTAACGGTATAAAATTTGCTCTATCTTCAAGTATGCATATCGAACAAGGCTACCAAGATTCTAGTGAGAAAAAGCAGTTTTATAAAGAGCTAATAAAAGATCCTAGATATGTTATATTCGTTGATTTAAGTGCTTTAAATGTTTCTTATAAAGAAAATATAATCAACAGCTTAAAAGCTCATAGATGTGTCTTTACGCCATATTTAGGTATAAATTTTTGTATAGCGGATTTTAAATATATCGAGATAAAAAATTGTGAATTGGTTCATGAAAAAGAAAGTTTTATAGATACGTTCGTTTTGATGGACGATTTTATATTTGATGCACAAAGCTTTGATATCAGACTTACTACGGCTAGAATGGCTTGCGGATGCGAAGAGGGTCGAATTTTTAAGGATTTTAAAGATTTCGTTATCAAGCTAGGCGGCAATAGTCAAATCAAAGCAAAGAATAGAGGAAATATTTATCAAATAAATGACTACAAGGTCTACTTTGCAAAGTGAGCTGCTATCGCATCCTAATAAACCGCTAATAAAGCATATAACAAATATGCTTGCTGAAACGGATAGTAGGCTTTTACAATGCATTAAAATTTATCACGATATAGCTAAGCTAAAAACTAATTTTCAAATTTATATCAAAAATCCTACCGAAAAAATTGCAGATAAAAATCATGCTTTATTATCCGCTTACATATTTTTACTAAATTCAGAATTTAATGAGCTAGATACGGCTTTTGGGTTTTTATCCATCGTATCACACCATGGAAATGTAGAAAATTTTTGTGAGCTTACAACGCAAAATAAAAATTTCGGTAAATATTTTGAGAGCTCGAAAGAGCTAGGCTTTTGGGATGAAGTCTTAGATAAAGCTTTAGGTTTAGAAATTTACAAAGATATTAAAAGGGATAAAAATGAGCTTTTAATTAAAGCTAAACATTTAAGAGAATATTTCAAATTTGCGAAAAAGAAGTTTGATTACGATGACTTTTTAAATTTCAAAGACATATTTTCGTCGCTTATTTATAGTGATAAATATGAAGCTATTTTTAATCAAAGAATTCCTATTTCTAAACCGGCGAATCTTAATACGATCGAAAAATATATCAAAGCTCTGGAAAAACGTAAGCCAAATGAAAAAAGAAGTGAGTTTAGAAAATTCGTTTTAAATAATTTCGATGTAGATCATAATCTTTTTACTTTAACCGCGCCTACAGGCTACGGTAAGACTTTGACTGCGCTAAATTTTGCCGCTAAATTTAATAAAGAACGTATTATTTACGTGCTGCCGTTTACGGCTATCATAGATCAAGTTTATGATGAGATAAAAGAGATTTTCGAAGACGATAAAAATATATTAATTCATAAAATTCATCACAAAACTACGATAGATGAAAGTACCCCGCAAGATCGCTATTCTAAAGTTAAATTTTTGATAGATTCCTTTAGCGGAGATATTAACGTAACCACGCTATATCAATTTATATTTGCACTCTTTGGAAACAAAAATAAAGATAGCGTAAAATTTAACCGATTAAAAAATAGTGTAATAATAATCGATGAGGCGCAGGCAGTACCGTATAAGTTCAGGGCGGATTTTATGAAACTTTGCGAGATGATGGCGGAGAAATTTGGCTGCATTTTTATCTTTATGTCCGCCACGATGCCTATTGTTGATACGACTAAATTTAAAGAAATTTCAAATTTAGATTATTTCAAAGACCAAAATAGATACGTTTTAAAGTGGTTTGATGGCAATGAGAGTGCTTTAAAAGATAAGATTAAACAATCGGCAAAAGGCAAAAATACACTAGTCGTCGTAAATACCATTAAAAAAGCGCAAGAGCTATTTTTGGAATTTTACGATGAATTTAAAGTTTTTTGCCTAAACGGATATATGTGCGATGATCACAAACGAAAAAATATCGAAAATATAAAAGATGCAATTGCAAAAAATAAAAGTGGGCGCGGTGATCCGATCTTGCTAATTTCTACACAGTCTATTGAAGCTGGCGTGGATTTGGATTTTGATGTTGGATTTAGAGAGATAGCGCCCATTAGCTCGATTATCCAAACTGCCGGTCGCATAAATAGAAATTTCACAGCTCTGGGAGAATTATACGTATTTAACGATATTTGCGACTATTCCGATCTCATTTACGGTGATTTAAAACGCATTAGCGATACTATTTTGGTAAAAATTCTAAAGCAAAGAGATATCATCGAAAGCGAAATTTTAGATATTTCCACTAGGTATTTCAGCGCCATAAAGCAAAGCCTAGAAAGTTTATTTTTGGCGGAGCAGATGCGAGAGCTCGGATTTTACGATATAAACGAAAAGATTAGCGAGGCGATGGATGATAGACTTAAAATTTTAGTAATAATTGAGCCAAAAGAAGATTATATTAAAAAATTTCAAAATGAAATTTTTGAAATCAATAGGCTTGATATGGACAAATTTAATAAGAAAGATATATTTACGAATACTATTAAGAAAATTAATAGATTTGGTGTAAATATCACAGAATTTGATGCAAAGCGTTTAAATATAAAGCGTATTGATGGGCTAAAAGATGTTTATTATTTACCATTCGGCGATACTTCGTACAATAATAATTTCGGGATTAAAAAGGATGCCGCCTTAAATCTCAAGAATGAGTTTTTCGACTAATGTTTTGCAAAGACCAAATCACCGGCACGCTTGTGAATTATTACGTCACCTGCAAGCGCGAGGCGTGGCTTTACGCTCACCATATCCACGCAGATCAGGAGGATGAAAACGTGCTGATGGGCAAGGCGCTAGCAGATATTAAAGAGAGCGATTTGCAGGACTTTGCATTTTCAAATTTGAAATTCGACAGGCTCTCCAAGCAGCGCGGACATTATCTCATTACCGAATACAAAAAGAGCTTAAAAAACGAGCTTGCGGGCAAGATGCAGCTACTTTTTTACATCTATCTTTTAAAAACAGGCTTAAATTTAAAAGAGGTAAAAGGCAAATTAATTAGCGGCAAAACCGTCATAGCCATTGAGGATAACGCCGAAAATTTCACTAAAATCGAAATAATTCTAAACGACATTATCGCCCTTGTGAACGAGCCAAAGCCGCCTAAATTTAGCCCGCAAAAGATTTGCGAGAGTTGCGCTTATCGTGATTATTGCATTTAGGAGATAGAATGTACGCTATTTTATTTTACGATATTTCAAGCAGCGACGAAAAGGAGAAAAATAACGCTGCGCGCGTCCGAAAGGCGGTTGAGAAGTTTCTGCCTCGCGTGCAATTCAGCGTTTTTGAGGGTGAAATCAGAGCGAGCGATCTTAAAAAATTAATGGCGATTTTGCAAAAAGAATGCGCCAGCAAGCTTGATTCGGTAGTAATTTATACTTTTAATTCGCTCAAATATTCACAGCGTCTCGTCATCGGGTGCGATAAAAACGAGGCAATATTCAGCTAAAATTTAAGGATAAAGTATGCAAAAATCGGATCGCACGCATTTTATTTTAAGCCCAGGCCGATTGCGCCGCAAAGATGATAATCTATACTTCGATAAATTTAACGACGAGGGCGGAATTTTAACTAGTAAAATTTTGCCGATTAACGCAATTGATGAAATTTATATTTTGGCGCGGGTAGAGCTTGATACTTATGCTATGGCGTTTTTGGCTGATAATAACATTTTGTTGCATATTTTTAGCGCCTATCAGAGCTTCCGTGGCAGTTTTTTCCCGAATACTTCAAATTCTGTAAACAAAAGCGGCTTTGTGCTTTTGGCGCAGCTGCGGGCTTTTGATGATCTTTCTAAGCGCCTTTTTATCGCTCGCGAGATTACTCGCGCTCGCATCTTAAATGCAGCCATTAATTGCAAGGCTTACGGCGTCTCGCTCGATACTGCGC
Source organism: uncultured Campylobacter sp. (assembly GCF_937921625.1). GTDB lineage: Bacteria > Campylobacterota > Campylobacteria > Campylobacterales > Campylobacteraceae > Campylobacter_B. Next base: position 43,495 of record NZ_CAKZTI010000026.1, on the reverse strand, counting down.
CGCATCTGGATGCTCTAGCGCGCGCCTGCGACATAGCAGCGGTAATGGCGGTGGAAGGCGGCTTTGCCAAGCAGTATTTCGCGGCCTGGAACGAAATCATCGAGGATCAGCGCAGTTTTAAATTTACGACGCGCTCCAAACGCCCGCCGGCAGATAAAATTAATGCCCTCATTAGCTATGTAAATACGCGTATTTATAGCGTCTGCCTCAGCGAAATTTACAAAACCGAGCTTGATCCGCGCATCGGCTTTTTACACGAGCCAAACTACCGTGCGCTAAGTCTGCATCTAGATCTTGCAGAGATTTTTAAGCCTATTTTAGGCGATAGATTAATTTTTGGAATGTTAAACAAGCGCGAGATTACGGCAAAAGATTTTGAAACGGACGCGGGGCGTATTCGATTCGGTCGAGAAGCGGTGCAAAAGATCGAGCTAAAAATGATCGAGAAACTATCATCTTGCGCAAATGTAGCGGGACAGAACCTAACCTGGCGTCAAATCATCCGTCGCGAGGCAAATCAGATTAAAAAATACGTCTGTGAAGGCGTGCCTTACGAGGGGCTGGTATGGCGGTAGGCTGGGGTTTTAAGCTCATTCGTGCTTTTAAAATTTTGACTAGAATCACTTGCGCCTATAGATTGTGCCCTCTTAAGATGCATGTGCTTTTGAAATAAATTTGATCTGAAGCACGGAACGGCGAACGAATTGGCTTTAAAAACGCATATGCTTTTAAAATTTCAGCTTTTTATTATTCACACTTCGATTTTTGAATGTCTTATATTGAGATTTTAACATTTGCACTCACGATACATATAGATAGCGATAAAGTTGCTTTTAAGATTCTGAAATGCCTAATTTTGGGCATTGAGCAATCGGCGCTTTTTTAAATTTAGTCCATTTTAAGGCATAAAAATATATACTCCTAACACTTTCTACCTAGAAAAATGGCAAAATTCGTGCTGTAGAATTCCATCCCGTTGGGAATTGAAACTTCTGTTTTGCGGATATATAGCGCTTCAGTAGCCTTGTAGAATTCCATCCCGTTGGGAATTGAAACTTATTCGGACGACGGCCGCAGAGAAAAGCAAGCGACGGTAGAATTCCATCCCGTTGGGAATTGAAACGATTCCAACTGCCTAAAAATCATCTCAATAACATGTAGAATTCCATCCCGTTGGGAATTGAAACCATCAGAATTCTTGGCAGTATAGAAATAAAAGCTATTGTAGAATTCCATCCCGTTGGGAATTGAAACTAAGCACCAACGATTTGATCTTTGGCATCCTCAAAGTAGAATTCCATCCCGTTGGGAATTGAAACCGATAGTGATTTCGCTACGCAGCATTGTAAGCTCGGTAGAATTCCATCCCGTTGGGAATTGAAACGATTTGAAAGTCAAGGACGTCAATAAAAGAGTATAGTAGAATTCCATCCCGTTGGGAATTGAAACGCGCTTGAGCTTTGCTTATACCGAGCGCTTTTTCTTGGTAGAATTCCATCCCGTTGGGAATTGAAACACACGGCCGCAGCGCGCGCTACGTCGCCTTTAAAGCGTAGAATTCCATCCCGTTGGGAATTGAAACGGTAACACGCCTGAGGTAAAACCGGAACAAAACGAGTAGAATTCCATCCCGTTGGGAATTGAAACTCGCACCGGGGCAATGGCGAGGCGACCCGGTAGGGTAGAATTCCATCCCGTTGGGAATTGAAACCCTCGCTTAAGCCGACCTCCGCCATAACTCCTAGGTAGAATTCCATCCCGTTGGGAATTGAAACACAAGAAAGCCCCGAGTGGCTGGAATATAGAAAAGAGTAGAATTCCATCCCGTTGGGAATTGAAACTCTCTGCCTTACGGCAGCGAGATTTGGGCGCAAGGTAGAATTCCATCCCGTTGGGAATTGAAACTTAGGGCTTTGGGGTATGACGTTTTTGACCCAAACGTAGAATTCCATCCCGTTGGGAATTGAAACTGAAAAATTTAGCAACGATCTGTGCGGTCGTGCTTGTAGAATTCCATCCCGTTGGGAATTGAAACATTATATATTGAATAGCAAATAAAAATATGAAATAAAGTAGAATTCCATCCCGTTGGGAATTGAAACATCTCCTGCGCCTGCGCCGATGAAGTCATAAGCCAAGTAGAATTCCATCCCGTTGGGAATTGAAACTGTGGAGTATTATATTGAAAGCGCCGGCTTGGCTATTGTAGAATTCCATCCCGTTGGGAATTGAAACGGATCACCAAAGGTCTATTCAACTCGCCCGCTAGAGTAGAATTCCATCCCGTTGGGAATTGAAACAATGAGATGGTGCCGTTAAAGTAAGGAAAATAGGGTAGAATTCCATCCCGTTGGGAATTGAAACACGCTCGTTCCCAATGAGTATAAGCGTATAGCCGAGTAGAATTCCATCCCGTTGGGAATTGAAACTAACAATGCTCAAAATAACGCCGAATACACTGCTACAGTAGAATTCCATCCCGTTGGGAATTGAAACGCCAAAAAGGCGACGTGAAGACCGCTAACATTTGGGTAGAATTCCATCCCGTTGGGAATTGAAACTACGTTGTCTTTGCCTCGTTTAGCACCCGGCTTCTGTAGAATTCCATCCCGTTGGGAATTGAAACTCGGCTCTACGCTCATATCGACGCTGCTGATAACGCGTAGAATTCCATCCCGTTGGGAATTGAAACCCCGTTAAGGGAGGGTCAGAGACAAATTTAGACGAGTAGAATTCCATCCCGTTGGGAATTGAAACAACGGCTGCATAAAAAGATATGATGTGTCCTCAAAGTAGAATTCCATCCCGTTGGGAATTGAAACGTGACGCGCGAAGACGATGATAAAATCAAGCAGCACGGTAGAATTCCATCCCGTTGGGAATTGAAACACTGCGGCTCAGATAGCAAACGGCGAGATCAACGGCGTAGAATTCCATCCCGTTGGGAATTGAAACTCAATCCTGCCACTAAAACAAAATTTGTTGATCTGGTAGAATTCCATCCCGTTGGGAATTGAAACACAGGATTTATCGCTTATAAGTAACGAGTATAAGTAGAATTCCATCCCGTTGGGAATTGAAACTGAGGATGTCCGCACCCTAGATGCTACAAAGTATCGCGTAGAATTCCATCCCGTTGGGAATTGAAACTTCGGAGATAAAGGAATTTCTTGCCTCTTTAGAGCACGTAGAATTCCATCCCGTTGGGAATTGAAACAAAGTGGATTGATCGTATGAGTATGATCCATATCGTAGAATTCCATCCCGTTGGGAATTGAAACTATAATTGATACTTTCATATATGGTATACCAGAATTGTAGAATTCCATCCCGTTGGGAATTGAAACCGACTTTTTCACCATAGGCACTACTTTCTACGATATGTAGAATTCCATCCCGTTGGGAATTGAAACAATTTGCATCTGAATTTTGCGCGCTGCCATCCTCGTAGAATTCCATCCCGTTGGGAATTGAAACAGGAAGTACCAAAATCCCCGATGATGCTCTCATCGAGTAGAATTCCATCCCGTTGGGAATTGAAACGGGTTGAAGTTTCATTCACCGGGGTCAAATTTCCAGTAGAATTCCATCCCGTTGGGAATTGAAACCCCTTGATCTTGCCAAGGAATTTGCGATGCTTGAGTAGAATTCCATCCCGTTGGGAATTGAAACACACATCTTGCCGTAGTAGAACCCTCAGCTATTGTAGAATTCCATCCCGTTGGGAATTGAAACGATTTTACAAAAACAATCTTTCAGCGGTTCATCTGAGTAGAATTTCATCCCGTTGGGAATTGAAACTCAGCTCTTGGTGTTTTTAAGGCTTTTTGGGACGTGTAGAATTTCATCCCGTTGGGAATTGAAACACGCTGCTAAGTATCCAATCGATCTTTTCGCCTATGTAGAATTCCATCCCGTTGGGAATTGAAACGCTCCTCTTGCCCGTTTATCTTTTTCATTGAGTTGTGTAGAATTCCATCCCGTTGGGAATTGAAACTTCTGCCACTGCATTTATAGCGTCCCGCAGGAATGTAGAATAATATTTATCCTTTGGGAATTGAAACGCCTAAATGGGCTTATTGCACGATTCGCGTAGGCGGTAGAATTCATCTTGTTGAAATCAAAACGGATTTACGCGATACACCTTTTGCAGCGGAAATGGATAGAATTCTCATCTCGCTATAAAATTTAAAAAGATTAGTTGTGGCTGGGATAAGATACAACATGGGCACTTATGCGAAATTCATTCGGTTTCAATTTGCCCACCAAATATATTAAATTTATGGGTTACTAATGAAATTTTGGAGTCACTCACAAATTAAAATTTTAACGAACTGTATATTTGCCGCAATATAAATAGATTTAAATGCAACTTATTTAGTAGCAAATTCAAAATATTTGTAAAAATGACGCTATGAATCTTAAAAGCTAGGTTAAAGAAAGAATTCCGCATTAATTCCAATTAAATTTACGCTACAAATTTAAGATCATGTGCCAAAGTTAGAATTTAAAATTAAATTAGATGATACCAAAGAGGCAGAAAGATGGAAAAATTTTTATAAAGCAGAATTCGGTAGCATCCTCTGAAACTGCAAAACAAAGAATATCGGCGTGGTCGTCATAAAAAGGAAAAATCATCTAAATTTAATGGATACTACTGCCTTTGCCATATAAAACATAATAATTAAATGCCTCCGCCAATTATTTTTTAAAATTTTTAAAAAATTTCTTCAAAAGCGCCTTATAAAAGATCGCAAATTTCGACTCTTTTTTCTCATAAATCACGCTAAAGACGCCCTGCAGATCCAGCTTTTCTCGCAAAGTAATGTTTTGCACTCTACTCTCCTATAAGTTTTTTTATCTTATGCAGCACAAACGCAGCGTCGTCGATATCGAGCTCGCACAACATCTGGCATATCGCGGTCGCGGCCTGCGGTTTGGTCGTGCCCAAGCGCCAGTCCTGATACGTCCGCATCGACACGCCTAACCTCTGCGCCATCGCGGCGTGCGAGATCTTTTTGCCGTTGTTTTTGGCTTCGACGGCATTGTGCAAAATGTTGAATATATCGCTCGTTTCTAACATATGAAAATTATACAAATTTATTCGTTAATTATACATAAAATCGTATAAAATGAATAAAAATCGTGTTATTCATAAGTAAAAATAGCAAAACACTTCGTTTATCCGTGTGAATTATACAGAATACTGCATAAAATAAACATAAAATTTTATAAAATTTTGCATATTATGCCGTAAAGATGAACCGACTTGCGCAAATAGGTGTCTTATCGATCGGCACATTAAATTTTTAAACCGGGATAGAATGAAATTTTATAATCGAAGCTTTTGGGATTTGATTTTTTGATCGGTTCTGGCAGCAATTACAAACAAGATGGAATTCTACCCTATGCCGAGCCATATCTGCCGGCACAAAGAGCGTTTCAACTTCTAGTGGAATAGAATTCTACGGAAAGGCGGTGAATGCGGGATATGTGAGTTTCGCATTTCAATTCCCGTTGGGAATTGAAACTATGGACGACAGCCGCAGAGAAAAGCAAGCGACGAGGTAGAATTTTCTATTCCACTAGGAATTGAAACGTGATATACTTCATCACGTAGCCCGTGGCGTTGTGTAGAATTCCATCCCATTAGATAGAATTTCAAAGAATCTTGAGGTGCACAATCATAGAATTTAATGCGTTTCTATATATTAGGAAATAAATCCCTAATGAAGCAATTCCTAGCAAGCCTCCCTAGCGAGTAATCTTCATTGGCAAGATTTAGCCCTTTTTCTTATCCTTCTTGTTCTTACGAGAGGGGCTTTCCAGCTTGCGCCAAGCCTCGCTTTTTTGGCTGTCCTCCATTAGCACTATCTCCCTGGCGCCGTTTCGCACGAGGTTTGGATCCACCGCAAGCTCCTTTGCATCGATCTTTTCAGGATAGTCTATGCGCGAGAGGATGCAGCGGAAGGCGTTTAGCCGCGCGATCTTTTTGTCATTGCTATCTAGGATCGTCCACGGCGCAAACTCGGTATTCGAAGCGAGCAGCATCGAGTATTTTGCGAGCGTGTATTGATTCCACAGCTCCTGCGATCTCGCATCCACCGGCGAAAGCTTGTACTGCTTCAGCGGGTCGGTACGGCGCGATTCAAAGCGCCTTTTTTGCTCCTCTTTGGAGACTGAGAAGTAAAATTTAAACAAAATTACCCCCGCACTTACCAAAAGCTCCTCAAATTTAGGCACTTGGCGCAGGAAATCTTTGTGCTCGGCGTGGGTGCAAAAGCCCATCACCGGCTCAACCATCGCGCGGTTGTACCAGCTGCGGTCAAATATCGTGATCTCGCCGCCGCTGGGTAGGTGCGCGACGTAGCGCTGAAAGTACCACTGCGTCTTTTCGACGTTGCTCGGCTTTTCGAGCGCCACGATGCGGCATCCGCGCGGGTTTAGATGCTCGGTTAAACGCTTTATCGTGCCGCCTTTGCCCGCTGCGTCGCGTCCCTCCATCAAAATCAAAATTTTTAGTCCCTTCTCTTTTACGAATTTTTGCAGCTTCAAAAGCTCGATCTGATATCTTTCAAGCAGCGTTTCGTAGTCTTTGAACGAGATTTTTTCGTACTTTGAGCTTTTAAATTCTATCTCTTTCAGTGCTATTTCGCCTGTTTCGGTTTTGATCTCTTTGCTCATATCGCCTCCTAAAAATTTTAAGGAATTTTACAAAAAAGTTCTTTATATTACACTATAAATTCATACTTATTACGTTAGAATGTAGGAAAAAATTTCAAAGGATAAAATTTGATCAGATCACTTATTTTGGCAGCGTTTCTTCTTTTAGGCTTGGGCGCCGAGCCCCTGAAACCCTCCGATGCGTTCAAGCTTAACGCGGCGGCGCAAAGCGATGGCGTAACGCTAAGCTTTGATATCGCGGACGGGGTCTATCTCTATCAAAACGAGATAAAAATTTTCATTGGCGGCGCGGAGGTAACGAATTTAATAAATTTGCCCGCCGCGACCGAATACAAGGATTATAAAATTTACGAGGGCAAATTTAGTATCGCCGTGCCTTTGGGCCTCGTGCTTGCAAATGCCGCAGACAGCGATGATTTCGTACTTAACGGCGATTTTTTGGGCTGCACGAAGTCGGGCTTTTGCTATCAGCCGCAGCAGTTCGGCTTTAGCTTCAAGCGCGTGGTGGAGGGCTATGAGATCAGCAAAATTTCAAACTCCGAGCTGAAAAGATACCGAAGCGGCGTAAATTTCGCGCAGATTTCTGCCGCAGACAGCGCGCAGAGCGGGGCTGTAAATTTTAAAAGCAATACTACAGCAGCGGGCGCAGAGACAGATTCCATGGCGGACTCTCACGTAGTGGGAAATTCCGCGGCAAGCTCGGCGGAAAGCGCTGCTTTAAATTCCGACGAAACCTCCGCGCAAAAAACTTCTCGCGGCGCAAATTCCATCTCCGAACAGGATAAAATTTTAAACGTTCTTAGCGGCAAAAGCTTCATCGCCGCGATCGCGCTGTTTTTCGGCTACGGCGTGCTGCTCTCGCTAAGTCCTTGCGTCTATCCGCTCATCCCGATCCTCTCGTCGATCATCGTGGCGAAAACTTCCTCGAAGCCGAGCGCGAAAAAAAGCCTCGCCGTAAGTCTCGCGTATATTTTCGGGATGGCGAGCTCGTATGCGATTTTAGGGGCATTCGTGGCGGTTTTCGGGCAAAATTTACAGGGCCTGCTGCAAACTCCGCCCGCGCTGATTTTAACCTCGCTCATATTCGCCGCGCTCGCGTTTTCTATGTTTGGATTTTATGAGATCCGCTTGCCTGCGCGCTTTCAAAGCTTCTTAAATAGCAAAAGCGAAAATGCTGGCGGCCTGATCGGAGTTTTTTCGATGGGGCTTATCTCGGCGCTCGTCGTATCGCCGTGCATATCCGCTCCGCTTGCGGGCGCGCTCGTTTACATTGCGGGCAGCGGCGATGTCCTGCTAGGTGCGGCGGCTCTTTTTGCGCTGGGACTCGGAAGCGGCGCGCTACTGCTTGTGGTGGGGCTCGGCGGCGCACTACCTAGACCAGGAGCTTGGATGGAGGCGGTGCCTAAAATTTTTGGCTTTTTGCTGCTTTTTACGGCGGTGTGGATTTCGCGCACGCTCATCGGCGAAAATTTAAGCCTGCTGATTTATGCGGTTTTAGGCGCGATCTTCGCAGGATTTTTAGGACTGTTTGACGGCGGCGCGGGCGGGATAAAGCGCGCTTTGGCCCTTGTAATCGCGCTATATTCGGCGCTGTTACTCGCGGGCTTTGCCAGCGGCGCAAAAGATTTTTCCAGGCCGCTTGGTAATTTGATCCCGCAAAGCACGAGATATTCCAGCGGCGGCTTGGGCGGCGAGAGCTTGCAAGCGAGCGAATTTTCTCGCGCTAAAAATTTAAGCGGCGCGCATTTTTCGTTTGTGCGCGATCTTGCGCAGCTGCGGGGCGAAATAGAAAATTCCAAAAAGCCGGTGATAGTCGATTTTTGGGCTAGCTGGTGCAAAAATTGCGAGCAGAGCGAGCGAGCGTTCGCAGATCCCGCTCTTGCGGGCGCTCTTGATAAATTTAGCCTTTTTAAGATCGATCTTAGCGAAGATAGCGAGCAAAATAGGGCGATAAAAGCGCATTTCAACGTATTCGGCCCGCCTACGATTCTGTTTTTTAAAGAGGGCGCCGAGATTGCGAGCCTGCGCCAGATCGGCAGTGTAAATTCTGAAAAGCTGGCTGAGATTTTAAGCGAAATTTAGTGAAATTTAGATAGATTTCAAACAAAATTTAGTTTTAAGGATTGCGCGATGATAAGCAAAAATAGGGCTACGAAAGAGACCAAAATCGAGCTTGAGCTGGAGCTTTACGGGCGCGGCGCAGCGCAGATACAAACTGGCATCGGTTTTTTCGATCATATGCTTAGCGCGTTTGCCAAGCACGCGTGGATCGATCTGAACCTGCGCTGCGAGGGCGATTTGCAGGTCGATTTTCATCACAGCGTCGAGGACTGCGGCATCGTGCTCGGAAGCGCGATCAAAGAGGCGATCTATCCCGCGCAAAACATCGAGCGCTTCGGCGATAGCGTCGTCGTGATGGACGAAGCCGCCGTAAGCGCCGCGCTTGATTTTTCCAACCGCGCGTTTTTGGTATTTGATTGCCCAAGCCTGAAGCGCGGCAAGATCGGCGAATTCGATGCCGAGCTAGTGGAGGAATTTTTCCGCGCTCTGGCTTTTAACGCAAATTTAACGCTGCATCTAAGCCAGATCCGAGGCGAAAATCTGCACCACGTAGCAGAAGCCGCATTTAAGGCGTTCGCAGTCGCTTTTCGTCGTGCCGTAAGTATCAACGAGCGCGCCGGCGTGCCTAGCACCAAGGGCGTTTTATAGCGGCAAATGCGCGCTAAATTTAGTAAATTTGGCAATTCACGGTTTTGAAATTTTATCGACGTTTGAAATTTTACTTTCGCCGCCGCTTGAAATTTGCAAAATTTCGCCATTGCTCTGGCAAAGCGCGCCGCTTTATTAAGATCGCTTACGCTGGCGGTGCATTTGCGTCCGCCGCGAAAACCACGAACTATGCTATATGAAATTTCGTACCGCCAGAGCGCTAAAATGTCGCTTTGCATATTAAAATTTAAAGGTAAAAGATGAATAATTTCGGATCGCTTATGGAGATTTTAAATGTGCTGTTTTTGATCTGCTTTGTTTGGCTTATCGTGTGTTTGATTAAATTTATCAGATCAAAAGACGATCCGGAGCGCCATAAAAGAGATAGAAAATTTCTAATCATTTCGACGATTGCGTTTTTGTGCACCCTTACTCCGCTGGTATATTTTGAGTGGCTGCCGGATCTATTTATCTCGATCTCGGTTTTGATCGCGCTGCCGATAATTTCGTTTATTTTCCTCATCGTGTATTTAATAAAATTTATTAAATCCGCTAAAAGCGCGCCCGAGCAGCGCAGAAAGATTAGAAATCTCCTGATTCTCTCTGCGTTTTTATTCATAATCTTTTCAGCCGCCTTAATGGGCTTTTTATGGCTGCTTAACAGCGCTCTTTCGCATATGTGAGGCATAAATGAGCGATGAAATTTTTCAAAAAACGATCGCAGTAATAATTACGGCGTGGGCGATCAGCGTTTGCGCGCTAACCGCAGCGGCGCTGTATCTGCAGAGCAAATGCTCGATCATCTCATATATCGCAAACGGAAACTAAGATGAAGCGTGCAATTATCGCCATTTTTCTGGTGTTTATCTTAGCGGCTTTCGATTTTGCGTTTTACCGCCTCGTCGTGAAGCGATACGTAAATCAAAGCAGCGCCGAGATGCAGGCCAAATCGATCGAGCTGCATAAATTTCTGCCGTTTGAGCAGGGCTCGCAGATCGTGCGGGTTAGCTCTAGCTTAAAACTTAGCGGCGATCTGCCGATAATCGACGGAGCAGCGGCTTTGTATCCCGTCTTTTCGGCATTCGTCGCGGCGAGCTATCCGAAGGAAAGCGTGGAATTTGACGGGCAAAATTTCACGAGTGCTAGCAGGCTTAAATTTAGCAATACCCGCGGCGCGTACAAGGCCATAAGCGACGGCGAGGCGGATCTTATTTTCGTCGCAGCCCCTTCGAAGCAGCAGCTTGATTATGCGCGCGAAAAGGGGGCAAACTTGCGCTTCGTGCCGATTGGGCTGGAGGCGTTCGTCTTTATCGTAAATGCAAATAACAAAGTTTCAAGCTTAAGCTTGGATCAGGTGCGAGGAATTTATTCGGGGCAATATAGCGACTGGTCGCAGCTCGGCGGAGAGCGCATGCGAATAGATGCCGTGCAGCGAAACGCGGGCAGCGGCAGCCAGAGCGCGTTTTTGAAATTTATGGGCAAGACGCAGCCTAAGCGCAAGATCACGGGCTTTTTCGGCAGCGCGATCGGCTTTTCGTTTCGATACTACGTCGAGGGGATCGTACGAAACGGCGGCGTTAAGATGCTTAGCCTAAACGGCGCGTATCCGAACAAAGAAAATATCTCTAGCCGCAAATACCCGCTCGTAGCCGAAATTTACGCGGTTTACGATGAAAACAACAAAAACGAAAATATCCGCATCTTGATAGATTGGATCCTTTCGCCGCAGGGGCAAAGCATCATCGAAAATAGCGGCTACGTGCCGATTAAAGGCTAAGATCGCAGCTTAAATTTATACGGCGTTTGCCAAAAATTCAGCCAAATTTCGTTAAAATCACAAAATTTCAAAAAACGGAAAACGAAGTGATAAAGATCATATTTTTAGACGTAGACGGTTGCCTTAGCGACGGCGGGCTGTACCATTCAAATAGCGGCGAAGAGATGAAGAAATTTAACGTAAAAGACGGATTCGGCATCCAGGAGTGGCAACGGCTGGGGCTAAAGGTCGCGATCATCACCGGCAAAAGCTCGCAAATCGTCGCAAACCGTGCGCGCGAGCTAAAGATCGATACGCTCTTTCAAGGCGAAAAAGACAAGTTCGCAAGGGCGGAGCAAATTTTAAAAAATTTTAATCTAAGCTTCGATGAGGCCGCCGCGATCGGCGATGATATAAACGACGCGAAGCTTTTAAATGCGGTCGCGATCAGCTTCAAGCCCGCCGATGCGCTAAGCTCGCTAAAAGCGGACATCGCGCTAAGCAAAAACGGCGGCTGCGGCGCGGTGCGCGAGATGATCGAAATACTCGTCGATAAAAACGGCATGCGCGAAGAGTGGAATAGCAAATGGCTGTAGTTTTGCAAGCGCGCGTGAGAATGCCTGCAAGAGGCGAAATTCCGCGCAGATCAAAGAGGACCGAGCGATGGTGATAAAAATTTTCTACGTCGCGATTGCGATCTTTTGCGTCGCGATGGTGTTTCTAAGCGTGCAGACGCCGTATTTTAGCGATATGTTTAGGCAGGATCTAAGCATTGCGAATATGGAGATGAAAAAGATCGTCGATTATCAGATCGGCGAGCGCGTGGATGCTAAATTTACCGCTGAGAGCGGCACGCGCTATAAGGATCGCGACGAGTTTAAAAATTTCAAAGCCGAGGAGATTGGCGCGGATCTGAATCACACCTTGGTTTCAAAAACCGCGACGCGCGCCGGCGAGCTGATAAAATTTAACGGCGACGCGCATTACGTAAACAGTAGAGGCTTTGATTACACGGCGCAGGAGATCATCTACGATACGAGCAGCAAGATCGTCCGCTCCGACGTGCCGTACGTGTTGCGCCAAGGCGGCGACCGCATTACGGGCGCAAGCATCAGCTACGACACCAAAACCAAACAAACAAACTCAAAAGGAATCCACGCATGGTATTTAATAAAAGATCAAAACTCCACAAACTAATATTCGCAGCCGCGCTAATTGCGGGCTTTGGCGCGACTACTCTTAGCGCCGCGCAGGAGCAGGTCGAGGTCACGGCGGATAATTTTTTCGCCGACGAGATCAAGCAGATCAGCGTGCTGACGGGCAACGTCCGTATCAAAAAGGGCGCTTATGATACGCTAAATTCCGACAAAGTGACGATCTACTTCGACGCCAAACGCCAGCCTACTAAATATGTCGCGATCGGAAACGCAAATTTTAAAATTTTACTCAATCAGAAGCATTACGACGGCAAGGGCGGCGTGCTGACCTACGATCCGACTATCGAGGCCTACACGCTCGAAAATAACGCCTATCTGCACGAGGCCGAGACTAAAAAGGAGGTTTACGGCGATAAGATCATCGTAAATCGCCAAAAAGGCACCTACGAAGTAAAAAGCGGCGGCGGCGAGAAAAAGCCCGTGCGTCTGATCTTTCAGATAGAAGATCAAAACAAATGATCTATCCTAGCAGCGCGCAGTTTATCACCTCCGCCGCAAATATCACGGGTGCGCCCGAGTTTGCGATGAGCGAAGTGGCGTTTTTGGGGCGTTCCAACGTCGGCAAAAGCAGCCTGATAAACGCGCTTACCGGGCGCAAAAATCTAGCCAAATCAAGCTCGACGCCTGGTAAAACGCAGCTGATAAATTTTTTCGAAGTTAAATTTAAACAAAAACTTGCCGCAAGCGCGGACGGCTCGCAAAATGAAACGTCGCCCGATCTAGCAAGCAAAGAGGCTTTAAGCTTGGCTGCAAATTGCGCGCAAGATCGCGCGGACGCTGCGGTGTCTGAGCGAAATTTAAAGCAAGATTTCGTTTTAAATTTAAAAAGCGCCTCGGCGGATTTTAGATCGGATCGCGAGACAGATCTTGCGGCGGGTTTCGCGCTGAATTCCGCGCAAAACTCCGAATTAAATTTTACAGGTAGATCCGCGCTAAGCTTAGCGGGCAACCCCGCCTTTTCGGATCTTGCTAGCTTGGGGGAAAATATCTCTTTGATCTTCGTGGATCTGCCGGGGTTTGGATACGCTAAGGTTTCTAAAAAACTGCATTATATCTGGCAAAAAAATCTCGACGAATTTATCAAAGAACGCCTAAATATCAAGCTTTTCGTCCATCTCATCGACGCGAGGCAGTTTGATCTTACGATAGATAAAAATTTGCAAAACTATCTCGCTAGTTTTCTGCGCGGCGATCAAAAGGTCGTGAGGCTCTACACCAAAGCCGACAAGCTCAACCAAAGCGAGCGCGCAAAGCTTTTGAGGCACGATCCGCAGGCGATTTTGGTCTCTACGCTAAAGGGCGGCGGGCTGCAAAAAGCGCGCGAGATCATCGTGCGCAGGGCGTTTGGATTATGAAATTTCTAAATTTAAATACTCAAAATTTCGCGGCGCAGAATTTCAAAATAATTAAATTTAGCGGATATAAAATGCACCGCGAAAATTGCGCGAAGATTAGGGAAAATTTTAGATGATACGGCTAAAAAAAGCGCGCCTTTGCGACATTTCGCGTATGCAGGAGCTCGTAAAAGAGGAGGTGCAAAACGGCGTGATCTTGCCGCTTGAAAGCGATGAGATAGCTGCCAATATCCGCTCATACGTGCTGGCGTTCGGTTGTGATTCTAAGGCGGATAGGAGTTTTGATTCCAAGGAAAATTTGAGTTTTGATTCTAAACAAAATTCCGATTCAAATTTAGCCAGGAATTCCGATTTAAATTTAGCGCGCAATGCCGATTTAAATTTAATTCAAAGCTCCGCCGCAAATTTTGCCAAAAATTCTACTGAAAATTCCGCCGAAAATGCTGCGGGTAATTTTGCGCCGCAACGAGCTACGCCGCAAAGCGAAGCACAGGCCGTATCCGAGGTGGGGCGCGCGCAAGCGGGCAAAGAGCAAATTTTACGGAGCGAATATTCGCAAGAAGCGAGCGTTTTTCAAACCGAACGTTCGCAGCCCTGCGAATCGCAGTCCGTAAAAAATGCCGAAATTTTAGCGGGCTTTGCTTCGCTTAAAATTTTTAACGCCGATCTTGCCGAGGTACGCTCGCTCATCGTCGCTCCGCAGTTTCGCAGGCAGGGCATTGCCAGAGCTATCGTAAACGAGCTGCTCGGTGAAGCGAAATTTTACGGGCTAAAAAGCGTATTTACACTCACCTATCAAAAGGAATTTTTCGAGCGGCTGGGGTTTACCGAAATCCCAAAGGATGAGCTACCCGCGCAAAAAATTTGGGCCGATTGTATTAAATGTAAAAAGTTTCCGGTATGCAACGAAATCGCACTTATCTATACCTTATAGCGGACACGCTTTTTAGCGCGGGAGTTCTTTTCTACCTGCTTCTAAGTGCGGTGTATAGGGGGCTGCCGCCACTGATTGGATTTTTTTTCACGGCGATGGTGGTGCAAAAATATGAAAACGACGTAAAATTTAAAAAGTTCGGCTTTACCTGGTTTTTCTCTATTTTTTATCTGTTTTGCGCCGAGCAGATCCACGGATTTAACCTATTTAGCGTGGCTATCGCGTATTGTATATTTTATTTCGTGGTCTATGAAAACTCGTTTAAATATATTAAATTTAGAAATTTTTTGATCTGCTTTTACGTGATGATTAGCTATGTTTTGGTCTTTGTGGTGAGCAACGCGATCTCTGCGATCAAAAAGAGCGAGTATCTGCCACTAAGCGGCGAGTATTTAAATTACATCGTGATTGAAATTTTGCTTGCTCTGCTCTTTTTTAAGGGGCGGCTGGTATGAGGCTGAAGTTTGTATTCGTATTCGTGATACTATTTTTTAGCATGCTTTTGGTTAGAATTTATTATCTTTCGATCAAATCAAACGAATTCTACGAGCAGGTCGCCAAAAACAATGTCATCTCCACCGAATACATCCCGCCGGTGCGCGGTCAAATTTTAGACGCCAAAGGCCGCCCGCTCGCGATAAACAATCTCGGCTTTTCGCTATCCATCGCGCCGCATCTAAAAGACGACGCGCTGCAAAGCGAGCTAAATAATATCTCGCGCTACTTCAAAGATCTCAATGTCACCGCGATGAGCAAGAGCTACAAGGACGCAAATTCCGCTTACAACCAAGATTTTATCGAAGTCGTGCCGTTTCTGGACTACAACGCCACGATAGAGCATTTCGCGAGCTTGAGCCTGCACGAAAATATCAAAATTTCGCCCGCTTCGCAGCGCTTCTATCCTTACGGCGCGCTTGCCTCGCACATCATCGGCTACGTAGGCCGCGCCAATAAAAAGGATATCCAAAGTAACCCCCTAAGCGCGCTTACCGGATACAACGGCAGAAGCGGCGTCGAGGGGTATTATAACGAGCTTTTGCAGGGCAGCAAGGGCGAGCGCAAGACGAAGGTTACGGCGCTAAATCAGGTCGTAGAGGAGATCTCGATGCAGGAGCCCAGCAGCAGCGAAATTTCTCTTACCATCGATCTTGAGCTGCAAAAATACCTCGAGGAAATTTTTAAAGATAAAGACGGCGTAGCGATCGTGATGGATCTGCGCGACGGCGCTATCATCGCGGCGGGCAGCTTTCCCGAGTATGATCTGAACACCTTCGTGGGCGGAATTTCACAGGCGCAGTGGGACGAGCTGATAAAAGACCCGCGCCATCCGTTTACGAATAAGCTCGTAAACGGCCTCTATCCGCCGGGCTCTGTAATCAAGATGGCAGTGGGGATGAGCTTTTTAAACAGCGGCAAGATCAACGAAAATTGGAGCGTGTTTTGCAGCGGCGCGATAGAGCTTGGAGGGCGAAAATTTCGCTGCTGGAAGAGTTGGGGTCACGGCCGCGTAAGCCTAGTAGAGGCGATCAAGGGCAGCTGCGACGTGTATTTTTACGAAGGCTCACTGCTGGTGGGGATCGACTATATGTCCGCGTATCTGCAGCGCATGGGTTTTGGTAGCAAAACGGGCGTCGATCTGCCCAATGAGTTTGTAGGCACGATGCCTAATAAGGCCTGGAAAATGCAGAAATTTAAGCGCGCGTGGTATCAGGGCGAGACGGTCAATGCCTCGATCGGCCAGGGCGACGTGCTCGTCACCCCTATGCAGGTGGCTAAAAACACCGCTCAGATCGCCGCAGGCAAGGCTATCACGCCGCATTTTTTAAAAAGCATCGACGGCAAGCCGGTGGAATTTGCCCCTACCGAGCTTTTCACGCCGAAAGAAAAGGCGCAGCTGCCGCTCGTGCGACGCGGTATGTATGAGGTCGGCAACAACCCTGACGGAGGCACTGCCTACAAGCTCATCCATACCGCAGTAGTCCCTCTAGCGGTCAAGACCGGCACCGCGCAGGTCGTAGGCATCTCGCAGACCACCAAAAAGCGAATGAAAGAAGCCGATATGGACTACTTCCACCGCTCGCACGCTTGGATGACGAGCTTTGGTCCTTACGACAAGCCGCAATATGCCGTAACCGTGCTCGTAGAACACGGCGGCGGAGGCGGAAGCGCGGCAGGTCCCGTGATAATGCAAATCTACGAAAAGCTCGTCCAGATGGGCTACATCGACGCCAACGCAACGACTAGCAAAGACAGCGCAAAGAAAACGAAGTAGAGTAGAATTTTAAAATTATAAAATTTTAGAATTCTACTCGTGCTTTGCTTGCTTTAAATTTTAAAATTTAGAAAGCCTTTGCGGGCTTTAAATTTTGAAATTTACCCCGCTTCCGTAAGTCTGAAATTTTAAAATTTCATGTAGGTTAGAGGTATAGAATTTTATCTTGCTATTGCGAGTTTGAAATTCCAAGCGGTGCGGAGGCTTTGAAATTTAGAATTTTACCCGTCCTTCGCAGATTTTAAATTTTAAAATTTAGAGTAGCAAAAGACCTTGAAATTGGGTAGGGCAAAGCGATTTTAAATTTTAAATACATTATATATTAGCGCGCAGGCGGATATAAATATATCGTGGTATAATCCGAGAATTAAATTTTAAGGAGTCGAGAATGGCGTTTGTTGCGGAATATATTTCGAAAGAGGACTTGGAGAAATATGATATTATAAATCGTGTAGATCAGTGCTTGGCAAAATATCATTATAATCCACAAAAACCCTATCAAATAAAGTGGTTGAATTGGGTCATAGACAGGCAAAGAGATATTTGGCTTATTTTTGTTTGTAGCTCGCATCTGCCTGATCCAAGAGACGGATATACCGGAGAGATGATTTGGTTGCTTTATTATAAAGGTAGAGAAATCGAGCTTGATATTAGACGGGTCTATGACGAAACCACAAGTAAAATGCTAGTCGATAATCCATTTTTTATCAAATATAAGCTAGAAAATATAAATTCTAGTATTGACGGAATTTTGTTAGATGAACTTTATGGCGTCTTGAATGAGGCTTTAAAAGAATATGGTAGTCGTGGAATTGGCGGTAGAAAATTTCTACCAAAAGAACACCAGATTGTAACATTTTTACACGATTGAGAAAGGATAAAAAAATGACGCGAGAACAATAAGCAAGGTGAAAATTATAAAGTCACGCTTATAGATGCAAGAAAAAGGATAAATAGTTTTTTATCCGATCAGAATTCAGCTCGGTAAATTTTAAAATTTAGCGCAGCCAAGGCTTAAATTTGATGAGAGATCATGACAAAGAGTTTTGAAAGTGCCAAAATGAACGCGATATAAAATTCAAATTGATCTTAAAAGCTATAAATTAGGGGCTAGGGTGATAAAAGAGTTCATTAAAAAATGTTTTGAGCCAAAAGGGTGAGGATTTTATTCTGGATCGCCTTGCCCATTTTTACTATAGACTGCTTGGGCGTTATATTTGCCAGCATAGATGCGGTTTTTTTGGCGGAATATAGAGGTTATGATATCGCGCATCCGTTTTCTATCGTTTTAAAAGCTTTTGAACTAACGTGGCACGAAGAGGCGAGCGATAGGGAAAGCGATATTTTCGGCGCTATGATATGTATCTATTTTGCGCGACGGTGATTTTGCCTCTAATCATCTGCTGCTTTGCATTTTCCAAAATAAAGGCTTTTATTCTGCTAGATAAAATATCCGGTGCATCTACATTTTTTATAAGTCTATTTTATACTTATTCGCTAGCTGTGATAATCCTAACAAGAGCCGATTTGACTTGGTTGGGTCATCTGTTTGATCGCTCAAATTTTAATTTTAACATAATGATTATAAGCGCTTTATCATCGCTAATAATCGCGTCTGCAACGGTTTTTATTCTAAAAAGAAGAGATAAAATTTAATGTGGATAAGTTTATGAGACCATCTTTTTAGCTAAATTTTGCGTAAATTAATACGTAAAATTTAACGAATAGAGCTTGAGAAATGGAAATTTAAAAGGGGTAAATTTTGAAATAATCTTAAAATTTACCTCCGTTTCAGATTTAAAATTTTAAGTTTCGAGGTTTGGAATTTCGATCATCGACTTCGAATTTTAAAATTCTAATCCTGCCCGCCTTTTTAAATTTTATAATCTAAAATCCTCGTGTTTTGAATCACGCAGCTTGAAGTCGCTGCTTCTTAAATTTAAAATTCTAAGCTCTGGGATGCGGAACCCTGCTCGATAAAATTTTAAAACTTCAAGTCTAGAATTTAATTTGATAAAAATTTTATCAGGCAGAATTTGGCTCTAAATTCTATAGAATGCTACTATGGGAGAGGGAAAATGAGATTTTAAATAGAGTATTTCAATTCCCAACGGGATGGAATTCTACGTGGCGATCGACTTTTGCGGGTCGGTATCCAGCAGGTTTCAATTCCCAACGGGATGGAATTCTACTCAAACACAGTATCTCCGTCGAGTGAGTGCTTTAAGTTTCAATTCCCAACGGGATGGAATTCTACCAGAGGTTAAGTCCTCTCGCCTTGACACATCTGCCTGTTTCAATTCCCAACGGGATGGAATTCTACTCAAGGTCAATTTTAAGATGAATGAGAAGCAATAGTTTCAATTCCCAACGGGATGGAATTCTACTATGCGCCGATCCTATCATGGCGCAAAATACCAAGTTTCAATTCCTAAGGAGAAGATTATTCGCCCAATTTATATTAATAAAGTGTTTTAGATTCACCTCGCCAAATTTACTCCACCGAAGCGCGGAATTTACCCCGCAGGATAAATTCCGCCGAGTTTTACTTCACTCTCTTTATTTCGATTTCGCCGTCATGCGCGCCGATTTCGATCCGATCGCCCGTTTTGATCTCGTCGCTTAGGATCATATCGGCGATCTTGTCCTCCACTAGATCGTAAAGCGCCCTGCGCAGCGGCCTCGCGCCGTATTCGATATCAAAGCCCGCCGAGGCAATGAGCTTTTTGGCATTTTCGCTTAGGCTCGCGTTAATACCGCGATTTGCGAGCGTTTTTTGCAGACTCTTAAACATAATGCCCACGATTTTTATAAGATCGTCTTCGCTTAGGGCATTGAAGATCACGATATCGTCCAAGCGGTTGATAAATTCGGGCTTGAAATAATTCTTCAGCTCGCTCTTTACCGCTTCCTCTCGCTCGGCAAGCGCGATTTCGCGCGGCTTGTCTGCATTTTTGGCGTCAAGCTCCATAATCTTAGCCGAGCCGATATTGCTCGTTAGGATGATGATCGTGTTTTTGAAATCGACCGTAACGCCCTTGTTGTCGGTCGCGCGTCCGTCGTCTAAAATTCCAAGCAGGATGTTAAAAACGTCCTTGTGCGCCTTTTCGATCTCATCAAAAAGCAGTACCGAGTAGGGCTTTCTGCGCACCGCTTCGGTAAGCTGTCCGCCCTCATCATAGCCCACGTATCCAGGAGGCGCGCCGAGCAAGCGCGAAACGCTGTGTTTTTCCATATACTCGCTCATATCAAAGCGGATCATCGCTCGCTCATCGTCGAATAAAAACCTCGCTAAACTCTTTGCGCTCTCGGTCTTGCCGACGCCGGTAGGGCCTAGAAACAAAAAGCTTCCGATCGGGCGGTTTTCGTTTACGAGTCCCGCTTTGTTGCGCTTGACGGCGCGAGCGATGGCGTGCAACGCCTCATCCTGCCCCACGACGCTCTCTTTTAGATGCTCCTCGATGTGGAGGAATTTCTCCTTTTCGGAGGAGAGCATTTTGCTTACCGAGATGCCCGTCCATTTGCTTAAAATTTCAGCCACGCTCTCTTCGTCCACGCGGTTTCGCAAAAGCACGCCGTTTTCTTTCATCGCGTCCCATTTCGCCTCAAGCTCCTTGACCTTTGCCTGCGCGGCGGGGATCTTGCCGTATTCGATCTCGGCGGCCTTGCTAAGATCGCCGTTGCGTCTTGCTAGGCTAGCTTCGTTTTTAAGGCTATCGATTGCTTTTTTCTCCTCGCTGATGCCGCCGAATACGGACTTTTCGTTTTCAAATTTAGCCTGAAGCGCGTTTTTCTGCTCGGTTAAATTTTCGATCTCTTTATCGATCTGCGCGAGCCTCTCGTCGTTTTTGCCGTCATCCTCCATCTTAAGGGCTTCCTTTTCGACCTGAAGCGTGAGGATGTCGCGCTTGGCCTTGGCAAGCTCGTTTGGCTCGCTTTCGATCTGCATTTTAAGCTCCGCCGCCGCTTCGTCAATGAGATCGATCGCCTTATCGGGCAGAAATCGATCGCTGATGTAGCGGTCGCTTAGCCTTGCAGCCGCCACAAGCGCGCTATCAGTGATGGTGACGTTGTGATGCACCTCTAGCCGCTCCTTTATGCCGCGCAGGATCGCCGTAGCCTCGCTCACGCTAGGTTCCGCGACCGTCACGGGCTGGAAGCGGCGCTGAAGCGCAGCGTCTTTTTCAAAATACTTTCGGTACTCTTTCAGCGTCGTAGCGCCGATTGCGTGCAGTTCGCCGCGCGCAAGGGCGGGCTTTAGGATATTGGCGGCATCCATAGAGCCTTCGCTTGCGCCTGCGCCTACGATGGTGTGAATTTCATCGATGAAAAGCACGACATTCGCGGCTTTTACGACCTCGTTTATGACGGCTTTGAGCCTATCTTCAAACTCGCCGCGGTACTTCGCGCCCGCAATCAGCGCACTCATATCAAGCGCGATGACGCGTTTGTTTTGTAGGCTGAGCGGTACCTCTTTTTTTGCGATCAGCTGAGCAAGACCCTCGACGACCGCGGTTTTTCCCACGCCCGGCTCCCCGAGTAGGATAGGGTTGTTTTTCGTCTTACGGATTAAAATTTGCATCATTCGCGAGATCACCTCGTCGCGGCCGATGACCGGATCGAGCTCGCCCGCGATTGCCTTAGCGGTGAGATCAACGCCGAATTTACTAAGCGCCTCAAGCGTCTCGTCGGCGGTTTGCGAATCGATACTTTTGCCGCCGCGAAGCGCCTCAAGCTCCTTTTTGATCTCGCTAAGATCTGCAAATTTAGACAGAATTTTCTTTAGCGGATCTGCGTTTAAATTTGCGATCAGCCAGGTGTCTACGGCGATAAATTTATCGCCAGAGCTCGTCATCAGCCCCTTTGCGAGCTCTAGCGAGTTCATCAGCTCGCGCGAAATACGCACGTTTTCCTTCGTGACGTTTGAGCTGGTCGGCAAATTTGAAATTTCGCTTTTGATCTCGAGCTCGACTGCGGTCTTTTCGATACTAAATTTATTAAAAATTTGATTTAGCACCGAGCCGCTGTCGGCTACCAAAGCCCAAAGCATGTGCAATACGCCCACTTCGCTATTTTTGGAATGGATCGCCAAAGAAACGCTGCTTTCGAGCAAAGAGCGCATTTTGTCGGTTAGAATTTCAATAGTTTCGTTCATAAATTTTCTCCTAAAGTTGAAGTTGATCGCATTATATAACTTTAGTGTGTTTATGTCAAGGTTTTTTAGTGAGATTTTAAAATTTTCGGCTTAAATTTATTCGTAAACGCGCAAATTTCGTATGAAATTTACCTTATTTTTAGCCAATTTTCTATAAAATTCACTCCATTTTACTTTCAAGGATAAACTTTGCGACAAAAACACCTCTTTTTCGGCTTGGGATTCATATTTTCTCTATTTTTAGGCGTTAGTTTTTTTACCGGAAATTTACAAGCCAGAGAGGTCAATGCGACTAAAAAACCAGACAGCGAAAAAACGCGTCTGGAGGCGCTAGCTAAGCTTACCAAAACGCTTGCGATCGTCGAAAACAATTATGTTGATGAGATGACATTCTCGGAGCTTGTGGACAAGACGATCTCGGGGCTTATGAATAACCTCGACGCGCACTCAAGCTATATGGACGAAAAGGCGTTTAACGATACGAAAGTCCAGACTGAGGGCGAGTTCGGTGGGCTTGGAATTCAGGTGGGTATGAAAGACGGCGCTCTGACCGTCATCTCGCCTATCGAGGGGACTCCTGCCGATAAAAAGGGCATTCAGGCTAACGATGTGATCTTGCGTATCGACGGCAACGCGACCTTCGGCATCACGATCGACGATGCGGTCTCAAAAATGCGCGGTAAGCCGAAAACTAAAATCACTCTAACGATCGTGCGCAAAGGTGTTAGCAAGCCTTTCGACGTCGAGATTATCCGCGACATAATCAAAGTGGAATCGGTTTACGCCAAGATGATCGAGGATGATAAAATTTTATATCTGCGCGTTACAAATTTCGATCAGCACGTGGTGGCGGACGCGAGCAAATTTATAAAAGAGCATAGAGACGCCAAGGGCATTATTTTGGATCTGCGAAACAACCCGGGCGGGCTTTTGGATCAGGCGATTGGGCTTGTGAATTTATTCGTCAGCAAAGGGCTTATCGTCTCTCAAAAAGGGCGTGCGAAAAACGAAACCGAGGCGCATAACGCCGATCCTAAAAAGAAGATCACCGATCTACCGCTTGTGGTTTTGGTTAATGGCGGCAGCGCAAGCGCGAGCGAGATCGTAAGCGGCTCGCTTCAGGATCTAAAGCGCGCCGTGTTGGTTGGTGAAAAAACTTTTGGTAAGGGAAGCGTGCAGGTGATCCTCCCGATCGAGGATAAAGAAGCCTTGCGACTAACCATAGCGCGTTACTATCTATCAAGCGGCCGCACTATCCAAGCGGTGGGCGTGACGCCTGATCTCATAGTGGCGCCGGGCAAGGTGCCGAGCCGCGACGAGGATGAATTTTCGCTAAAAGAAGCTGATCTTAAAAAGCACCTGCAAGGTGAGTTAGCCAAGGTCGAGACCAAGAAAAAAGATGCTCAGAAAAAGGATGAGAAAAGTTTCATCACAGCGGAGCAGATTAATAACGATATCCAGTTAAAAACCGCAATAGACGCGATAAAAATTCTAAACATCAAGTAAGGAGAGTGTGATGCAAGCTACCAAAAAAGAGCTTATCTACGAAGGCAAGGGCAAAAAGATGTGGTCGGTTAACGAAAGTGACGACCTTTTAATCTCGGAATTTAAAGATTCGCTGACGGCGTTTAACGGCGTCAAAAAAGCCGAAGAGAGCGGCAAAGGCGCGCTGAATTGTAAAATTTCGACGCTGATTTTTGATTTGCTTAAAAAGCACGGCATCGCCACCGCGCTTGTTGATACGATCAGTCCGACCGAGCAGCTCGTGAAAAAATGTAAAATTTTCCCTCTGGAGATCATCGCTCGCAATATCGCCACCGGCTCGCTTACAAAGCGCCTAGGCATCAAAGAGGGCACGAAGCTTCCGTTTACGCTGGTGGAGTTTTGCTATAAAGACGACGAGCTGGGCGATCCGATCCTAAACGACGAGCATTGCTTGCTGCTTGGCGCCGTAAAGAGCCAAAGCGAGCTTGACGAGCTCAAAAAGATCGCGCGCAAGATCAATGAAATCTTGATTAAATTTTTCGATGAGCGAAATTTAAAGCTCGTGGATTTCAAAATCGAGCTTGGCAGAGATAAGGACGGCAATATCCTGCTTGCAGATGAGATCAGCCCCGATAGCTGCCGCTTTTGGGACAAACAAACCGACAAAAAGCTCGATAAGGACGTATTCAGACAGGATCTCGGTAGCGTAAAAGTGGCCTACGAAGAGGTCTTGCGTAGAATTTTAGGATAAGCGATGAAGGTGATCGTAAACGTAAGACTTAAAGAGGGCGTGCTCGATCCGCAGGGCAAGGCGGTCAAACACGCCCTCGCTTCGCTTGGATTTAGCGGTGTGCGAGATGTGCGCGTAGCCAAACAGATTGTCCTTGAGCTAGATGACGAGGATAGGGATAAAATTTATGCCGAAGTTGCCAAGATGTGCGATGAAATTTTGGCAAA
This sequence comes from uncultured Campylobacter sp., assembly GCF_937921625.1. Lineage (GTDB taxonomy): Bacteria > Campylobacterota > Campylobacteria > Campylobacterales > Campylobacteraceae > Campylobacter_B. The sequence continues at coordinate 18,971 of NZ_CAKZTI010000026.1, read as the reverse complement.
TACCGTCATCGAAGACTACGAGATCGTGATATGAAGGTAGCGATCGTAAATTTCCCCGGCACCAACTGCGAGCGCGACAGCAAATACGCCTTTGACGCGCTGGGTTGCGAAACGCAGATAATCTGGCATAAAGAAACCGACATAAACGCCGATCTGATCGTGCTTCCCGGCGGCTTTAGCCACGGAGATTATCTGCGGACGGCGGCTATTGCCAAATTTAGCCCGGTGATGAAGGCGGTTCTCGCTCATGCTGCGCGCGGCGGCTATATCTTAGGCATCTGTAATGGCTTTCAGATGCTTTTGGAGTTAGGCTTGCTCGCAGGCGCGATGAATAAAAATATAAATTTAAGCTTCATATCAAAATTCCACCATCTGCGCGTCGTTTCAAACGATAATAAATTTCTGCACTGTTGCGATAAGGGCGAAATTTTAAATATCCCGATCGCGCATGGCGAGGGCAACTACTATGCGCCTGCAGATACGCTAAAGTCGCTATACGACGAGGATTGCGTGCTGTTAAAATATTGCGACGCAAACGGCGCGGATCTAAATCCGAACGGCTCAGTGGACGCAATCGCCGGGATTTGTGATAAAAACAAAAAGATTTTCGGCCTGATGCCGCATCCTGAGCGCGCGATAGAGCCTATTTTGGGCGGCACGGACGGAGAGAAAATGCTAAAAGGCTTAATTTGCTAAAAAAATTTTTTGCCATTCTGGGCGTGTGCGCGATCGCTTTTGCGGCGCCAGAGATTGAGATCGATTCGCTCGACGATCTAAGTAAATACGCGCCGAAAAAAGCTGAGGATAAGCCCGACGAGCCGCAGACACGCGATAATTCCAAGGTGATGCTGAAGTATAATAAAAAAGAGGTTATGTCGATGGATAATCTAAGCATCGACGATCTTAAGGCTCTGGCGCCTACTAACGAAGTCGATCTGGACGTATCCGACGATAAGGTCTATCAGGACATTAAGCCCAAGGAGCTTACGCTAAAAGCCAGCGGGATGCCTAGGAAGGTGTATTGTAATCAAATTTTTAAGATTGATTTCGCCGTATATTTGGGGCAGAAAATCACCGTTAAGCCAAAGCTAGAGATCAGCCGCACCAATGGTATGAAGTGGCTTAATGCCGACAATCTTACGTGGATTGAGGGTGACGAGATGTTTGAGACGACGCTGTGGTTTGCAGCAAGCGATAAGAGCGACAAAATCAATGAGCTCGTTTTGACGCTGCAGCGCAACGGAGAATTCTTTGAAAAAAGCTCTATCAAACCTGATAATCCGGAATTTATGAAGCTTGACACGAAGCCTAATTTTTCGCATATCGTAGCCGACGAGCTGAAACTTAAAAACTACAAAACTACCAAATTTGACGACGCATCGAATTTACTCACGCTCGATCTTGGTATCCGAAACGGCGCAATCAGCGCTTTTAGCATCGATAATCCAGCCATTATCAAGCAGGGCGTGGACTCCGTACGCGGCACATACGCAAGTCAGAGCGGATATTATTTCGCCGTCGTGGATAAAAATATCACAAATTTAGACTTCAGCTATTTTAATCTTAATACTAAAAAATTTGAAAATTTCGGGCTTGAGCTTAATCCGCGCGCCGAGGATCTTAGCACGCAGATCGGTCTGAATCCGAAAGAAAGCAAGTTCGAAGCCTATAAGCAGATCGCGATCTATACACTCGCAGCCGGGCTTTTGGTGATGTTTCTGCTTAGTAAAAATATCACGCCGCTCATCTTTGCGGTGCTGATTTTGGCGGTAAATTTCTACGCGCAAAGGCCATACGGCACGGGCAGCATCGCGCAAAATTCCCCGGTTAGAATTTTGCCTATGCAAAGCTCCACCGTGTTTTACGTGACTAAAAATCCCGAAAAGGTTGAAATTTTAGGCACGAATAAGGAATTTTATAAAATTATGCTGGGTGGCAACAAGATCGGCTGGGTTAAAAAAGATGAGCTTAGCAAGGATTAGAGCGTTATTTTATGCGATTTGGTTTATTTTTACCGTCGTTTGCGTCGTGATCGCCATGGCGGTGAAAAACTCCTCTCATCGCCGCTTCCGCCGCATTTGGGGGCGCTTCCAGCGCTATGGTATTGGATACGATATCCAGATCATAGGTACCCCCGATCCGCGCGCGCAGCTAGTAATCGCCAACCACCAAAGCATAATGGATATCGTCGTGCTCGAAGAAACCCATCCCGCCGATATCTGCTGGATCGCTAAAAAGGAGATCGCAGACATCCCTATCATCGGTAAAATCATCACTCTTCCGAAGATGATCCAGGTCGATCGCTCAAATCCGCGCGATCTGGTGCGGATCGTGCACGAAGTACAGCAGCGCGTGAGCGAAGGGCGCGTCATCACGATGTTTCCCGAGGGCACTAGACATCGCGGCACGCAGCTTTTGCAATTCCAAAGCGGTGCTAAAGCGATCGTTAGCAAGCTCGGTCTGCGAGTCCAGCCCGTGGTACTCATCGGCACGCAGCATATCGCAAACTCTCACGATTTCACCGTCCACAGCGGACACGTCAAAATCATCTACCTAGACCTGCTCGATACGAGCGATAAAGATTGGCTGCAGCACGCCAGAGAGGCGATGCAAGCCGTAATCGACGAAAACGAAACCGCCGAAGCATAGGCGGAATTCATAAATTTATCGATGAAATTCAAACGCGACTTTTGTTAATTCGCGCGATTTCTGTGCGCTAGCGCGTTTATTCGTCGCCTTGATTTGCAGCGGCGGAGTTTTTATAAATTTCATCCGCTCGTGCAGACGATGGAATTTAAAAATTTTATCCATGCGCAAGCCCGCGCGATTTTGAGCGGCTGTGAATGGAATTTAGCGGCGAATTATGGAGTTTTCATACGCGGTATGTGCGCGGCGAATGGCTAAATTTTAAAAATTTCACCCAAGCAGACGCGAGTTATCGGCAAGAGATAGGCAAGAAAACAGCGCCTGTATAAAAGCGAAATTTTAAAATTTACGCGGCGCTGTAAGATAGAGCTTAGCGTATATTTAGCCATTTGTGCGAATGGCTAAACGATTTGTCGCAAGAGCAAAGACGGCGGCAACCCGCAAGCAGTCTTAAAATTTTAAATTCTTAAGGAGGAGAGAATGGCGTTTGTTACAGAGCGTATTTCAAAAGAGGATATTGATAAATACGATTTACTAAAACCGTGCAATGAGATATGTGAAAAGTATCATCAAGTTAAGCTGGAATGGGCTATTCTAAATTCAAGAAGCTGGTGCATAGATCGAGAAAGAGGTATTTGGCTTTTTTCAGTGTGCAGTATCACTATCGGAGATCCGAGAGATATGGAATTTAGCGGTGAAGATATATGGCTTTTGCATTATAGAGGCAAAGATATAGAGATCGATTTAAGGAATATACATAACAAAAATACTAGTACGAAAATTACGGATAATCCGTTTAAAATAATCTATGAGCTAGAATCCATAAGAAGTGATATCGGGAATATACCAAAGCAAGAGATTGTAGATATTTTAAAAGAAATTCTAAATGAATATGGCGATGGAGTGTCTATTGTCCCTAAAGAAAATATTCAAGTAACTTTTATATCAAAAATTTAAAGTAAAGGATGAAATATGGGCTATACGGTAGAACAAGCAAATGCTGATTTAAAGAAATAGTAGATGATTAAACCGCCTGCGATTAAGAAAACTGTTTGCTTTATACCGATCATAAATATAGAGTCGATTTAAAATTTTATCGTCGCAATAGGATAAATTTTAAAACCTCATCCTCTTAAATCAGCGTCGGCTTTAGTTTGCGCGCCGAAAAGTCGGGCCTCTCGCCGCGAGCTAGAGCGATGAGCTCATCCGTCGTAATTATATAAAAGCCCGCGAGATCTCTACCGAAAAGCCTTTGGATTTCATCGCTTTTGCCGTCTAAAAAATCAAGCGCGAGCTTGGAATTTAGGAGCAAAAAATCGCTTCCGCTATCAAACGCGTCAAATAAAATTTCGCCCCCCAGCCGCAGCGCGCACTCCCGCTCCCGCTCGTATATCTGCGCTCCAAGCGGCGCGCCTTCGCAGCCAAAGTGCACGATCTGCGCGCCCAACCTGCTAGCGAGCTCCTCCGCAGCCTCGTCGTACCACACGGCGACGTTAAAGCCGCTAAAATCGTGCTTCGTGCCCGCTGCGTCAAATTCCGCCATGCTCTGCGCGCTCAAAATTTTATTACTGCGCGCAGGCTCAAATTTTAAAATATCGCAAAACGCCCTGTATGCCGCGCGGTCGTCAAACTCCATCCCCACGGCGTTGCACTTCGTAAAATACGCCATCTGCGGCTCGATGATCTCCAAAATCCTCATGCGCTCGCTCGGGTGCGTCTGCATCAGGCGGTGCGCGAAGATAAAGGCGCTGTTGCCCAAAAACTCCCGTGAGCATGCGGGGATTTTCGTCGAGTAAAAATAGGGCGCGAGGCTTTTGTAAAACTCGAAATCAGCAGCGTCCGCGATGCTCTCAAAGGCTTTAAATTTATCCAAAAACGCCCTCGGCTCGCAGCGCAGATCTTTAATCGACTCTTTTTCGCTAAGAGGCGAGATGATTAGCTCGCTTCCAAAGTGCGCTATAAGCGTATCTAGCGGCTCTTTTACGCTTACGGTGGTGCCGCCAATTTTTACAAATTTCACTCCCTGCACGCTAAAATAGGGATCGTGCGCGCAGATGTCGTCAAGCAGTGCCGCAAGATCGGCAAAGGGCGCGCTTTCATAAACATAGGGCTTGAAGTAGCTTGCGACGTCGCAGCGAGGATCGAAGCGAAAGAGCCTGATTTGAAGCATTTTTCATCCTTTTTTATGGCGAATGATACTAGAATTTGCCTTAATAATGAGTTTTTTAGGCTCAATTTTATAAAATTGCGCCTTAGATTAACGCAAAGGCCGGCTATGAAAAATTTATACACCCTAAATCACGCGCCGATAAATGCGCATTTTAGTAAAAACTCAAGCGATTTCGTCGTGCGCGAAGTGCCGCTTTACGAGCCTAGCAATGAGGGCGAGCACTGCATTTTGCTGCTGCAAAAAAAGGGCATCAGCACGCACGAGGCGTTGCGGATTTTAAGCGAACACACGGGCGCTAAGATGCGCGAGTTCGGCTACGCGGGACTTAAAGATAAACAAGGCCTTACGACGCAGCACGTTAGTATTCCAGCTAAATTTGAGCCCGCGCTGGGCGGATTTTCGCACGAAAGCCTTAAAATTTTAAGCGCGCAAAGGCACAAAAACAAGCTTAAAATCGGCCATCTTAAGGGCAACGACTTTTTCATCCGCCTAAAAAAGGTCCTACCGCCCGACGCCGTCAAGCTCGCAGCCGCGCTAGATACGCTAGAGCGCGAGGGCTTTGCGAACTACTTCGGCTATCAACGCTTCGGCAAGTTCGGCGACAACGCAGCTCAGGGCGAGGAGGTGCTGCGCGGACAGAGGCGGCTTAAAAACCCCAAAATGCGCGACTTTTTAATCAGCGCCTATCAGAGCGAGCTTTTTAACTGCTGGCTTAGCAAGCGGGTCGAAATTTCAAAATTTGCGGCGGAATTTAGTCTTAGGGAGTTTGCTAAAATTTACGGACTAAGCAAGGAGGAGGCGCGCGAGATCGCGGCTCAGCCGCAGTTTTTTAAACTTTTAAGAGGCGAGATTTTAGGACACTTCCCGCACGGCGCGTTTTTTGGCTGTGACGATCTTGGCGCTGAGTGCGAGCGGTTTGCGAGGCGAGAAATCACGAGCGCAGGCCTTATCGCGGGGCGAGCTAAGCTGCGAGCTAGCGGGCTTGGCGGCAGATTTGAAGATGAAATTTTCGCGCCTGCTCGCGAGTTTGAGGCACAGATGAACGGCTCGCGCAGATTTGCGTGGAGCTTTATGGAGCGCGTGCAGCACGCCTACGATGCGCAAAATGCGCATTTTAGCTTCAGTTTTTACCTGCCGAAAGGCTCTTACGCGACGGTCGTTTTGGAAGAAATTTTGCACCGAGATATATTCGAGGGCGCCGCGACAGACGAGGATTGAGCCGCATCGCGCGCTGTAGGGTAAGGACTCACGCGTCCCATGTCATGCCACGTCAAACCGCGCCGTAGAGTAAGGTTCGCACCACATTTAGGCTACGTCGTAGCGCACTGCACCGCGCTGCAGAATAGGGCTCACGCCACGCCACGCTCCACGTCAAACCACGCCATATCGCGCGAAATTTTACGGAATTTTAGAGCTTGGCTGCGTGGATTTAAATTCGCGCGGTAGAAAAATTTTATAAAATTTCGTGAGATTTCATCGCAGAAAGCGCGCCGCTTTGTCTAAGCCATAGAATTAAAATTTAAAATTTTATTCGGCTCGGCCGTAGATGAAATTTTATAAAATTCTATTTCGCGACGATCTGTTTTGCCGCACCGAAATTCCGCAGCGGCGCGGATTAGGCGCTAAAATTCCACTCTCACGCCGTAAAATTCCGCGAGCCCTGAAGTTTAAGCCAAAAAAGCTATAATTGCGCTCGGGTGTGGCGTGCGGTCGCTCCGCAAGGAGAGGAAAGTCCGAGCTGCGATAAGACAAGGTTGCGTCTAACGGACGCCGGGGGCAACCCTAGGGAAAGTACAACAGAAAGCAAACCGCCGCGCAAGCGGTAAGGGTGAAAGGGCGGGGTAAGAGCCCACCGCGCGCGTGGAGACACGGGCGGCAATGCAAACCCAACCTGCAGCAAGAACGGGTGGTTTCGTCTTATATTCGAACCGTTCGCTCGAACCGATTTGCAAAAATCGGTCTAGATAAATGACCGCTGTAACGGAACTCGGCTTATAACCACACCTATTTTTACACCGAATTTATTTACTTGAAACAAGGAAAAAATTTTGAAAAGCTTAATTTTATGCAGCGCGCTTTATGCCGTCGTTTTAGGGCTCGGAGGCTGCGCGAGGAGTGCGGGCGCTGATAAATCTATAATCTTGCAAGGCGACGCTCACAATCGCGCTTGTGCAGAGGTTTATGAGCGCTATAAAGAGCTAGAGGCGAAGCTTTTGGCGGTCGAGGATCGATACGCAAACCCAAGCGTTGCGAACGATTATATACAGAATTACGACGAGTACGAGCGCACCATTGCCTACTACAATAAAAATTGCGCGACCGATAAATAAGTGGTGCGGATTTGGTGCGGTTATACGGCTGTAACGCAGCGGCGCAAAACGCTTAAAAATTTTATAAAATCACTAAAAACTATTGAAAATTTTGCGCGAGGCAAAAAAAGCATCTAAAATTTATTACGCACGTTTGGATCTAGCTATGCAAAGTCGCGGCGTGGAGCATGGGCACGATGCCTATTCATGCCCGTATTTAGTTTGGCGCGTCAAGGTTGCAGTAAATCGTATGACGACACCACATACTCCGCATTAGCTAAAGGGCGCGCGATTTATTAATTGGATCGGCGCTAAGCCTTGAAATCGCGAAGCCGCGCTCAAAAAATTCCACCGTGCGAATTTGAATTAGCGGCTTAAAGTGTCAAAGCAATACCCCAAAATTTAGCCGCGAGTCGGACGACGAACGATTTATTAATCGGATCGGCGTAAAGTCGCACCAAAAATTCCGTCAAATGGAGTTGGTTGCTGTGCCCGTTTATGCGTCCACTAAAGCCTTGTAGCCTTAAAATTCCGTCGCATAGATTTGATCGGCGCCTAGGCACTTGGATCGATCATAAAATCAGGTATCAAAAATCCTATTACTCAGTTTTGATCTGCTGCGCGATTTTCGAGGCGTATAAGGGTGGTAAAACGAGATCATTAGCGCAGTATTAAGGTACGGCGTAATTTTTTCGCTTACGCATGCGGCTTTTAGGCGCTCGGTAATTCCAGTTTACGCGCAGAATTTAGACATGCGGTTATTTTGGATTTCAGAGGTGAGCTTTGGAATTTTTAGCGAGAAAGCTTTTTTTGGCAGGTTTGCGGTGCTATAGCTTTGATTTTTGCCGAGAAATTTTAGAATTTTATGATTTTGCAAGAAAATTTTGTGTGTTTTGGCGCCGCGTTGAACTTAAAATTTCATCTTGCCGCCGCGTAAGATTGCGCGTCCAATCTTTCTGTTTTTTTAAATACGACGTATGTTTTGAGATTCGCGTCCGTTTTTAAAATTTTACTCCGAATAAACGCCGAATTCACAAAATGAGCCGCCCGGCGATAATTTTAGAAAGCCGTGCAAGCCTACAATGCAAAAGCAAAGCTTTATGAGAAGCGGAACCTAAGGCGCCTTTACCGATAATTTAGCCGCTCAAAATGCCGCGACTTTAAAATTTAGCGAGTTAAATTTTAAAATTTATGCCACTTGCTGTGGCTGGTAAAATTTCGCGAGCTAAATTGCGCTGAAATTTTACGAACGGCGACAAAAACTATTCGGCGTAGAATTTTATTCAGCTTGCTTATGCGGAGCGAGGGTTTGGGCTTGCAAGTAACCGCGGTTTTTGCTTTACGCTCGCACCAACCGTCCAAAGTAAGCGCGATGTTTATCTTGGCTACGCTTTAATGCGCGAGGTTTTTGTGTCGCCGTAAAATACAAATTTACAAGCTTTTGGGATTGTAGATTAATTTTGCGCGCTTGCAGATCGCTTTTGAAATTTTGTCAAAATCTGAATTTCTATCCGTGCAATGCCCATAAATTTCTTAGCGTCAAACGGCTAATCCTGCTCGCAGCGCTGCTGTTTGAAATTCATAGTGCCTGTAAGCCGCTTTTTAAAGTTTCGCCAAAATATGAAATTTCGCTCATGAATCATGAATTCTGACTCTGAAATGTAGAATTTTGCCTGCAACCGCAAATTACGTACGCAATAATGTGGCGTCAAATTTTATTTCGGTATAGCAGCGCTGAATTTCTTGGGCGGAAAGCGTATCGATTGATCTTGCCACATCGTGATGAGGGCGTGCGTTTAATGCTTGAGCGGATTGAATTAGCTCGCGCGTCCATGAAATTTAGCCGATCAAATTTTATGCGCGTCAGACAGCCTTGGAATTCTGCTTGCTCGCGTAACAAATCCATTAAGCTGAGTTTTAAATTCTGTCTATCTGCCTCAAATGGAAATTTTATCTGCAAAATAGGCGAAGTGCAAATTTAATTTGAATGCCACTCGCCCACCCGTGGAATTCCGCCGCGTTATAAGCTTGCTAAAGTACTCCAAGCTGCATTGTACGCTACGGTTTGCCCACCTTACAGCTCGCTAAAACGCTCAAAGCGGGCTTTTAGAGATTTTGCATTTTTGTTTAAAAGCTCCGCTTGTGCAGCGAGCTTATCCGCGTATGTTTGAAGCGCCGTCGCATACTTAGCATGCGTCTCAAAGTCCGATTTTAGCGCGTAAATTTCATCTTTTACCGATTTTATATTTTGCGCGAGCGCCTCGTCTTTTACGAAGGTGCGGATCGTGCCTAAAAGCGCCAGTAGCGTCGTGGGTGATGCCGCAAAAATGCCGATTTGCGCGCAGTATTCAAGCACCTGCGGCAGCTTCTCGCAGACGTAGACGAAAACCGCCTCACTCGGCACGAATAGCACCGCAAACTCCGTGCTAAGAGGCGGTATGATGTATTTCTCCGCGATATCTGCGGCATGCTTTTTCATATCTGCGGCGAGTTGCTTATCCGCGCTAGCAAGCGCTGCGGCGTCGTTTGAGGCGGAGGCGGCGATAATTTTTTCATAGCTTTGAAGTGGGAATTTTGAGTCGATACAAAGAATTTTTTCTTTTGCGATATGTAGCGCGCAGTCTGCGATCCTGCCGTTTGGTAGGTGCTTTTGCAGCTCGTAAAATGCGGCGTTTTGCCCGTAAATCATCGATAAAATTCTCTCTAATCGGTACTCGCCGAAGTTGCCGCGCAGCTTGACGTTGCCTAAAATCGAGTTTAGCCTTGCGATTTCGTCACGCACCTGAAGCGAAGTCTTATTTTGCTCGCTCATTCGCGCTAAATTTTCCGCTATGTCCTTAAAGCCGCGATCCAGCGAGCTTAAATTCTCGCTAAGCGCGCTATTTTGGCGCTGCAAACCCTCGCCTAGGGATCTATTAAGATAATAGAGCTTATCGTTAAAGCCGTCGTTTAGGCTTTGATTTAGCTTAAAAAGCTCGGCACTTGCTCTTGCACTTTGAGCCGTAAGTTTCTCGCCCAAAAACTCGCTAAGCGCAGAGTTTGCATCGCTTATGCGGCGGTTTTGCAGCACGAGCGCGATTAGCAGGGCAAGCACTAGCGCAGCAAAAAACGCAAACGTCGCGAGTAAAATCCCATCAGCGCCCATTTTCTTGCACACTTTGCGGATCTAAAATTTCATTTTTGTAGCGTAGATATTCGATGTCGTTGTTAAGCGCGCGATTTTCCTCAAGCAAAACCTCGTGTTTAGTGCGAAGCGCGGCGATGTCGCGGCTGATATAATAAATTTCGTTGCGGATGTAAATCGCCGGCACCGTCAGCAAAAACGCAAATCCGATCAGCAGATAAACGACTAAAAGCTGATAAAGCGTGAGATTTTTCTCCTTTTTTTTCTCGGCATCGTAGTTGCGTAGTAGCTCGTCTTGTGCGCCAGCAAAACTGCCATAGCTGCGCCCTGCGGCAAGGCTTGCATAATCATACGTGCCCAGATCTGCGTAATTTTGATTTTGTGTACCTGTAAAGTTCGCACCCACAAACGCCACATAATCCACCTTGCCGGTAAAATTGGCACCTACAAAATCGCCGTAGCTCGCTCCGCTGGAATTATCGCTGCCGCGATTGGCTGAAAGATTTGCGTCGTCGCGTCCTTTTAATTTTACTTTGTTGCTTTTATTAAATTTTGTTCCGCCGCTTTCGGAATTTAGATAGTTTTGGGTATTTGTAAAGCCTGAACTTTCGAATTCCAAGCCGGTAAAATCGTCGTAACCGCCCGCTGCGCCCGCGTAGTTTCGTTTTACGGAAAGATCCGCGGCAAGCTTATCCTCTAGCTCCTCATCCGTCAGATCCTCCATAGCTCGTCTTTTCGCAAGCTCTATGCCCGCTAGATCGGATGTTCCTGCGAAGTCGTGCCCGTCATCGTCGTCGGCAAAATATTCATATTTATTCATCTAAAATCTCCATAAATTTAAAACCACGATCCTATCTTTACTCGCCGCCAAGGTGCCTGCGTCAAGATAAATTCAGCTCGAAACCCGCAACTCGCGTGCACTCAGCAAATAGCCGTTAAGATAAAATTTAAAAGCCAAAGTTACGAGCAAAATTCTTCTTTGTAATTTTACCTCGGTAAATGGAATTTTATCTTAACTCGCCAAATTCTATCTCGGCCAGCAAAATCAAAATTTCACTTTAACGGGCTATTTCGTTTATTTGGCTGGCTCTTTGCACGATATTGTATAGCAGCGGAAGCTTCAAAAGAAGCATCGCGTTAATTTTGCTCGCCTTTTGCACCGCCTGCTTGGGAAAATTCGCTTTGGTGGGTAAAAATCGAGCTCACTTTACCGAGATTGACTATTTATAAAATTTTGTCAAATCATCTGAAAAACCGCTTAAAATTTTTACTGCGTCTTCGATGCGCCTTAAAACGCTAAGCGAAGGATATCGCTTGCAAGATAGGCTTTATCATCTAAAAGGTCAATGAAACTACTGCTCGCTTACAAAATTTCGTTAAAGCAAAGAATGAGATTCGACGTTACGCCGCTTGCTTTAGGCGCCAAATTTTAACTCTCACTCTGTTTTGTATCTATGCTGCCACTTAGTTTTTAAAATATGCAGCAGTCAATAAATCTCATAAAATTATACATTAAATTTAGCGTAAAATTAAACGTTAAATTTAATGATTTAGACATTGCGCGTTTGAAATAACGCTGAAAATATCATAAATTCTAAAGCGAATCTTTGAAAGCTGAATTTTAAAATTCCATAAAATTTTAAAATTTAATGCCTGCAAATCTATAAATTTTACAAAATTTCGTCAAAATTTAAAATTCATAGCAAGCAAAGGCGGTTATTTCAGTCGAAAAATTCTTAGCTTTGCGCTCGCTGCTCGCGAGTTTTGCGCGAGTTCCTGCGCATCTGCCGTTATAGGGCTTTTGGTTAGGATTTTGCCTAACGAATGCCCGCCGCCGCATTCGCAGCGCATAAACTCGCTAGGGCAGACGCAATCGCGCTCCCACGCTCTAAATCGCTCCTTTACTATGCGGTCTTCAAGCGAATGAAACGAGATTATAGCGACAGTTGCATTAGTTAGAATTGAATCACGCGATTTTTGCTCAATGAGCGCGAGCAGGCGCTTTAGTTCGCCGAGCTCGTTGTTTACCTCGATGCGGATCGCCTGAAATGCTAGCGTAGCCGTGCTGATGCTGCGCCCTTTAACGGGCTTCGTTCCGATTAAATTTGCCAAAGCTTTGGCGCTTGTTAGCGGTGCGTTAGTCCGAGCAGTAGCTATTTTAGCAGCGATTGCGTTAGCATTTGTTAGCTCACCGTATTCGCGGAAAATGCGCGCTAGATCCGCTTGCGAGTAGCTGTTTACGACATACGCCGCATCTAGCGCTGCGCCTGCATCCATTCGCATATCCAGCGCGTCGCTTTTAGTGGAAAAGCCGCGGCAGTTTTTATCCAGCTGAAGAGATGAAACGCCGATGTCGGCTAATATCCCGCGAACTGCGCGGAGCTTTTGCTCGGGCAGAATTTCTAAAATTTCGCTAAATTTTGCTTTGTGAATTTCTATGCGATCTTTAAATTTACTAAGCCGCTCGCGCGAAAATTCTATCGCTTCGGCATCTCTGTCGCAAGCGATAAGCTTAAGACGCGGATTAGCGGTCAAAATACCCTCGCTGTGCCCTCCATAGCCTAGCGTGCAGTCTAAAACATAGCCATCTTCTAGCCCGGCAAAAGCTGCGATCGTCTGCGAAAAAAGAACGGGAATATGTGGAGCTTGCACCTGAATTTATCCTTTTGAAATTTCTAGTACTATATAATAGCGAAATTTTTTACAAAGGCGAGAGATGGACGAGTATTATTATGAAATTTTACGCAAAATTTCGCTTTCGATGTTTAGAGATAGGCTTTTTGGGATCTTTCACGGCTCGATTTCAGCAAAAATTAAAGAAAATCAGTTCTTGATCAACAAAAAAGACGCGATTTTCGATAGCCTGGATAGGGATGATTTTATAACGCTGTTTTCAAAAAAAGACTACCGCTGGCAAGATGCTAGCATCGATAGCGACATACATATAAATATCTACAAAAATATAAAAGAGGCGAAATTCGTAACCTACGCGACACCGCCGTATCTGGTCGCATATACGCTGGAGCATGATTTTATTTTGCCGCGAGATTACTTTGGGGTGAGCAAATTTAGGCGCATTGAAATTTACGATCCTAAGAACTACGACGACTGGCACGAGCGCGCGCCGTATGAAATTTGTAACTATATGATAAATGAAAATAGCGATATAATGGTGATTCGCGGCTATGGGGTTTTTGCCCATGCAAGGAGCGCGCAGCAAATGGCGAAAAAAATAGCGATTTTAGAAATGAGTTCAAAGCTGCTTTTGCTAAGCTAAGATTAATGTATACCAAATCATTTACTAACGCGTTATAATTCGCTAAAAATGCCTATTTTTCAGCCTTACATAAGGTTTTATCTGTATAATTACTAACAAAAAATTTCTTTAGTTAGCTATTTAAGGATTTAGATGATAGAATGGATGCAAAAGCATAAGAAGTCGCTTATACCGACGATCTGGATAAGCACGATAGCTTTCGTGGGCGCAGGCTTCGTCGGCTGGGGCGCATATGATATGAATGCTAACCGCGCAGGCTCAATCGCTAGAGTAGGGCAGATTTCCATAACCAATCAAGAACTAAACACAAAATACTCCGAACTATACAACAGGCTGAGTGCTATGAGCGATGGGCAATTTACTCAAGAACAAGCCAAAAATATGCATCTAGATCAGATCGCAGTAGATCAGCTAATCGGCGAGGCATATTTTCTAAATTTTGCTAAAGATTTAGGCATTCAGGCTAGTGATAAAGATGTGGCGGAATTTGTGCTAAACTCGCCGAATTTCCAAGAAAATGGCGCATTTAGTAAGGAACTTTACGATAATGTCGTAAGGAATTCAGGACTTACTAAAAAGGAATTTGAGCGCAATCTACAAAAGGTCCTAACTTTAGAAAAGCTCGGCAAAGCACTAAAAATAACGCCTAGCCCTAAGATCGTAGAAGCATTTGCAGCATCACAGCTGATGCAGGATAAGGTTTCTGCAGAGATAATCTACGCCGATGCTAACGTCACTTTTAACGACGACGAGCTAAAGAAATTTTGGGAAGGCGAGAAATCACATTTTATGACTGAGAAAAAATATACTCTCGGAGCATATTTTGTGGCGCCTAGTAAAGCCGACGTGAATGAGACCGAACTAAGTAAATTTTATGAAGAACACAGAGGCGAGTATAGAAGCCTAGATGATAAATTATTGGATTTTGCAGAGGCTAAACCTAACGTCTTAAAAGATTACCGAATGGATCAGGTTAAAAAAGACGCTACAAAGGATTATCTGGAGATCAAAAAAGGCAAGCTCGATACTAATGAAACTATAGTCGCTACGGCTAGCAATTTTCCAGTATCTGAGATTGAGGTCGCAAAGCCAGGAGATGTCATCAAGCCTTTCGAGTACAAAGGCGGATATTTGATTGCTAAACTAAACGGTGTAGAGCAGCCTAGGCAGATGAGCTTTGAAGAGGCTAAGTCTTTGGCTTCTAAAGAATTTGAAACAAAAAAACGTAAAGAGCTACTTGAAAAAAGAGCTCAAGATGCACTTAAAAATTTCAAAGGCGAAGATTTCGGCACGCTATCTCTTAATAGTAAAAACAACACCAAGCTAAGCGATGATGAATTTTATAAATTTCTTATCGATATGTTTAATAAGCCTGCCAAAGAAGGGATAGTGATGTTTGATAATAAAGCCGTAGTGTATAAAATTTTACAGCAGAGCCTAGGCAGCAGCGAAGAGATAGATAAAGAAAAAGCGATCGTAGCCGATAGGATAACCGCGTTATTAAATTCCAATCTACAAGACGATCTAACCAAAATGCTAGAAAAGCGCTATAAAACCGAAAGATATTTTAAAGGTAAAGACAGTGAGTGAGTATATTTTAGGTCTAGATATAGGCTCAACTAAAATTCGCGCGATAATCGCTAAAAATGATGGCATTTTTACGGTCTTAGGCGTTGGCGGAGCCGATACTTTAGGTATCAAAAAGGGCGTCATAACAAACATAGAGCAAGCCGCGGGCTCAATAAAACAGGCGGTGAAAGCAGCAGTAAAAGGCGCTGGTAGAAGCTACGATAAAGCCATTATATCGATCTCTGGCTCATATGCCAAAAGCGTTAAATCTCGCGGCGTCATAACCATGGAAAATGAGATCGGACTAGATGAAATAAAGCGTGCCATGCAGGTTGCCGAAGCTCAGGCTAACGTGCCTAGCGATAGCGTAATCTTGCATGTGCTTCCGTATGATTTTAGGGTTGATGAGCAGGAACACATCGAAGACCCCCTCGGTATGAGTGGTACCCGCCTGGAGGTATCTACGCATATCGTCATCGCTCCCGAAAGCTCGATTAAAAATTTGAAAAAATCCGTAGAGATGGCGGGCGTAAAGGTAGATAACATCGTCCTTTCAGGCTACGCATCATCCATATCTACGCTTAGCAAGGACGAAAAAGAGCTAGGTGTCGTACTGATTGACATGGGCGGCGCTACATGTGATATAGTCATCCATCTGGGGAATTCCTTGCGTTATAACGATGTTGTGATGTTTGGCTCTAATAACGTTACTAACGATCTATCGCGCGCTCTGCACACGCCGCTTCCATATGCGGAAAACATAAAGATCACCTACAACGATCTAATTAATCAAGGCAATAGCGAAGTTGAATTGCCTGCTTTAGGCGATAGCGAATCGGAAAATCACATAATAAGCCTTGAGATCATCTCTCAAGTCATCCTCGCTCGCGTTAAAGAGACCTTCGATATGATAGCCGATAAGATCGAAAGAAGCGGCTATAAAGACCGCATAGGCGCGGGTATCGTCATCACGGGCGGTATGGCGAAGCTAGACGACGTGCGCGATTTGGCGGCGATAGTTTTTGATAACACTTCCGTTAGGGTCGCAAGAGCAAAGAGCGTGGGCGGCCTACACGAGATCGCCGACGATATTTCAAATTCTTGCGCACTAGGACTTTGCATGTATGGCTTCGGCGAATTCACTCCTTACGAGATGGACTCTAACGGCAAACTCCGCTACAAAGACGAAGTTATAAACAAGGCTCCGAAACGAAATGTGAACGAATATTATGAAAAAGAGGTCAGCAAGGCGATAGAAAAAGAGGGTGTCAGAACGGATAGCGGTGCGGCTAAGAAGGAGGATCTAAATATCCAACTTCCCAAAAAAGACGGACAGAATTTTTTCAATAAAATTTGGTCGTCTATGAAAAATTGGTTTTAAATTTTAAGCTAAGGAGATACTCGTGAAAGGATATAGTATGGAAGAAAGAAAGGGCATCTACGGTGCCAAGATGAAGGTTATCGGCGTCGGCGGCGGCGGATGCAACATGATAAATCATATGATTCGCGAAGGATTTACCAAAACCGATGTTGAGCTTATGGTGGCTAACACCGACGCGCAGGCGTTAGAAAAGTCGATCGCAAATACTAGAATTTTACTAGGCGAAAACACCACCAAAGGCCTTGGCTGCGGTATGGATCCGGCGCTTGCTAAGATGGCTGCGGAGGAGAACTACGACGATCTTAAGGACCGCTTGGACTACTCCGATATCGTTTTTGTGGGCTCAGGTCTAGGCGGCGGTACCGGCACGGGCGCTGCGCCTATCGTAGCTAAAGCTGCGAAAGAGAAAAAAGCGTTAACTATCGGCGTCGTTACTACCCCTTTCGGTTTTGAGGGTAAAAAGCGTATGCGACTAGCGCAGGAAGGCCTTGAAGAGCTTAAAAAAGAGTGCGATTCCATAATCGTTATCCCAAATCAAAATTTATTGAAGATCATCGATAAAAAAACCGGCCTAAAAGATGCCTTTAAGATCGTAGATAATGTCCTATTCCAAGCCGTAAACGGTATGATCTCCGTGATCTTAGAATCCGGCGATAGCGATATCAATGTCGATTATGCTGACGTTAAAAAGGTAATGACGCACCGCGGCCTAGCGCTGATGGGTATCGGCGTTAGCGAAGGCGACGGCGCGGCGGAGGAAGCGTTAAAAAGCGCGATCCAATCTCCGCTTTTGGATAATACCTCCATTCACGGCGCTATGGGCGTGTTGGTGCATTTTAAGATGTCGCCTGATTGCTCCTTGCTTGAGATCGAATCCGCGATGAATATCATCGAAGATACCGTGGATAAGGATGCCGACGTTACCTGGGGCACCACCACAGATCCTAAGATGGAAAACAACCGCGTCGAGGTTACTCTCATCGCCACCGGTTTTGAAAGGAGCATCGAGGAAAAAAAGCAGGTCGCCAGCGATAACGTAGCGGATCGCAGAAAGGCGCTTTTAGAGAGTATGGGTAGAAATTCTATCTTTTCTAGACAAAAGGTAAGTAGCGGCGATTTTAATGGAGACGAAACCTACGACGAGCTCGACGAGCCCGCATTTCTACGCAACCAGATGGACTAAATGCGCAGACGAGATAGGCAGCTAAGCGAAGATGAGGCGTTAAAAATCATCGACGAGAGCGAATACGCTACGCTTAGCTGCATAGACGATAGCGGCGAAATTTTTAGCGTGCCTATCTCGCCCGTGCGCGATGCAGACGTTATTTATATCCACGGCGCGCCTGCCGGTACAAAGGCGAAACTCTTTCAAAATGGACGCGCGGTAACGGCGGTTTTTGTTAGCTACAACCGCGTTCCTACCCCAAGCGACGAAGAATACCGATCTATCGCAAACGACGCTGCCGCTTTAGGCTCTAGAGTTTATACGACGGAGTACCGCAGCGCGATCGCCGTTTGCGAAGCAAACGAAGTGTTAGATGACGAGCGTAAAATTTACGCCCTGCGGATACTATGCGAAAAATACACCCCAAACTATATGTCGCGCGTGGAGTTTGCCTCCAGAGCATCATTAAAGCGCACGAAAGTGTATGAGCTTAAAATAAAATCCGTAACCGCAAAGGCTAAAATTTTATATAATTAAATTTAAGAAATCTAAATTTAAATTGCTTGATTTCTTAAAATTTCAAGTTCGAATGCTAGGCAAATTTTAATCTGAAATTTCGTATCGCCAAATTACAAAGCTTCTTGTGGGCGCGAGCATCGGCACCACTGCGGCGATCGTGCCGCTTACTATCGGCTCGGCACCCTTTATCGCGCGGCTCATCGAAAGCGCGCTACTGGAGGTCGATAGCGGCGTAATTGAGGCGGCGAAGAGCTTCGGCGCGAGCAAGACGCAGATTATCTTTCGCGTAATGTTCGTCGAGGCGCTGCCTAGCATCATCGGCGCGATTACTCTGACGCTTATCGTCATCATCGGATTTACGGCGATGGCGGGCACGGTCGGAGGCGGTGAGCTCGGCGACGTGGCGATCCGCTACGGCTTTCAGCGCTTCCGTCCCGATATAATGGCATACACCGTCGTGATACTGATCGTACTCGTGCAGATAATCCAAAGCATAGGAAATTTACTCTATAAAATTACGAAAAAGTAAGGGTATATGGACGGCGGAATTTTAGATGAAATTTTACCTGCTTTACTTTCGCTGTGAAATTCTGCTCTTGTTGTGGGATTTCATCTTTGCTTGAGATTCTACTCTTACTAGCGAGATTCGGCATTCGCTCGCAAGGCTTCGCTGCCGCTTATTTGATTGCACTCTTGCCGTAAAATTTTGCCGTAAATTTTGATCTGAAATTTTGTATTGCAAATTTTAAAACGGCATAGAATTTTATGAATTATCTTGCGGCGCTTGCGGTAAAATTTTATGCGGGCGGAT
>NZ_CAKZTI010000025.1 GCF_937921625.1 uncultured Campylobacter sp. | reverse complement strand
AGGCGGTGCTATCAATGCAGGATTTGAGATTATGTTTTAAATTTTAAGAGGCAAGCAAGCCCTAGCTCACACATCTATAAAATCAAATCCTATACTTAAAATTTCAGGGGCGAGAGATTTCTCGCCCCTTTTTAAATTTAGATGCTACGCACTAGATAAATTTCATAGCTTCGCTCTTATGCAGATAATGATCTTATTAAACGCGCCGTATCCGCCCGCATAAAATTTTACCGCAAGCGCCGCAAGATAATTCATAAAATTCTACGCTTTCTATGCCTCTTTAAAATTCTGCGATACGAAAGAATTTAGGCTCAATTCGCAGAGGAATTTCATAGTCTGCCTTATGCTTAAAGAACTGGCGTAATCTTAGGTTCTTTTACCAAAGCCAAAAAAGCTTATCAAAGCGGCAATACCATCATTATTGGCTTTTATTGCTAAGGCTGGTGCCTTTTATTTATATCCTACGCTTTATATTTTAAAAGTAGCTACGAAATTTCGAAGTAAAAGTGAAATTGTATAAGAAAGATCTTGCAAAACTTAAAATTATAAAATTTTAAAACTGCTTATCTTAGAATTTATAAGCAAAATTTCGTAAGGTCTAAATTTTTAAAATTTTAAAATTCCGTGCTTTAGAATTTCAAATTTCAACACGCTTCTCATTAAGGTTTGGGCTAAATTTTAAATTTTAGGCAATTAAATTTTAAAATTCTGCGCCTAAATCTTGCCTGCGAATTTTAAAATTACCCAGCGCAGTTTCGATCGTTCGCTTCAAAGATGCGACCTGTTATAAAAATAAAGCTTACTCTACGCAAAACAAATCTCGGCACAAGCTTTGCTTTAGCTACACAAAGCCTTAAATTTAAACCTTGACGACAGGCAAAAATCTAACTGCTTACAATATAGAATTTCAAGCGGTATTCATAGCGTTGCAAACCTACCTTTTTTATAATTTTACAGTTTAGCAAAACAGGCTATACAAACGAACGGTCTATAAGTTTAAGATCTACTTTTTTGCAATTTTATACTAATAGAAAATATTTGATATCTCGTTAAGCTATGGATTTAAGCCTACTTTTTCGTAATTTTATAGAGTAAATTTCCAATGCTTTGGATTATCTGCACGAGTACGATCAGGATCACGACGGTGTATGCCATTATATCGGGGCGGAAGCGCTGAAAGCCATAGCGGATCGCCACGTCGCCGAGCCCACCGCCGCCGACCGTACCAGCCATCGCCGTAAATCCGATGATGACGATGAGCGTGAGCGTAATCGCGCCGATGATACTAGGCAGTGCCTCGACGAACATCACGCGGAAGATGATCTGCGTCTTGCTCGCGCCGAAGCTCTTCGCCGCCTCGATCACGCCGCTATCGACCTCTAGCAGCGCACTTTCGATGAGCCGCGCGATAAAGGGCGCCGAGCCGATAGTAAGCGGCACGATTGCCGCGGTCGTGCCGATGCTCGTGCCGACAAGAAGCTTCGTAAGCGGAAAGAGCACGATCAGCAAAATTATAAACGGGAAGCTTCGCAGCGTGTTTATCGCGACGTCCAGCACGGCGTAAACGATGCGGTTTTCGCACAGCCCGCCGCGACGCGTAAGGATGAGCACGATCGCAAGCACGAGCCCCAAAATAAACGCCAAAGCCGTGCTTACGAAGGTCATATACAACGTCCCCAGCGTCGCGTTTAGCAGCAGCTTCGGAATCACTCCGCTAAAAAAATTTTGTATCCACTCTATCATTTATGTCCTTTCCTTTTGTGCTTGCTTGCGCTATATTGGGCTTTTCACCATTTTAAATTTTAAAATTGACGGCGCGAGCCCGCTTCATTGTATCAGCTTATAGCCCACGCCGCGGATGGCGTGGATGTAGCTAGGCGCCTTGGATGTTTCGCCAAGCTTTAGGCGGATTCGACCGATGATGACGTCGATGCTTTTGCTCGAGGATTCCTCGCTTATGGAGCTGCAGTTGTAGATGAGCTCCTCGCGAGTGATTGCGCCGCCTTCCTTTTTGATGAGATACGAAAGCACGTCGTATTCGGCGATAGTGAGCGAGAGGGGCTGTCCTTTGAAGCTGATGACGTGGCGGAAATCATCCACTTCGAGATCTTTTTTGGGCTTGGCGGCACGCTGGAGCGAGTTTATGTCGTAGCGCTCGATGTGGCGTTTGATGCGCGCTAAAAGCTCTTGCGGATTATAGGGCTTTGGCAGATAATCGTCCGCGCCGAAGTCAAAAGCGTTGATCTTATCGGTCAGATCGTGGCGGGCGCTTGATATTATGATCGGTATATCGGTGTTTTTGCGGATCTCTTTGCAGACCTCAAGCCCGTCCATCCCGGGAAGCGTGAGATCTAAAATCACGAGGTTGAAATTTTCTAAATTTAACTTAGAAAGCCCCAAAAACGGATCGTCCGCGACGGTGATATCAATATCGTATTGTTGCAGATATTCGCTTAAAATTTCGGCGAGTTCTAAATCGTCCTCTATCATTAAAATTTTAGTCATAAAAAGCCTTTGAAATTTTGCGCGGATTATAACAAAATATAGTTTATATATTTTAAAGCGGCAGGCTGGGGCGAAATTTTATAAAAATGAGGCGAGAAGGGGTAAAATCTTGAAATTTTTTGAAATCTGGCAAAATTTCAAAAATAAGCTCCAAAAATATGGCGAAATTTTGAAATTTAAAGAAACAAAATCTGAAAAATTGACGAATTTGGGCTAAATTCGGCTAAATTTTGCCGATTTTTGCGTTTTTTTCTTAAAAAACTATTGTATTTTTTGCGAAACTATTGTAGAATACCGCCCAAACCACTTTATTTTAAAGGATTAGCATGAAAAAAGCTGATTTTATCCAAGTAGTTGCCGATAAGGCAGGTCTTTCTAAAAAAGATACCGTTAAGGTAGTTGATTCTGCACTTGAGGCTATCAAAGAGCTTTTGGTAAAAGGTGATGATATAAGCTTCATCGGCTTCGGATCTTTCGGCATCGCAGAGCGTGCAGCTCGCGAGGGTAAAGTTCCTGGCACAAACAGAACTTACAAATCTCCTGCTACTAAAGTAGTAAAATTTAAAGTCGGCAAACAGCTAAAAGAGGCTGTTGCAGCTGCAAAAGGCAAGAAGAAAAAATAATTTTCTTGCTCCAAGCCCCGTCTTCGGGGCTTATCTTTTTTAAATTTATACAATCATAGCTTTTCAAAATGCCCGAGTGGTGAAATTGGTAGACGCACCAGACTCAAAATCTGGCGAGGGCGACCTCGTGTCGGTTCGATTCCGACCTCGGGCACCATAAATATTCTTTAAATTTTATCCGGAATTTCAACCGCCTTTCATGAATTTCAACTTGCTATAAAATTTTTTATACTATTATTACCGCGGTATTTCTTTAAAAGAGGCAATTATTTATGATACGTAAAATTCTTATCGCCAATCGCGGCGAGATCGCGGTTCGCATCATTAGGGCCTGCAGAGATCTGCATATTAAAAGCGTCGCGATCTACACCAAACCCGACATCGATTGCTTGCACGTAAAAATCGCCGATGAGGCCTACGAGGTCAGCGCCGACGCGCTAAAAGGCTATCTGGACGCCAAAAAGATCGTCGAAGTCGCCAAAGAGTGTGGCGCTGATGCGATACATCCTGGATACGGCTTTTTGAGCGAGAATTTTGACTTTGCAAAGGAGGTGGAGGACGCGGGGATCATCTTCATCGGTCCGAAACCCGACGTTATTCGCAAAATGGGCAACAAAAACATCGCTCGCTACCTGATGCGCAAAAACGGCATTCCGATCGTGCCCGGCACCGAAAAGCTCAATCACGAGAGCATGGATACGATCAAAAAATATGCGCGCGAGATCGGCTATCCCGTGATTTTAAAGGCTAGCGGCGGCGGCGGCGGACGCGGTATCCGCGAGGTGTGGGAAGAGAAAGATATGGAGAGTGCCTACGACTCGTGCACGAGGGAGGCGAAGACCTTTTTTAACAACGATGAAATTTTTATGGAAAAACTCGTCGTCAAGCCGCGCCACATCGAGTTTCAGATCATCGGCGACAATTACGGTAACATCATTCACCTTTGCGAGCGCGATTGTTCTATCCAGCGCCGCCACCAAAAGATTATCGAGATTGCGCCGTGCCCCTCGATAAGCGAGCATCTACGTAAGACGATGGGTACGACTGCGGTAGCCGCGGCAAAAGCGGTGAATTACACAAACGTCGGCACGGTGGAATTTCTACTCGATGATTACAACAACTTCTATTTTATGGAGATGAATACCCGCATCCAGGTCGAGCACGGCATTACCGAGGAAGTTACGGGCGTCGATCTCGTCGTACGCCAGATCCGCATCGCAAACGGCGAAATTTTAGAGCTTGAGCAAAGCGACATTAAGCCGCACGGCTACGCGATCGAGGCGCGTATTACCTCCGAAAACGTCTGGAAAAATTTCACCCCCGTTCCCGGCACCGTTAGCGATTATTATCCAGCACTTGGTCCTTCCGTGCGCGTCGATAGCCACATCTACAAAGGTTATAAAATTCCGCCGTTTTACGACTCGCTTCTAGCCAAGCTAATCATCAAAACCACCGACTACGACCTGGCCGTCAATAAACTAGAGCGCGCGCTGAAGGAGTTTCGCATCGAGGGAGTGCGCACCATCATTCCGTTTTTGCTTAGCATCAGCAAATCGCGCGAATTCCGGCTTGGCTTTTTCGATACGAGCTACGTAGAGAAAAATTTAGACAAAATTTTAGAAAACACCATCGACGATATGCAGCCGAATAAAAACGAAGCGATCGCCGCCATCATCGCTGCGATGCGCAAATCGGCGCGGATTTAGGAAAGAGCATGGATTTTTTAGATAGCCTAAAAGATATAAAAAAGGATATGCTTAAGGACAAGGCGGCAAGTTTCGCGCCCAAAAAGCCCAAAAAACCTAATCCAAATCGCGACGAGTTTAAAGATATTTTTAAAGATGACGATTCGGGTCTGCAAAGCGGGGGCGTCCTAGACGGCGACGCGGAGGAATTCGACGCAGCCAAAGAGAGCATCGCCGCACGCGAAAAGCGCCTCAAAGACGAGTTTTTAAAATACGTGGACGCGGCGAATATCAAAAAGCTGAATGACTGAAATTCCATTTTGTACGCTGGATTTTGCCTGCCCCTATCTAGGCGGCAAAGCCGCACGCAGCGAGTATCTCTACATAAAAGACTGCGACTTCGAATATAATTCAAACTTAGTGCAGCACGGCTACCGCCGCTTCGGCAGGTATTTTCAAAAGCCCGTTTGCGCAGCCTGCGCGGAGTGTAAAAGCTTGCGCGTCGATGCTTCAAATTTTAAATTTAGCAGATCGTACCGCCGCGTCTATAAAAATAATCGCACGACCGCCTATGTATGGCAATCTCGCCCGCTTTTAAACGATGCGCGTTTGGAGCTTTTTGCGCTCTATCACGACTACATGCATCTAAAAAAGGGCTGGCCTCTGCAAGAGATCGATTTTGAGCGATATGATGAAATTTACGTCCAGGGTCACGGCGACTTCGGCAAAGAAATTTCTTACTACGGCGAGGACGGGCGGCTTATCTGCGTCGATCTCATCGATATCGTGGATGACGGCATTAGCTCGGTGTATTGTTACTACGATCCGTATCTGCCGCATCTAAGTCTGGGTAAATTTTCGCTTTTAAAACAGATCGAGTTCGCCCAAGATTTGGGGCTGCGCTGGATATATTTGGGCTACGCGGTGAAGCAGTGCCCGAGCCTGGCGTATAAATTTAGCTACGAGCCGTATGAAATTTTAAACTCATACACAGAGCTAGACGTCCCCGCTGTGTGGGAGGGGTGCATACAGAGATAGGTTCCACGCGCGGACGCCAGGAGCGACCTAAATAGACATACGCGCTACGCGGAAAAATGGGCTCCGCTTGCCCCCGCAGTCTATAAATACGTCGCGCGGTAGAGATCGTACCGCCACGTAGAATTCGGTCGCGCGCAGATACGACGCGGTATGTTAAAAGCGCGCCTCGGAGTCAAATCTCGCGCTGAAATTTAGCGCGTTATGAGTCTTCAAGGCTTTTGAGTCACGGCGGGCGTTAAATTTTGCGCTGAAATTTAGCGCCGCTCGGCCTGCGAAAATATCCGCGGCGAGGAAATTTAAGGCGATGGAATTTAAAATGAGGGCAGATGGATTTGCAAATTTTACGGCAGGCTCAGCATTTGCATATTGCAAGACGGCACACGCGGCTTTTGAGCGTACTTGACTCTTGAGTGCGCGCGAAAAAGGGCGATCGGTTTCGTAATATAACTCTTACGCTGCCGCAATTAGCCTTGGCGCTGCGACCGGCTTCCGCATTGACCTAATTTCGGTATCGCGATCGGCTATAGCGTCGCAACCGACGCCGCTACGTAAGCGGCGAAGCGCAAAAAGATGGCTTATAAAGCACGATACAGCATATATTTTGTAAAATTTAAGCAAACTGCGAAGCCGCAATAAGACGGCCGGTTACGGCAAATTTATCAGCTCGACTTTGTTTTCCAGCGATTTTGGGATCAATAAAACCTTGCCGTCGCTTGAGATGTCCGCAGGTCTTTGCATCGCGCCGAGGTTTATTTTGCGTATCTGCCCGTTTGCATCAATACGCCAAATTTTGCCGCTTAAAAGATCCTCGCCCCAGTCGCTAACTAAAATTTCGCCGTTTTTTCCGCGCGCCATGCCGTAGAAAACCCCCTTCATATCGGCAAAGATTGAAATTTCGCGAGATTTCAGATCCATGCTTAGCACGCGCCCAGGAACCTTTCCGCTAAGATCGAAGGTGGTGATCAGGAGCTTGTCGCCTTTAGCCAAAAGTCCGTTTGGGCTGCCTAGCGATGGATCGATGCGCGCAAACTCATCCGCGGTGCGCGAGAGCAGGTCGATGCGCCAGATCGTCCCACGCGCGGGATCGCTTGCGAGCAAAACCTCGCTGCCGAGCGCTACGACGTCGTTTAAGGCCTGCGCTCCCTCGATTTTTAGATTGAAAACCTCCTGACCTTTGCTAAAGCCCCTGATCGCGTCCAGATCGCACACGTAGAGCACGTCGCCGATCTGCGCCATTCCGCCAGGATTTACCAGATCGTCTATAAAATTTGTCTCAACGACACCCGAGTTTTTTACTATACGGCTGATGAAGCCGTCGCGCTCTTGTGGATCTTCACTACTGCCGCGATTTGCGATATAAAAAGCGTCATCGGTAATAAGTGAACCACTAGGTGCGCTAAATCCGTCGATCTCTAGGCCAAAAAGCGCGCCCGCCAAGGCGCACAAAAGTAGAACCTTTTTCATAATCTCTCCTTGATCTCGCCAAAATTTTAAGAATTTTAAAATTTAAACCAAAAGCGCTGGGGCGTCCGGTTAAAATTTTGAACTCCGTAGCGAGCTTTAAGATGAGCGAAATTTAGACCCGCAGAGCAAATAAAAGTGCAATTTTAGTTAAACGAGTCGGCAAAATCGGTGAAATTTGAGCGGGCTAGGAGGTTTGTTTTACGCGGCTCGTTTTTAATTTGATGCGTCGAAGCCGAAGCGAGTTGGTTTACGCCGCCGCTCGCAGAATTTAGCCGTGAAATTAGACGGCATTGCGCGTAATTTCAAGCACCGTTGCATATGTAATTCATTTGCGGCTGTGTTCGTTTTGAAATTTAATTCTGCGAGTGGATATTTTTTGCAAACTGTGGGCGTGATTGTAGTGCGCAGACGGAGGCATCGCGTTTAGAGATACCTCACGCTTTAAAATTTGATTTAATTTAAACAAAGTGTGATTAAAATGCGATTTAAATTTTATGTACCACGGGTGTAAATTGCGGTCGCGAAAAGAGAACCTGCCGCAAAAAATTATTTAAAATTTACAGTGTACAAAACGCCCTTTGAAATTTAAAAATTTTAAAACGAGTCTATATGCTCTTTAAAAATTTAATACGTGAAATTTAAACTTTGAATAGAACGCGCCATCCGATCCTTACTGCGCCTTTAAAATTTAATATGCTAAATTTTAAACGCTAGATTCAAATTCCGCCACCATAATTACTTTAAAGATTTAAAGTGCAAAATTTAAACCCTAGCTTTAGAATTAGGCGCGAACGATAAAATTTGCTTTTAAGATTTAAAGCACAAAATCAAATCGCTCTATCGTACGGCCGTGGCAGTGGCTTTAAATTTTAATATGCAAAATTTTAAATCAAGTGTCGCGCGTACGACTAATCGCAGCCGCTCGCTTGAAATTTAAATCGTAAAATTTAAATTGCAGAAATTAATGCGCGCGCCGAAGCGGGAAGTGAAAATCCAAAGCGCTCTGGCTGACTTAGATGCTAAAATCCTCGCCGAGGTAGAATTTGCGCACATTCGGATCGTTAGCTATCTCTTTTGCGGTACCGCCTGCGAACAGCTCGCCGTCTTTGATGACGTAGGCGCGGTCACAGATCGCAAGCGTTTCGCGGACATTGTGATCGGTGATGAGCACGCCGATGCCAAGATCGCTTAAATCGCGCACGATGCTTTGGATATCGTTAACAGCGATCGGATCGACGCCCGCAAACGGCTCGTCCAAAAGTAGAAATTTCGGCGTTATCATCAGGCTCCGCGCGATCTCGCAGCGCCTGCGCTCGCCGCCACTTAGGCTCACGCCTTTGCGCAATCTGATCGGCTCGATGTTGAGTAGATTTAGCATCTCATCGACTTTGCGTGAGGCCTCTGCTTTATTTTTATAGGTAATCTCTGCAGCGAGCATTAAATTTTCTTCAACGCTAAGCTCCTTAAAGATGCTGCTTTCTTGTGGCAGGTAGCCGATGCCGAGCTTAGCGCGCTTATGAAGTGGAACCTTTGCGATGCTATTTTCATTAAGCAAGATATCGCCACCGCTAGCGCTTATCAGCCCGCAGATCATATAAAACGTCGTGGTTTTGCCCGCGCCATTGGGCCCTAGCAGCCCCACGATCTCGCCATTGTAAAGTTCTAGCGAGATTCCTTTGATGATCGGCGTGCCTTTTATGGTTTTTTTAAGACCCCTGACTTCCAGTTTATGCATAGCTTACCTCGTATTTTCGCCCTTGCGCGTGCGGCGTGATCCTCACTACGCAAAAATCAAGCTCATATTTTTTAAGTAAATTTATCAAATTTTCGTCCGCCCATTCGATAAGATGAAGCCCCTCTTCAAATAAATTTTCAAATAGCCCGTTTTTTAAAATCCCTTCGCAGCCGCCGTTATAGATGTCGTAATGATAAATTTGTCCGTAGTTTTGCATGGTCGAAAATGTAGGCGAGCTCACGTGCTCGTCTAGCCCATGCGCTCGCACGATCGCGCGCGCAAGCGTCGTTTTGCCGCTGGCAAGATCGCCGATGAGCAAGATTATGCCGCTTTTTGGCAGAGCTTGCACGAGGCGCGAAATTTCATCCTCGCCGCAGACGAGTTCAAAGCTCTTGGACATACTTTGCCTGCTCGCTTTTGGGCGTATTTTTCGCGCTAGGAAAGGCTAGGACCTTAAAGCTTTGTTTTCTATCTAAAAAGCTTATCGTGATAACGTCGCCGATTTTAAGCTCTTTGGCGGGCTTTGCTACGACGCCGTTTACGGCCACGACGCCGCTTTTGCACATATCTTCGCTGATGGCGCGCCGCTTGGTGATATTGACTGCGTTTAAAAATTTATCGATTCTCATAGGCGTGAGTTTAGCGATATTTGCCTTAAAAGCAACTATTAAACTATTTTTGGTAGAATTTCGCCAAATTTTACGTAAAGGATTTGAGATGGCAAAAGATGTAAAAAAGGTCGTTTTGGCGTATTCCGGAGGACTAGATACTAGTATTATTTTAAAGTGGCTCGGCGATACTTACGGCTGCGACGTGGTGACGTTTACTGCAGATATCGGTCAGAATGAGGATTTGGAGCCGATCAAAAACAAAGCTTTGAAACTGGGCATCAAAAAGGAAAATATCTTCGTAGAGGATCTGCGCGAGGAATTTGTGCGCGATTACGTATTTCCGATGTTTCGTGCAAATGCCGTCTATGAGGGCGAGTATCTTTTGGGCACGTCGATCGCGCGCCCGCTGATCGCTAAAAAGCTAGTCGAGATCGCGAAAAAAACCGGCGCGGACGCCGTAAGCCACGGCGCGACCGGTAAGGGCAACGATCAAGTCCGCTTCGAGCTTGGCGCATACGCGCTAAATCCAGATATCAAAGTGATTGCGCCGTGGAGGCTATGGGATCTGAACTCTCGCGAGAAGCTGCTTGCCTACGCTAAGAAAAACGGCATCGATATCGCCTCAAAGCCAGGCAAATCGCCGTATTCGATGGATGCGAATATCCTTCACATCTCCTACGAGGGCTTGGTGCTGGAAGATCCCGCCCATGCGCCTGAGGAGGATATGTGGCGATGGACCGTGAGTCCTAAAAATGCGCCCGATAAGAGCGAGATCATCGAGATCGAATACAAACACGGCGATCCCGTAAAGCTAAACGGCAAGGCGCTTAAGCCGCACGAGATGCTAGCCGCGCTTAACGAGCTCGGCGCTAAAAACGGCATCGGCAGGCTCGATCTAGTAGAAAATCGCTACGTCGGTATGAAGAGTCGCGGTTGCTACGAAACTCCGGGCGGCACGATCATGCTAAAGGCTCACCGCGCGATCGAGAGCATCACGCTAGATCGCGGCGCGGCGCATCTAAAAGACGATCTAATGCCGCGCTACGCCGAGCTTATATACAACGGCTTTTGGTTCAGCCCTGAGCGCTTGCTGCTTCAAGAGCTGATAAACAAATCCCAAGAGCACGTAAACGGCAAGGTTAAGCTAGAGCTTTATAAGGGTAACGTGACCGTGCTGGGCAGAGAAAGTAAGAGCGATAGCTTGTTTAATACCGATTTTGTGACGTTTGAAGAGGATAAAGTTTTCAATCAAAAAGACGGCGACGGGTTTATCAAGCTAAGTGCGCTAAGATTTATCATCGCGGGCAAGAATGGACGCAAGCTTTAGCTGAAATTTTGCCGCACGGCGACAAAGCGCACGGGCAGATTTCACAAAACGAAATTTTAAAATTTATCGAAAAAGCGCGAGCGGCTGCGGGCAGGTTTCATGAAATTTCATTAAATTTCAGATCCGCCCGCGCCGCTATAAAATTTTATAAATTTAAAGCTAAATTTAAAAGGATAATGGATGAAAGTATTACTAATAAAAGACGTTAAGGGGCTCGGAAAGGCGGGCGAGGTAAAGGAGGTCAAGGACGGCTACGGCAATAACTTCTTAATCGGCAAAGGCTACGCCAAAGCCGCTACGACGGAGGTTTTGCGTAAATTTGAAGCGGATAAGAAAAAGCAAGCCGAACTTGAAAAATACGAGGTCGCGAGCTTGCAAAAACTAGCCGAGGAGCTAGCCAAGATCCGCGTAAAGATCGTAAAACAAACGGGCGAGAGCGGCGCGCTTTTCGGCTCGGTTACCAAAGATGAGATCGCAACCGCGCTAAAAGAGCAAAAAGGGATCGAAATCGATAAGAAAATTTTAGAGACCGAGGCTATCAAAACGACCGGGATTTACGACGTAAATGCCAAGCTAAAGCACGGCATAAGCGCTAAATTTGAGATAGAGGTGGCTAGTGTTTGAAGCGACTACCATTTTAGCCTACAAAGGCGCGAAGGCCTCGGTCATCGGCGGCGACGGGCAGGTTACGTTCGGAAACACCGTCTTAAAGGGTAATGCGACTAAAATTCGAAAGATCGGCAAAGAGGGTAATGTTTTAGCGGGCTTTGCGGGCAGCACCGCCGATGCGTTTAATCTTTTTGATATGTTTGAGAAGTGCTTAGATGGCGCAAAGGGCGATCTTTTAAGGGCGGTGATAGAATTTAGCAAGCAGTGGCGCAAGGATAAGTATCTGCGAAAGCTCGAAGCGATGATGCTGGTGCTGGATCGCAAAAATATCTTTTTGCTTAGCGGTACGGGCGATGTGGTAGAGCCGGACGACGGCAAGATCGCAGCGATCGGAAGCGGCGGGAATTACGCTCTTAGCGCGGCGCGAGCTTTGGATAAATTTGCAAGCTTAGACGAAGAGGAGCTCGTAAAGCAAAGCCTTAAAATCGCGGGCGAGATTTGCATTTACACAAACGAAAACATCAAAACATACGCAATTTGGGACGAAAAGAGATGATGACGCCAAAGCAGATCGTAGAGAAACTAGACGAATATATAATCGGACAAAATAGCGCCAAACGCACGATAGCGGTAGCTTTGCGAAATCGCTACCGCAGAATGGCGCTCGAAGATGAGATGAAAAACGAGGTGATGCCCAAAAACATCCTAATGATCGGATCTACCGGAGTGGGTAAGACAGAGATCGCGCGTAGGCTTTCAAAGATGTTCGGGCTTCCTTTTATCAAGGTCGAGGCGAGCAAATATACCGAGGTGGGCTTCGTGGGGCGCGACGTGGAGAGCATGGTGCGCGATCTGGCTGCCGCGTCGGTAAATTTAGTGCGCGGTGAGGAATTTGAAAAGAACAAAGACAAGATCGATGATTACATCAAGCGTAAAATTTTAGAAAAAGTCCTTCCGCCGCTTCCGCGCGGAGCGAGCGAGGAGAAGGTCGCAGATTACGAAAAAAGCTACGAAAAGATGGCGGCTAAGCTCGAGCGCGGCGATCTGGATGATCTTAGCATCGAGATCGAAGTGAGCGAAAATGCGCTTGAATCAAATCCGAATTTACCGCCCGAGATGGCGAATATGCAGGAAAGCTTCATCAAGGTAATCGGAATTTCGACGCGCAAAAGCAAAAAAGAGATGAAGGTCAAAGACGCCAAAGTTGCCCTTAAAAGCGAGGCTAGCGAGAAAGTTCTCGATATGGAGAGCATCAAGGCAGAAGCCGTTAGGCGCGCGCAAAACGAGGGCATCATCTTTATCGACGAGATCGATAAGGTGGCGGTCTCAAGCGGCAATAGCGGTAGGCAGGATCCGAGCAAAGAGGGCGTGCAGCGCGATCTGCTTCCGATCGTGGAGGGCAGCAGCGTAAGCACGAAATTCGGCAATATCGACACCGATCACATCCTTTTTATCGCCGCGGGCGCCTTTCATATCAGCAAGCCGAGCGATCTCATACCCGAGCTTCAGGGGCGCTTCCCGCTTCGCGTCGAGCTTGACAGCCTAGACGAGGCGGCGCTGTGCGAAATTTTAACCAAGCCGAAAAATTCGCTTCTTAAGCAGTACTCGGCGCTTTTAAAGACCGAGGGCGTGGAGCTGGAATTTAGCGAGGACGGGGTCAAGGCGATCGCGAAATTTGCGGCGAGTACGAACGAAAAGGTCGAGGATATCGGCGCTAGAAGGCTGCATACGATAATGGAAAAGGTGCTTGAGGATATCAGCTTCGAAGCGGATAAGTTTAAAGGGCAAAAGATCGTCGTGGATGAAAAACTCGTAAGCGAAAAGCTCGCAGGCATCGCAAGCGACGAGGATCTGGCGAAATACATTTTATAAGGCGGCGCGGTAGCTACTTTTAGAATTCTACAGAGTCGCGGAATTTTGCGCTTTTGAAATTTGCAAAGCGTTAGAATTTTGGGCGCAAAATTTAGCGGAATTTTAAAGATACGCAGAATTTCGTTCTTTTAAATTTGGTGATACTTTGAAATTTTAAGTCTGTAAAATTTCAGGAATGATCGAAATTCTGTGCTGCGCGGGTTATATGTCAAGCCGTAGCGCATGGCAGGATAGAATTTAAAATTTCGCGATCAATTTATGAAGTTGCAGAATTTGCGGCTAGTAGAATTTGGGATAGATAAAATTTTGCGCCGAGGCGGGTAAAATTTATCGCTACCGCGCGGCTTGAAATTTTAAATTTTACCCGCTTATGTGATGGCGGAATTTCAAAATTCCACCGCTCGTGCGGAGCCGATTTGTATGAAGCGATATTTTAAATTTGCTTGCTAGGGCTTGGCGCTACGGTCGCAAGCAGGATAAAATTTTATAAATTTAAGGAAAATATGAAAAGCGGATTTGTAACGCTCATCGGGCGGACGAATGCGGGCAAGAGCTCACTGTTAAACTATCTCTGCGGCGAGAAAATTTCGCTCGTCTCGCACAAAATCAACGCTACGCGCCGTAAGATTAACGGCATCGCGATGAACGGCGTAGATCAGGTGATTTTCACGGACACGCCGGGGCTGCACGAAAGCGCCAAGCTGATGAATAAACTGATGGTCGAGGTGGCGCTCGGGGCGATTGAGGGCTGCGATTTGGTGCTGTTTTTGGCGCCCGTGCACGATGATACCGCAGAATATGAAAAATTTTTAAATTTAAACGCAGGCGCCAAACACATCGTTATTCTAACCAAAATAGACGAAGCAAATGACGAAAAGATCGTGCAAAAGCTGCTGCAATATCAAAAATTTACCGATAAATTCGAAGCGATAATCCCTGTTAGCATCAAAAAAAAGGTCTATAAAAAGCAGGTTTTGGATGAAATTTGTAAAATTTTGCCCGAGCATGAGTACTTTTACGATCCCGAAATTTTAAGCGCGACCAACGAGCGCGAAATTTACCGCGACTTCATACTTGAGGCGATCTTTGAGAGTATGAGCGACGAGATCCCGTATTGCAGCGACGTCGTGATGGAAAAAGTAGTGGAAAAACCGGGTCTGATCTCGGTATATGCGCGGATCATAACGGACAGCAATTCACACAAAGAGATGCTGATCGGCAAAAATGGCGAGGCGATCAAACGGATCGGAATTCGAGCCAAAAAGTTAATTTCAAATTTTTCTAAGGTCAAAATTTACTTAAAATTAACAGTTTTTGTAAAAAAAAGCTGGAAAAATAACGAATTTATGGTAAAAACCGATTTTATCTATTGACATTTTATTTTATTTCTATTAGTATTAGCAGCGTAGAAAATTTCATTTGGAAGTGGAGTGTTATGGCAAAGAATAGTAAAAATGCTAGTTCGATTGTTGCGATTAACAAAGTCACGCAAACCATATTCGGTCTAAGTGAGAATGAAGTTTTCGAGCACGACTTCTCAAAAGCAAATCGTGCGAAGGAAACTTACGTCTCATATATTCCGTATAAGGATATAATGACTGCGACGGTCGAGATAAGCAGATCGGTAGAGGACGCGGATCTTTTAGATGCGATCGTCGTTAAGGTGTATGAGGAGCTGGGGCTTGACACCGCTTTGGATTACAAAATCACTTATAGTGAGGTAATAGGCGCTGGCGGCGATGATAGAATTTTCAATGTCTTTGTCGTAGATAATGCCAAACTCACTTCAGAATTCGATGCGATCGCCGCTAGGACGAACTACATCGACTATGTGGCTATGGCTCCATTTTTATACGAGGGCTTGTATAATAGAGGCGTCCTAACTCGCGACGGAATCGACTGCTTCATATACTTGCAGCGCGACGATGCGTTTTTGGTAGTGTATCAAAACGGCGAATATTTTCAATCTCGTCAAGTAAGATATAACCTAAAATTTTTGCATGAAAAATATGTCGAGCTAGTCGGTAGTAGAGTCGATGAAGAGAGCTTTTATAGATTGCTCTCCAAACAGGGAGTAAATTTAGAAAATCCGACCGAACGCGATTATATGATCCAAATTTTTGACGATATGTTTTACTACATCAACGACGTGTTGAACGGTATTAGTAAAATTTACAACGTCAATATTCAAAATGTCTATATCGGAACGGATATCGGTAAAATTCCTGCGATCGAGGTTTTTGTAGAAAATAATCTAAAGCTAAGATACAAGGATTTTAATTTTAACGTTGCAATCAACGCAAAAGATTATCCGCTCACTCAGCTAGATATTTTGATGTTCTTGGTGGGTCAAGATTATTTGGTTACCAAAGATGACGATCACAACTACTCGCCGTTTATGAGACCTCCGCCTTTGACCCAAAGATCAACCGGCAAGCTGATAGGCTATATGTTGCTAGGCTGCTTACTTGGGGCTGTGTATCCTGCGTATAACTTCGGCTATGGATATTATAATAATATGGTAGCTAATGATAAAACTAGCGAATATCAAGGTTTGGAAGATCAGATGGTTCCTGCTAGAGCAGAAAATGCGCGTTTGGATAAAGAGACTAAAGAGGTAAATGCCCAGGCTGCTAAGAGTGGTAAGGAGCTTAACGACAGGCGCGATCTAATTAATGCCATCTTAGACAAGAAAAACAATTACGCTATGAAGGGTGTTTCTATTTTTGAGCTAACCAATATGGTCGTTAAAAATAAGGGCAATATGGTTAGGATCGGTGATGAGAATAGGACTCTAACTGTTCAGGTGCGCACCAAAAACGATAAGCAGATGACCGAGCTTTTAGAGGATATCAGTAAAAAAGAGGTGTATGGCGTGGATACTAAAACAATCGCGCTGCAAGAGGGTAATAAAACCGTCTTTTACGATAGCAACATCAGTGTGGAGGTTAAATAATGAAAAAGAAAAGTTCATTAGATCAACTTGATCAATGGTTTGCCTCCAAGGGAAATAGTGCAAATAACTATTTTTATATAGCTTTATTGTTTGTAGGTGTGGTAGCTTACTTTATTTTGAGTGGCTATGCGGATCCGTATTTAGAGGAGAGCGAAACAAATCTAAGTACTGCCACGACGAAGCTTGAAGGCGCACAAAGAGAGTATAACGAGTTTTTTGGCGGTGATCCTAAAGCTTTCGTTGATAATAAACGCAATATCCTCAATGGTGCTAGGACCAACCTTAACAATATCATTGAAGAGCGCGGGTATCTAGACGGTAAGCTAAAAGAAATTTCAAAGCTTACCTATAATGAAAAGAACTGGGCTAAATTTATGGATAGCCTCTCAACGATCGCAGAGAATAACAATATTAAAATTTATGCTATTCACAGCGATAGAAGAGAGCCTAGCATCAAACAAATTTTTCAGCCTGAAGCCTTGCTGGATATAGATGTGAAATTTGAAGGAGCATTTTCGAACGTCCTTAGGTATATCAACCTTATCGAACAATCGGAGATGATCGTAGATGTAAATAAGATGGATATCAATGCCACTAAAAATGGCAAAATCGGTGGAAGCATCGGTATATCTATCTGGGGAGTAAATTACTAATGAAAAAGTTAATTTTATGCTCTTTGCTACTTTCTACTGCTCTATTTGCTGTAGATAATAATCAGACGGTGGCGCCTAGTAATGGAGCCTATAAAGCTAAATACGATGCGATATTCGATGATCTTAGTAAGCCTAGAGTGGGTCTTAGTGATGAGCAGATAGCTTCTTTGCAAGATCCGTTCTATCCTAAAGAAGCCAATGTGCCTAGAGAAGCTAATCAGCAGGTGGATCTAGGTTATCAGCTAGTAGGTATTATGGGTGATAAGGTTAAGCTAAACGATAAGTGGTATGGTTTGGGCGAGTATGTAGGCTCATATAAGATCGTGCAAATAACGGGTAATAGCGTTATTATTACCAACGACGATGAAAATAAAGTCGAACTAACACTAAAACAAGGAAGTCAAAATGTCATTATTACATATAAGTAAAAAGCTTAGCATAGCTGCTATGCTTGCTTTGTCTGTTACGGCTACTAGTCTATATGCCGCTCCCGCAACTACAGGTAACTGCGATAGGAAGGCGCTAAATATCAAGATTAACGATACCGTTACGCTAAATGAGATGCTAACTCAGCTATCCGATATGTGCCGCTTTTCAGTGGTAGCAAAAGATGCTATCGCTCAAGAGGAGATGAGTAAGCCACTGCAAGGCGTAAGCATCAAAGACCTTTCTTTACGCGAAGTTTTAGATCTACTCATAAAAGAGAATAATCTAAGCTATGAGTATTCTCATGGCATATTAAAAATTTCAGCGCTAGAGACTAGGACTTTTAAAGTGGATTACATCACCTCTATTAGAGAAGGTACTGCTGTTACTAAATCTTCTGTCGATTCCGCACCTACGAAAGTGGATGATAGCGACGATAAAGAAAATAAAGAAGATAATAAGATCACTACCAAAGAGAAATTTGATTTTTGGGAGAAGATTAGCGAGGAAATCACCTCTGTTTTAAATAACGGTACCGAAAAATACGTCGCAGTCGCTCCTATTATAAATCAAAATGCCGGTTTAGTAACCGTTACTGCTATGAAGTCTCAGATAGCTCGCGTAGATAGATATCTAAGCGGTATGCAAAAACGCCTTAGTCGTCAAGTCTTGCTAGACGTAAATATCATATCTGTCGAGCTAAATAACGAATACACTACCGGTATTGATTGGAGTAAATTTCAACTAGGATTTAATACCTATGTAGGTGGAGATCCGACTAAGCTTTCAGGATATCACATAGATAACGGAAATAGAGGAAAGGCTAGCGATACTCACGGAACTTGGACGATAGGGGCTAATCTAAATTTTAATATCGACGGTTTGATTAACTTTCTAGAGACTAAAGGTAAAACCAAGATTATTTCAAGCCCTAAGGTAACTACGATGAATAATCAGCCTGCTATTATCTCCGTAGGTGATACCATTAACTATGTATTGAAATCTACTACTACAGGTGATTATCAAGGCGGAGATACCCAGTCGGATGATCAGTATTCGATCTTTGTAGGTATTCTTTTGAATATCTTGCCTGAAATTTCAGATGATAATAGGATTATGCTACGAATTAATCCGTCTTTAAGTTCTCTTAAATATGCAGAAGATAATGTAAGGAGAGAGAATGGCAGAAGAGATATCGCACCTGATACCTTGCAAAAGAAACTCTCTAGTGTAGTTTGGGTAGATGATGGCGATACTGTAATTTTAGGCGGTTTAATCGGCGCAACTAAGTCCAAGAATAACACTAGGGTGCCTGTGCTAGCTGAAATTCCATTAATCGGAAATCTTTTCAAGAGTACTGCCGATGTTTTGAGCACATCAGAGCTAATCTTTGTAGTAACTCCACATATCATCGACAATACCGGCGCGCCGCTTGCTACCTCTCTTAAAGAGCTAGGTTACTCAAAATCCATCTACGAAAATGAGTAATAACTATACGGCGATCAAGGAGATTTTTATCGAGGATAACGAAGTCTCAGACTTCGTTAATCTCGATAAATCGACCCTTGCTTATCATAAAATTTTAAATGCTTTGCAAAAGCCGTTAAAACTTATACTTTTCTACGGCAAACCGGGCTGTGGCAAGACATTTTTGCTTAATAAGATCAAGGTCGATCTTGAAAAAAAGGTAAGAGTCGTATTTGTGCCGCAGCCGTTTTTTGATGAGAAAGAATTTTTCTTAGAGCTGTATTCGCAGATTTTTCATTCAACTCCTAGCGAGCCGATTGATAATTACGAGAATTTTATGCGAGTTTACAGAGAGAGATTTGGAATTTCTACTAACGTAGGGGCGGTAGAGCAGGTCGTTATTTTGCTTGATGAGGCTCAGCTGTATCCTGGGAATTTGATAGAAAAAATTCGCCTTATGGCAGATACTAGACTATTTAAATTTTTATTTACGGTGCATAAGACGGATGAGGAAGATCGCCTCGCGAAGGATTATTTTAAAACTAGAATTTGGGAGAGCATCGAGCTTCCTAATTCAAATTTAGGCGAAGTCAAGTTGTATATTGAAAAAAAGCTTGTGCTTCATGGATTTCAACAATACTATTTTATGTTTAGTGACGATAATTTCGATTTGATTTTAAATTTAACGGACGGCAACATGAGGAATATCAACAAGCTTATGTATAAGATGTATGAGCTTTTTGAGTATTACGAAGTAAACAAACCTACGGAAATTAGTTTTTCGCAGATTAATAATAAAATTATAGAGATGGCAGCGATAGGCTCGGGGATAATAAATGCTTGAATTTTACGAAGTAAACGAACTTGAAAAAAAATGGGAAGAGTATAACAAAAACAGAAAGCAGTTTTCTTTCCTGAAATCTAAGCCGAATTTCGTATTGAGATTCGACAAGACGATTTTGGGGCTTTTGATATTGATCTCGGTTGCGATCGGAGCGATATTTTGGCTGCTTAAAGATAGTGATAGCGTCAGTATGGCAAGTATCAATCAAAATATTGAGGATAAGGGCGGAGCTACAAATTCTGCTAGTGATGCCGAGCAGCAGGCGGCAGATCTTGCAGTGCAAAATAATATCTCTAAAGAGGATTATAACATTAGC
Source organism: uncultured Campylobacter sp. (assembly GCF_937921625.1). GTDB lineage: Bacteria > Campylobacterota > Campylobacteria > Campylobacterales > Campylobacteraceae > Campylobacter_B. The sequence continues at coordinate 68,310 of NZ_CAKZTI010000025.1, read as the reverse complement.
GCGCCGAAAGTTGCCCGCGCTTCTAAACACGAAAAGGAACGCCCAAGTTTAAATTTAAACGATGTGGGTGTGCTATCCAGCGAGGATTCCGGTGGATTTAAGATAACCAATAATTACGAAAATGGCGGAAACTATGGCGGGCAGGCTCAGGCGCAGAATTTCGGCGGTCAAAATTTTGGCAATCAGAATTTTGGCAATCAAAATGCTCCTACATTTAATGTGCCTAATACCAATAACGCAGCTTTTGCAAATCAGCCACCTAAAAATGAGGTTATCGATTTTGGGCGTGCTCCATTGCCGCCTAAATCAAATTTCTCGGGAGGTTCTACAAATACCGCAAGTAGCGCTCCGCTAAGTTCCAGAATTGAGATAAAAACTTCAAATTTAAGCGAAGATAAGCAGAGCTTGGAGAGTAAATTTTACGCGACGAATAAGATTGAGTATTCGCTATCGCTAGCCGAAGAAGCGTATAATAAGAAAGACTACGACAATGCGATCAAATGGGCTCTTACGTCAAATGAGCTTGATAAGGACAACGTCGCTAGCTGGATAATTTTTGCTAAAGCCAATTATAAAAAGGGTCGTAAGGAAGACGCGCTTTACGCTCTTGAGACCTTTAACGCAAAGGCGAAAAATAGCGAAATTTCTAACCTCATTTCAAAGATAAGAAGCGACAAACTATGAAAATTTTATATATTTTAGCTTTTGCGATCGCGTCGTTATTTGCAGTTAGCGCCGATGACGTGCGCAACTGGGATCAGATCGGTCAGTATAACCGTATCTGCCAAGAAAGCGTGCGAAATTTATTCATCGAAGAACAAAGCGAGGCACTTGCGAATATGTATGCCAAAGCGTGCCTGAAGATGGACAAAGTAAATGAGCTTGTAGTGCCTACGGTAATGCTTTATAAAACCAAAGAGGCTCGCGAGAACGCTTCTCTTTATTCGACCATAATTTTTCAAAAAAAGATGCTTTATTTGGCGCTTTGCGACGGTGTAGACATAAGCTATATAAGAACGCCTAAAATTAATTATATTTTGTCTGAAATTTTTGATAAATTTACGGAGAGAGCATACGTAAAAAAGAGTGATACGTATGTCTTTACCCTAGAAAACGGCGAGCGCGCCGAGCTTTTTATCAAAGAAGAGGAAGAGGTAAAAAAGATGGTAATTGCAATTTATACTGGCGATAAGCTTAGCTCGATTAAAATTTATTGGTGATCGCGATGACGAAGATTGAAGAGCAGATCGTTGCGATTTTAATACGAAACAATATCCTTACTAGCACCGTTGTTCCGGAAATCAAGGACAAGATGGATATCGGCTTGACGCTAGGAGAGGTTTTAGTCGGAGATAACTATCTAAGCCAGGATGATTTTTGCTCAATTTTAGTTGAGCTGTACAAGCGTCGTCAGATAGCATTTGACGATATAAGCGAAAAATTTTCGATGGATCCAAAGGAATTTTTGCAAATTCTAGCCAAGAAAATGAACCTGTCGTATATGAATTTAGATGATATCGATATAGACTTCAGGCTATCGGAACGCACTCCTACCGCACAGCTTAAAAGATACGGCGTGATACCGGTTAAAGCGGATGATCTGAATATTTACGTTGCTTTTTCTGATCCGTTTAATCTTGAGTCGCAAGATAAAGCGCAGGCTATGTTTAGCAAACAGCTGCTTAAAATCGTAGTAGCCGATCCAAATCAGGTAAATAAATATCTATCTAAGCTTGAGCTTTCAGAGAGCATTAAAGGGCTCGTAGCGGAGATCCGCAAAGAGCTCGCCAACACCGGCGGTAGCGGAAGCAGCGATGATACCTCGGCGATTTTGAAGCTCATTGAGATGATAATTAGTCAGTCTATTAAGATGCGCGGTAGTGATATTCACATCGAGCCTACCGAGAATAACTGCGTCGTTCGCACCAGAATCGACGGAATGCTCGCTGAAATTTTTATCTTTGATAAGGATATCTATCCACCGCTAGTAAGCCGATTGAAGCTACTTTCAAATATGGATATCGCCGAGCGCCGTAAGCCGCAGGACGGTAGATTTAGTATGAAAATTTCAGGTCGCGAATATGATTTTCGTATCTCGACACTGCCTATTATCAACGGTGAATCTACAGTTATGCGTATTCTAGATAAATCCAAAGTTATCATAAGCCTGGAAAAGCTCGGCATGCACCCTGATAGCTTTAAGAAATTTAATAACGCTATGAAGGCTCCATATGGTATTATCTTGGTTACCGGACCTACAGGAAGCGGTAAGTCTACGACGCTATATGCGGCGCTAAACGATATTAAAAATATCGATACCAAGGTCATTACCGTAGAAGATCCGGTAGAGTATCAAGTAAATTTAATCCAACAAGTCCAAGTTAACGAAAAAGCAGGTCTTACCTTTGCTTCGGCACTGCGCTCGATTTTAAGACAAGACCCTGACATCATAATGATCGGTGAGATTCGTGATCAAGAGACCCTTAGAATCGCGATCCAGGCTGCTCTTACGGGACACTTGGTTTTTTCGACCCTACACACTAACGACGCCGTTAGCGCGATCCCGCGAATAGTGGATATGGGTATCGAAGCCTATCTCATAAGCGGTGCACTGATTGCGGTAGAGGCGCAACGTCTTGTGCGAAAGCTTTGCCCGCACTGCAAGCAGCCTACGAATCTACCTAAATCGATGCTTGATCAGCTGAAGGAATTCTTGCCTGAAAAATACACATTTTTTAAGGCCGTAGGTTGCGATCAATGCGGTCAAACGGGCTACATGGGGCGTGAGATGATTAGTGAAATTTTACCTATTACCGATAAAATGCAGAGCTTGATCGCTAACGGTGGCTCAAAGGACGATATGAGAGCCTTGGCGAAGGAGGAGGGATTTATAGATATGTTTGAAGACGGTGTTATACGTGCTGCGCGCGGAGTAACTAGTATAGAAGAAATTTATAGGGTGGCTAAACAATGAAAAAGCAATTAGAAGTTGAATACAACGCCAAGGGCGCAAGAAGGAAGATGTTTTTGCAAGCCAGCGATAAAGTGCAAGCAAACAACCTCATGAAGCAGCGCGTAGGCGGGACGATTGTAAAAAGAGGTGAAACCCAAGTCGTAGCCAATACGGGCGGCGATTTTAAGGCGCAGGTTTCGCGCATGCTAGGTGGAAGCGGAAGAGTTAGAACGTTGCCGTTAGTAGCGTCGATCCGTCAGCTTTCCGTTATGACAAATGCCGGAATTTCAATCCACGACTCGATCAAAGAGGTCGCAAGGGCGGCAGAGGATAAGACGCTAAAAGAGATTTTTAGTGCTATGAACGATGATCTTAACGCAGGTCTTAGCTTGACAGAGTCTACGGAGAAATTTAGAGGTCAGCTTGGCGATGTCGTCGTTGCGATGGTAAGTCTGGGCGAAGCTACCGGTAATATGGCAGAATCTCTAGCTAAGCTTGCTGCTATGCTTCAAGAGCTTTGGGAGAACCAGCGTAAATTTAAAAAGGCGATGCGTTATCCTATGATCCTTATGATTGTTATGGCGATTGCGTTTTCGGTTTTGATGATGTATGTCGTGCCGAAATTCCGCGAGATTTTTGAGGATTTGGGCGCGGATTTGCCACTACCTACTAGAATTCTACTTGGCATCGAAAGTACTCTTAATAATTATGGAATTTTTGTTTTAGCAGGCATCATAGGCACTATCATAGCTCTTAGATGGGCATATCGCAATAACGATGAGTTTAAAAAGGGCTTTGACAAGACGATTTTAAAGGTCTATCTATTTGGTAAGATCATATTTTTCTCGACGATGTCGCGATTTATGCTTATTTTTACAGAGCTTGTGCGAGCGGGTATCCCTATCGCAGATGCGCTGGATACATCTGTTTTAATGGTGGATAATCATACTTTAAAAGAGAAGCTCTCTACCGTTAAAATTGCCGTGCAGCAGGGCGTGAGCCTAACCGAGGCGTTTAACAATACAGGGCTTTACGAAAGTATGCTTATTCAGATGATCAGCGCGGGCGAGCAGGCCGGCAACCTCGATAAGATGCTTGGCAACGTCACGGATTATTATAAAGAGAAATTCGATGATATCATCGATAATATCTCAAGCTACGTCGAGCCGATCATGCTATTTTTTATGGCAGGCATGGTTCTTCTTTTGGCTCTGGGTATCTTCATGCCTATGTGGGATCTGGGCAAAGCCGTCAAAAACTAACTCCTTTAATTCCGCGCCTGTGAGGGCGCGGAATTTTATCAAAGCATTAAAATTTCATCCTTCAAATAAAATTTTAACCTTCGTTTGGCTAAAATACCGCTTTAAATTTAAGGATCAATCATAGTTAAAGAAGTATATTTTATCGTCATATCGGCTATCATAATATTTTTTGGGCTTGCTACTATTGCACCCGATTCCGCGCTTGTAGGTAGCGCAGGCAACGCCATCCGCTCATTTAATACCCAGCTATTCGGCTATTTTGCATACATCTATCCGCTATTTTTGCTCGCCTTAGCATACGTAGCCTATAAGCATTTTCGCGGTTTTGACTTTAGATTTTTTGAGTTTAGCATCGGAGCCATTTTGCTATTTTTTACCATTTTGATGGTGCAGTCGAGTCTCTTTGGCGCTAGCGGCGGAGCAGTCGGCAGCTTTGCAGTGGATGGGCTTAGGCGAATGATCGGAAGCGTCGGCGTGTGGATTTTTAATATTACGATTTTTGTGCTTTCGCTAGTGCTCATATTTGAAGACCGTTTTACCGACATCATCAAAAACTGCTTTATTGGCTCAAGAGATGAAAGCTCGCAGGATGAAATTGGGGACGATTTCGCTAGCGACGCGGATACATTGCAAAGGGACGGGCTTGCAAGGCATTCGTCTGCGCAGGGCTTGAGAGGTGCGGAAAATTTTAACGCTTTGAATGACGCTTTGAGCGCAGAGGAAAATTCGGCGAAACAGGGTAATTTTGCGGAGCAAGGTGCAAGCGGGCGCAGTTTTGAAGGTGAGCGAAATTTACAAAATTTAAACGATACTCGCGAGCCTGAAAATGAGCAGAATTTCAGTGATGCACAGGGTCCGCAGGCTTCCACTGAACGCGAGCTTAAAATGCCGCAAAAGGGAAAGCCGAGCAGGCTAAAAAGGGTCGAGCGCCTAAGCGAAGTCGCCGAAAATAAAAGGCTTTTGGATCAGCTCGACAAGGGCAGGGTGGCTAAGCCCAAGGATTTTAAGCTGCCGCCGCTTGATTTTTTAAACCCGCCGCCGAAAAAGAAAAGTAGCATCGACGAGAGCGAGATCGATCGTAAAATTTATGACCTGCTCGATAAACTGCGTAAATTCAAGATCGACGGCGACGTGGTGCGGACCTACTCAGGTCCGGTCGTTACGACATTTGAGTTTCGCCCTGCCGCGCACATTAAGGTAAGTAAAATTCTAACGCTGCAAGACGATCTTGCGATGGCTCTTAGGGCGCAGACCATTCGCATCCAGGCGCCGGTTCCTGGCAAAGATGTCGTAGGCATCGAGATTCCGAATCAAAATATCGATACGATCTATCTGCGTGAAATTTTAGAAAGCGACGTGTTTAAAAGCGCCTCCAGTCCGCTTACCATCGTGCTTGGCAAGGACATCGTGGGGCAGCCTTTCGTCACCGATCTTAAAAAGCTGCCGCACCTTCTCATTGCAGGCACCACCGGAAGCGGCAAGAGCGTGGGCATCAACGCCATGCTTTTAAGCCTTTTGTATCGCAACTCGCCCAAGAGCCTGCGCCTTATAATGATCGATCCGAAGATGCTCGAGTTTAGTATTTATAACGACATCCCGCACCTGCTGACGCCCGTCATCACGCAGCCTAAGCAGGCGATTATCGCGCTAAGCAACCTTGTCGCCGAGATGGAGCAGCGCTACTCGCTCATGGCGCAAAACAGGACGAAAAACATCGACAACTACAACGAAAAGATGCTGCGCGAGGGCGGCGAAATTTTGCCTTACATCGTCGTTATCATCGACGAGCTCGCGGATCTGATGATGACGAGCGGCAAGGACGTGGAGCACTACATCGCGCGTCTGGCGCAGATGGCGCGCGCTAGCGGCATCCATCTCATCGTAGCGACGCAGCGCCCTAGCGTGGACGTCGTCACGGGGCTGATAAAGGCGAATCTGCCTAGTCGCATCAGCTTCCGCGTGGGCTCGAAGGTCGATAGCAAAGTGATTTTGGATCAGATGGGCGCAGACAGCCTGCTCGGGCGGGGTGATATGCTCTTCACGCCGCCTACCGCGCCGGGGCTCATCCGCCTGCACGCGCCGTTTACGACCGAGAATGAGATCAACAAGATCGCGGAATTTTTAAAGGCGCAAGAAAGCGTCGTTTATGACGAGCGATTTTTGATCGAAAACGAGGGCGCCAAGCAAGAAGGTGGCATAATCAATCCGCAAAATATCGTGCTTGACGAGCTTTACGACGAGGCGAAGGCGATTGTTTTGGAGGAGGAGAAGACCTCGATCAGCTACCTGCAGCGCCGCTTGCGTATCGGGTACAACCGCGCCGCGACGATCATCGAGCAGCTAGAACAGATGGGTGTTTTAAGCGAGATCAACGCCAAAGGCCAGCGCGACATAATCAAGTAAATTTCAAAATTTTGATAAAATTTAAGCAGCGAAATTTTGAAATTTATTGGATTTGCGGCGTCGGAATTTTTAAAATTTAACCGATCTGCGTCGGTGAAATTTTAAAATTTATCGGATTTGAAGCGGTGGAATTTTAAAATTTTTTGATCTGCATGGCGGATTTTAAATTTTAAAATTTGCGCGTTCTGCAGCTCGCACTTGTGCCTCTGTGACCGGGGGAAGGCGGACGGTTTATACTGATGCGCGGATGCGATCGAAGCCTCTTGCAGCGCGGGAGACGTTTTAAAAGTAGTGCTCGGTGAGTATGAACAGCGCGTTTTGCAGCTTGCGTTTACGACGCATCGTTTTTTAAAACGAATTGAAATTTAAGGCGCAGCTAAATTGCGCGCTGTGTTCTTGGCGCCAAATTTAAACCGTGGCATGAAATTTTAAAGTGCAAGCGGAGTAGAAAATAGGATGGTTTTAAAATTTAAAAATTGAGCACTAAAAATTTTGCGATTTTAAATTTTATAAATTTATAGAGCCCTGCAGAATTTAAAATTTTAAAATTTTGCTTCTTTTTGGGCTTTAGAATTTTAGAATTTTAAAATTTTAAAATTTGCTGCAGCGGACCTAAATTTTAAATCGCATCGTGCCAATATGAAATGTCTTGCAACTGCGCAAGCGGGAGAAACTGCCGGAGTATTGGCTTGCCATGCGTGGCGGCTGATTTGCGGCACGAATGCCTATGTGCAATTTTGCATAGTCGCGGTTTACGACCATGCTATAGCGTGCCGAAAGCCGCCGCGATACACCTGCCGGAGCTAGAATGCACCCGCCTGTGTATTAAAAGATAGTGCGAGGTCACGCTTTACGGTGCTGCAGCGCGTGTCGAAGGCTACGCGATACGTGAGAGCAAAATGCACATTTAAAAAGTGGCACGAATTGCGTTTCGCGGCGATTTATCCTCAGTGTGCGTCGAAATCGTCGCGATATGTTAGAATAGAGCGTAGGCAATTCACGCTTGCGGGATAAAGAGAGATCGTGCTTTACGGCGCGCTATCTCGCAGCGTGCGCTGCAAAGCCGCCTATGTGCGAGAATAAAATTTGCGCCACGCGTCAAAGATGCACGATCGTGCTGCGTGCCAAAAGACAATACGTGGTCGTGCCGTACGCTTTTTAAAAGGCAGTGCCGCGATCCGGGCCGTGCGGCAGGGGCGCAATGCGAGGTTTCAAGCCTTGCGCGGCAGACGAAGCGTGCACGGCGCGCGTAAATGCGAATAAATTTTAAAACGGAGAGATGATTGAGAACCGATAAATGGCTATATTACTTCACCTGCGCGCTCATTACGATCGGCATGATATTTTCGCTGTCGCTGAGCTCCTATACGGTGCTTTTGCTGGGCGCTACGCCACTGCATTTTTTTTATCGTCAGTGCGCGGTGGGGATCGCGTGCATCGCGGTGATGTGGATCGTATCGCGCGCCGATCCCGATAAATGCCTAACGCCGGTGTGCATGTCGCTTTTTGCGATAATGGGGATTTTGATGCTCGCGATGGGCTTTTTGCCCAAGTCCTTAGTCGCCGACGTTAACGGCGCGGCGCGCTGGATCAGGCTGCCGTTTTTTAACCTCGCGCCGGTGGAATTTTTCAAGGTGGGCTTCATATACTTTTTGGCGTGGAGCTTTTCGCGCAAGCTCGATCACTCTAAAAAAAGCATCGGGCGCGAGATCGCGACGCTGCTTCCTTACGTAGCGCTTTTCGGCTTTGTGGTGATCCTGGTCGCTATCGTGCAAAACGATCTGGGGCAGGTCGCCGTGCTAGGGCTTACGATGATTTTTATGTCGCTTTTTGCGGGCACGAGCTTCAAGCTCATCGGCTTTAGCTTTATGGGGATTTTGGGGCTTGCTTACGTCTTTATCGTCACGAGCGCGCACAGGGTCGATCGCGTGCGCTCGTGGTGGGGCGGAGTGCAGGATTTCGTGCTGTCGTTTATGTCGCCGGAGACTGCCGCAGGACTTCGTATAGAGGATGCTAGCGCGCCGTATCAGGTCGGACACTCGCTAAATGCGATAAACAACGGCGAGTTTTTCGGGCAGGGACTTGGGCTCGGAAGCTTTAAGCTCGGATATCTGAGCGAGGTGCATACTGACTTCGTGCTCGCAGGTATAGCCGAGGAGTGGGGATTTATCGGGATTTTACTCATCGTGGCGCTATTTTATGCGATGCTCTTTCGCATCTTTCAGACCGCGAGCAAGTCGCCGAGTAACGTAAATTTCCTCTTTTGCCTGGGTATTGGCTTTATGTTTTTCTTTTCGTTCATCATCAACTCCTACGGCATCACGTCGATCTCGCCGGTAAAGGGCATCGCCGTGCCGTTTCTGAGCTACGGCGGTAGCCACCTGCTCGCGGCGTCGTTTGCGGTGGGGCTCGTTTTGATGGCGTCGAAAAGGGCGAAATTTTAAGGCTTTTGCGGGCTTTGGGGCGAGTGCGATTTAAATTTAGGCGTAAATTTAGAGCCGAATTGCGCTTAAAATTCTACGCCGAAGCGCGCCGAGGCTTAAATTTAGGCGCGAAATTTTATAAATTTAAAGGAAAAGTATGGTCATAGCAATCAGCGGCGGCGGCACCGGCGGGCATCTGATAATCGCTAAAAATTTAGCCGCCCATCTTGCGAAGCAGGGCATCAGGGCGATCTTTATCGGCTCAAACCGCGGGCAGGATCGCGCGTGGTTTGAAAATAGCGAGCTTTTTGCGCGTACCTATTTTCTGCAAAGCTCGGGCGTCGTCGATAAAAAGGGCTTTGCCAAGCTAGCCTCGCTGCTAAATATCCTGCGCCTCTCGCTTGCGGCGCATAAAATTTTAAAGCAAAACGGCGTGCGCGCGCTCATCAGCGTGGGCGGATACAGCTCGGCGCCCGCATCCATCGCGGCGATCCTTTCTCGCGTGCCGTTTTTTATCCACGAGCAAAACGCCGTTTGCGGGCGGCTTAACCGCTTGCTGAGGCCCTTTGCGCGCGTGTTTTACAGCTCCTATGAAAAGCCCGCGTTTGCTTATCCGATCGCGGATATTTTTTTCGAGACGGCGCGGCCGCGTACGGCGCTTAAGAGGGTCATCTTTTTGGGCGGCTCGCAGGGGGCGAGCTTTATCAACTCGCTTGCCGTGGAGCTTGCGCCCAAGCTCTTGGGTCTCGGCTACGGCGTGATCCATCAGTGCGGCGAGCGCGAGTTTGAGCGCATCTCGCAAATTTACGCACAGCAGGGTCTGGATGTACAGCTCGTGGGCTTTTGCAAAAACATGCACGAGCTCATCGCAAACGCCGATCTTTGCGTCGGACGCAGCGGCGCCAGCACGCTGTGGGAGCTTTGCGCAAACGGCTTACCCGCGATATTTGTGCCGTTTCCGTTTGCGGCGGCGGATCATCAGTTTTATAACGCGAAATTTCTTAAGGAGCGCGGGCTGTGCGAAATCGTGCGTCAGCAGGACGCAAGCGGCGAGCGGATCTTGAGCTTGATTCAGAGCTTCGACGTGGCGCGCGCGAGCAAAGGACTGCTTGAGCTTGCGGATCGAAACGGCGCACAAGCGATCATTGGCGACGTAATGAGTAAAATTTAAGGCGCCTCCGTTTTTTATGCCCATACTTTGCGCGTAATTTCATCGCAGAGCAGGGCGAATAAAATTAAAATTTGCTCTTTCGCGCGCTCTGCTACGCGGCAAATACGGCTAAAGAGGACAGGATGCGACGTTTTAATAACAAAAAGCAGCGTAAGGATCGGCGAAAACGAGAGTGGCTAAAATTTAAATTTGATTTGGGAAAATTTGAGCGGATTTACCCGAACGCAAATTCAGCTCGGGTAACTTTAAGTCTATTTTAATTTTTTATACAATTCACAAGTGAGTTGCCAAAAATCTTTATTGCTTGGATTTTGTGCTTCTGAGTCGTTTTTACCCAACTCGCAAGCCTTTTTGTAATATTTAACAGCCGTATTCTTATTGCCTAAAGCAATATTATATGCACCAAGACTCGAGCATCCTCGCCAATTGTTTTTATTGCAAGCGTATTTATAGCAAGATACGGCTTTTGTTATATCTTTTTTCACGCCATATCCATTATTGTACATTATCCCAAGATTGTTACATGCCATAGGGTCTCCAATATCGCAAGTCACTTTCAATAAGCGAGCCGCTTCTTTATAATTTTGTTCGATCCCGGCAATCCCCTTATAATACATAGCTGCGAGATTTCCGCAGCTTTCAATAAAATATTCATTTTTTTTTGAACAGCTTTGTCCATTTTGCAAACTTTTTCAAAATAGTATTTTGCTTTTTTGTAATCTATCCTTTCTCCGCCAACCATAAAGTAATATTCACCGATTACAGTGTAATACTTTAAATTTCTACCCTCACACTCTTTATCGAAATATTCGATTTGAGCTTGTGTTAATTCTTCAGCAGAAAACGCCAAATTCGCTAGAACTGCCAAAACCAAAATTACTTTTTTCATTCTTTTCTCATTTGAAATTATTTGTGAATGCAATATGCTAAACACGCAAGTAGAGCCATTATTATGAGCAAAAGAACAATCAGAATAGGAAATCCTATCTTTTTATCTAATTTCTTATCGTGCCAAGTTATTGTTGCATAGACAATAAAGCCCGCTACAGCTATAGTTAATACATTAATCCATAAATCTTTATCTAATATATTAGCCCATGCGCCGCCTACTATACCGCCCAAAATCGATAAAGAAACCTGGACAAAAGCTTCATTTTCTTTATCTTCATTTATATTTTTCGTTTCACTTTCTTTCTTATTGTTGTTCATGCCGTTTTGGGTCAAGGCTTCGTTCCCGTTAATCTTATCCTCAGCTATATTTTTCCTTTCAACCAAAAATTTAGCGCATTCTATCCCCCCCTTAAAAATCGATAAATTTCATTCTCGTTTTTTTAAGAGATAAATTTTTGATTTTTCCTCTCCGGAAGGAAGCTTCGCTATGATGCGCCGAAATTCTTACCAAAACCCGCACTTGAAATTTCTGCGGCTTTTGCGATTTTTGCGGATTTTTCGGTTTTCGCGGCGGCGCCTTTGTGTTTGGCACGCCTGAGAACTAGAAGCTTGACGCGCGTAAAAAGCCAAAATTTTACGTTGAGCGAGCGGCTATTTCGTAGGTAGCAAATCGAGCAAAATTCTACGCTAAATTTTAAAACGCACCTCTAAATTTACAAAACTTGATAGGATTCATATCAAGTTTATTTATTCTACTCTTGACAAGATTAGCACTCCATGATATAATCTGCCAAAATTTTCAAAAAGGACTGCATAATGGCAAAGAAAAAATTTAAGACCGAAGTGAATGATCTGCTAAATTTGATGATCCATTCGCTTTATTCAAACAAGGAGATTTTCCTGCGCGAGCTGATCTCAAACGCAAGCGACGCACTGGATAAATTAAACTACTTAAGCCTTACAAACGACGATTACAAGGCACTTTCGTATGTGCCGCGCATCGATATAAAGATCGACAAAGAGACCAAAACGCTAAGCATCGGCGACAACGGCATCGGTATGGACGAAGCCGAGCTTGAGAGCAATCTCGGCACTATCGCGCGCAGCGGCACGAAGGGCTTTATGGCGAGCCTCAGCGGCGATGCGGCGAAGGACAGCAACCTCATCGGGCAGTTCGGCGTCGGGTTTTATTCGGCGTTTATGGTTGCAGATCGTATCGATGTTATCAGCCGCAAGCCTCTCTCGCAGGATGCCTTTAAATGGAGCAGCGACGCGAGCAACTACATGGTCGAAAAGGCGCAAAAAGAGAGCTTCGGCACGACGATAATCCTGCATATGAAAGATGAGGAGTTTTTGGACGAATATAGGCTCGAAGGCATCATCAAAAAATACTCCAACCACATCCCTTATCCGATCTTTATGGATAAAGAAGAATACGTTCCTGCGCAAAAAGAGGGTGAGCAGGGACATAGCGAGGTTAAAAACGTCCAGATCAACCGCGCGAGCGCACTTTGGCAACTGCCAAAAAGCAGCCTAAAGCCTGGCGATTACAATGAATTTTACAAGCAGATCAGCCACGACAGCGGCGATCCGCTGTTTTACATCCATACCAAGGCCGAGGGCACGCACGAATACACGACGCTCTTTTACGTGCCGAGCAGCGAGCCTTTCGATCTATATCGCGTCGATTATCAAAGCGGCGTAAAGCTTTATGTCAAGCGCGTTTTCATCACCGACGACGCCAAAGAGCTGCTGCCTAGCTACCTGCGTTTCGTGCGTGGTATAATGGACGTCGAAGATCTGCCGCTAAACGTAAGTCGCGAAATTTTGCAAGAAAATCGAATTCTAGCCTACGTCCGCGAGCAGAGCGTCAAAAAAATTCTATCCGAGCTGCAAAAGCTTTTGCAGAACGATCGCGAAAAATACATAAAATTTTACGAATTATTCGGCAAGGTTTTGAAAGAGGGGCTTTACGGCTTCGGCGCAAACAAAGAGGAAATTTTAAAGCTTTGTCTTTTCAAATCAAACCTGCGAGACGGCCTCATCACGCTTAGCGAGTATAAGGAAAAAATGGGCGCAGAGCAAAAAGAGATCTATTATATCGCCGGAAACAGCGCCGCGATGCTTAAAAGCTCGCCTCTGATCGAGAAATTTAACACCGAGGGCACGGAGGTGCTACTCTGCGACGATGAGATCGATACGATAGTGATGCCGGGCGTTTTTGAGTTTGATAAGACGCCGGTTAAAAACGCAACTTCGATCAAGCAAGAAGCTGCGAGCGACGATGCCGCGACGCCGCAAGCCAAAGAGATCGCCGCGAAGATCAAAGAAATTTTAGGCGAACGCGTCAAGGACGTTAAAATTTCATCGCGTCTAAGCGGCTCGCTTTCCTGCCTTGTTTTTGACGAGAACGATCCCGATTTTGCGACGCAGCAGCTGCTTAAGCAGATGGGAGGCCGCAATCTACCGCCAATAAAGCCGATTTTGGAGATCAATGCAGATCACGAGATCATCAAAAAGCTGCAGGCCGATAAACTGATGCTGCCGCAAGTAACCGAGATAATCTACGATCTGGCGCGCCTTAGCGAGGGGCAGGAGCTGGAAAATCCGAGCGAGTTTATCAAAAACGTAAATGAGCTGATCGCAAAGGCTCTGTAGATTATCTAAATTTAGAGCTTCGATCTGCTAGCAAAATTCCGCGCGGCTGCATAGGCTGTATAAATCTATGTAGCCGCGTTTTAAATTTAAAGAGAAATTTCGGCGGGCAAGCTTCGTCGCACTTTTTAAATTTTAAAATTTAAAAGCGGCGAAATTTCATCCTTTGATTTCGGTAAAATTCTATCCTGCGGCTCGGTTTGGCGTTTTGGAAATTTTGAAATTTTTGATCGCTTTTATCCGCTAGTCGAGGTCGGAGCGCGAGCCGAAAATATTCGTCAAATCATAAAATCATAAATCGGGCGATAAATTTCGCTATTCATTAATTTAATCTTTACAAAGTTGCGTAATTCTATTTTAAATTTCCACCTTTTTTATCGCAAACAGCGAGATTGTTTGATATAATTCATTTTATAAATATTTGTAAATCTTTATGAAAGGAGATTTCGAATGAAACTCATCAAACTAAGTTTAGCTGCGGCGGTTTGCGCATGTGCGGTATCCTCGCTAAGCGCGGCGGATAGCGTAGCCGAGGCGATCACTAACGGTAAGTTTGGCGGAACGGTAAAGACCACTTACGCCAATAAAACCGTAGATAATAGAGGCGAAGCCGCTACGGGCGATAACGACTACGAGGCATTCGGCGTGGGTCTTGAGCTTGGATATGTTACCGATCCTCTTTACGGCTTTAGAATAGGGCTTACCGGACAGGGCTGGTTAATGCCGTATCATGTAGGAACAAGCAATAAAACCCATTACGATAAAGAGTGGTTTACCAAAGGCGCGGTCTTATCGGAACTATACCTAGGATACGGCATAGGAAATACTGATATAAAGGCGGGTAGACAATATGTCGTAACTCCGCTCGTTGCGGGCAACTATACGAGGGCGTTTAAAGAAGCTTTCGAGGGCGTAGCGATATCTAATAAAGATATCCCCGATACTACCTTGTGGGGCGGATGGTTTTATAAATTCCAAGGAAGGAGCAAAACCGCTATGGGCGCTCCTGCAGGCGAAGGAAAAGCTCCTTTGTTTAAAGATAGGGTGATTCTGGGTAATATGACCGGTCCTGTCGCCGTAAAATTTGAAAATATCTTCTCCGCATATGTTCAAAACAAATCCTTGCCTTATACTACTTTAACCGGCGCTTACGCAGCGGTAACGGACGTTAAACCGGCTAACGCGTTAAAGGACGGCGACGTTAGCCTGTATCTTGCCGAGGCGAACGTAAAAGTGCCGGCAGGTGAGGTTTTAAAGCTAGGATTTGATCTTAACTACAAAGGCTCGCGCGTAGACGGAGGGCTGGAGCCAAGAAGGCTTGACGGCGATATGTTCGGCGCAAGAGTCTCGGTTAGCGAGTTTTTCGGATTCGGTCTATCGTATGCCTATACGACCGTTAGCGACGATGATGCCGTTATTTTGGGCGTCGGCAACGGCCCTGGATCATACACCGCTCTGCCTATTAGAGGTCCGTTCGTATTCACAGGATACGCGGGTATGGATACGCATAAGATCGTGCTTGATTACAACTTCGGCGCTATTGGCCTAGATGGCTTTAAAACCGCGCTACACTACGTAAAAGGCGATCAAGACAGAGTAGGCGGCACGAATAATATCAATGCTAGCGGGGCTGCGGGTCAAGCGGTCGGCACCAGCATGGACGTAGAGGGCTGGGCGGTAACGGCAAACTACGCTCCTAAGGCCGTTAAGGGGCTAAGCTTGGGCGTAACCTACACTGCGCTTGAGAGGAGCGACCACTACGCTAGCGGCGTAAATAGGAAGTTCGACGAGAACGAGATATGGTTACAAGCTGCGTATAAATTTGATCTAAGCGGCAACTAAAGCTTTAAAGAGCGGAGCATTTCCGCTCTTTCTCATCTGCATTATTTTGCCTTGTATATGACGCAAAAAGGGCGTTTAAATCCGAAAAATTTACTCTTTCTCATCTGCATTATCAAGCGGGCTCGCGCTTGATAAATGTTTCATCCTAGCTCCTTAAATTTAAACATGCTCTTAAATTTTAAATGAAACGGAGGTAAAATTTATCTCTAAAATTTCGCCGCAGAGCTTGACGTACCGAAATTTAAATAAAGCTTGGGCATTGAAATTTTGACGAGGATTTTGTTACGCGTGCTTTATAGGAATTTTAAATTTATAAGATTTTAGAAATTTCATTACAATTACAAGAAATATACCTTTCTAGCGTTTTAAATCTTTTGATACGAAAGCGTGACTTAGATATTCTTTTAGGTGCATCGTTGTAGACCCTCCTATTCCAGGCACATTTAAAATTCCTTTTGGAATATGCTCTGCAACAAACGCCATTTTATTCCTCCTTTTTATTGGTTAAGTCTTGTAGTTCCATTGTATAGTTTGGATCCGATTGCCACGCATCATAATCGCCATAAGCTTCTAAGCTTTTCTGCAATAAGTGAAAAATATTTTGCATTTGTGCTTTGGAATTTAAACTAGGCTTTAACCCTAAAACTTTCCAAATACGATGAAATTTCTTTGGACTTATTGTGCTATCAATATCAAAATTATAGTCCAGCGTAATTTCTATATTTCTATTATTATAATGCAAAATCCATAAAGACTTTGATAAAACAGCTCTGTCATAATTTGGGTCTGGAAAACTATAAATTTTTAAAAGCCAGCAATCTAATTGCCTATCTATTGTAAAATTTAGATTTGGCAACTTTCCTCCATAATTATACTTACCATATAGAGCACTCAATCCATACTTCTCATCATCCTCTTTGGTTATGATTGCGTTTTCAAACGCCATCGCTTCCTCCTAAAATTTTAATTAGATTATACCCTCGATAATTTATGCTAGCCTTATGCTCTCAGAATGTATCGTGAGTATGAAATTTTAAATTAGCACTATAGTAAGGCTCATATAGATGCAATTGTAAGGGTTTTTTGTCGATACTTTTCGTTTACGAGCTGGCGAGTAAGAAGCGCATAAACTTAAGTTGCGGGCGGTTGGTTTAAATATAGTCTGATAGATGAAATTTTAAATCGAGAATTCGAGGAAATTTTAAATCTAAAAGCCGATAAATTTAATAAAAACTTCGTCAAAATTTCAAAAATCCCGTCAAGGTCTCAGCTAAACCTCGGCGGAATTTTGAAATTTAGAAATTCTAGGATTTCAAGCGGCGTTATTTCTTCGCGCTAGAAGCGTCCATAAAGGCCTGTTCTTCGGCGCTCGGTTTATACTCGTCGCCGAAAAATTCCTTCTTCGCCTTGATCTTCTCCTGCATCATCTTCTTTTCGTAAATTTTATACGTCGGTCGCCAGTACTCTAGGTAGTTGCGAAGCCCGATGCCATGCCCTGCGCTTACGTGGCAGCTCGCGCATTTAAGCTCCTTATCTGTTCCCAAGAGCTTTTTATAGTGCGCGTGCATGCGCTGCGCCTGCTCGGAGGTGATCTTGCTGTCGATCACGGTGGCGTGGCAGCTTGTGCAGCCGTTGTCAAACACATAGTGCTCGCGGTTTTCGCGCCTTTTATTCCAGTCGTATTTTTCAGGCTCGTCAAAGAAGTGCGAGTAGCCCTCCAACACGCCGTTTTTGGCCTTTTGATAGACGTATTTTACGATATTGTCGTGCGGCAAGTGGCAGTCGACGCATTTAGCTTTGACGCCCGTTTTGCCCTTACCCGAGTGGACGTCGTCTTGATAAGCGATCACCATCGGATCCATCTCGTGGCAGACGTCGCAGAATTTATCGGTGCTCGTTTTCTCAAGCGCGTAATGCACCGGCACGACGACGAAAAACCCTATAATGCCGCTTATTAAGATAATAAGCGCTAGTAATTTTTTAGAAATTCTCATGGTGTCACCCCCATCCATTGCGGCACTTCGTGCTCGTGACATTCGGTACACATATTCGTAGATGCCTTGTGCTCGTTGTGGCATTCGTCGCAGTATAGCGTAGGACCGTCGTGGACGGAGTTATGCGGATTAGCCTTAAGCGTATCCATAAATTTAAGCCTCAAAGCGAGCTGCTTTTTGTCGCCGTGGCAGCTGATACAGCCTTTATCGCCGATGCTTTTAAATTTAGACGGATCGCTTCCTTGATTTATGTGGCAATCGACGCAGTCAAATGACAAATGCTCGTGATGAGGTTTGATTTTGTATTTTGCCCGAAGCTCATCTGAAACGACTATGTCCGTGGCGTTGGCGTCGTTAGCACTCGGCGCGCCGAACAAAGTCGCGATGATACAGCACAGAAACAGCGCCGTAAAACTGAAATTTTTCATTTACAACCTTTTAGAAAACTGCCTTGCCGACCCGCTTTCGCTACTGGCAAGGCTTTAAAGAGCTTACGCTCAGACCTAGCTAAGCGATTTGCTCGCCTGCGATCATTCCGAAAACTATGCAGTCGGTGATCGCAACGGTGCCTAAGCGGCTGGCTCCGTGAGTACCGCCGGTGATCTCGCCTGCAGCCCAAAGCCCGGGGATCGGTTTATTCGTCTTAGATGATAAGACCTCGGCTTTGGTGTTGATTTTTAGGCCGCCCATAGTGTGGTGAGGTTTCGGCGAGAGGCGGATGACGTAGAAAGGTCCCGCTTCGTTGATCTCGCTAAGTGCGCTTTCTTGCTTGCCAAACTCGTCTTTTTTAGCCTTAACGCCTTCGTTGTATTTTTTGACGCTCTCTTTTAAGGCATCCGCAGGCACGCCGTATTTGCTAGCGATCTCATCTAGGCTTGCACATTCGCCCACTAGCTTTCCGCTTGCCATGCCTTTGGAAATAACCTCTTCGCTTAGGTCTTTAAACGCCATTTTGGTGTCGGCGAAGGTTATCGGATAGGCTTTCGGATCCTCGCGTAAAATTTTAAACTCCGCGTCCGCGCGAGTCTTGCGATCTGCAAGCTCGTTCATAAAGCGTTTGCCCGTGCGAACGTCCACGGCGATACCGTATTTAAAGGTGCCTTGCTGAGTTAAGATCGGAGCGGTGCCGAAACCCTTCTCATCGGGGCTCGCCCACGGACCGAACTGGATCCAATCGACCTGCACCGGATACGCGCCGATCTCAAAGGCTTTTAGTAGCACGCCCGCAGTTGCTCCCGGGTGGTTCGTGCTATCGACATCATCTGGAATGCGCGGATCTTGAAGCTTGCGGAAAATTTTATCGCGGCAAAATCCGCCCGCTGCGAGTACTACGCCTTTTTTGGCTTTGAGCGTCTTTTTTGTGCCGCTCGTGTTTTCAAGATCGTCGCTGTAAAGATTGGGATCAAATTTATACTCCTCACGGATCACGACGCCCGCTACGCGATCACCGTCCATTACGAAATCGTCAAATTTGGCGCGGCGGCGAAGCTCGCAGCCTTTGTCTTTTAGTGCTTCAAATTTTTCAAGCATCGGCTGGATGTAGCCCGAGCCGCTATCATTTGTAGTTAGCATCGAGCGCGCGACGCTGTGACCGCCGAAGTGCGCGCAGTGATCCATCTTAAATTGCACGCCGTTATCTACGAGGAATTTAAACGCGTCTAGGCCGCGGTCTGCTAGCGTGCTTAAAAGCTTGGGGTGATTGATGCCAAGTCCTGCTTTTAGACAGTCGTTCATAAATAGCTCTTTACTGTCTTTGATGCCCGTTTTTTCCTGCACTGGGTTCATTGGCACGCTCATACCGCCGCCGTTGATTACGGAGTTTCCGCCGATACGGCCCATCTTTTCGAGGATTAGCACTTTATTGCCTTTTTGCGCGGCTTTTAAGCCCGCCGCAAGCCCTGCAAAACCGCTGCCGATGATGATTACATCCCACTCCTCGTCAAATTTAACGTCCTTTGCGTCCACTGCGCTTGCTTGCGCATTTACCGCGCCGAGTGCGAGTGCACCGGCTCCTACCATACCCATTTTCAGTATGTCGCGTCTCTGCATATTGCTCCTTTACTTTGAAATCCCTTAATCTTAAAGATTAATATTGTAATTTTATATTAAATCTTTATGTAAGTCAAATGTTATTTAGTATATAATTTAATAGCTAGAGGCTATAAAATTTCAACCGAAGGGGCAAAAAATGAGCTTGCGACATATGGAATTTGCGGTAAAAATTTCGGAGCTTAAAAGCTTTACAAAAGCGGCGAACGAGCTTGGAATCGCGCAACCATCACTTTCAAAGAGCATCATGCTTTTAGAAAAGGAGCTAGGTGTCGAAATTTTTGATAGAAAAAACGGGCTTGAGCTTACCTATGCGGGCGAAATTTACATCGCCAGAGCGAAAAATATGCTTAGGCTTAATAAGGAGCTAAATAACGAAATCCGCGGGCTTTCGTCTATCAAGACGGGTAAGCTCGTAATCGGCGCGACCTCGACCAGCTTTAAATTTATCGAAAAGATCATCGCGGTCTTCTGCAGTAGGTTTTCGAAGGCTGATATCAGGATCGTGCATGTCCACTCCGAGCCCGCGCTAATCGAGATGCTAAAAAGCGGCGAGCTTGATATCGTCTATGTCGCGCACTTCGGCGAGCTTTCTGCGGAGGGGCTTGAGTGCGAGTTTATAAAAAAGCGCAGGCTGCTTCTAAGCGTCTGCTCCTCTCATCCCGCTGTTTCGCGAGCGAGTATAAATTCTACCGAGAGATACCCCAAGATCGCGCTTAGCGAGTTCAAATCCGATAAATTTGCAATTAGCAGTAAAATTTTAAAAAGCGAATCGAACTTCAAAAAGATCTTTGAAAACGCCGGCTTTACGCCTCAAATTTTCTGCGACACCTCCTATCTGTACGTGGCTAACGCGATGGTTGCGGCGGGGCTTTGCGTGAGTTTCAGTTTTGCGCGGTACATTTTTGAGACGCAGAAGGACTACATCACGCTCTTTGACGTCGCAGATGAGCCGCTTTTGGACGTGTCGTTTTCGGTCGTGTATAAAAAACCATCCAAGCTCGCAAAGGAATTTATAAAGATGATAAAAGCGGGCAAAAGCGGCGAGTAGGGCGATCTGCGGCGCGCAAATTTAAATTTAATAACGCGCCGCAAGGGTTTAAATTTAAAAATGCACTGCATAGGTTTAAATTTAATAGCATGCTTCGAGACGCTGCGCCAAAGATCAACTTTTAAAATTTATCCCGCAACCTTGTTTTTTAAATTCCGGTTCGCAGCTTGCTTGGTCGAAATTTCATCTCAAATTTTATCTCGCGCTCTAATCGGTTAAATTTTATCTTGCACATGCAGACTAAATTTTACCTCGTGGCGCGCTAGGCTAAATTTTCATTCGCCGCGGCTACGTAAATTTACGGCGCGCTCTTTTATAAAATTTTATCTGTAAGCGGGGCAAAGGGCGTCTATTCGGTGCTTTCGGCTCTTTGGCTCCCGCTTGATTAGCTTTTCTTGCTTGCCGCCAAAACTTGCGCCAAGATCGCTGCTAGCGCGATATTTAGGCTGACGCAAAGCCCAAACAGCGCCACGGCCTTGGTGGAGCTGAAAGCGAGCGTAAAAAAAGAGATTATGCTGGTTAAAGACGCGAGCGTGATGCCGAAAATTTTATCGCTAAGCGCCATCTTATCGTTGTTTGCAAAGATCATATAATCTATCCCCACGGCGCCCGAGAGGATCAGCGCAAAGATGACAAATATATTCACGCTCACGCCGAATGCGCTAAGCAGGGCGAGCACGGCCAAATTTGTCGCAAAAACGCAGATGACGATCAGCCACGCCGTCCGCGCGCCGAAAAACGCCCACAGCAGCGCGAGAGCTAGGGCATACGCGGCGCATTTTAAATACAGAGCGTTGATTTTGATCTGCGAAAATGCCTCGCTTATGGCGCTTCGCATGTTTAGATGCAGTGCGCCCATCTGCGCGGCAAGCTCGCTAACGGCCGCTTTATCGCGCACGCCGCGCAAAAAAGCGATATGCGGATCGATACTCGGCATCGCGGCAAAAAGGACGGAGCTTCTAGCCTGCTCGTAGCTTAAAATGGGCGCATCTGCGATCTTAGCAAAGTTTGCGTCCACGAGCTCACGGCTAAGCCCGAGATGTAAAAACGCACTTCTATCGTAGTTTGCAAAGGACTGCTTGATAAAGCTCTGCGTAGCCGGATCCAAAATCGGCGCGCCGGTGTATGAGTCCGCAAGACCGCGCGCTACAACCTCTTTGGCTACCGCGCTTGCATCGTTGCCCACGATCAGATCGAAGCTGGAGCCTCCGATGCTTGCGAGCTTGGCGCTCATCGCGATCAGGTTTTTATCCAGGCTCGCGTATTCGCTGACATCGTCCTTAAGCTCCATCTTAAAATACAAAAACGCAAGCAGCGCCGCGCAAACGATGGCGAGCGCTTTTAGGCTTAGGTTTACCTTGCAAAGAGCCTTCGCGTAGAGTTCAAGAGCTTTTGCAAAGAGCGGGGCGGGGCAAAATTCCGCTCCTTCAAGAAGCAGCGGCAGGGCGAAGTAGCTAAAGCAAAATGCCCCCGCAAGCGCGGCTATGGCAAAGATCGCGATCTCTTTGAGCAGAAAAAACGGGCTGAATAAAAATACGAAGTAGCCTCCCGCAGTGATGAAAAACCCTAGAAGCAGGATGTTTCGCATACTTTTTATCGAGCGAGCTTCGATGCGGCGCGAGATGTTTGCGCCGAGCCAGTGCACCGCGTAATCCAGCATCAGCCCGATTAGGCTCGTCGAAACCACGGCGCTTAGGATGTGGATCGAGCCGCGGATCGCCATCGTAGCCGCTACGCCGCAGGCAAGCCCGAAAAGTGCGGGCAGCAGCAGGCAGAAGATCCGTGCGCGCGAAAATGCCGCCAGCAGTAGCGCCGCGCACAGGCTAAGCGATACGGCGCCCGCCACGGAGCTTTCGCGCACGCCAGCGCTCTTACCCAATGCGCTAAAAAGGGCAGTGCCAGAAATTAAAATTTCGCTTTTTTGCGCCTCGCGCACAAGCGCGCTAAGCGCGTCGTCATTTGCTTTCGGAGCCAATTTAGCCATAGCGAAGTAGTACGGCGCGCCGTCAATGATCGTAATAAAGCGGTTTTGTGCAGGATCGAGTCTGATAGCGCCGCGAGAGCTGAGGCGCGAGTGAAGGCTAAGCGAGAAAAAGTCCTGCGAGAGGCTAAGCGGGCGAAATTTTGAATAAAGCTCACGCGCGCTACGCTCAAAAAAGGCCTGCGGATCGCTTTTTAAAAGCTCCACGCTCGCATCATCGAGCATCGCGGGCGCAAAGCGCGCAAGCTCGCTCTGATACATGCTCGCGTCCTTTACCTCATAAATTATGCTTTCAAAAAGCCCGCTTTTTTGCATATCTGCAATGAACGCGTCAAAGCTCGCTCTCTCTGCGCTTGCGATGATGATTTGCCGTGCGATCTCGCGGTTGAAATCCTCGACGCTCTGTTTCTGCTCGCCCGAAATTTCGATGCCGCTCAGTTCGTAAAAATCGGAATTTACGCGGTTTAAATTGAGCGCTATAAAGGCGCAAAGCGCGATGAAAACCGCGCCGAATACCGCTAAAATCGCGATCTTACTCATCTAAGCTCACGACGCCCGAAAATACGTTTTCGCTCACGTCGCCGTTAGCGCTGTTAATTCGCAGCACTCTGACGTAGGCGCCGCCCTCGATCACGATATTTTTAAAGATATTTTGCAGCATCCCTTTGGGGCTTAACTCGGCGCGCCATGCATCTTTGCTGCCGCTTAGCGCGATCGAGAAATTTTTGCTAAGCCGCGCTACGTCCAGGCGCGAGATCGCCAAAAAGGTGTCCTTATCAAAAAGCGAATCGGCGCTTTTGACCCACGCTTCGCCACTGCGCTCAAAAACGCCGTCCGCGCCGATTTTCAGCTCGCTTCGCACCGGCTCTAGCGTCGTCCAAAATAGCTCGCCACCCTTGATCCTAAACTCGCCGCTGCTTCGCACGGGCTCGGCAAAGCCCTCGATGCTGAGCGTTTCGCTAAATTTGCCGCCGATATTGTCGGTCTTAAGCGCCAGATCGCTCACTTCAAGCGCGCTCGCAAGTCCCAAAATCGCTAAAAATAAAGCTAAAATTTTCATCGTAGTCCTTTAAATTTTATGCTCGCTAAAATTTCACTGCTCGTTATCGCTAGGCAAAATTTCATTCGCCGCGACGTTTTGAGAGCTGTCTTGCTCGGGCGCGGCTTTGCTTGCCGCTGAAATTTTACCGGCAGAATTTTTCCCCGCTAAAATTTTATCCGCGCACGCCCTTAACTGCGGCGGTATCTCATACAGCGTCCTTTTGGAATCAAGCTCCACTGCGGCTTGCGACGTGGTAGCTTTGGCCAATAGCGCGCCCGATGGGCTTTTGATGCGGTAGGAGAATTTTATGATCGTGTCGCACTCAAGCAGCTCGATGCTTACCGCAACCTCGTCGTCAAAAAGTATCGGCGCGATAAATTTAAATTCCATTTTGATAATGGGATATATAAATCCATCATCTCTCATCTGCATATATGTGTAGCCTGCGTCGCGCCAAAACTCGCATCTAGCGTCCTCGCAGAGCTTTACGTAGTTGCCGTGCCACATCACGCCCATCGGATCAGCGTCGTAAAATCTGGCGCGAAATTTATACTCTTTCATTCCTCTCTCCGCTATGAAATTTTTCGTCTTGCGAGGCGGATTTTGCGGCGGCTAAATTTGAATTATCTAAATTTAGCGCAGTATCCGAGTCCGCCGCATTTTTTAAATTTGATGCGGCATTCGAACTTGCCGTGTCGTTTAAATCCGCTGCGCCATTTAAATTTGACGCAGTATCCGTGCTCGTCTCGCCGAAATTTTGCGCGCCGTCGCGCATCGTCTCGCTCACGTCTTTTCCTTGCGCCCAAAAATCAAAGAAATTATACCATTGAGAAGGAAATTCTTTGGCATAAAGCTCTAGCTGCCGCACGTAGCTTTTAAGCGGCGCCGCTACAGATCGCGCCTTATCGCGGCTTTTTAGCGGCGCAGGCAGCGGTTGTAGCCGCAGCTCGTGGCCGCTGCGCCCCTCGTAGCACCATAGGCTAAATAGCGGCGCGTCCAAAATTTTGGCGAGCAGATACCCGCCGATCGGGAAGTTCGCGCTGCGTCCTAAAAAATCCTCGCTTTGAAATTTATCCGAGCCCACCGGCATGCGATCGCCCATTATCGCGATGTGCTCGCCGTTTTGCAGCAGTTCTTTGATTTGCAGCATCTCGCCGATGCCTAGCTCGCCGACGTAAAGAATTTTCACGCCGCCGCCCATCTTTTCGATAAATTTCATAAAATTTTCGCTGTGTTTGCGAAAGATCAGCACGTTAATTTTTATCCCCGCCGTGCTTGCCGAAAGGGCGCGCGCGATCTCGGTGTTGCCGAAGTGCGAAGTGATTAAAATTTTGCCCGTTCCGTCGCTTAAAAGCTCCTTCATGCCGCTTTGCACGCGAATTTGATCCAGCGCGATCTTGCCGTTCCAAACCGCGATTTTTTCGCACAGACTGAGGGAAAATTTATAAAAATTCGCGTAAATTTCGCGAATCTTGGGCTCACGATCAAGCGCGCGCCGCAAAAACTCCCCGATCGCGCGTCGCTCATTTTTAAGCAGCGCAAAATAGATCGCCGAGATAAAAAGCGCGGTGCCTCGCATGCAAAAATCAGGCGTGTGAAGCGTGATGAAGCGGGCTAAATTTAAAAGCGCCGCGCCCGCCTTTTCGTTGTTTTCGCTCCAGTGCTTAGCCATCGCGCCCGTCCTTTGCGGCGGCATGTTGCGACGAGGCTTTTACGAGCGAGCTTTGCGCTGAATTTTCCGCCTGTGAGCTTTGCGCTGCGGCGTTGTCGCCGCATTTTTCGGTACCAGCTTTTTCGTTTGCGCCGCCGTCTATCTCCTCTTTTGCACCTTTGCGACTATCGCGCCGCGCGCCGCTGCAAGGGTTTTGCCCCGCTAGCCTTTGCAAAATTTCGTCTGCACTCTGCTGCGAAGCATCCTGCAAGTCGCGCTTTTTAAATTTATCGCAGGCGCGTTTTAGCGCCCTTTTTGCAAGCCAGAGCGGAAGTCCGCAAAATAGCCTCGCGTGCATCAGCGAAATTCCGAAATTATCCCGAAACGGCGCGAAGTGGCTCACTCCGCCTGCTTCGTAGCGCACCGCCAGATCGAGCCATTTTATCTCTAGCCCCGCGCGCACGGCCAGGATTAAAATTTCGGCATCAAAGCCCATTCTGCGGCTCTTAGTGCGGGGCAGAAGCGGCACGATCCCCTCTAGCGGGTAAATTCTAAAGCCGCACATCGCGTCTTTTATGCGGTGCGAAAGGGTATTTATCACGCACCAAAAATTCATTATCTTGCGTCCGTGTAGGCGGGATTTGGGCGCGCTTTCGTCATACGCGGGCGCAGCGCAGATCAGCGCGGAGGGCTGCTGCGCCGCAAGTGCCAAAAACTCCTCGCATCTGCTTACGTCGTGCTGAAAGTCCGCGTCGATCTGAAAAGCATGCGTAAATCCAAGTTTCTTCGCCCACACTAGGCCGTCGCACACGGCAGCGCCTTTGCCGCCGTTTTGCGCGCGGGTGTAAATTTGAGCCGCAAGCCCCTTTAGCGCGCTTTTGCTCGCTTCGTCGCTACCGTCGTCCACGATCAGCACGGGCGCGATGGGCGCCAGGGCGTGCACGAGCTCGGCGATGCGCGCGGGGTGGTTGAAGTAGGGCAGTAAAAATGCGGGCTTAAAGGCAAATTCTTCCACTGGCGCAGACCTTGTCGTTTGAAATTTCAAAGCGGAGTTTGCCGCTTGCTTCGGTGATTTTGATTAAAATTTCATCGCCGGGGCGGATGAAATTCGTAAATTTTAAATTTTCTATCTTTTGCGTGCCGTCCAGCTCGTAGCCCAGGGCTTTTGCGCAGATCAATACGAAGCGAAGCTGCATAAACGCGGGCACCAGCGCAAATCGCGCAAAGTGTCCGTCAAAATAAAAGTCGCTGGCTCGCACCTTCGCGCGAAACTCACTCTCCGCGCTCCGCTCGAAAATTGGCACCTCGTAGCGCTGCAGGGCGCTTAAAAAGTCCTTTTTGCTTAGCTTGCCCTGCTCATTAAAAGGCAGCTTGCTTGCGATCTTAAAGTAGCGCAAAATCGCGCCGAATTCGGGCTTTAAAAAGGCCTTTAACTCGTCCGTGACGCCCTTTTTGCCGCCTGCGCGAAACGCCTGCTCGCCGCGTTCGCTGAGCTTGATAAGAGCTACGGCGCGGTCTCGCTGGGGGTGCAGATCAATCCTGCACTCGCCGATAAATTCGTGCGAGCGGAGTTTGGCTTCGAGAAGATCGAGGCTCACGCGGTTTTCGTTGATCTTTACGGTGCGATCGCCGCGCCCCAAAAGCGTGATCTCATCTGCGCACACATAGCCGAAATCGCGGCTTTCAAAGCGCTCGCACCAAGGCGAGCTGATCGTAAACTCGCCCGTTTGCGAAAATTGGTCGGCGGGCCGCTTTGTCGTAAATTTATCGCAAAGCCCCTCTGCCTGCGTAAATTTATCGTCGTGTTTTGTCGCGGAGTTCGGTGCGGAGCTGTTTTCTGTATCGGTCGCGGTTTTATCGCTAACGTCTGCATTAAATTTAGACGCCTGCTTGCCCGAGCGGTTTGCGTCTTGCCCGTCCGCACAGCGTGTTTTAGGCTTTGCCGCAGAATTTCCGCCGCAAGAGCTTGCCACAAGATCGAAGGGCTTATTCTCGCATTTTGCCGCGCTGCCGCTATCAATATCTGCGCGGATCTGCACGCTAACTGGAGCGAATTTTTTAAGCCCCGCGCCCTCGTTGCAGGCGATCACGCCCGTCTCGCTCGAGCCGTAAATATCGACGATGCGGGCACTGCTAAGCGCGCGCAAATTATCTCGGATCGCAGGACTTAGCGGTGCACCCGCGCTAAAAATGGTGCTCAAAGGCGCTATGTTTGCGGCGTCTGCGTGCTCGCACAGCGCGCCGAGCACCGTGGGTGAGCTGATCAGCACGGCGCCCGCAAGATCGGCTGCAAGGATGATTTCAGGGTAGTTTAGACCGCCTTTTTGCGTGCGCGAGCCGCAAATCAGCGGCACGAAGATGCTAAATGTGAGCCCGAACATATTTTGGTGCGAGACACCCGATAAAAATCGATCGCTTGCGCAAAGGCCGAATCTTTCTACCAAAAATTCCGCCTCCAAAACCATATCGCGTAGGCTTTTTCCGATATTTTTCGCTTCGCCCGTCGAGCCTGAAGTTTTGATATAAAATTTTTGATCGGCGCGCAGCAGATACAAAGAGACAGCCTCTTGCTCGCACGGCGCGTGATTTTGCGGCGCGTTTTTAGATGAAATTTTAGGCGCGGATTTTCCCGTATCGTGCGGCGAAATTTTTTCTAAATCATGCGGGCTAAATTCGTCTAAATTTTGCGCTGCGGCGAGATTTGGAATTTTTACGTCGCCGCCTAGATGAAATTTACCGCTAAATTTGGGCTCTCGCAGCAGTACGGGCGCAAAGCCCGCAATCAGCGCGCCGAAAAAAAACGCGATGAGCTCCGCCGCGTCCTCGCCGTAAATTTCAATCATCGGCGCGCGTTCTTGCTCTTGCGTCTGCGCCGATTGCAGGTCGCGCGCGGTATCTGTGCCGCCGCTAGAATTTTCCGCATCTTTTAAATTTACGCTTGCCGCGCTATTTTTGAGTTTGTCCGCGCCTTTTAAGTTTGCCGCTTCGCTCTGCTTGCATCCAGTTTTTGCTAAATCGCGCGCAAGAGCCGCCGCAGCAAGGATTTCGCGCTCGTAAGGTTTCAAAGAATTAATCAAATTTTTTAACATAAAATTTCCTAAAAATCATCTCGCCGCCGATCAGCGCGCCGATGAGGACGTATGAGATCGCGCCGCAGTAAACGCTCCAATAAATTTTATCTCGCAGTAGCAGCAGCGCCGCGCTAAGTAGGCCGTTTAGCACGAAAAATCCGAGCCAAATTTCGGTCAGCTTGCGCGTGTAGGCGCGGCCGTGCTCGTTGAGACCTGGCTGCTTCAAAAGCGCTAAGCGCGTGATCGCGGGCGTCGATCTTAGGCTGAGCGCGAAAAGCGCCGCGAGCGAGAAATTTATTATGAGCGGATACAGATACGCAAGCGCTCCGCCGCCAAATACGGCGCACAGCGCAAAAAATGCCGCGCTCGCGCCCTTAATAGCGTGATCTTTACTTTCAAAAACAGCTCGCGCTCCCCATAGCGCGCTCATCGCTACAAGCAAGCAGACCAGCGCGCCGCCGTGCAAAAAATAAAGGCCGAAAGGGTAAAACACGCTTAAAATTACGGTAGCTGTTTTTAAAAATATCGTTCGTCGCAATCTCTGTAATCCTTAAATTTAGCCGCAAGGGCTTGGTTTTTTTACCGCGGCGGTTGGGCTTTTGCCGTGGCAGCTTTAGCCTCGTCACAGCGGTTGAGCTTTTTTCTGCTGCGGTTTTAGTTTTACCGCGGCTGGCTAGGCTTTTGCCGTGGCAGCTTTAGTTTCGTCGCAGCGATTTTGGTTTTGCTGCTAGTAGCGCAATCGGCGCGATTATTACCGCGCTTCGATACTTTAAATTTGGCCTTAGCGTTCGATTTTAGGTGCCGCACTTTTAAAATTTTAATTCAGCCGCGCCTGCCGCCTTCAAATTCTAGCCGCATCTTAAAATTTAGCTGCGCTTTAATTTAACCCGCGGCGTCGCGCTCGCGATAAAATCCGCTAAATTAAATTTAGCCGAAATTTTAAAATTTTGAAATTTTATGAAAACGACGGTCTCAAAAGAAACGACGTCTTTTAAAATTTCAAAATTTCACCCAGGCTTGCAGATTAAAATTTTAAAATTTTGATCTGCAAAGCGCTTTGCATAATAGCTTAAAAGCGGCGGGTAGGCGGGCTTTGTACCGTGCCGCTTAATCGCCAAGCCCGCAAGCCGCTTCCTGCATGCTTTCAATAAAACGTTCGCTGTGTGCCGTCAAAACACCGCGCGCACCAAACAAAATGCCGCCGTTGCTATCTATCAAGCCAAACGCCGCCGCAAAGTAAACTACCGAGCTGCGCACGCGCGATCTTGCCGCGCCGCACGGCTAAATTTAACTCTCGCCATCCGTAGTCTCCCCGCTCGCGCCTTGATTGAGCTTCGCTGTTACGGCATCCACGATGTCGCCAAGGGTTTGGATGTTTTTAAAATCATCGGGCATCAGCTTATAGCCGGTGTTTTTCTTGACGTAATCGACCAGATCGATCGCGTCGATGCTGTCGATCTGCAGATCCTCGTAAATTTTGGCCTCAGGCACGACCTTGCTCTCGTCGATCTCGAAAAGCTCCACGAGCGCCTTTTTTAAAATTTCAAAAATTTCATCTTTACTCATTTTTACTCCTATTTTCGGCGATGTACTGCGCCAAAGACGCAACGGATGAGAAAATTTGCTTTAAATTTTGGGTTTTTGAGTTAAGCACGATGCCGTATTTTTTCTGCACCAAAAGCCCGAGCTCCAGCGCATCGACCGAATCGAGCCCGAGCCCGTCGCCAAAAAGCGGCTCATCGTCATTTATGTCGCCGGGCGCTACGTCTTCGAGGTTCAGCCCCGAAATGATCAGCTCCTTAAGCTCCAAAATTTCTTCGTTCACAGATTCTCCTTTTCATATAGATTTGATATTTTTTCGTAGAGTTTGCGCACGCGGATCGGATTTGGGCGATCCGGCTCAAAGTCCGTTAGATCGAGCGCGCACAGCTCGTAGAGGTCGTACTTCATCCGAACCTCGGGCGTATCGTACCATACTTGTCCTTTTTTTAGGCTTTTAGGATCCATTTTTATCGCGATGCAATTCATATTTTTTGCGAAATTTATCGCGATGTAAAACGCCGCTTTGTGCATGGCGATGCGATCTGCGGTGCGCGTGCCCTCGGGGAAGATGATTAGGCTTTCTCCTCGCGCAAGGGCGCTGCGGCACGCATCTATCATCGCTTCCGAGTCGGTGTTTGGGATGTAGCCCGCGGCTGCGATGGCGGCGGAGAGGAAAGGGTTTTTGCATAGGCTTTCCTTGACTACGCAGTTTGCGCGCCGCACGTGAGCTAAAAAGATCACCACGTCAAGCAGGCTAGGGTGGTTTGCGATGATGAGGGTGCCGCTAGGCGGGAGTTTGCAGCGCCAGTTCACGCCGATACTGCCGTAAAGTCGCGCGAGCAGCAAAAATATGCGCCACGAGATCATTATAAAATCGCGCACGAAATTTCGCACGACCTCTATGCGGTTTAGCCGCAGCAGCGCTACGGGGAGGAAGAGTAGGTTACCTATCATACACAGTGCGCCGAAGCTAGCGAAGGATAACGCGATGCCGATCTGCTTGATTTTGCGCCTTAGCGGATTTAACTGCTTCATCGCGCGGCGCCTCTTTCAGCGGGGATTATGCGGCAGCTCTCGTTAGGGATTTTATGACTATCGGCGAGGGTTTTGTTGTTCTCGGCGGGGATTTGATGGTTAATCATGCGCGCGATCTCGATAAAATTTTTACGGCTTACCGCTCGCCGCATCGCAGCGGAGTTTTTGCGGTTTGTTGTGCGCGATATTTCAGCTTGCGGCGTGCGCCGAAGTAATAGATTTTTCGTGCTCTGAGCGGGAGCCTTGGCGATCTCGGCGCCGTGCATGTGCCGAAGCAATAGAATTTTTGTGACGCGCGATAAACTGCGATCTTGTAGAATTCCCGCCGCTTGCCGTGCGTACTGTCTCGGTGAAATTTCCGCAGTTTGCCGCACGCTTCGTCGTGCGTATTGCTGCGATGGAATTTTTATCTTTTGCTGCACATATCGTTGCGGTAGAATTTCGGCGGTTTGCCACGCGCGCCGTTGCGACAGAATTTCTGCGAAGTGCCATACACGCTGTTTTTGCGCCGCCATACGACGCGCCGTCTGATTAAATTTATAGCTCGCGGCGTCGTTAAATTTAAAATTCATCGTAGCGCCTTGTCGTGTGCATCCTGCGTGAGTGGCTACTCGGTTCATCGCGCGGCTAAATTTAAACTCGTAGCCCAAGCTTTGATCTGCTAAATTTATGAAATTTACAGCCTGCTGCGCGTAGTATTTCGGCTCGCCGCATCTGTCTTTATAGCGGAATTTTACGGTGTCTTCCATGCGCCGCTGCGGTAAAATTTTTATGGCTCGCAGCTCGCAGCGTTTAGGCGGATTTTTTTGGATTCGTTGCGTATTCCTCGGCGGCGTATTTTCGCAGCGCGCCTCATTGCAACGCGATTTGGGGGCGCACGGCACGCGCCCTTTCGGCGTGTTTTTAAGATGTGCCGTTTGGGCGAGCTCGTGTTTGATAGCGCGGCTAAATTTAAAACCTTCACTATATCCGCGTTTGGCGGAGCGGCTAAATTTAAAGCTCGTCGTTCGTGCCTTTGCGGCTCCGCGTGGCCTAGGATTTTGATTAAATTTGCTCGTCTCGCCACGCTTTCTCATGCGATGAAATTTTGCTATTTTAACGCTCACGATCTTGCCTTAAAAAAGCTGCGATTTTGGCGGGATCTTTGACGCGCCAAAGATAGTCCAAAACCCCGTCGCTGCTGCGCCATTCGCGCTTGCCGGAGAGGATTTTAGCCAAAAATTTCACCGCGGTATCTAGAGGGATCTCGCCGTTCCCTTTAAAGCTTCGTAAAATTTCATTCTCGGCTCGCGGTTTTGGATTTTGTGCCTCTATGCTCTGTGTCGTTGCGTCCGCAACGTGCGGCGAAATTTCGATCTGCATGTCATCTCCGCGCTGAAGCACCAGAAGTAGGGCGCAGGCGAAGTCGCAGCGCTTCAGATAGTCGTTATTTACCTCCTCAAAATAGCAGAGCAGGGCGATTTTATCGTTATCCAACTTGCATTCGCCGTCCTTGCCATCTTCGTTTGCGTCCTGCGCGGAGCCGAAATTTTCCGCGCTTTCTTTCAGCCTCGCAGCGGCGATTATTGCGCCGTTTTCGAGCGCGCACGCCGCAGAGATCGTCGAAATTTCGGCATGATTTTGCGTAAAAATCGCATTTTGCGCCGCGATCGCGTTGAGTACGCTGACGCAAAAGCTCGAAGGCGAGACGCTTTCGCTCATCGAGCCGAGCAGGCTAAAACAGCGGTTGATCTCGCCCAGGCGCGAGCAAAAGACGAGCGGCATTCCCTCGCGCTGCGTTGCGGAGCTTTGCATCGCATGATCGCAGGCTCCCGAGCATTCGTTTGCTTTGGAATTTTGCCTCGCGGAATTTAAAGAATTTTTATTTGTGAAATCTTGCTGCGCCGAATTTAAATCTTGCGGCATAAAATTTAAAGAATTCTCATTTGAAAAATCCTGCGGCGACGGGTTTTGTGCGGCGGCACGGCTTTTGCTTGCATCTAAATTTTGAGGCGCGAGATTTAAGGAGCTTTCCTCGGCTAAACTTTCCGGCGTATTTTGCGAAATTTCGCCTAAAAGCGAGATGCAAAGTTTTGCCCCGAGCCCCAAGCGGCGACGCTGCAATGGCGGAATATGATAAAGAGCCGGCTTTTTTTTTAAAGCTTCGAGTGCTAAAATTTCCTCTTTTAAGCGGGCAGCGATTTCTAAATTTTCTTCAGGGCTATTTTGTAAAGCCTCGCCCTCGCGCGCGGCGAAATTTTTATAAAGCTCCGCCACCTTTTCGGAGCCGCAATCAAAAGTGCGCGCGGAGCTAAATTTAGACGCAACCGCTTTGTAATTTAATCCCCGCTGCGAGCCGAGCTCGGTAGATTTTTCATCAAAATCTTCTGTAACAAGGTTACGCCCCGCTTTTTCGTTATTCTCGCAAGCTGTAAATTTTACAGAATTTATGGAATTTTGCTTGCAGTCTGGAATATCTGTAAAATCTTGCGTAGAATTTAACGCGAAATCATACGTAAAATTTTGATCCGTGTCGCAAGCGAGATCGGAATTTCCGCCTAAGCTTACTTCGGAAATTCCGTCCGAGCAAGCGGCGAGATTTTTATAAAACTCCGCCGGCTCACCCGAAATTATCGCGCTTGCGTAAGATATACCGAAGCTTAGTTTATTTTGCAATGTAGCCTCTTAGTGTGACACCGCTCATTATCGTGCCTACGCCGCATTCAAACTCTTTGTCGCTCACGAAAACGTTTTTGTAATAGTAGCTCGTGATATTGACGACCTTATTGCCGCCCTCTTTTTTGGCGCGATCTTGAAAACTAAGCAGCGCCGATAAAAACGCACGGTTGCATGCGGCTTGATCGCTCTTGCCAACACCGTTTGCTTTTTTATTCGAGCTTAGCTGCTGCGTGATCTTTCTGCCTGCGGATTTGTTACCGAAGTAGAATTTTATGTTCGGATCAAGCTTGGCTTTAGCGTCTGGCTCTGCGAGTGCCGCAGCGATCGGGAAGCGCACGATATCGTTTTTGGCATAAGCCGAATTAGCGACAAAAAGCGTCGCAACTACGAAAAATAGAAATTTTTTCATTTTTTCTCCTTTAGTCGATAAATTTTTTAAAAATCAAAGATGTGTTTACGCCGCCGAAAGCGAAGTTGTTATTCATAACATAGTCCGTCTTTATCTCCTGCGGCTGCGTGAGATATCTAAGCGGTGCGCACTGCGGATCGATATCACGTAAATTTAGATTCGGATAGAATAGCCCCTCGTTCATCATCATCACCGAGATGAAGCTTTCTAGCGCCCCGCACGCGCCCAAAGTATGACCCAAATAGCCTTTGTAGGAGCTCACGGGCGTTTGCGAGCCGAAAATTTCATGCGTCGCCATAGATTCTGCGACGTCGCCCTGTCTGGTCGCCGTAGCGTGGGCGTTTACATGCCCGATGAGATCCGGCGAGATGGCGGCGTCTTTGAGCGCCAACTGCATCGCCGCGCGCATAGTCTCGCTCTGCGGGCGGGTAATATGTGTGCCGTCGCAGGTCGTGCCGAAGCCCACTATCTCGGCGTAAATTTTAGCGCCGCGCGCAAGCGCACTCCCGAGGCTTTCTAGCACAAACATAGCGCCACCTTCGCCTAAAACCAGCCCATCACGCGCTATATCAAAAGGCGCAGGGCTGAGAGTAGGGGTGTCGTTTTTGCAGCTTGTCGCGTAGAGCTTATCAAATACGAATGCCTGGCTTGGGTGCAGCTCGTCCGCGCCGCCTGCTAGCATCATATCCGCAAGGCCAAATTTTATCGCTTCATAGGAGTAGCCGATCGCTTGAGATGCGCTCGTGCACGCAGAGCTCGTGGGGATGAGCCTGCCTTTTAGCCCGTAGTAGATCGCGATATTCGCAGCGACGGTGTGAGGCATCATCTTAACATATGAGTTGGCGTTGAAGGTGCTATCCTTGCCATGCAAAATATCTACGACCTCGCCCGTAGCCTTCGCATCGCCGCTACAGCTACCCGCTGCGACGCCCATACGACCGTCCTTTATGCGCTCATCATCTAAAAGTCCCGCATCCGCCAGAGCTTCGCCCGCAGCATCTACGCCAAACATCGCTACCTTGCCCATCGAGCGGGTATCTTTGCGGCTCCAGTGCGCAGGCGGCGCGTAGTTTTGTATCGGCGCACCAAGCCTGGTGTTTAGCTCCTCGCCGAAGATATCCCATTCGCTCATATAAACTACGGCGCTTTTTTGCTGCGCCAAATTCTGCTTGATGCTTGCCCAGTCCCGTCCGAATGCACAGACGTTGCCAAAACCCGTAATAACTACTCTATTTAACATAATCCACCGTCTATTTTAATAACCTCTTTTGTGATATATGCGGAATTTTCGCTTAGCAAAAACTCCACCAAATGCGCCACCTCGCTCGGCTCGCCGATGCGGCCTAACGGAATCGCGCTTAAAATTTGCTCGCTTGCGGTTTCGTTTATACCTTCGCTCATCGCCGTTTTGATGAGCCCGGGAGCCACGACGTTTACCGTGATCTTGCGGCTTGCAAGTTCTATCGCTAGCGATTTTGCCGCGGCGATTAGGCCTCCTTTGCTAGCGGCGTAGTTGCTCTGGCCGCGGTTGCCGGCAATTCCGCTAACCGAGCTCATCACCACGATACGCCCGCCCTTTTTGGCGCGGATCATCGGCATTAGCGCGGGCTTTAGGACGTTATAAAACCCGCCTAAATTCGTATCTATCACGCTTTGCCAATCCTCGCGCTCAAACCACACGAAGGAGTTATCTCGCGTGATGCCAGCGTTTAGCACGATGCCCCAGTATGCGCCGTTTGCCTCTATATCTGCTTCGATCCGCTTCTGCGCCGCAGCGGTATCTGCGACGTCAAATTTTAAAATTTGAACTTCCGCCGCGCCCGCGTCCAAGCAGCGCCTCGCCACGTCATTAAGCTTTGCTTCGTTGCGCCCGTTTAGTGCCAAGCCGTAGCCCTTTTGCGCTAAATTTAATGCGCACGCCTCGCCGATACCGCCGCTTGCTCCGGTAATTAAAATTCTCTTAGCCATTTATACTCTTTAGCATTTCGTCGCTCGCGCGCATTACGCTTAGCGTGGCGCTTGCGATATGTTCGCCGCCGCAGCGGATCTCGCAGTCAAAGATATATAATCCCTCGCCGTCGCTTACGCTCTGCCTCGCCGTCGCGATCACGCGCTCGCCCACCTTCAGGCTTACGCGCGAAATATCGAGGTTCCGCACGCCCAGCAAAAACCCAAGCCTCGCTTCGCCGTCATTTCGGTAGCCCGAATACACACCGATGCACTGCGCCATTATCTCCATATACGCGTAGCTGCCGAGCTTGCCGTCTTCGGTAAACGGCGAGTCCTCTTTAACGCTAAACGCGCAGCTTGCATACTCGTCGCTAACCTCTAAAATTTCATCCGCGAAGACCATATATCCGCTCTGCGGTAGGATGCTAGAGGCTTTCATACGCGTCCTATTATGGTTACGGCGTTGTCGCCGCCGAAAGCAAAGCTTAGATTCATCGCGGTATCTACGCGCGCTTTTTTTGCTTCGCACGCGAGATTAAATTTAGACAGCGCTGCTGGAATTTCGCTCATTTGTGAAGTTTGATCCGCGGCGTATTTTAAAATTTTATCGTCCGTGCCTTGCAAAGCTTTAGACGCAGCCAAAATTTTATTCGTGCCGCTTTTTGAAATTTCACCCTGCGCATTTTGCAGAATTTCACCTCCCGAGCTGCATAAAATTTGATCGTTCGCGGCGTTTAAAATTTCATCGTTTCGCTCGCCGTGCCGCGCCTGCATGTCATATAAAATTTCAATCTCCGAGCCGCGCCAAATTTTATCATTCGTAAAATTCGGCGGGATCACGCCCTGTCTGATCGCCTCGTAGCACACGGCAAGCTCGATCGCCCCCGCTGCACCCAGGGTGTGTCCAATCGCCCATTTGGACGAGCTTGCGGGCGCTAAGGGTAGAGCGGCGCTCATAGCCAAGGCTTCCATCGCGTCGTTGGCCGCAGTGCCCGTGCCGTGTAGATTTACGTAATCCACGCTTTGCAGCTGAGCCGATTTTAGCGCGGTTTTGATCGCCGCGATCTGCATGCGCGCGCCGGGATCGGGCTTGGTGATGTGGTAGGCGTCGGAGTTTGCGGCGTGAGCCAAAAACGCGACGTCGCTTATGCGTTCGCGCGAGAGCACGAATGCGCAGGCTCCCTCGCCTAGATTTGTACCTGATCGCGCCTCTGAAAACGGCTTTAGCGGCTGCTCGCTTAAAATTTCAAGCGCGCTAAAGCCCTGCAGCGTAAGCTCGTCTAATGCGTCGGCGCCGCCAAATACGACCGCGTCGCAAAGTCCGCAAGAAATGAGGCGCGAAGCTTCAATGAGAGCCTTGTTTCCGCTGGTACACGCACTCGAAACTCCGATCGCGACGGATTTTAGCCCGAAGTGTTCGCGGATAAAATTTGCGGGGTTTGCGTGGGAGTTGCGTTCGAAGCAGAAGTTTTTAAATTTATCGTTTGCGTCTCTTGAAATTTTGGCGAAATTTTCGCCGTTTGCAGTGGAAATTTCACTGCACGGCGCGGAGCTCTCGCCGTCTTGCGAGATAAAATTTCCCGCGTCTTTGCCGCAGGCGAAAAATTCCGCATAGTTTTCCTGCACGCCGGTGTTGGTGGTCGCAAATACCACGCCTATGCGGTGCGCGCCGAATTTTTTCACGGCTTGCTCGATCTGTCCGTGCACGCCGAGGCAGGCATAAAGCGCCAGAGCGTTCGTGCGCGTGGCGTAGGCGCGATCTTTGATCTGCGGCAGCGGCGTATCCACGCGCCCGAAGATGAAATTTTTACCGCAGACATCAAGCTTTCGCAGCGAGGATCTTTTTTCGCACAGCGCGCTAAAAAGCTCTGCGGCGCTGTTTGCGCCCGCACAGATGAGCCCGGGGCTACTTAGATATTGCGTCATATCGGCGCCCCTTTGCGTTTATGGTGAAATTCGGTTTATCCGCATTCTCAAGCAGGGCTAAAAATACTCGCTCGCTTTGCGAATCGGGCGGCAGGAAGCCGTCGTTGCGAAATTTAGCCTCGCCGCCTTTGATCGATAAAATTTTGCGTGCGATCGGCGCGCCTAGCATATCGAGCCAGACGAGCTTGTAGCGGCCATCTTCGCCGCTTGCGGGCGAAATTTTTGAGATTAGGGCTCTGCTTTTTACGCCGAGCTCGTCCGTCAGGATGAACTGCTTTTGGCTAAATTCCGCTATCTGCTCAGGCGCTTTGCGCGCGCATCCGTCTATAAAAAACGCGGCGCAAAGCAGAATGAAAGCCGTTTTAGAAATAGCGTAAAAACGATAAACAGGTCTCAAAAATTCTCCCTAAAAACGAGCGAAATCAAAATTTCGCCCTCCAAAATATAGCTCTTGTAGTGCCACGCCCTGCCGCGCTCATCAAGCGCCAGAACCTCTCCCTCCGCGCCGCGCGCCAGCCCCACGCGAGCAAGCGCGTAAAAACCCAGGCTTCGCACCTTAATCAGCGCCTCTTTGATCGTGTAAATTTTATAAAAAACGAGCGTCTTTTTGCTCTCGTCCGCCGCCGCTAAAAGCTCGCGCTCAAAGGCGTTGAAACAAAACTCGCTCGCTGCGGCAAAATTCCGCGGTTTTAAAATTTCAAGATCGAGTCCGAATTTTTGCCTCGCAAAACCCACGGTGACGATCGTTTTGCCATCCGCGCTTTTGTGCGAGATGCAAAATTTGCCGCGTTTTTTAAAGCGCGCCTTAAGCGCCCGCGAAACGCGAAACTCGCGCAGATGGGCTCGCGCGCGCGCCAGCTTCTTATCGCGCCTGCTCAAAAGCCGCCGCGGAGCGCACAGATCCTCGTCGGTGATTAAAATTTTTATCTCGCTCATAAAGCTCTGATTTTACTAAAATAGTCTTTATAAAAATATAAAATAGCGCGTCGGCGTTGAAATTTCGTTTAAAATCTATTTGATGCGACTAGGCTCAAAGGCGCACTAAAACATAAAATTTATCGTGTTTGCATCAAGGCTTCTGGCGCGGTAAAATTTTAAAATTTATCGCGTTTGCGAATTGAGCCACGCGCTTTTTGGTTCGTCGCGTGTCGCTATGCGGCGTCGGCTGTGTTCGTTACACTCGCCTTGTTCGTCGTATTTGGTTAAATTTTTAGCGTGGCTGTATCAAGAGGCAGGCAGCGCAGGGTTTGAAAGCCTCGGCGTAAAATTTTAAAATTTCACGATAAAATTTCTACCGCGGGCGGCGTTTGTGCTAGAGCTTTTGCGACGAAACCTAGATGAATTGCGCGATGAGCTTTAAAATTCCGAAGCGGAATTTTAAACCGCGAGCAGTGCGCGGCGCAGCAGACATCGTAGTATAACAGCGCAAAATTGGCCGCATTTGAATAAAACGGCATAAAATTTAAGCGCTCCTGAATACGGCAGCTTGAAATTTAATTAAAGCGGCACGAAATTCAATCGCGCTTAGCTGTCGCAACCGCATTAAATCCCGAGCCGTTCTGCGCTGCGCCGAGCAGAATGCTTTAAGATCTGTGCCGCATCACGCTATTTGTATCAAATTCTGTGCCGCGTCGCACTAAATTTGCTATTGAGCCGCATTAAATTTTATGTAGAAATTTCGCTGCTAAGCCGTGACAAATTTACGTCAAAATTCCGCCGTCGCAAGGACGGCGTTTGATTTTATTTTTTGATCATGCGCTTGTACGGGCCGAAGCGGTGATCATTCTCGTCAAATCCGTCGTTGTAGGGCCCCACGTCCATATCCATCTGCTTGACGTCTAGATCGGGGAAATCTTTCTTCCTATCGGGTTTGATTTTGCGCGGTTTTGAGTTTATATACGCCGTCACGTCGAAAGCTTCCTCCCAGCTTAGCGAGGCGTCTCCTTTAGGCATAGTGGCTTTGACATACCTCGCCCCTTCGATGAGCCTATACATACCGGCGCCCGTATTGTAGCTGTCGTCGCCCCAAAGCGCGGGGAATGTGTAGTAATCGCCGCTTTGAGCAAACCCCTCGTTTTTTATCCCTTCGCCGTTTTCGCCGTGGCAGGCGGCGCATTTTGCGGCGTAAATTTCGCCTCCTTTTTTAGGATCCGCCGCGCGGTCTAAAAACTGCGCTTTCGGCAGCCCCTGACCTTTTAGCTTGGCGCCGACCTCATATCCTGCGGAGAGCCAGTGCATGTAGGCGATCATCGCGCGCATCTCTTTGGAGTTCGTAGGGATCGCTCTGCCCGCCATCGAGCGCTGAAAACAGCCGTTTATGCGGTCTTGCAGCGTGACTAGCTGATCCGATCTCGCGACATACTGCGGAAATCTCGCGTAGATACCCACGAACGGGCTTTGATCGGGCACGACGCCGCCGCTCGTATGGCAGCTCGAACAGGAGAGGTTGTTGCCCGCAAAGCGCATTTTTTCATCCTTCGCCTGCGGTCCGAGATATCTCGTCGTCTCGTTGATGAGCTTCGCGCCGTAGATGACGGTCTTTGCATAAGGCGAGTCGCCGAGCTTTGCCTCGTCTATGACACCGTTTTCGTCGATGCCTACGGGCAGCCTAAATTCCTGCGTCTTTTGCTCGTACGGCACGGCTTTTTTGGCGTTGAGTTTGGCTACATCAAAGCCTAAAACGGGCGTAAAAAAGAGCGGAAGCGCTAAAACAAGGGTGGTTTTTCTCATATGTTCTCCTTTAAAAAGTAAAATATACATTTGAAATTATTGAATTTTTTAGTTAAATGTGCGTTAAAATTTTAAAAAAAGGAGAAATTCCGAGAGCTCGCACAGAGGAGAATTTTAAAGAGCCGATTTTAAAATTTGAGCAGGCGAAAAAATTTTAAAGGCTGATTTTGCGATCTGCGCGTAGGGGAGATTTTAAAAAAGCCGATTTTTGAAGGCCTGCGAGAGTGCAAATTTAAGGGCGCTTTCGCTTTGCGGCTCGTTTCGTGCACCGCTCGGTCGCTTCCTGCGTTGTTGTATCTTGCGCCTCTGTATTTTGCGTCGCGCGCACGGACCGCTTCATTTTTTGCGTCGTGGATGCGGCATCGCGCCGCGTATAAATGCAGAGCGCATGCAAGCGTCCGCGGGAAACGAACGGATAAGATAAACGGATTAATTTCGCTCGTGCGCAACCGCGGTATATTTGATCCGTGCCGCCCCTGCTACTCCGCCATAAACGAGCCGTTCGCAAAAACTTGTCGCGGCATGCTGCCGAAGTACAAGTCGCAAATTAGTATTTCAGCGCGAGATTTGCAAAAGCATGTCGCAGTGCATCGCAGCAGGATCGCCGCCGCATTTGAAATTATCTAAGTCCGCCGGCGCGATAGGACGAGGCGAATCGTCTCGTCTATGCGCCGTTTAGACGGCGCGCGTATTTATGCTCGCCCTGCACTCGCCTTAAACGGGCTCTAGGTTTGAAATTTAACCCGAGCGGGCTTGGAATTTTAAATTTAAGCGGATTTAGGCTTTGGCGGTCGGATCTCGCCTGCGCGCCGCGCCGAACCGTATCCGCGCTAGAAATATCGCCGCCGAGATAAAATTTCGCGCGGCAGGTGCCGTAATGCGGCGATATGAAATTCTAACGCTCCTAAATAAAACGGCATGAAATTTTAAATGCTCTTAAATTAAAACAGCGCGAAATTTAACCGCACCGAGCCGCCGCATTAAATTCTGAAAATTCCAAGCCGTGTCGGGCGGCACAAAATTTAACCGCGCCCGGCGGTCGATAAATTCCGTCGCTAAGCCGTATCATGCGGAGCCGCATCGCGTAATATCAGCGTTAAGCTCTACCGCCGCGCCGTGCTACGCCCGACAGGATCTACATCAAATTTTGCCGCCGAGTTGCACCGCACTAGATTTGTTTTAAATTTTGCCGTCGTGCGCACTAAATTTACGGTCAAAATTTCGTCGCCGCGCCGCGCAAAATTTGCACAAAATTCGTCGTATCGTCGAGTCAAATTTGTCTCAAAATCCACTACTACGGCGAGCTGCGTTAAAATTTAGATCAAAATTTCGCTAGCATGTCTATCTGTGGTAATTTTTTACGAATTTTTCTATGCGCTCAAAGCCGCGTTTTAGATTTTCCATAGAGCATGCAAAGCTTACGCGGAAGTGCCCATCCATACCAAATCCGCTTCCTGGCACCGTGGCTACGAGCCCTTTATCTAACAGTTGCATGCAGAATTTCATACTATCGGGTTCTACCTGAGAGCAATCTATGAAGAAATAAAATGCGCCATCTGGTTTTACGACACTAAGCCCTGGGATCGCACCTATTGCGTCCGTGCCAAAATCGCGCCTGCGCTCGTATTCGCGCCTCATCTCCTCGATATAATCATCCGCCTCGCCACGCAGCACTGGCATAGCGCCTGCCTGGACGATGCTTGCTACGTTGCTGACGCTTTGGCTTTGCAGGTTTATCATCGCCTTATTTAGCTCATCGATAGCACAGGCGGTGTAGCCGAAGCGCCAACCGGGCATCGCGCCGCATTTGCTTAGCCCGTTGATCGTCACGGTGCGCCCGAACATATCCCCACTGATGCTTGCTGCGGCTATGAAGCTCTTGCCGAAGACGATTTTTTCGTAAATTTCATCGGCAATTACTAAAATATCCGTGCCTTTTAGCACTTCCGCAAGCTCTTGCAGCTCCTGGCGCGAATATACGGCGCCTGCGGGGTTACTCGGGTTAAAAAGACACAGCGCCTTCGTGCGCGGGGTGATCGCGGCTTTAAGCTGTGAGGCGGTGATTTTATATCGGTTTTCCGCCTTTGTGTTTACGATGACGGGCTTGCTGCCGCAGAATTTTACGATGTCTGGGTAGGTGACCCAATAAGGCGCCGGTATTATGACCTCATCGCCTTCGTTTAAGATGCAGTTAAAGGCGTTAAATAGAGAGTGTTTGGCGCCTACGTTGGTGATGATCTGATCGGGCCTGTAATTTAGGCCGTTGTCGCGCTTTAGCTTCTGCGCGATTAAATTTAAAATTTCAGGCGTTCCGGCAACCGGTGTATATTTTCCACAGCCCTTAGCCATAGCTTCTATGACAGCTTTTTTGGCGACCTCTGCAGTATCGAAATCAGGCTCGCCCGCGCTTAGGATTACGACGTCTTGCCCCTGGGCTTTCATCTGCTTGGCTTTGGTGCTGATTGCGATCGTTAGGCTTTCGCCGAGCTTGCTTACGCGACTTGAAAGTGTTAATTTCATTGATGCTCCTTGGATTGGTTTAGACAATTTAAAATTTGATTTTTGACGCTAAAAGCCCTGCCGCCGCTTGGGTCTTGGTTGTAGATATCGTCGATTTTATAATCTCCTCCGCTACGGACGAGTTTGTAGATTATCGTCTGCGTGCCGTAGGGGCAGGTCTGAGTTACTACGACGGTATCGCGCTGCCCTAGCTCAAAATCATATTTCGCATCGTCGCAGACATCTTGACCGCCGATTACCGGATCATAGTCCAAGCAGCCCACCTCACCTTCGCCAGCAGATGCTTCATCTTGCATAAGCACGGATCTGAAAGAAGCTGATAGGGCATTTTTGTGATCGCCGAAATAGGTGTCCTTGATGTATAGACTTTTTACTAAACTTATTCTGGCGTCGTCCGCGGAATTTTTCACGCTATTAGCGTCGCTGCCGCTTGCCGACAAAATAGCACAAATTATAAAAAATAGAGCCTTTTTCACTTTTAACCCTTATTATTTTAATGATTTTAGATACTCTTCGTAGAATTTATTGAGATCCTCATCCATTTCGGCGATATCTTTTCTGCCGCTGCAGATGCAATCTTCCAAAATTTCGATACGCTTGATGAGATATTTGATAAGCTCCTGGCTGATATCGGGAATTTTATTATGCGCTAAAGGATCGCTCTCACAGCTTCCTAAAATTCTAGCAGGCACGCCTACAGCGGTGCAGTTTGGCTCGACGTCCTTTACGACGACGGAATTTGCGCCGATTTTGGAATTTTCGCCGATGGTGATGTTGCCTAGCACTTTAGCTCCTGCACCAACTACGACGCCGTTTTGCAGCGTCGGATGGCGCTTGCCGTGCTCTAAGCTCACGCCGCCGAGAGTGACGCCCTGATAGATCAGACAGTTATCGCCGATGATCGCCGTTTCTCCGATGACAAGCCCCGTGGCGTGGTCGAAAAACACGCCCGAGCCGATCTGTGCGCCGGGGTTTATATCTACGGCGGTGATTATGCGGCTAAGTCCGCTGATCGCGCGAGCAATGAGCTTAAAACCTCGCTCGTAGAAAAAATGCGCGAAGCGGTAATTTATCAGCGCCCAGACGCCGGGATAGCAGAA
Organism: uncultured Campylobacter sp.; assembly: GCF_937921625.1. GTDB lineage: Bacteria > Campylobacterota > Campylobacteria > Campylobacterales > Campylobacteraceae > Campylobacter_B. Next base: position 24,001 of record NZ_CAKZTI010000025.1, on the reverse strand, counting down.
AAATATCTCAAATACGCTATTGCATGCGGGGTCTTGGCGCAAGGGCTCGGTGAAGTCCCGTTTTAAAATTTGCCAAAAACTCATTTGATCGTCTTTAGATAGCTGTTGTCGTTTAAAAACAGATATAGCTCGCCCAGGATATGCTTTTTCTCTTTATCTCCGATAAGATTTGATTTTTCGACGCGCTCGTTTAGGCTTTCGCGGATATCTACTACGTCGTAGTCCATATCCTCCAAGATGTCGATGACCGATTGAGATTCGATAAAATCCTTGATCTCAAAGCCGCCGTCATCCTTTAAGATCACGGTCGCTTCAGTGGGGTGTGCAAAGAGGTTGTGGCTCATGCCAAGCACCTCCTGATAGGCTCCGACAAGGAAAAAGCCCAAAAAATACTCCTCTTTTTCAGGATCGAAATCGTGCAGAAAGAGCGGATTTTTTTGATTGTCGAATTCTATCTCGCCGTCGCTATCGCAGGTGATATCCCAGATTGACGCCGATAGCGTGGCGCGCTCGTCCAGCCTCTCTAACGGCATGATTGGGAAGTGCTGCTTGATGCCCCAAAAATCGGGCAAGCTTTGAAAGATCGAAAAATTTACTAAATAGCGCTCTTGGGCGTTGCCTAGGGAGTTTAAGAAATTGCTATACTCTTGCTTGTTGCCTAAAATTCCATACGCCTTTCGCATTATTAGATGAACCAAAATTTCGCCATTTGAGCGGTCGATCAGATCGACATATCCTAGATCAAAAAGGGTAAGCACACTCTCCATGTGCGACATGGCGTCGTGCAGATACTCTAGCGCGTTGGAGGGTTTTAGAGTTTTATACAGATCGTATAGCTCGGCGACTACCGGCGGATTATCCTTTTTTAGGGCGAGCTTCTCTTCGGCGTATTCTTGGGTAAAAAGCTCCAAAATCGGCGCCACGAGCACCGCGTGGCTGGCGGCTACGTATCTTCCGCTCTCGATAAAAATATCGGGCTCGGCCTCTTTTTTATCCTCTGCGATCGATTTTAGTAGAAAGACCACGTCGTTGGCGTATTCTTTTAGCGTATAGTTGCGGCTGGAGCTTTCTTTGGCTTGGGAGTATTCGATAGCAAGACCTCCGCCTAAATTTATGGATTTTAAATTTTTCGCGCCCATTTTGCGAAGCTCGGTATAGATGTTGCCCGCCTCGATGAGGGCCTTTTTGAGCGGATGAATCTCTGTAATCTGCGAGCCGATATGAAAATGAATCATCGTAAACTGCTCGATGAGGTCGTTTTTCTTGAGCAAATTTATCGCCTCTATAAGCTCGGTCGAGGTAAGGCCGAATTTGGAATTTATCCCGCCGCTTTTCGCCCACAGCCCGCTTCCGGAGTTGTGCAGCCTGATGCGAAGCCCGATGAATGGCTTTGGCGCAAACCGCTCCTTGGCCGTTTCGATGATGGTTTCAAGCTCGTTTAACCCCTCGATCGTAAGCGTTACGTTATGTCCCATCTCTGCGGCGATGAAGCCGATATTGATGAGCTCCTTATCTTTAAAACCGTTTACGGTAATCGGCGCGCCGTATTTGTTATACGCCATCGCTAGCAGCAGTTCGGGCTTGCTGCCGGCCTCGAGTCCGTATCCGTAAGGCTCGCCGATATCGACTAAATTTTTAACGAAGCCCGGGAATTGATTTACCTTAAGCGGATAGACGGCGTGGAATTTTCCCTTGTAATCAAACTCCTTAATGGCTCGGTTAAAATTTGAATAAATTTCGACGATCTGCTTTTTGATGAGGTGCGGGAAGCGCAGCAGTATCGGGCCTCGCACGCCGTCTGCGCGGATCTCTTTTATGATATCTACCAAAGGCTGCTTGAAATCGGAGTTTAGGCATAGTTTGCCCCCGTCTATCGTGAAGTTGGAATTTCCCCAAATATTTAGTCCGTAATCGCTCATGCTCTATCCTTAAAAAACGCTTCGACCTCTTTAAATTTGATCGCGAAGGTGGTTTGATCCTCTAAATTTTTACACCACACCTCGGCTCGGTCAAACTCGTCCTGCCCGATGCAAAGGCAAAATTTAGCCTCCGCCCCGTCGGCTGCCTTTAAATGCTTGGCTAGGCTCTTGGGCTCGTATGAAATTTGAGTTTTGCAAAACTTTCGCAGTTTTAGCGCAAATGAAAATGCCGTGCTTACGAATGCTTCATCCAGCGCGCCGATATAAAGTCCCTCGCGCGCTTGTGGGCTTTCGCGCGTTTTTAAAATTTCGGCTATTCGCTCGATACCGATCGCGAAGCCCACGCCCGCCGTCTTTCTGCCGCCTAAAAACTCCACGAGCCTGTCGTAGCGCCCGCCGCCGCCTACGGCGCTTTGCGCGCCAAGCTCGCTTGAGACGAACTCAAAGGCGGTTTTGCAGTAGTAATCAAGCCCGCGCACGAGCTTCGGATCTATTTCAAATTTTTGCCCGTTTTGGGTTAAAATTCTTTGCAGCTGCACAAATTCCGCGGCGCAGGCGTCGTTTAAATTTTCCGTTATAAGAGGCGCGGCGGCTAAAATTTTCTGGCAGCTTTCGTTTTTGCAGTCCAGCACGCGGATCGGATTGGTATCGATGCGCCTTTGGCAGTCCTCGCAGAGCCTGTCTTTGTGTCCTTGCAAGAAATTTACGAGCTTGGTTTTATATGCCGGCATGCACTCCTCGTCGCCTAAAGAGTTGATTTTAAGCGTTGCGGCGACATTTAGCTCGCGTAAAATTTGCGCCAGCATCAAAATCACGCTCGCGTCCTCATAAACGCTATTTTCGCCGAAGCACTCGACGCCGAATTGATGAAACTCGCGCAGGCGCCCCTTTTGCGGGCGCTCGTAGCGAAACATCGAGCCTTGATAATAAAATTTATGCACGCCGCCGCTGCGATCGAGCTTTTTTTCGATAAAGGCGCGCACGACGCCCGCGGTGCCCTCGGGGCGCAGGCAGACGCTCTCACCACTTTTGTCGCTAAACTCATACATCTCCTTGCCGACGATGTCGCTGCTCTCGCCGACGCTGCGGCGAAATAGCGCGGTCTGCTCGAGCTTGGGAGTTTCGATGAGGCAAAAGCCGTAATTGCGCGCCACGCGCTCGCACACGCTTAAAATTTGCGAGTAGATGCGCGCCTGTTCGCCTGAAATATCGTTCATACCGCGAAGTGCCTTGATCATCGATGAAATCCTTTGTGAAATTTTAAAATTTTCAAATTTTTGCGGCGATTATAGTTAAATTTACCTAAATTTTAAGCCCTGCCGCTCGCAGCAACGTATCGGTTCTGCTTATTTACATCGCGCGCCGCGATGATTTTAAAATTTCAAATTTATTCTTAAAATGCGGATTGCGCGATCTTTGAGAATTATTTTAAACGATCGGCGTTTATAAAATTTACGGCGCGACGATCGGCGTAACGGCTGCTAATATTGCATTCTGAGAGCTTGCAAATACAGCGCCAGGCTTATAAAAACAGCGCGCCGCTAGGTTTAATGTATCCCGCACTGCGAAGCGGTTGGATTTTAAAATTTAATTTGCGATGCGTCGCGCCGGCTCGTGGCATGCTATGTAAAATTAAAGCGCCACCGAAATTTACGCGCTGCGCAAAATTTAACGCATTGCGTAAAATTTTAAATTTTACCGCACCGTCGATCGCACCGCCGTTTCGACTTAGGCGTCTATTTCAAACCGGCTAAGCTCGCGGTAAAATTTCTACTTCGCCGCCTTGAAGCTCAAGAATTCCTCGTAGCGGCGATCGATGATCTCTTTGATCTCGGCGTAATTTTGCGGCGAGTTTTCTATGTAAAAATAGGCGTTGTCGAAGTTTTTATCGCCGAATTTGCGTGCGACGAAATCGTCGTAATCTTGCAAATACCAGCCGTGCGTTTTGGCAAATTTCGTGCGGTCCGTGGTGTAGTAGGCTTTCGCAAAGGCCTTACCCACGGCGTTTAGCTCGTCGCTACCCAGCACGCCGTCCATGGCGTCGAAAAAATACTGACGATAATCAAAGCTATCGTTCATCCGCGCTATATCGTCCGCGAAATCCGCCGCGAAGTCCTTGGAATAGAGCTTGCGCTCCATGCACCAGCGGAAGAAAAACGCGATGTGCGTCGCGCCGTTTTCCTGCGGGATATCTGTCGGCGCATTTTTTGCGCCCCAGTGCCATTTCGCCTTGTCGTAGGTCACGCAAGCCATTTTGCTCTCCTTTTTTTGGACTTTAAGTTGCATAAATTTTAGAAATTAAAAGCAAACGACGCTTGGTAAAGCTCTAAATTTTATCCGATGCAATCTGCGCCGTGAAATTTCAAATTTTATATCAGATCGCCCATTACCTCATAATCGCATTCGCTTCGTAAAATTTTGCCGCGACTAAAATTACGTTTAAATTCTATCGTATCTCGTAGAATTTCACGCGCCCCGTCCTATGTCTTTCAGTCGCTGCTTTGCCGCAGCCGTCACGTCCTCTTCGTAATCATACCACGTAAACATCGCGCCGTGCTGTACCGAGCCGCCCAGCAGATCGCCCCCTTGGCGGTTTTTCAGATCGATATTTGCGACCTTAAATCCATCCAGCGTCGCTGCGAACTCGCGCAGGCGCTGCGGTGGGGATTTGAGCTTGGTGTAGAGGTAGCAGCGCCCCGCCTGGCCTTTGCGTCCGACACGCCCTCGCAGCTGATGAAGCGACGCGAGCCCCATTCGCTCGGCGCCCACGATTAAAATGACGCTAAGCCGCGGCAGCGAGATACCCACTTCGACTATCGTCGTGGTTATCAGCAGTCGCCCTTCATCGCGGAAGCGGCGCAAAACCTCCTCCTTGTCCTTGTCGCTGCCGTGGGTGATCAGGACATCTGGGAATTGAGCCTTCCAAAACGGCGCCGCCTCCTCAAGGCTTTGATAGACCGAGCTTTCGCTTTGCTGCACGAGCGGATAGACGATGATCGCTTGATTGCCCGCGGCAAGCTCACGGCGCAGATCCTGCATAAAGCCCGCAAATCCGTCGTTTTGCAAAATTTTGGTTTTGATCTGTTTTTCAAACGGCAGCTGTTTTAAAAAGCTAAAGTTTACGAGCTCGGATTGGATCATGCTTAGCGTGCGCGGTATCGGCGTAGCGCTAAACTGAATGAAATGCGCGCGAAACTCGCCGTTTTCGGTGAGGCGCGCGATCTTTTCGCGCTGGTTGGAGCCGAAGCGGTGCTGCTCATCGACCATTATGAGATTTGACGGCGCGAGCTCGTGGTAGAGCAGGGCGTGAGTGCCGATGATAAGGTGCGCGCCCGCGAAATTCGGCTCGCGATCGCCGCTTTTTACGAGCAGAACCTTAATCTGCGGCGGCAGCAGACGGAGCGCCTCAGCGTAAATCTGTTCGGTCAAGATGCTCGTAGGCGCCATCAGATAGCTGATGCGCGGGTAGTTCATCGCCGCACTCGCGAGGATCACGAGCGTCTTGCCGCTACCTACGTCGCCCATGACGACGCGGCGGCGCGCTAGAGGGCTTTGCAGATCGCTAGCGATGTCCTTTATCGCACCCAACTGATCGCGCGTAGGCTCAAAAGGAAGCGAAGCAAGCCAATCCGAAATGTCGCGCAGCGGGTAAATTTGCGCCGGGAAACTTGTTTTTTTTGCGCTTAGCTTTTGCAGGTAGTTTAGAATTTCTACAAATTTCAGCGTGCGTAAAATCGCAGCACCGCTTATCTGCGTTACGGCTGCGGCTCGGACGGCCTCGGCGGCATGGACAGTTCCGGCGTCGCTTGCAATTTGAGCGATTGTAGGTATGGCGGTCGTAGCTTGGGCGGCTGCGGTCTGGATAGTTCCAGTTTGGTAATGCGTAGATTGCACGGCACAATCGCGCGAAGCGCTCATAGGTGCGGCCTCGGCGGCATGGACAGTTTCGGCATCGCTTACATTTTGAGCGATCATAGGCTCTGCGGTTGCGATCCGCGCGGCTACTACCGTCTGAAGATTTTCAGTTTGATTGCATACAGGCTGTGCGCCCGTAGCTTGTGCACTCAAAGTTTGGATGGTCGCGGTTTGTGCGCTCGCTACTTGGCTTGAAGTTTGGATTGCTGCGGGTTGCATACTTGCGTTTTGAGTTTGGACGGCTACGGGTTGCAAATCTGCGATTCGAACGTCTGAAGTTTTAATCACTGCGGATTGTGTATCTACGTCTTGGGCGCTTGCAATTTGTTGCGCGACTATGGCTTCGGCTACGGACTGCTTGGTCATGGGTTGTGCAATTGCGGCTTCAACGTCTGCTGGTCGTGCCGCTGCTTGGATATCGGATACTAGGTCATTTGAAATTTTATCACTGTTCGCCGCCGCTTCATTATCGGCTTTAAAGTCGTCCGAAATTTCATCCTCGCGCGCCTCCGCGCCGTATACAGCAAGAAAATCCTCATCGCTTTGGACGCAAAAATTTTCGTCGTTATAAATCTCTGCATCGTGCGCTTGGCGCCCTTCGCCGTTTAAAATTTTATCGCTCGCAATCTCGTCGTCACGGAGGCTTGGGGGGAGTGAAGTCTCCGCGCCATTTGGAATTCCGTCGCTTAAAATTTCGTTCTCCGTGCCGCGCATTGCTTCGCAGGCAAGAGCTCCGCTACTTTGAGGATAGTTTGAAATTTTACCCCTAAAAATTTCACCGTTTTGCGATCTGCCCTTTAAAATTTCGGCGGCTACCGAGCTTTGCGAGCTTGGAATTTCTCCGTTACCTAAAATTCTGTCGTCATTTAAAATTTTGTCGCTGTTTGAAATTCCGCCATTTAAAATTTCACTGCCACTCGGAATTTTGCCGCCGTTTGAAACGTCGTCGCGCTCGCCAAAATTTTCCGCGCCGCCTTCCTTGAGCTGCCTATTTAACGCAGCTAGCATTCGCACGCTGCGCGGCGAGCTCTCGTGTAGCGCGAGCAGTACCGCCGCTTCGTCCGCGCGTAGCCCGCAGGCTAAAAGCGCGCCCGCGCTTAGATATTTTTTGATCAGCTTTTGCGCCGCAGCGTCGCTCAGCACGGCTTTGTATTTGGGCGCGATCCTGCCCGGCTCGCTTACGATTTTTGGGTTTACGAACTGCCACGAGCCGAAGCTCTCGTCGCATTTGCCGTGGATGAAGAATTTTTTGCCGCGCTTGAAGGCGCCGAAGTGCCAACTTTTGGCATTGAAGATCACGATTTTGATCTCGCGCTCCCAGCTGAGGCAGTGCGCCGCGACGATGAGCATCGAGCCGCGCCTGTGCTGGAAGAGGCACTCGACCTCCGCCGTGCTCTCGCCCGCGCAGGGCGCGTCTCTAACGCTTAGATCGTCGAAGCTTTTGGGCAGAAGCAGCGCCAGATCCAAAAGCGTCGTAATGCCCGCCTTTTGCAGCGTCGCCGCGTCTTTTGCTTCAAAAATCAATTTTCATCCTTTAAATTTGATAGGCGTTTAAGCCCTCGCGCTGCGAAATTTTATACGCCGCAGTGGAATCGCTCGCCTAAATTTGATCGAAATTTTACGCGCTGCATCGAACGCTTGTTTAAATTTGCTCGAAATTTCGTTATTGCGGCAAATTTGCTTGCCGGCTGCGCCTGTAAATTTTACTCGTTTGCGCGCACTTTGTTTGGCAACCGCGTCTTTTCGGCGCGCACCGGGTTTTAAAACAGAGTACGATCGCTTTAAATTTCACGGCACGATTTGCAAACCGTACGATCCGAAAGAGATGCGCGCGCATCATCTTTTAAATTTCACTACGCGGCTTGCAAACGGCGTGCGAAATCGGGCTTTATTTTGCGCGCTGAAATTTTACCGAGTCGTACACGGCGCCTTTAAATTTAGCCGTTCTTGCAAGGCTCGTAAATTTAATCGCTTCTGCAAAGCCCGTAAATTTTAGTGCGACGCAGGCGCGGTTTTAAATTTAAACGCACAAGCCGTACGCAAACAGAGCGCAAAAGTAAAATTTAGCGCGGCCCGCGCCGCTTTATAAATTTAAAATTTATCCATTTATGCCGACTGCAGATACGCGCCGTGACGGGCTAAATTTTAAGCCCCTTTTTCGCGGCGGCCTCGTCGCAAATGACGGAAAAGCTTAGGTTCATGATCTCGTCGTGCGACTTGATGAAATCGTTAAGTGCTCCTAGTTTTAGCGTCTCGATGCGCTTTAAATTTCGCTCGAACTCGCCGAATGCATAGCCCTTGTAATACTCGCTCTGCGCGATCGCCGCTCGCTTGAACATCGTCTCTTTTTGTAGCACGGCGCTTCCGATTAGGAATTTTTTTGCGCTTTTCAGCTCCGCTTCGCTCACGCCAGATGCGATAAATTTCGCGATCTCCTCTTTTACGAGCGCGGCGGCGTTTTGTAAATTTTCGTTTTTGGTCTGCAGATAGCCCCAAAACTCGCGGCGGCTAAGCTCGAAATCACCGCGCGCATAGACCGAGTACGCAAGCCCGTGCTTGACGCGGATGCGCTCCATCAGCCTGCTGCCGAAACCGCTGCTTCCGAGCACGAATAGCGCGGTGTTTGCGATGAACTCCTGCTCCTTCGGCAGCGCAAAAGGCGCGCCGAAGTAGATGTAGGCCTGCTGCGTCTGCTCCTTTTGGATCTTTATTTTTTTCGCATCGCTCGGCGTGAAAAACGGCAGCTCGCGCTTTTCTCCGCTTGCAAAAAGGCTTAGAATTTCCGCGATTTTCGGGTTTTTATCGCTCACGTCGCCGCATAAAACGACGTATAAATTCTCTAAACTCAGCGAGGCGAAAAACTCCCGCACATCCTTCATCGTGATCCGCTCTACGCTCGCCTCGTCGCCTATAAGCGGTTGCTCGAGCCTCGTGCGTGGATACAGAAGCGCTTTGAGGTTGCATGTCGCGATGTAATCGAACTCGCTTTTTAGCACGGCGAGCTCGCCTATGGTTTGCATTTTTAGCTTTTCTAGCACCGAGGGCGTTAAATTGGGCTCTTTAAGCAGCTCTCGCAGCATGTCTAAGCCGAAATCGAAGTGCTCTTTTAGGCAGTTTAGCTGGATGCCGAAGGTTTCAAAATTGCTCGCGGCGCTGATTTCGACCGCGCGGATATCGAGCTTGCGGTGAAATTCGCTCACTCCTAGCGTCTTTGAGCCCTCGCCCAAAACGCCCGCACAGATGCGCGCAAGACCTGGGGTCTTCTCGCTCACCGCACCGCTTGCTTTAAAAATTAACTTGAAGCTCGCCACCGGCAGCGAATCATCAAACTGATACAAAAAGTCGATTTTAGCGCTCTTGCCGCCTTTAGTTTTGAGTGAAATCTCTTTTTTTTCCATCGTTTTCCTTTATAAAATTTTTAAATTTCATCGTTCTTGCAGGCGTGGTTTTAAAATTTTGACGCAGCCGAGACGCTTTTAAAATTTGCACCAGGGCTCGCTTTTAAAATTTCGCGCCAAGGCAGTTTTGCCCATTCCGCTTTAAAATTTGAAATTTAATCGCGCCGCATTTTTGTAAAATTTCAGCGCCCGAAACACCGCGTCGCGCCGTATTCGCAGTACGAGACGAAATATATCCGCACCCAAATACGGCAAGCATTGTAAACGAAATATCTCTCACGCGCCGTCTCCGCCGTGTTGATCTTGCGGCGTATAATTTCGCGTCCGCAAAATTTTAAGGCGAAATTCCGTAGCGAAATGAAATTTTACCGCGCAAATTCCGCTTGCGCCAGTAAATTTAAACCCGCACCCATATCAAAATTTTAAATTCCGTTGCAAAATTCCACGCTCGCGATCGCAAAAATTCGCCATCTGTTTTAAGACAAAATTTTACCGCTAAATTCTCTAGCCGCAAACGCATAAAAATTTCTGCCGCAAACGCGCAAACCCCGCACCTAAGCGTAAGTCTCCAAAATATCGTAGTTGGTGTTGCGCTTGGCGGGTATTTCGCTTACGTCGCGGATCAGCGCTATCATCTCGTCCTTACTCATCCGAAAGCTCGCGCCCGCCGCCTTTACGACGTTTTCCTCCATCATCGTACTTCCCAGATCGTTCGCGCCGAATTTCAGCGCCAGCTGCCCGATGTAGCTGCCCTGCGTGACCCAGCTGCTTTGGATGTTTTTGAAATTATCCAAAAATAGCCGCGAGACGGCGAGCAGGCGCAGGTAGCGGTTCGGACTTTGCTTTTTAATCTCGGGATGCTCGCGCAAAAGGCGGGTGTTTTGCCCCTGAAAACTCCACAAAATGAACGCTCGAAAGCCACCCGTGCGGTCTTGCAGCTCGCGGATTTTATCCCAGTGCTCCACGATCTCGCGCGTGCTCTCAAGCGTGCCGAACATCATCGTGGCGGTCGTTTTCATGCCGATGCCGTGCGCCTCCTCGTGCACTCTAAGCCACGTGGCGCTATCGCTTTTGCGCGGCGCTACTAGCTCTCGCACGCGGTCGCTTAAAATTTCGGCTCCGGCTCCGGGCATCGAGTAGAGCCCCTTGGCTTGCAGCCTGCGAAGCACTTCAAGCGTGCTGATGCGGCTAAGGCGCGCGATATAATCGATCTCGATTGCCGAGAAGCCGTGGATCGTGATGCTCGGGTAATTTTTGCGGATGAACTCCACCAGATCCTCGTACCATTCGATTTTCAGCTTCGGATGGACGCCGCCTTGAAATAAAATTTGCGTGCCGCCCACGGCGATGAGCTCCTCGATCTTTTCGCTAATCTGTTCAAAGCTCAGCACATAGGCATCTGCGTCGCTTGCGTGGCGATAAAATGCGCAAAATTTGCAATCTATCATGCAGGCGTTGGTGTAGTTTATGTTTCGATCGATGATGAAGGTCGTGACGCGGTCAGGATGCAGCTCGAGCTTGCGCGCAAACGCCGCGCGCCCAAGCTCGTTTAGATTGGCATGTTCTATTAAATTTAAGGCTTCATCTATACTTAGTCTTTTCAAATTTATCCTTCCGGTTTGCCTTTGCGATACGGCTTTAGTGCGCTGGTGATTTTTTGATTTAGCGTCGGCAGATAGTCCTTGATAGCTATCTCTATCAGTTCAAAATTTAGCCGTTCGTATTCGTGCGAAGCGATATTTCTGGTGGCGTTGATAGCTCTTATTTCATCTTTGCTAAAGATCGCCAAAGCCTGCAAATCGTTGCTTTCTTGCAGCCCCTTTAGCAGGGCGTGGATATTTATGAACTGCATCATTATCGCGGGCTGCAAAACATCCTCGTCGGCAAGAGCCTGCGCTGCGCCGCCCTCGCATTTTTTTAGGATGGATGAAATTTTATCAGATATCTTTTTTAATCGCTCGACGCTTGATCTTTCAAACATAAATCGCTCCTTGCAGCAGCTTCATTTTTTCTTCGCGACTTAAAGAGGTAGTATCGCACAGATCGACATTTACATTAAATTTGCAGGATAGCTTTTTTTTAAAATCGTCTAAAAAGACCAGCGCCGAAAATGGGTTTCCTAAATTTTTTGCCATTTTTGCTCCATCGGTTTCGATCACGATGTCGATGTCCGAAAACGCGTCGGCGCTACCTTTGGCGTAGCTGCCGAAAAGTCCTAGCTCGGTAACGCCCACCGCAAAAAGCCTCTTTTTTTGCGACGATAAAAATTTTAAAATTTCATCTTTGCTGTTTATCGCTTTTTTCGGTGCGGTTTTAGCGCTCACTCTACGCCTCTTTCGGATCTGCGGACGCTTCTTGTTTAGCGCCAGAGCTTTGCGCGTCTTTGCTCGCGGCGGCGTTAGAATTTTTATCGTCCGCGTCCGCGTCGCCTAAATTTACGTCGCCGTCATTTAAATTTACGCTGTCTGCGCCGCTAGAATTTCGATTGCTATCTTTTTTAACCACGATCTGGCCGTTTTTTACGCCTAAAATTTCGACGCGGTCGCCTTCGTTAAGATCTGAAATTTCATCGCTTTTCCAAAATGTACCTTTGAAATAGACCATGCCGTTTTTGACGGTGCCGGTGCCGCTCTCGTCCAAAAAATTATCCTCGTGTTTCTCTTCGGGTTTGAAAAAGCGCGATTTTAGAGGCCTTTTAAGTGCGATTAGAAGCACGAACGAAAGCACGAACGAAAGCAGAATTTGCACGTCCCAATCAAGATGAAAGCCGAAGCTCAAAAGCCCCGTGATGAAAAATCCGGCGCTGAAAAATATAAAGGTAAAATCCATCACCAAAAGCTCGACGATCGCCAAAATCACGCCGATTATGATAAAAATCAGCGCGTTCATTTAGCATCCTTCGCGCCGTTTTTGCCGAGGAATTCTTTAAGCACGCTAAGAGAGCCGATAAGCTCACTCGTTTCGTAAGGGATTAAAATTTTATCCTTGCTCGGGTTTTTGGACAGCTCGCTGAAGGCGTTTACGCGACCCTGCGCGAGCAGGTATTCCGCCGCAAAGCTGGAAGCGCTCATCGCTAAATTTATATTGTCCATCGCGTCCTTTTGACCTTGCGCGAGCGCGATCTGCTCATATTTTTTCGCATCCGCCATACGCTCGATCGCCTCGGCTTCGAGAACCTTCTCCTGCTTTAGCGCTTCGGCGTTTCGGATGAGGGCTGCTTTTTCCGCCTCGGCTTTAAGCTCGATCGCGCGCTTTTCGCGCTCGGCTTTCATCTGCATATTCATCGCCTCTTCGATGCCGTGCGGTACCGAAATTTCGGAGATCTCCACGCGCATGATCTTTACGCCCCAGTTATCCGCAGCGTCGCCCAGAGCGATTTGCAGTTTGGAATTTAGCTGATCGCGCGAGCTAAGCGTGCTGTCTAAGCTCATCTCGCCGATCGCGCTACGTAGCGTCGTCATCGCTAAATTTGAAATCGCGCGGCGATAATCCTCGACATTGTAAAGCGCCATCTTGCCGTCGATGACCTTCAAAAAGACGATACCGTCGACGCTTATGTTGACGTTATCTTTGGTGATGACTTGCTGTTTGCTGATATCCACCAGCTGCTCGCGCACGCTCATCTTCGCGCGCACCGCGTCAAAAAACGGCACGATGATGTGAAAGCCGCCGTCTAGCACCTTATGAAAGCGACCCAGCCGCTCGATGATCAAAATTTCGGATTGTGAGACGATCTTGACCCCCATCTTTAGAATTGCCGCGATGAGGACGCAAAATACTATTACCGTAGTTACGAACCCTTCCATTTTCACTCCTGAATTAAAATTTCGCAATTATAGCATTTTTAGCTTATTTTGGCTTTTAAGGCGCGCCGTGATACAATTTCGATAGATTTTTTATATTAAATTTACGGGATAAAATTTTATGATCAGATACATCGTACTGCTTCGCCATTCGCGCAACTACCGCCTGCTCTTTTCGGCGGGTTTTATATGTATGTTCGGCTTGTGGTTTTCGGTGGTGGGGGTCGCTACGCTGCTCATAGAGCTTGGCGCGCCGGTATGGGCGATCACGGCGGTGGGCGTCGTTTCGTTCGTACCGAACGTTTTTTTAGCGCCCATCAACGGCATCATCGTGGATAAATTTCAACCAAAGCCGTTGATGACGGCGATGTTCATAACCGAGATGATCAGTATTTTCATGCTGATTTTTATCGATAGTTTGGATTATTTGTGGCTGCTGCTTTTGATCGTGGTCGTGCGCAGCGTCGCAGGCACGCTGTTTTTCCAAACCGAATCATCTACGCTGCCGAAATTTCTAAGTCGCCCCTATCTCAAGCTTGCCAACGAGATGACGGGCATTATTTGGACGATCACATATACTTTCGGCATGGCGAGCGCGGGTATTTTTATCCACTATTTCGGCGTGCGAGCGGCATTTATTTTGGATTTTTGCTTATACGTTTTTTCGTTTTTTATCCTGCTGCGGCTAAATTTTAAAGACCTTGCAAGAAATGCGCCAGAGCCCGTGTTTAAGATGCTAAAGGAGGGCTTTTCTTACCTGCGCTCGCATCCTTTGGTCGTACATCTCATCGTCCTTCACGCCTTTGTCGCCGTCACCACCTACGACAATCTCATCGCGCTTCTTGCGAAGTACAAATACAAAGAAATTTTAAGCGCATCGCTAGTCATCGGGCTTATGAATATGTCGCGCTCGGCGGCTGCGTTTTTCGGACAGATATGGCTAAGCAAGATCGTGAATAAACATACGTTTTTTTGGCTATTGCTGGGGCAGTTTGCGGGCATCGGGCTGTGGGCGGTGCTAGAGTTTAACTACTGGCTTTCGTTTGCGGGCATGATCGCGGCGGGATTTTTCATCACGACGGTGTGGTCGTATTCTTTTACGCAGCTGCAAAGCCACGTCGATAGGGAGTTTTTTGGGCGCGTCATCGCTTACAACGATATGGCGTATTTCATCGTCGCGACGCTCGTGTCGGCTGCGATCGGATTTTTTTTCGAGCTTGGATTTTCGCTTTCGCAAATCACCTTCGGCATGGGCTTTATGTTCGCAATCGCGGCGTTTTATTATAAATTTTTGATCTACGAAAAAATTTAAAATTTTAAAGCTATCTTTTCGGCGCGATCTCGGGGCGGAAGATAGCAAATATAAATAAAAAGCTCATCGCCGCGAAAAATACCCAGATAAAGCCGTTTGCGCCCAAGAATTTCATCATCGCGCCGATGATCAAAGGCGAGCAGAGCGACGCGCTCGAATAGATAAAAAGCATCGCTGCCGAAATTTGCACGCGAGATGCGCCTTCGCCGGTGATGGAGTCGTTTGCGCGCGCGATGGCAAGCGAATACAAAGGAAAGGCGCCGAATCCTAACATCAGCGCGAGCGCGCACGTTAGGATGAAGCTCTTGGCAAAAAACAGCGCTGCGCAAGCTGCGATGCCGATGGCGCAAACTATCATTATGGCGCGTTTGCGGCCGAATTTATCCGAGATTACGCCGCAAACAAGCTGCGATAGGAAGCCTCCAACCATCGCAGATCCCATAAATGCGCCCACCGAGCCCACTCCAAGCCCTGCGCTTAGCACGAAAACGCTCGCCATCGAAAAAAAGCCGTTAATCAAAATGCCCGCGCAAACCACCGTCGCAAACGCAAGCGGCGGCACGATCGAGATTTGCGGCATCGAAATTCGCATGCGAGCGGGGACTCTAGGAGGATTGAAGCGGATTAAATTTACCGGCAGCAGCGCTAGGATGATGAAAAATGCGCTTAGCACGAAAACTTTCATCGTTCCGAAATTTAGCGCTAAAATTGCAACTCCTATCGCAAACGCGCCGTAAAAAACCGCTTCGTAGATCGCCAGCACGCGGGAGCGGATGGAGTTTGTGATCTTTGAGTTTATCCAGCTTTCGATTATCATCAAAAGCGCGTAGTAGCAAAAGCCCAAAATGAAGCGCAAAATTGCCCAATATACGAGGTTTGAGCCAAGATCGTGCAGCATTGCGGCAATTCCGAAAAGCGCCGTAAAGACCGCATACGCTCGCACGTATGAGAGTGCGCCGATTATCGAAGGCACAAAAAAGCCGCTAAAGATCGCCCCTAAAAAGAAAAACGCCGAAATTAGTCCGATCTCAAGCTCGCTGTGGCCGGATTCTTTTAGCATGATGCCCGCGCTTGCGATGACTAGCGCGTCGCCGATAAACATAAAGAAAATCCCCAGAAATAGGGGGCTTAGCGAGCGTGCCGCGCGCATAGATTCAAACAATGACTTTTCCTTGGAATTAAATTTGGCGTTATTGTAGCCTTTTATTGATTAAAGCTCGGTTTTTATGTAAAAAAATATTTGAAAAATTTCGATTCGGATAGAGATTTTAAAAAAATACGAAAATTTATAAAGGAAAATAAAGCCAAAATTTTATCGCAGATGTCTAAGATCAAGTGCAGGTAGTGCGCTGAAAAGCCCAGCATGCGATAAAATTTTTACCGCAGCGGTTTTAAAACAGCGCGAGCGTTTAAATTTAGAGGCGGGCTCGCAACGAAGCGCTGAAATTTTAAGATAAAATTTTAATCCAAACGTTAAATCTCTAGCAGTCGTGCCTCGTCGCATCAAAGAGACGAGTTTTATTAAAAAAAGCTCTGCAGCCAAAGCGGCTATCCGCGTGGCTAAATTTTAAAATAAAATTTCAATCTTTGCGGATAAACTTACGCGGCTTACTTCAAAACTAAAATTTCAAAATTTCATAGAGCAAAACCGGGGCGTAAAAGGGGCAAAATTTTAAAGCTCTAGCCGTTTTGCATTATCCCCTTTAGGCTGCGATATTCCTCGCATTCGCCCGTCAGCTTCGCATCGGTGCCGATAGCGAGGATGCGACCGTTTTTCATCACGGCGATATTATCGGCGCGCTCGATCGTGGAGAGGCGGTGAGCGATTACAAAGACGATTTTGCTTTGTTTGATCTTTTCGATGACGTTTGAGATCTCCTTTTCGCTTGCGTTATCCAGCGCCGAAGTCGCCTCGTCGAATATTAAAATTTGCGGGTCCTTATACAGCGCGCGCGCGATGGCGATACGCTGGCGCTGCCCGCCGCTAAGATTTGCGCCGAACTCGCTAAGCACGGTGTAAATTCCATCCTTCATCGAGCTTACGAACTCATAGGCGTTGGCGAGCTTCAGCGCTTCTATGACGCGCTGCTCGTTAAATTCCGCGCCGTAGCTTACGTTTTGCGCGATCGTATCGTTAAAAATATAGACGCGTTGGCTTACCAGGCCGATGTTTTCGCGCAGGCTAGGGATGCTAAACTCGCCGATCTCGTCGTTGCCGTTGAATAAAATTTTACCGCTGCTTGCGTCGTAAAAGCGCATCAGTAGGTTCACGACCGAGCTTTTGCCGCCGCCGCTGTTTCCGACGAGCGCTAAAATTTCGCCCTTTTTGATGCTAAAGCTTATATCTTTTAGCGCCGCCTTGTCGCCGTAGTTTAGCGACACATCGCAAAAGCTCACCGAGCCTATCTCACCCATCTGCTTGCCGCCGCCTACGATCGTAGGCTCCAAGTCTATGAGCTCAAACGTCCGCTCGCTCGCTGCGATGGCGTCTTGCATGTTGTTGTATAGCGAGGAGACCTTTTTTATCGGGGTGTAGACCATAAAAAGCGCCGTAAGGAAGCTAAAAAAGCTGCCGATACTCATCTGGCCCGCGATGACCTCCTGCCCTCCGACGATGATCACCACGGCGATACCCACGGCGCCTAACATCTCCATGATCGGGCTTACCAGGCACGTCGTTACGACCGCCTTTAAATTTAGACCGAAAAATTTCTTGTTTTCGGCGTTAAATTTCTCCACTTCAAAGCTCTCGGCGTTACTTGCCTTGACGATTTCTATGTTGGAGTAAATTTGGCTGAGCGCCGAGGAGATATCGGAGGTTTTCTCTTGAGACTCGCGCGAAATTTTTTTCATCCGCTTTGCAAGGCGCGAGAGCGGATATATCGCGCACGGAAAGACCACGAGCGCGAAAAATGAAAGCTTTGGGCTCTGATAGATCACGACGCCCAAAAGCCCCAAAATCGTAATGATCTGCGTGAAAAAATCGGGGATCATATTCGAAACCACGACGCGGATGCGCTCGATGTCGTTGATCGTGCGACTGATGAGCTCGCCCGTACGGAAGCGGTTGAAAAAATCCACGTCCAGCCGCACGAGGCTTGCGACGAGTCTATCGCGGAAGCGGCGCACCGTGTCTTGACCGATGAAGGCGGTGAAGTAGTTTTGCATAAACGCGCCGCCGCTTTTCATCGCAAAAACCACGATGATCGCGATCGGAAGCGTGTAGAGATACGGCTCGTTTTTTTCGACGAAAATTTTATTTAAAACGGGCTCAACCAGCTTCGCGCTCGCAGCAGTCGCCACGCTCGTCATCACCATACCCAAAATCGCCAATGCAAACTGCGGCTTGTAATCCCCAAAATAGGGCTTAAAGCGCGATAGTAAAGTTTTAAAGCCGTTCAAATACAATCCTTTTTTATAAGATTTTTAAAATTTAAAATCCAAAAATTCATGAAATTTTAGAATTTAAAATTCCTGAAATTTTGTAATTCTTAAAATTTCAGGAATTTTCAACTCCGAAATTTCTAAAATTTTAGGAATTTAAAATCCCAAAATTCCTGAAATTTTAGAAATTTCGGCGCCTCGCCGTTTTTGGTTGTTTTATTTACTACTTTTAAAGCATAAAGCGCTTTAAAATGGCTTTTGCGCATCGCAGAGCGGTTTTTACATTACCATTTTTAAAGCTCAAAGTGCCTTAAAAGCGAGCGAGTTTTTATTTATCGCGATTTCCACACTTTCGCGAGCCATTTTAAGCGTTAAATGCTTTGAGGCGCTGTGAACCGTCCAGAGGGCGCCGCACTGCCGCCATATCGCATTGCATTGCGCTTTCGTACGCCCATTTTAAGCGGCAAATGCTTTGAGGCGCCATAAAAACGCTACAAAGTGCCGCATCATAATATAGTCGCGCTATATCGCGACAGCGCAGCAGCGCGCCGCATTGCACTTTCATACTGCCGCAATCGCGCTAAATTTACGCGCAAGCGCTGCATTGCTATTATTCGCTGCACCCATTCGCATCGCCACATGCTGCCGATAAAAATCACGACCCGCCTTGTGCCTTCGCCGCCACATCGCCGTATCATCGTATCGCCGAATAAAAATCGCGCCGAAATTTGTGCGTCGCCGCAGTGCTGCTTTCACTGCGCTACGGCACAACCCCGCATCGCCAATTGCCGATAAAAATCGCACTGAAATTTACGTACAGTCAGACACGTAGTACTACCGCTGTACCGCGTTATATAGCGCCGCCGCATCGTCCATTGCCGATAAAACGCGGTAAATACGCGCAGACACCGTAGCGTTACTCCATTTTGCCACGGCTGTATCAGCTGCGCCGACTAATGAAAATCGCAATTCGCCTTGCGCCTTTGCCGCCACATCGCCGTACCATTGTATCGCCGAATAAAAATTGCGCCGAAATATGCACGGTCGCCGCAGTGCTACCATCGCACCGCCGAATGAAATCGCGCTAAAATTTACGCGCGAATTAGCGTTCGGATTTGTACTCCGTATGACAAAAATCATAAAATTTAACGTAAAATTTTGCGATAAATTTTGCGTTCTACTCCGTTGCGACCTCCCAAGCCGTGCCACTAGGCGTATCCATCACTTCGATCTTCATATCCGTAAGGCGCGCTCTGATGGCGTCCGCGCTCGCAAAGTCCTTTTCCGCCTTCGCCTGCGCGCGCTGTTTTATTAGCTCCTCGATCTGCGCCCTTTGCTGCTCGCTCACGCCGAAGCGAAAGTATTCGGTCTCATCCTCATATAAAATTCCGAGTGTCTGCTTCGCAAACTCCAAATTTGCGGCGATCTGAGCCTTTAGCGCCTTGTCTTTTGGCGCACGATCTAGCGCTTCATTCGCGCTTGCTACGAAGCTATCGAGCACCGCAAGCGCGCCCGAGGTGTTGAGATCATCGCTTAAAAACTCCATCATCTCCGATCTAAATTTAGCCTCCGCAGCAGGCAGTTCAGACGCAGAATTTTTAGGCTTGGAATTCGGCGCCGTGTTTGGGCTTAAACTTTGAGATCCGTTCGAAGCTAAATTTTGCCCCGCAGCTCCGCAAGCCCGCGCAGAGCTTGCGGATGAAATTTGCGCAGTATGTTCAGATACACATACCGCGGAATTTTGCCCCGCAGCGGGAGCTAAAACGTCACGGACGCGCTTTTTAAGGCGGTAAATTTTATCTAGCCTCTTTTTGCTCGCAAGCAGATCGGCTATCGAATAATTAAAATTTGCCCTGTAATGCGAGCTTAAGAGATAAAATCTCAGCGCCTCGCCCGGTGCGATTTTTAGGGCGTCTCCTACAAAAAACGAGTTGCCGAGGCTCTTGCTCATCTTTTCGTTATTTACTTGCACGAAGCCGTTGTGAAGCCAGTATTTGCTTAGCGCTCTATGACGGGCGCAGCGGCACTGCGCGGCTTCGTTTTCGTGATGCGGGAAGAGCAGATCAGCGCCGCCTGCGTGAATGTCGATGCAAAATTGCGGATCGCCGCTATCAAGGTGCGCCAAAATCATCGCGACGCACTCGCTGTGCCAGCCCGGGCGCCCTTTGCCAAACGGGCTATCAAACCAATTCTCGTCAAATTTCCACAGCACGAAGTCCTTCTCGTCGTGCTTAGCATCGTTTGAGGCGACGCGGGCGATGTTTTTGCTAGCATCATCTTTTTTGCCGCTAAGGCTTAGATAATTCCCGTCTTTGCGCGTGTCGAAGTAGATGCCGTCACCCGCGATCTCGTAGGCAAAGCCTTTTTTAAGAAGCGAGGATATGAGCTCGCAGATCGCGGCGATATTTTCGGTCGCTTTAGGCGAAATGCTCGCGTCCGCGACGTTTAGCGCGCTCATATCCTGCAAATATCTGCGGGTATAAAATTCCGTAATCTCCCCCAGACTCTTGCCGGTTTCCGCCATCTTTTTTAAAATTTTGTCGTCTATATCGGTGAAATTTCGCGCAAATTTAACCTCATATCCCTCCGCTTGCAGCACGCGGCGCAGCAGATCGAAGCTCACGGCGCTTTTTGCGTGGCCCAGATGCGCGTCGTCATAGACGGTCGGACCGCAGGCGTAAATGCGCGCTAGCCCCTCGCTAATGGGCTTAAATGGGAGCTTTTTTTTGCTCAAACTATCATAAATTACCATAATACAAGCCTTTTAAAATGTATAAAATCGCCGCTTCGCCCGCACAAAGCGCCGCGATCGCAATAATTTTTTTTGCGCGGATTATAGCCAAAAAGTTATTAAATCCAAAAAAATAGAGATTAAAGCCAAGTAGAAACACTCCCGTTATCGTGCTTGCAAACGCAAGCCCCACCGCTCCGAAGGGTTTAAAAAACAGCGCGCACAAAGCGACGTTTATAAAAACGCACCAGATCGAAATTTTCGCGCTTAGCTTCTGCTTCATATTCGCATACAGCCAGTGCGAAAAAATCCTAGATAGCCCAAACGGCACGAGCCCTACCATATATGCGCCAAGAACCGCGGCGCATTCGATAGAATTTTGGCGGGTAAATTCTCCGCGCTCAAATAGCAGCTGCGTGATCTCGTTTTGCAGCATCACGCCGCCTATCGCAGAGAGCCCGAGCAGCGCCAAAAGGAAGTAAAATCCGCGCTCGACTAGAGCTAGAGCCTGCGCGTCGTCGCGAGCTTTTACGAATTTGCTCATGCGCGGAAAGATCGCCGTGCTAAGCGCGATCGCAAAAAGCGCGAGCGGCAGCTGAAATATGCGGTTGGCGTAGTAAAGATAGCTGATACTGCCGCTAGCAAGGAAGCTCGCAAAAAAGGTATCTATAAACGAGCTTAGCTGAAGCGCCGACGCACCGAGCACGCCCGCGAAAAAATTTTTATAAAAGCCCTGCGTCTGCGGTTTATCGCCCCGTGCAAGCCGCGCAAAGCCGCCGGCTAAGACGCGCAGCATACCGGTAAATTTCAACGCATAAACGTGTACCGCAAGCTGCAAAAGCCCGCCCGCCACGACGCCGAAGCTAAGATAGAGCACCGCCGTGGCGCCGTCTTTGCCGCGAGCCAGTAGAAGCGCCGCGATCATCGCTAAATTTAAAAGCGCGGTCGAAAACGCCGTCGTAGCGAAGTGGTCGCGATACTGAAGCAGCGAGGCAAAGAGCGTAACGACAAAAATGAATGTAAGGTAGAAAAAATTTATCCGCACGTATGGCACGGCAAGATCGATCTGCTCGGCGCTAAATCCGTATGCTAAAACTTTGGTAAAAACGGGTGCTGCGAGCAGTACAAGCGCCGTTAGAAGCGCGATAAAAATGCTAAATTTAATAAGCACCGCTGCGGCGAAAATTCCTTTTTTGCGCGCGGCGGTAAAGCTCGGTAAAAACGCCTGCGTAAAGGCTCCCTCGCCGAATAGTCTGCGAAAAAGATTGGGCAGTTTAAACGCTACGAAAAACAGATCGCTGTAAATTCCCGCGCCCAAAACCGATGCGGTAAGCAGGTCGCGCACGAAACCCAAAACTCGCGAAACCAGCGTGCCTGCGCTATTTGTAAAAAAGCCTCTGAGCATAAATCTCCATTAAATTTTATAAAATGCCAAGGTTGATTATATTATAATTTCCCCTATTTTTTGATTTTGGAGAGAAATTTTTGCGGAATTTAGCCTTTTCGCTCGAAAGCTCGGGCGGGAAAAACACCTTATCGCTACGCGGGCAGTGGAACTACAAAAGCTCGCGCTCGCAGTTACTTGCACTAAAAAAAGCGGTAAAAAATTTAAACGAGCTGGAGCTAAGCTTAAGCGAAATTTCAAATTTAGACTATTTCATGGCGCTGATGATTAAAAATGCCCTTGCCGGCAAGCGGGTTAGCCTTGTGGAGAATAGCTGCAAAGCTGCCAAAATTTTAAGCTTTATGGATGATAAAACGATCGATTTTAGCTACGTACCCGAGTCTCGCAGGCTAAATTTTTTAGCACAGATCGGACTTTATTGCCATCTTGGAATTCTAGGCTTGCTAAGCCTTGCAAGCTTTTTGGGCGAGTTTTTTTCTAAACTCGCGGCTTTTGTAATTCATCCGATGAAATTCCGTTTCAAAGAAACCGTAAATTTCATCAAAGATAGCGGCATAGACGCGCTTTTCATCGTCTCACTGACGGCATTTTTGATCGGTATCGTGCTTGCTTACATAGGCTCGGATATGCTTTCTAAATTTGGCGCTAGCATCTATATCATCGATATAATGGGCGCTTTGACGCTCCGTGAAGTAGCGCCTCTAATTGCTGCTATTGTTATCGCAGGTCGTTCGGCTTCGAGTTTTACGGCGCAGATCGGCGTGATGAAGATCACCGAAGAGATCGATGCGATGAGGACGATGGGCTTTGATCCGTTTTATTTTCTTGCGATGCCGCGCATTATCGCGATGGTACTAATCATGCCGCTAGTCATTTTTATCGCAGACGGCGTGAGTATCCTTGCGCAGATGATCGTGTGTGACGCGTATTTAGACATAGCCTTTAGCGATTATTTGGATAGATTTAAGGCTTCTGTAGAGCTTAGGCATTTTTTAGTAGGTATGATTAAAGCGCCGTTTTTCGGGGCATTTATCGCTATCATCGGCTGCATGCGGGGTTTTGAAGTCAAAGGAAATACCCAAAGCATCGGCGAATACACCACCATTAGCGTCGTAAACGCGATATTTTGGGTTATCGCGATCGATGCGGTATTTGCGGTTTTGTTTTCGGAAATCGGGCTATGAGCGAGCAAGCGCAGTCTAGCGAAACCTCCAAAATCATAGTCGCGCGCGACGTTACTACTGCGTACGGATCGCGTGTTATGCACGATAGCGTGAGCTTTAGCGTCAAAAAGGGCGAAATTTACGGCTTTTTAGGCGGCAGCGGCAGCGGTAAAACGACGTTAATGAAAACGCTCATATTTTTAAAGCGCCCGCAAAGCGGCGAGATTAAAATTTTCGGACGCGATATTTGGCGCGCAAGCGAAGCAGGGCAAAACGAGATCCGCCTAAAATGCGGCGTGATGTTTCAGTTCGGCGCGCTTTACAGCTCGATGAGCGTGCTCGAAAACGTAGGCGTGCTGCTGCGCGAATACTCTAAATTTAGCGAGCGCGAGATAGATGAGCTATCGATGTTTTGGATCCAAAAGGTGGGGCTTAAGAAGGAGGCCGCCGCGCTTAGGCCAAACGAGCTTAGCGGCGGTATGAAAAAGCGCGTGGCGCTGGCTCGCGCGCTAGCTCTAAGCCCTGAAATTTTATTTTTGGACGAGCCAAACTCGGGGCTTGATCCGCTCAGCGCCAGAGCCCTTGATAGGCTTGTTTGCGAGCTTAGAGACAGCCTCGGCGTCACGGTCGTGATGGTGACGCACGACGTGGACAGTATCTTTGACATTTTGGATCGGTTTTTGATCGTGGATAATCAAAAAATCGCCTTCGAAGGAAGCATCGAGGAAATTTCAAGCCTAAAGAATAACCCGCTTGAAGAGCTATTTAAGATGCGACAAAGAGATTAGGCTTTGAAATTTACCGAGCCGAAATACGCATCGCGGCGAGTAAAATTTAGATAGGTAGGAGCTGAAATTTTAAAATAGCGGCGGGAAAATTTTAAATTTTAAACCTAGCGAGGAATTCCGGGCTCCGCAGGGCTTAAATTTTAAAATTTAGACCTTAGCGGCTCAATCGAAATTTTAAAATTT
>NZ_CAKZTI010000024.1 GCF_937921625.1 uncultured Campylobacter sp. | reverse complement strand
CATCCTTATCGCGAAGCTCCAGCGCCTCGCGTTTGCCCGTGCTTGCGCCGCTTGGCACTATCGCGCTTGCTACGGTGCCATCGCTTAGGGCCACGGTCGCCTTCACGGTCGGGTTGCCGCGGCTGTCAAGTACTTCTATCGCATAAACATCTTCGATATAAATCATTACTCATCTCCATTTTGTAAATTTTCTTCATCGTCCGCGCCTGCGCTGAAATTTACGCTACCCATCTGCTCGCGGATCTTTGCCGTGATCTCTTCAGCGACGGCAGGGTTATTCTCTAGATAAATTTTAGCGTTTTCGCGCCCTTGACCCAGCTTAGTGTCGCCGTAGCTAAACCACGCGCCGCTTTTATCGACGATGTCTAGCTTGACGCCGTAATCGATCAGCTCGCCCACCTTGCTGATGCCCTTGCCGAACATTATGTCAAATTCCGCGATCTTAAACGGCGGCGCCACCTTGTTTTTTACGACCTTGACCTTGGCGCGGTTACCGATGCTCTCTTCGTTTTGTTTCAAAGTAGCGATCTTGCGTATGTCGATGCGTACCGAAGCGTAAAATTTAAGCGCATTGCCGCCAGTCGTCGTTTCTGGCGTGCCGTAACCCATCGCGCCGATCTTCATACGGATTTGGTTGATAAAGATCACCGTCGTATTCATCTTGTGCACGACGCCCGCGAGCTTGCGCAGCGCTTGGCTCATAAGTCGCGCCTGAAGCCCCACGTGCTGATCGCCCATATCGCCCTCGATCTCGTTTTTCGGCGTGAGCGCAGCGACGCTATCTACGACGATAAGATCGATCGCGCCGCTCTTTGCTAAGGTTTCTACGATGTCAAGCGCCTGCTCGCCGAAGTCGGGCTGGCTGACATAGAGATTGTCGGTATCGACGCCTAAATTTGAAGCGTATTTGACGTCCAGCGCGTGCTCGGCGTCTACAAATGCGCAAATTCCGCCCGCCTTTTGGCACTCGGCGATGATGTGAAGCGTAAGCGTCGTCTTGCCCGAGCTCTCAGGCCCGTAAACCTCGATGATACGCCCCTTCGGCACGCCGCCGATGCCAAGCGCGATGTCAAGCCCCACAGAGCCCGTAGAGATGGCGTCTATCGGCTCGACCTGCTTATCGCCCAGCCGCACGAGCGTGCCCTTGCCGAAAGCCTTGTCGATCGATTTTAGCGCCGCATCCAGCGTCTTTTTCTTTCCCTCGTCCATGTTTTTCCTTAAAAATAAATTCATCTGATTTTACCAAATTTGAAATGAATTTTTGATTATTCGCTCAAATTCGGCGCGGCATCGGAATTTGAAATTTTTAAGGAGCGCAAAAAGTTCTGCAGGACGAGCGGAGAGCGTTAAATTTAGCCTTTTAAACGAGCCCTGTTTTCACGCTTTTCTTTAGAAATTCCGCATTTTTATGAGGGCTGTAGCAAAATTTCACTATAATTTCGCAACATTTTGGAATTAGGCCGCGCGCGAAATTTAAAGCGGAGCAAAAAGGATTAAATTTGAAGATTTTTAAGCATATAAACGTCGCTCACTCGCCCGACGCCGACGAT
>NZ_CAKZTI010000023.1 GCF_937921625.1 uncultured Campylobacter sp. | reverse complement strand
AAGCTTAGCTCGTTGTGGTGAACCTCTTGGGTTCCGCTATCGCCATAGCCTGCATATACATCGCCAAATCCCGTTCCACCTTTGATCGTAGTGTAGTTATCATGGATAGTATTAGGCGTTTCGGTATCTTTGACGTCGGCTCTACCCGAGCTTATGTTTTTGCCGCCTAGATTGCCTGCGCCTTCTTTTACGATTACGGTGTTTCCTTTATTGCCGAATAGCTCAGTAGCGCCCGCAGCTTTATTGCTAGCTTGATTTTTGGTTAGCTCGCTGCTATCGAAATCGGTATCGCCCCAAGCGTTGGTAATGGTACCTTTTTTATAAACAAGCTCTTGATTGCCGTTTTCTCTTCTAAAAGTCTCGCCATCATACTGATAGTGATCTTTGTCTGTAATAGTATAGGCCTGGTTTTTTTGGACGTCTCTATCGTTGAAATTTATAGTGCCGCCGTTAGTCTTTTTAACGAGTGTGTATGTGGTGCCATCTTTGGCATTATTTACATTGACATCAGTACCAGTTAGATCAGTAGTGCCCGAATCCGTAAGTTTGATCGCAGGATTACCTCCATTATAGTTGTTAGGCAGATTGAAATTCATCTTTAGCTTGCCGGGGCCTGATTTCTCGATATTTTTTGCAGTTATATTGCCCGGCACTAGTGGATTGTTGCCGTCTTTGCCTACGTTTATAGTATCATCATCATTGGCTTTTATCGTGCCTATATTATTGCCACTTACTAAATTTATCTTAGCGTTAGGAACGTTATTTGTATCGATATCTAGCCCGCCGAAATTCTGCGGTGCATTTGGATCTTCACCTACGTCGATAGTAGGATCGCCTGCAGGACCGGAGTATTTACCAACCTCGCCGTTATCGAACGCTCCAGTGATAGTGCGGTCTGTTTTCTTTTTACCTTGGATTACGATGGATTTTCCGTCATCATCTTTCATTAGACCCTTTAAATTCATCGAGTAGGTAGTTTTATTTTTGATTGTAAATACATTATCAGTGCGCTTGGTCGTTTGTGTTTCGTCAAAACCGGTAAATCCGTTTTCATTGTGGATCAGATAGCGCTTCTCGCCGTCGCCTATCGCGTAAGTATCTACATTATAATCAGTGCCGCCAAGTTGAAATTTAGCATTATTTATATCGGTTTGAGCTCCACCCGTAATTTGAAGAGCGGCTTTGCTTGCATCGGAATTCGCATTTGATATGTTTTGAAAATTTAAAACATTAAATCTAGCGATATTACCCGCATGATTTGGATTGCTAGCGTTTGAAGCATTTATCAAGGTGTTGCCGTTGCCGCTACCGGTGCCGTATAAGCCGTAAATCGTGCCGGTGACGGTGCTATCTGATAAATGTACCGTATTATTATCACTATTTGCCCCCACAGCCTCCGCGCCGAAAACATCTCCCGTTACGGTGGTATGACCCCATAAATTTACACGGTTACCCGATGCGGAGCCCAACAACATAGCATTGCCGCCTTTGACTTGTTTACCACCCTCTACTTTAGAATTTGACAAGGTTAAAACGTTTCCCGTAGCATTACCTTTTGACGTAGTTCCACCAGAAACGTTGTCGTTAAAGGTTACTCCGGTTGCAGAGAATTCATTGCCGCTGACGCCTTGCTCACCGCGTCCGCCTAGGGCAGGCCCGTTTACCGCACTGCTTACCCCGTCGCCCGTTAGTTGCACGCGGTTATTATTCGCTTGCCCACTACCGCTACCGATATGATTTGTTCCACCGATTACTTGATTAACGGTCTTATTTGTTAAATCCGCTACTACCCAGTTACCCTCGGCTTTGCCTCTTTCACTTCTACCGCCGATGATATCGTGACCTACCGTAGCGCCGTTTTCAATCTTTACTCTGGCGCCCGTAACGTCGCCGTCAACGCTGTTTCCGCCGATGACGTCGCGACCTACTTCACCGCCGTTTAGAGTTACTTTGGTATTTGAAATTTTGCCATTTACGCTGTTTCCGCCGATAGCATCTTGCGCTACTTTGCCTCCGCTCATTTCAACGTAACTACTTTTTATCTCTCCGTTTACGTTGCTGAAACCGTAAGCGCTACCGCCTATCTCGCCGCCGCTTATTTTGACGTAATCATTCGTGCTAGTAGCGACGTGATTGGTACCAGAACCTCCGCCGAAGCCTCCGTGAACGTCACCTATAACCTTTCCGCCACTGATTTCAGAGTAATTGTCGTTAGAAACGGCTGCCATATATGAGCCCGTAGTAGATTGAACCTCTCCGTTTTGTAGCTTTACGTAGTTTTTGCTAGCCGTAGCGTTGCTTCCAATAGTAATGCCATCTCTAGTAGCATTGGCGCCTGTTATATTTTGAAGTTTAGCACCGGCGCTGTTTATGAAGACATAGTTTTCCTCTAATGTACTAGCGAAATTTGGAGATACCGATACTGCGCCATCTATTTCTTGACCGCTGCCTAAGACGATAGCACCCATAATATTTACGCTATTGCCTTTCGCGGAGCCGCCTTCGTGTATGGTAGCACCCTCTATCCTATATTTATCTATTTGTGCTGCGCTTTTTATATTTACCGTATTATTTTCTGCAGAGTGACCATATCTAGCACGACCTCCCGATACTATAGCTTGGAAATTTCCCATGGTACTATTATCGCCGATTATATGGCTATTACCTTCGATATTTACGGTGTTGCCGACGGCATCTCCCGATTGAGGTCTCTTTCCTGCCCAAGTGCCGTTGCCGCCGAGAACGACTCTATTAACGGTTGCATTTATTATGTTTACGGTATTGCCTGTTGCGCCTATGCCTTCACCGCCTATTACGGTGGTAACGGTAGCGCGGTTTTGAACGGTGATCTGATTTCTATCGGCCGATGTCGTAGGTGTAATGTTAGGATGACCCATACCGCCACCGTATATACTGTACCCCGACATATCAATACCTGAAGCATCTCCGGTGATAGTTACTATATGATTTTTGGAGCCACCTCCGTTACCAGCGCCTTCATAACCACCCGAGTAATACCCGCCGCCTGGAGTATGCAAAACACCATCACTGCCGCCGCCGGTTACCGTCGCTTTTGCATTGTCGGCTAAAGCTTGCATCGGCATCAGCGCTAGTGTCGCGGCTATGCTCAGACCTGAGATAATCGGTATCTTAATATCTTTCATAGTTGTAATCCTTCGTAAAAAATAAAAACTATCCATTATACTATAAAAATACCTATTTACAATAAATTTAATACAATTTCTAACGAAAGGTAGCTTAATGCGAAAAAATGGGTATTGCGATGCAACGTTTTCGATAATAAAGTAAAATTTCAGCTTATTTTTGTTATTGAAGCTTAAACGAAAAATTACGATTACAAAATAGCTAAATTTTAAAATTCCGACTTTAAAATTTAGCCAGCGGAATTCCCAAGAAACGACGCTGCGATAAAAGCGCTAGAATAAAGAGGCAGCAGTTTCTGATATCGAGAAATAGGGTAGGACATAGATTTTATAAAATTTGGATTTGTAGAATTTAAAGTGAAGTAATATACAAGAGGAATTAAAATTTGAAGTAATTTCAGGCTAGAAGCACATACTTTTGCGGTATGTCGTTGGCAAAGAGATTAAAATTTAAAAGCAATTTCAGGCGAGGCGATAAAAACGATAAAGTAGCGGCGTGGAGGGTTAAATTTTAAAAATTCCAAGTGAAAACAAAAGCAAAAAAGCAAAATTCTAAAAATTTCAAGCGAAATTTGAGCTTTTAGCGGTATTTTGAAATAGCAGAGGGCTTTCAGAGGCGCTTGAAATAACAGAGAGCTTCCGGCAACTTTTAATGCCTGCCAAAAGCCCATCTTTATAGTTTATTATGTATCTTTTGTGCTCGAAAGCTCGAAATTTCGCTTATCAGAAAGTTCAAAATCCCAAAAACTTCTGCTGGCTTACTCGCAATGTTCCGCTAATGCTTTGTCCTGGGCTCGCCGCGGTTAAATTTTAACGCTTTCGCGTTACTCGCCGCTAAGCTTGGTGGACTAAGCTTAGCGGATTACAAGACCTTGCGGAATTCCGCGTCTGATAACCCAAACTAGGGTTTTCTTGCCCTTGTAATCTTTGATGTATCGATCGAAGTCGTCTGTGCTTTTGACATCGTTTTGACCGACTTGGATGATCACGTCGCCTACCTCAAAGCCGTAATCATCGGCTTTTGAGCCATTTTTGACGCTTAAGACGAGGGCACCCGAGACATCGTCGTCGAGGTTATATTTGCGGCGCAAGCTGTCATTTAACGTCCTTAGCTTTAGCCCCTCTATTGCGCTTTTTGAGTCCTCGCCGGTTGAGCCTAAGGTGGTGGAGTCGGATTTCATCGCGTCTAGCTTGATAGTCGTGCTCTTGCTTTTGCCGTCGCGTTCAAATTCTACATCCACTGAGCTTCCTGGAGCCATTGAGCCGATTAAATTTTTTAGCTCGTTGGCGTTTTTGATAGATTTGCCGTTTATTTTGGTAATCAAATCGCCGCGCTTGATGCCTGCTTTATCGGCAGGCATGTCTTTTTCGACGCTTGAGATTAGTGCGCCCTCTTTGCTTTCATAGAGCTCTTTTTGATCTTTAGACATATCTGAGATCGTAACGCCTATAAAGCCACGCTCGATCTTGCCGTTTGTGATGAGCTTTTCAGCGATCTCTTTTACCATATTTGAAGGGATCGCAAAGCCTACGCCGTTATTTCCGCCGCCGCGACTTAAAATAGCGGAATTTATTCCCAAAAGCGCGCCGCGACTATCCACTAGCGCGCCGCCTGAGTTGCCCGGGTTAATCGAAGCGTCGGTTTGGATGAAATTTTCATATTGATTTAACCCGATATTGTTTTTATTTAGCGCCGAGATTATGCCTTGAGTGATGGTGCCGCCCACGCCGAAAGGATTTCCGATAGCAAAGACGATATCGCCCTCCATAGCCTTGGACGAGTCGGCAAATTTAACCGCAGAGAGATTTTTTTCGTCGATTTTGATGATCGCAAGGTCGGTTTTAGGGTCGGTGCCGATTACCTTGGCTTTATATTCCTTATCGCCTTCTAATAGCGTAACTACGATTTCGTCGGCATTTTCTATTACGTGATTATTTGTGACAATATAGCCGTCTTCAGAGATGATGACACCAGAGCCTAGCGAGCTTCCCTCGCGCTCCTGCTGCTGCGGAATATCAAAATCGAAAAATTGCTTAAAAAACGGATCGTCAAACATCTGCGACATCGGGCTATTGCCTGCTTTGATCTTGGTTTTAGTTGCGATATTGACGACGGATTTTTTTACGTCCGCAAGCGAGCTGTGATACGAAAGCACCACGTCTTGATTAAAGCCCGGATTTACGCGCTCATAATTGCTTGGAGCTTCTTTAATGTCGATACTAGCGCCAAAAAGCGCACCTGCTAAAGCTATCGATATGATGATCGATTTTTTCATTTTTGCTTCCTTTGTGATAATGAAATTTTGGCGGAATTATAAATTTTGTCCGCTAATATATTCTTAACGCAAAATTAAAATTTATAAATAGAATTTAGCAAACTTGATTGACACTCACTAAAGTTTTATGATATAATCTACATAAATTTTAAGATTTTAAGGATTAAAATGGCAAGCACAAGCAGTTTATACGAAACCTTAGGCGTGGATAAATCAGCAAGCGCCGAGGAGATTAAAAAAGCTTACCGCAGGCTAGCTCGTAAGTATCACCCGGATATCAATAAAGAGCCCGGAGCTGAGGATAAATTTAAAGAGATCAACGCCGCGTATGAAATTTTAAGCGACGAGAAGAAGCGGGCGCAGTATGACCGCCATGGCGATGAGATGTTCGGTGGGCAGAATTTCCACGATTTCGCGCAGGGCTCGGCAAACATGGGCGATCTAAACGACATCCTAAACAGCATTTTCGGCGGCTCCTTCGGCGCAAAAAGCGCAGGTTCGCGCGGTGGATTTAGTTTCAGCTCTTTTGGTGGCGGCGAAGGTTTTAGTGGCTTTAGCGGCAGCAGTTTCGGTGGCGGATTTGGCGGCGCGCAGAGCCTAGATACGCACAGCTCGATTGAAATTCCTTTTGAAACCGCGATACAAGGTGGCGAGATGAGCGTGCGCGTAAGCGGCGAGACGGTTAAATTTAAAGTGCCCGCGGGCATCAATGCAGGCGAAAAGCTACGCATCAGAGGTAAAGGACAAAAATCAGGCGCTCAAAGCGGCGATCTAATTTTGGAAATAAAAATCGCGCCAAGCGCCGAGTACAGCCGCGAAGGCGACGATCTTTTCAAAAAGATTGACGTGCCTTTGAAAACGGCGATGTTTGGCGGAAAGGTAGAAATTTCGACGCCAAGCAAAAGCGCAACAATAAAGATCGCAAAAAATACCAAAAACGGGCAGAAATACCGTCTAAAAGGCTACGGCGTGCAAAACCGCAAGAGTAAAATTTTAGGCGATCTATACGCGGTGGTAAACGTCGTCCTTCCCGACGTCGATTCGCTGGATGAGGACGTCAAAGCCGCGCTGCAAAAGCTATAAGGAGGCATCAAAATGCATGATTACGATGAGCCGGTTTATCTCATATCGATAGTTTCGAAGGTCCTAGATATCCATCCGCAGACATTGCGGCAATACGAGCGCGAAGGGCTCGTGAGTCCGGGGCGCACGGAGGGCAAGATGCGCCTGTACTCGGCGCATGATATGGACCGCATACGCATGATTTTAAACCTTACAAAGGAGCTTGGCGTCAATCTTGCGGGCGTGGATGTGATCTTTCGCCTGCAAGAAAGGATTGCCGAGTATGAGCGCGAGATCGAGGAGCTGCGGGCTAGAATTTTAGAGCTTGGCGGAGAGACAGACTAAGGTCTGCGAAATAAAAATTTTAAAGCTCAGCAAAAATCAGATCCTGGTGCTATAAGCTGAGATTTTAATGCTATTAAAAAGCAAGATCGTCTCTCAAGCGTAGATTCAAGCGATAAATTTTGATTTTCAATGCGGATTTGTGGGCGCGTCAAATTTAAAGTTGCGCTAAGCAAACTCGGGCGAATTTTCTTACAATTAAATTTAAAAGTCGCCTTGATATAATTTAGCTTTAAAATTTAAAATTCCAAGCCGCGTTAGACATTAAAATTTTACCGCAAACCTCTAAATTTAGCGATAAAGTGCGACATAATTTCTCTATTTTTAAGCGGGATTTTAGTAAAATCACATTATAAAATTTACCCGTAAATTTATATGAAAAGATAAAATTTCATCGATTATCGCCTCCGGTAAATGGTCGCGGATAATGTAAAATTTGACAATAAATTTAGCGCTAAATTTTATGCATAATCTTACAAAAAAGGGAGCTAATGGAGCTTGTCATAGAGCTATTTCTTGCGATCACCGCGCTTGCGATAGTGCTAAATATCGTCTTTAAAATTTTTGAAATTCCCACTATCATCGGATATATCGTCGCGGGCGTGTGCTTTTCACAGATATATAGCTTAAGCAGTGTCGAAAACGCCCATATGTCCGAGCTGGCGGAATTCGGCATCGTCTTTTTGATGTTTACCATCGGGCTTGAGTTTAGCTTCCATCACCTGATGAGCATGAAAAAGGACGTATTTTTTAACGGCATACTCCAAGTACTCGGCACCGGTATTATTCTAGCGCTCATCATCGATCAAGCTTTCGGCGGAAACATAAAAACCGTGATGATTATCGGGCTTGCGCTCGCGCTTAGCTCTACGGCGATCGTGCTAAAAACGCTCAACGAAACAGGTGAAATCAACCAAAACTACGGGCGCAAGGTACTTGGAATCCTGCTCTTTCAAGACCTCGCCGTCATCCCTATCTTGCTTATGATTGACATATTTGGCTCTACCGACAACACTCCAGTAAATTATCTCATTTTAAAAACCGCCGTAAGCGCCGCCATAGTGGTAGTGATCCTTTTCGTGCTCGGCAAATTCGCCTTCAACCGCTTCCTCTACTACGTCGTAAAGACGAATTCTAAAGAAATTTTCATCGCGACCATCCTTTTTACCGTCGTGGGGGCTAGCTTTTTGGCGCATGTTTTTGGCTTTTCATACACGCTGGGCGCATTCATCGCGGGCATGCTCATCGCAGAAACCGAGTATAAACACGAGATAGAGGCCGATCTGACGCCGTTTCGAGACATACTGCTCGGACTTTTTTTCATCACGATTGGTATGCAGATAAATTTTGAAGTCATCGTCTCGCACTATGGGCTAATCCTGCTCGCTATTATCGTTATAATGGCGCTTAAAACGGTTGTGATTTACGCGATCTTATTTCTCTCGACCGGTAAAAGGATAGCACTAAAAGCGGCGCTGTCGCTATGCCAGATAGGTGAGTTTGCGCTTGCGATCTTTTCGCTACTGATGAGCCGCAATATGCTAAGTAAGGAAAATGGGCAAATTTTAATTACAGTCGTAACCGCGACGATGATTTTAACGCCCTTTATTCTTAAAAATTTAAATAAAATTGCCAATCGCTTTGAATCCAAAGTCGAAAAGCTCGAGGATGAGGAGCATAAAACCCAAATCCCGCCGATGAAAAATCATATCATTGTAGCAGGCTACGGCAGGATAGGGCAAGAAGTGGTGCTGCGCCTTAAAGATCAGGGGCTGCTATATGTAGTCGCCGAGAGCGATTTAGAGCTTGTTGATCTCGGTAAATCGCGTGGAGAGAACATATACTTTGTAAATATAATGCAAAAAACTGCGATCGACGAGCTGCATGCGCGCGATGCGTCGGTCATCATCCTAACGATCGCAAATCAGCAAAAGCTCGACATCGTCGCCAAGATGCTAAACGGCTCTAATTTAAAAGCAAATATCATAGTGATGCATACGGGTGCCGATCCACAAAGCGAGCTGCAGAGCGAATACGGCGAAAATTTTATCTTCGTAAAAAAGGAGAGAGTAGTAGCCAATGCGCTTTTGCAAGAGGCGCTGAAATGTAAGCTAACGCAGTAGTCTTGAGCGTTTAAGATCAAATTTAAACGCATTTGCTATGCCTAAAATCTCCACGCTCTTTATTTTCTTACTTCTATACTCAGCTAATTTAAAGCGTTTTAATGAACGCAGATAAATAAGATATATTTAAATGGCGGGCTTGCAAATTTAAAGACGCAAAATGCTGCTTTGGATTGATTTAAATTCTAAATTTAAGCTGTCCTTCCATAGCTAAAGAATACTTAGACAAGGAGCTGATGAAATATATTTGAGCGATAAAGTTATTTAAAAACTCGTTTAAATTTTACTAATTTCACTCTTTTATCTCTTTATAAACGCTTAAGTTGCGTGCTAGGCAAACAAGGATAGTAATAACGGACACAGGCGTCACTGCTAGAAGATAAAATAAGCCAAAAAATAGCCCTATATCGTTAGATTCACTACCGCCGCCAGCAAGCCATAACGCTATAGCCATAATGGGATAATACAAAACTAATGTCACAATCGCAAAATTTTCTATCGCGAAAATCGTATTGCTTTTTTCGGGATTTTCTACGAAAAGTTTGCTGTATCTGCGTTTTGAAAAGAAAAATATAATCGTGCAAACGGCGCTAATTATAAACGCCCAGTGTAATTCATACGAATTTGGTAAAAATAAAATCAAAAAAACCGTTGTCGCAAAACTCGCGAAAGTAAATCTGATCAAACGGTGAAGTTGATATTTTTGCTTTAAATTTTTTGCAATTCGTGTTAGAGCTTTGCCGTACTCTAGCGCCTCCTCTTTTCTTTGGATAGATTCTGTTTCAAGGCTCGAGTCATTAAATTTTTGATCAAATTTAGCGGCTTCATCTTGGGTAGCTTGCGCCTCGCCGTTTGTTTTGTTAAAATTTTGCTCGCCGGAAATTTTATCAGCGATGACTCCGCCGATTTTTGCTTGCGATTTTGGTGCCGGTAGATACACGGTCTCATCGGCGTCAAATTCCGGATTTGCGTTATATGTTATTATCGCCGCCGGAATAGCGATAAAAATAGCGGGTATAATCTGACGCGTATCCCAGTCTATGTGATATTTTATCTGTAAATAAAATCCGACAAAAGCATAAAGGACGTAAAATATCGCAGCCACATGTATCCATATAAGCATAAAGGCCTTATCTGCATCGCTAAATAAAAGCAGGGCATATTTTTTATACTTCAGCCTGTTTAGACAGACGAGTATATTTATCGCAGATAGCGCGAGCATGCATAAAAACGACATTATGGGCGCATCATGTACAAACGTAAGAAACACGACGATATAAATGAGAAAGGTCAAAAGCGTCCCGAAAAACAGATATCTACAAAAGCGAAATCTATCATAGCTTTTTAAAATTTCTTGCGGAATTTGGCTGATGTCCGCGGGGATTTTGTTTTTTTGCGTTTGCATTTTACCGCCTTTCTCGGTTATTTTAGCTCAAATTTTGCTTTTTTACTCCGTAGCGTTTTAAATTTAATGAAGCGAGTTTTTTGACTTGCTTCTTTTTTAGCGGACAAGCGATCCCGATTTTGCATTAAATTTTTAAAAATGAATACTTACCGACTCCTGCAATTTTATCGATAAAATTTTTAGCAGGCTAAATTTACGCTTCTTTTCTAGCTAAATTTAGCTTCAAAATTTATCCTGCTCCATTCATAAAATAAGGCAACCGAGCTAAAGCTCATTCGTTTTATCCACCCGCACGAATGCCCAGTGCATAAAATCCCGCTTTGGCTCGTATTTGCCGCTGTTAAAATACTCCGCCAGCCGCGCTTCCTCCGTTTCGCTTAGCTCGCCGCCGAGCATCCAGCGCGTCTTTTGCACAAACTCCTCCGCACTTTTCGCTCCGCCGCCGTGACACCAGGCTTTGATATAGCTGAGGCTCGGCAGATAGCCCATTTGAAACAGGATGTTTAAAAGATAGACGAAGTCGGGCTTTTGCTCCACTTCGCGTCCTATCGCATCCAAAATTTCATCATCCACGAAGCTGCCGCCCACCTTAAAAGTGATGTAAAGCGCCTTTTTGGTCTTTGAAAGAAGCTTGTTAAGCGCGGCTTTTAGATCGTCCACCTCAAGGCAGCGCGAGGCAAAAACCACGTCGCACTCAGGCATGTCTGACCAGTCGTCCTCAAAGGCTTTTTGCGCAAATTTAGCGTTTTTTGCGCCGTAAATTTGAGCATTCTCGCGGGCGAATTCCAGCATTTTGAGCGAAAAATCGTAGCCGTAAATTTTATCTACCTTTTCCGCCGCCAGCACGCTTAACGCGCCCGCGCCGCATGCGAAATCAAGTAGCGTGGAGACGCCAGTAAAATCGACCTTGTCTATAAACTCGCGCGCGTAGGCGCTTTTCATCACGCCTTCGTTGAAGCTAGGCGCCTTTTTGTCCCAATGCTCGGCCAGTTTTTTGCCGAATGAGCTTTTTGCTTTTTGCGCCCTATAAAGCGCGTCAAAGTCGATTTCATCGTAGTTTGAAGCTAAAATCATAATTATCCTTTCCTGAATTTATCGGGCAGATCGCACCGTTTTTTCGTTAAATTTTAGCGCAAATTTATACGCCACGCCCAAACCCGCCTGAAATTTCAAACCGCCCGGCGAGAAGTGCTAAGGTAAGCCCACCTCTGCGTATTTTATATGCTCGAAATTCTTTAAATTTTCACCGAACGATCGAAGCTAAATTTTAGAAAGTCCGCTCATAAATCAAAATTTTTAGTTTGTCGTCCGCGCTTGTTCGCTCCGCATTTAAATCGCTGCTTGGATTTATTGTAAAGCCTCCAATCTAGCCGCTATTACCTTTTGCATCGCTTGATTTTTCCTGTTTTTGGCTAAAATTTGCAGCCTCCTTTTGCCGATGCGTTTGTCGGCAGCCTTTAGGATATTTGCAAGCCCCCATTCATCGGCGTCAAAATGCTTTTTAAACAGCTCATCTTTGGGCGTGTCGATATATTCGCGGATAAGCTCGCCGATGTCGCTTATGTCGTTACTATACGGATAAATTTTCGTTAGAGCGCCCTGTGCTAGGTTTTTTACGCTGCCGCTTTTTTGCACGAAATCCTTCGGGTAATCAAAAATAATCTCGCCCGCAAGCGTGATAAAATATCGCGGCAAATCCGTGCTGCCGCGCCTGCTTTGCATCCTATAAACCGTGCAGTGGAGCTTAAAATCAATGCTTTCATCCACGAGCTCGTAAAGCTGTTTTTGAAGCTTGCTCCAGCGTTTCATTTTGCCCCCCTTATTTATTATCGCCTCTTGCGATTTCGCGCGTAGCTTTTGCCGCCCTTTACGATGATCGCGCTTGAAAGCTGCGCGCCTTTTCTACCTTTTTGCAAATTCGCTTCGTAAAATTCTGCCGCGCTAAACGCTCTCCCAAAATCTAGACTCCGTCTTGATTGCGCCTCGGTTTTTATCGCGTAAAATTTGCAAAAATTCTTTAAAGTTTGGCGTAAAAATCGAAGCGGCGGGCACAAATTTATACTCGCTCGCGCCGTCTTGCTCGGGCTTGTTTGCGCCGCCAAGTTCAAGCTCGCTCGCGCCGTCCGCAAAGCGGATCCGCCAAATCCTAGCATGATTTATCCGTATTTTTGTAACTTCAAGCGCTAAAATTTGCTCAAATTTATACCTCGCCGCGAGCTTCTGTCCGTCAAAAACGTAGATGAAATCCTGATCGAACCAAAGGCTCTCGCACGAGATAAAAAACCGCTCCAGCCAGAACAAAAACGGTCGCACGGAAAGCCTTTTTACCGCGTCCGCTTCGCTTATCCCATCTATCGCGGCAAGCCGGCGCGAGCTAAGCTTACGAGGATTGCGCCGAAGGAGCGCCCAAATAATCCCGCCCAGAAGCAAGACGCTAAAAATAACGATTAAAATTTGAATTAAAGCTTCAGCCATTTAAAATTCTAAGTCCTTTTACAAATGCAAATTTCGCCTCCGCATCGCCCCAAAACGAACTCCTGCCAAAATCCGCCTCCGCGCCGTTTGCAAGCTCTTCATAAAGCTTATAAAATCGCCCTTTGTAGGTGCAATCGCTTAGGCAGACGTTGAAAAATGCCTCCGCCGCGTCCCTGCCGCCGAAATAATAGATAAAGTAGATCGGGCGCAGATCGAAAGCGCTTAGATTTTTGTTAAATTTAGCCCCATGCCGCATCATAAACTCCACCGCCTTTTGCTTGTCCTCAAAAAGCTCAAAAATAGGCAGCGCGTAGTCCTTGATAGCCGCGCTAATCTCGCGAACGCCGGGCTCGAAGCTAGCGCCTGCGAGCTGCCAGTCGCGAAACTGTTTGCGCGGCGTGAGATGGCCCAGGTGCGATACAAAAACAAGATCGGTCGAGTAGGACAGCTCCTCTTGCATCAGCTTTTTTAGGCGCTTGCAGTAGATTGCGATCTGCGGCAGGATGCTCACGCTGCCCGAGTAATTGCGCATGCTGGAGCCAAAATAAATTTCAAATAAAATCTCCTTGTCGCTTGTGAGCTTCGTTAGTTTTTGCCCCTTTTGCGTGGGCTTGAAGTACGCAAAATTTGCCGCGATCTCATTGCAGCCATTTAAAAATATCTCGCGCGGAGTCATGATTTTCCTTTAAATTTATCGTTTAAATTTAGACGTTTTACTCGCTAACAATTCAGTTTGCTGCTTACGTTGCCGCCGTCGCGATCCGCAGCTCAGCGTTTTATCGGCGCGCCGTCTTGTCGCCGAGAAGTTATTCTATGCGCGCAATTTTACCCTAGTTCGGCTAAATTTAACGGCGCTACGCGCTCGTAAAATTTATAATCTATCCTCGTATCTTTCGTAGTTTATGCCATAAATTTTATCGATATTTTCGGCATTTATGAGCTGCTTGCTGCGCCCGAAGGCTAAAATTTCGCCGTCTTTTATAAACAGCGTCAAGCTTGAAACGAACTTCGCATGCCGCGGGTAGTGCGTCGTCTGCACGAAGGTGTAGCCTTCGTCGCCTAGCGCCTTTATCATCTCGAGTAGCTTGATCTGATTGCCAAAATCCAGCCCGTTGGTCGGCTCGTCCATAAAGATCACTTTCGCGCCCTGAACCAGCGTGCGCGCGATGTACGCCAGCTGCCGCCGCTTGAAATTTCGCCTTTTAAGATTCTGTCTTTATGCGGATTGCGCTTAGAATTTTATATTCTCACGTCTTTAAAATTTGCGTCGTTGCGAATAAATTTTTATTGAGGTTTAAAATTTGATGCCGTGTTGTTGCGCTGCGTAAAATTTCAATAACGCGCTAAATTTTAAGCGGCGCGTAAAATCAAGCATTGCGCTAAATTTCAAGTTACGCGCCGAATTCGGCTTGCGCGACAAATCAAGCGCGCCGTATAATAAAAGCGGTATAAATTCACTCGCGCGCTAAGGCCCGCCTTTCGGAAGCTTAGGCGTATAAAATTCTACCCAGGCGGATCATGTTCGAGCCGCATTTGATCGCGAGCTCAAAATCATCGCTCATCCCCATCGAGCAGATCCGCGCGCCGTGCGGCACGAGCGCATCAAAGATCTCGCGGCTCACCTCGAAGCTTCGCGCGATCTGCGCGGGCTCGCTCACGTGCGCGCCGATGCTCATCACGCCGATTAAATTTAGATTTTTGCACTCCTGCTTGATGCGCAAAAACTCCTCCACCGCGCGGTTTTTATCGAGCCCCGTTTTGGAGCTCTCGCCCGCGGCGTTGATCTCCAGCAGCGTATCTAGCGGATAATTCAGCCGCTTATTTACGGCAAGCGCGAGCTCGCAACTGTTACAGCTCTGCCACAGCGTCGGGCGCAGAGCGATGAGCTGATTGATCTTGTTGCTTTGTAGCGTGCCGATGAAGTGCCACTTTAGCGACAGTTCACGCAACGCCTCGCTTTTGCGCTTTAGCTCCTGCACTCTGTTTTCGCCGAATGCGATCTGTCCTTGCGAATACAGCTCGCGTACCTCATCCGTGCCTACGTTTTTGCTTACCGCGACTAGCTGCACTTCGCCCGAGCCTGCTTTCGCAGCCTCAATGCGCTTTAAAATTTCATCCAGCCTCATTTGTAAAATCCCAAAATTCTAGCGAAATCATTTAGTACCGTAAATATCATCAGAAGCGCCAAAATCCCCATACCTACGTAGCTAGCACCCACGAATACCCGTTTTGGCACCGGGCGGCGGAAGATGAGCTCAAAGAGATTAAACGCGATGTGTCCGCCGTCGAGCGCGGGGATCGGAAAGAGGTTGATAAGCCCTAAATTTACCGATATTAGCGCCACGAGCGCGAGCAAGACGGCGGCGCCGTAATCGACCGCCTTTGAGGTGATGTCTGTAATAGCGACGATGCCGCCCATCTCCTTGGGCGAAACGACGCCGCTGGCGAGCTTTTCGAGGCCTACCAAGATGAGCTTTGATGCCTCCACCGTCTGATCCCACGCGAAGCTAAGCGAGCTCGCGCCCTTGTGATATAGCGTCACGGTCGCGTTGTAATCAGGCGAAATGCCGATGAGCGGCACTCTGATGCTCTCGCGCCAGATGGTTTTTTTCTCGCCGAGCTTTGGCGTGAGCGTCAGGCTCAGTCGCTCGCCGCCGCGTAAAATTTCTAAGCTTAGAGGTGCTGCGGTTACCTGCTTTGAGATGTCGTCCCACTCGCGGATCTGCTTGCCGTCGATCGATAAAATTTCATCGTTTAGCATTAGCCCTGCGCTTGCTGCGGCGGAATTTGGCGAGATTTTGCCGACCTTCGGCGCTAGCTTTTCGACGCCGATGTAACCCAGCGCGATGTAGATCAAAAACGCAAGCAGCAGGTTAAAAAACGGCCCCGCAAAAAGTATGATTATGCGCGCGATCGGGCCTTTGGAGTTGTAGCTGTCGGGGTCCATGCTTGCTGCGGCGGGATCCAAATCCTCCTGCCCCTTAAGGCTTACGTAGCCCCCCAGAGGGATCGCGCTGATGGCGTACTGCGTCGCGCCGATACGCTTGGTAAAGACCTTCTCGCCGAAGCCCACGCTAAAGACGTTCACCCCCACGCCCAGTACTCGCGCCGCCAAAAAATGCCCCAGCTCGTGGAAAAAGATGAGGAAGCTGATTGCCAGCACCGTGACCATAAAATTTATCGAGTAAAAATAAAAGCCGACCGCTAGGATCGCTAGCGTTAAAATAATGCTTTTCAAATTTCAAACCTTTGTAAAAAATGGGCTAAGCTTACTATTATTTTGCAAATTTTAAGCTTAGATTGCTTTTTGGGCTTAGCCTGCTTTTTTAAACTTGGTTAGTTTTTTGAGCTTAGCCCGCCGCCGTTTCGGGCTATAAATTTAGCTAAATTAAGGGCGCGCAGGCGGATAGAGGACGTGAGGAATTTAAAATTTAAAAACGAAATTTTACCGCGAGATTTTGCGGAGTAGATTATAAAATTTTGCTGCACGGGGCTTTGTGGTTTGAACTGCCGCTATGCTTTGAAATTTCATTATGTCTTAGCAAGTCGTCATACTCTAAAATTTTGTCGCGCTTTGAAATTCCGTTGTGTTTTAAAATACTGCCGCGCCGTCCTGAAATTTTGCGCGGTGAATTTTATGCTTTCAAATTTTATAAGTTTAGCACGCCGCCGTGCGCATACAGACTAAGCATCTATGGAATTTTGTCTAGCAAAATTTGAACGTGAAATTTTAAAATTCCGCGCTACTAAAATAGGTGAAATTTTACGCTGAAATCCTATCGCTAAAACCCACTTAAGTGCGAGTTCTAGCGTCTTGTGATGAGATTTTGTAGCTTCACAATACATTGTTTTAGTTTGATAAAAAATTCTGATTCTTCAAATGAATGTAAGATCAAGCTTAGTTTAAATTTTTTATCTATTAAATTTGGACTAAAGCCCTTTAATCCGCTTTCGCAAGTGGATCTAAACATTTTGCGTATCAGTCGTTTTATTTTGCCTTGCGTCGGCGCGGCGCTGCGATCGCCTAAAATTTCTATTTTCTTTATCTTATAGCTGATTTCATTTATTCCATCTACGGTTTTGTTGGAAATTTGCTTTAGCACTATATTTGCGTGGTATTCGTAATAACCGTGATTGTAATGAGTAAGCGTAAAAAGATCATTACTGCCAGCCGAGCCCACTTTTATAAGAAAAATCTCGTTTAGCTCCTTTGAGATACACCACAGACCATCTATCTCATCTCGGCTTAAGCTAGCTAGACCGTGTTGATTTCTAAATGGATTTATGATTTGCTCTAGGTTATCCTCAAAGCGGTATCCATCAATCAAAAATCTACCTACATAATCAATGTTGTAATCCAGGGCGTCTATTAGCAAAACATTTTCATTTTCGGCGTTAAGGGCGTCTTGTAAAATTTTAAAAATATCGCTTTTGCTGAGCTTGCCGCTACTTCTCGGTTCTAGCGCATAGAGTTTATGGATACGTCGCTTCTGTCCATTTATCATCCTAAAATCGCCGAACCAAGCGCCGTAAGTAATGACTGTATCAAACATTTTGCCTTGATAATACAATCTATATGCGTTAAAATCTAAATTGCAATGATCCCAAAAGCCGCTAAAGCTCCCGTAGTTTATAAGCCAGGCACCAAGCTCTCTATCTATGCGCCAGCTTAATTCTATAGAAATTTCAGGATAACATCTAAAAGGCAATCGCTTTTTAGAAATTTTGTTTCTAATATCTTTTTC
Organism: uncultured Campylobacter sp.; assembly: GCF_937921625.1. Lineage (GTDB taxonomy): Bacteria > Campylobacterota > Campylobacteria > Campylobacterales > Campylobacteraceae > Campylobacter_B. The sequence continues at coordinate 9,390 of NZ_CAKZTI010000023.1, read as the reverse complement.
TACCTTATTGAGCTTATACTTTCTTGCATTTTCTTCGCCGATTTTTTCTTCAACTACGAAAGCCATATTTAGCCTAAATTCTAACTCTTTTTCGTAGCCTTGGCATACGCCGCGATGTATTCAAAGCCCGAATATAGCGTTAGCGCAACCGCGATCCAAAGTAGGGCGTTTGCATAGGGCCACTGCATCGTTAGCCAGCCGATAGCGATCATCTGAAAGACCGTCTTTACCTTGCCCGCCATCGACGCGGCGACCTCTACGCCGTCGCCCGCCATCGCCACGCGAAGACCAGTGATAAAAAACTCGCGGATTAGGATCAGATAGATCGCCCACGGGCTAGCGCGTCCGATAAACATAAGCCCCAAAAAGCCCGCAAGCGTCAGCATCTTATCGGCGAGCGGATCGATGATGGCGCCTAGTTTGGTCTTCTGATTCCAAGAGCGCGCGATGTATCCGTCGAAAAAGTCCGTGACGGAGGCGATTACGAAGACTAGCGCGGCGAAATAATCGATCCAGCTGACGTGCACCGAGCCCACCATGCCGCCGTTCGCATGACCGGCTAGTAAGATTAGCCAGAAAAACAGCGGCGCCAGCGCAACGCGAAAGCTCGCTAAAATATTGGGTAAATTTAGCATTATTTAAAGGTCGTTCCGCCGTCGACGATGAAGGTGTGCCCCGTCACCCAGCTAGCCTTGCTCGAGCATAGAAATAAACATGCTCCCGCCAAATCCTCCGGCTGCCCCATGCGTCCTAGCGGGCTAAGCTCGGCGGTTTTGTCGCGTACCTCTTCGTAGTTGGTAAAGGCTCGCAGCGCGTCCGTCTCGATCGGTCCGCCGCTAACGACGTTTACGCGGATGTTTTTTTCGCCGAGCTCGGTCGCAGCGTAGCGCGCCATCGCTTCGACGGCGGCTTTTGCCGTGCCGTGACCCGCGTAGTTTTCGATATAGACTAAATTTCCAGTGGAGCTAAGCGAGATGATCGAGCCGCCGCCTACCGCTTCCATGCGCTTTGCGGCTTCTTGTGCGCCCACGACGAAGGCGTTTACCGTTGCGGTAAAGATATTATTGATGCCGCGAGGCTTTAGCCTCATAAATTTAGTGTATCCGCCCGCGACCGCACGACCCGAGATGATGGCGTTTGAGATGAAAAAATCCACTCGCGCAAAATCCTCGTCGATCTTGGCAAAGAGCTCCTTGTAGGTCTCTGGCTCTAAGATATTGAGCGCATAAGCGCGCGCCTTGATACCGTAAGCCTTCTCAAGCTCGGCTGCTTGCGAAGTCGCCAGCTCCTCGTTGGAATTATACGTAAAAGCGATATTTGCCCCTGCAGCTGCGAATTCCAAAACTATCGCCCTGCCTATGCCTCTCGTGCCGCCGCTGATAACTAGCGTTTTTCCTTTAAATTCGTTCGTCAATTAAAATCCTTTGATAGTGTATTGTTTCATTACGTTTTCTATTTTTTTGAGGTTTTCCGCGCTCGGCTCGCAAAGCGGCAAGCGGTACTCCAAGCTCGGCGTCAGGCCCGCGATATACATCGCCGCTTTGATCGGGATCGGATTGCTCTCGCAGAATAAAATTTTATTGATCGCGTAAAGATCGTCGTTGATCTGCTTGGCTTTTAAAAACTCATTTTGCAGCGCAAATTTCGTTAGCTTTGCCGTGTAATCGGGCAGTAAATTTGCCGTAACGGAGATCACGCCCTTGCCGCCGTTACTTAGGATCGGATAGTTGATCGCATCCTCGCCGCTAAGCACGCTAAGGCGGGGCTCGTGCGCGAGCAGATCGACGCATTTATCGATGCTGCCGCTGGCTTCTTTGACGCCGTAGATGTTCTCGCAGTCGTTAAAAAGCTTGATGATCGTATTTGCGGCGATGTCGCAGCCGGTGCGACCGGGCACGTTGTAGAGCAGAACCGGTAGATCTACCGAGCTTGCGATCGCCTTGTAGTGCAGATACAGCCCCTTTTGGGTGGGTTTATTGTAGTAGGGCGCTACGGATAAAATTCCGTCCGCGCCGTGAGCCTGCGCAAACTGCGCGAGCCCGATCGCTTCGTGAGTTGCGTTGCTGCCCGCGCCCGCTAGCACCTTGACGTCCGTGCCCTTGCACGCATCTACGGCGATCTCGATACAGACGCGATGCTCGTCGTGCGTCAGCGTCGCGCTCTCGCCCGTGGTACCGACGGGCACGACCGCGCTTATGCCGTTTGCGATCTGTCTTTTGATGAGCTTAGCGTAGGTCTGCTCGTCTAATTTGCCCTCTTTAAAAGGCGTGATCAGCGCCGTCATAGAGCCGATTATGACATTTTTATTCATCGTTTTCCTTTCGTAAGATAATGCTTGTGGAGCTTTTAAGGTTTAGATAGGTTTTCATCGCTTTTTTAACCGCGCTTTTATCTAGGTTTTTGATCTCGCGCTCCAGCCTAAATAGCGCGTCCAGATCGCCGCGGACGATGTAGCTGCCGTACATCTGCGCTACCTTGCTAGCGCTGTCGAGGGAGTAGATCAGATCGCTACTTAGGGTGTTTTTGATCTTTAACATATCGTCGTCGCTTATTTTAGCTTTTTTGGCTTTTTCGATCAGCGCTAAAATTTCACTCCTCAGCGCCTCGCCGCTTACGCCTTGGTTGCAAACGGCAAAGACTATAAATAAATTCTCGTCCTTGGCGCTCATATCGTAGATGTTGATCTGATTGGCGAGCTTTTTCTCATCGACCAGCACGCGCTGCAAAAGCGAGCTCTTGCCGCCGCTAAGATATATATCCATCGCTTTGATCGCCGCGGCGTCAGGGTGGTTAAACGGCGGAATTTTAAAAGCGACTGCAACTATCTGCGCCTCGCTGTTTTTGTAAATAACGCTAAACTTCTCGCCGTCCTGCGCGGGCTCGGTACAGTGAAGGCTCGGAATTTCGCTTTTGTTTTTTACGGGCGCGAAGTGTTTTTTGGCTGCATCAAACGCCGCCTTTTCGCCGATGTCGCCGGTGATCAGCAGCACGGCGTTTTGCGGCTGATAAAATTTAGCGTGAAATTCCTTGATATCTTTGATGCTCCAGTTTTCGATATCCTTGCGAAAGCCGATCGGCGTCCAGTGATACGGGTGGTACAAAAACGCGGCGTTGTAGAGCCTGAAAAATAGGTATCCGAACGGATCGTTATCGGTACGCCACAGCCGCTCTTCGAGCACGACCTTGCGCTCGGGCTGAAATTCTTTGTCTTTGAGGCTCAAGTTTTGCATTATGTCGGCGTAAAGATCCAAGCAGACCTCTAAATTTGAGCTCGCGCACTTGATGAAGTAGTGCGTATAATCAAAGCCCGTGCTTGCGTTATTTACGCCGCCAAATCCCTTTACGATTGCGTCGAACTCGCCCGCCTTGCGATTTTTTGTGGATTTAAAATTTAGATGCTCCAGCATGTGCGCGATGCCGCTTTTGCCCATCACCTCGTCGCGCGAGCCGACGTTGTAAAACACGTCCACGCTGATGACGCCGCTGCCTTTATTCATCGGAATGTGATAAATTTGAAGCCCGTTTTGCAGCGTGATTTTCTTAAATTTCGGAAACATTAATCTTTTTTCGCCTTTCGTTTTTTGCTTGAGTTTTGCTCTGCGTTTTGGGTACCGCTCGCTTCTTTGGCCTCTTTAGCCTCGGCATTTTTAGTTTTTGCGCTGCTTTGCTTTACGTTTTTGCTCTTGGAGCTTTTGCTTTCCGCGCTATTTTTTGGCGCGGTTTTAGTTTTAGAATTTTTACTTTCTATGTCGTTTTTTGACGCGACTTTGGTCGCGGCTTTATTTTTAGATGCGGTTTTTGTTTTGGCGGTTTTGCTTGCCGCGACACTTTGTTTCGCGTTTTTGACCTCTAAATTCTCGCTCTTTGCGTCGCTTTTCGAGATATTTTTTGCTTCGGCGCCATTTTGCTGCGAGGCGCTGTTATCCTGCGCGACGTCCTTCTGCGAGGCGTCATCATACTGCGCAGTATCTTTTTGTGCGGCGTCTTTTTGCGTAGCGTCCTTTGAAATTTTACCGCGTTTGGAGGTTACGCCGCTTTTTGAAATTTGACTTTGTTTTTGATTCGCGCCGCTTTTGGAGGTAGTTTTTGAAATTTTATCCTGCTTCTCATCGGCGCCGCCTTGCTTTGCGCTTTTAGTCTCTAAATTCTTGCTCTTTGCGCTGTTTCGTTTTGTATTTTTAACCTCGGAATTTTCGCTCTCCGCACCGCTTTGCTCGATTGATCTTTGATCCGTCGCGGTATCTGCGCTTACCAAGGCGTTTAAATTTGCCGAAGTGCCGGAATTTTCATCCGCTTTGGAGATTGAGTTTGTTTGAGCGCCCGGAATTTCATCTGTTTGAGCGGCGGAAATTTCACCCATTTGAGTGCTTAAAATTTTGCTTTCGCCGTCGTTTGAAATTTCATCCACATCTCTGCTTTTGGGTGCGCTTGAAATTTTATCCGCCTCTTTGTCTTCGCAAGCGCGCAAATCCGCGCCGTCGCCGCGACTTTCGGCCTGATCGCCTCTGATGCCGTATCCTTCGCCCGCGCGATCTTTTAAATTTACCCCAACCGCCTCGCTTATGTTATTGAAGCCGTCTGCGCGCAAAAGCTCCGCTAGCCCCTCGTTGATCGATTTTGCGACGAACGGGCCTTTGAAGATAAAGGCGGTAAAAATTTGAACCAGGCTCGCGCCCGATTTGATGCGCTCATAGGCCTCCTGCGCGCTGTCTATGCCGCCGCAGCTGATTAGGACCGTGCGGCCGAAGAGCTCGTGAGCGACCTGTGCGAAAAGCTTTCGCGATTTTTCTGTGATCAGCCTACCGCTTATGCCGCCGAAGTCCCTAGCGTTGGGGCTTAGAGAATAATCGACGCTGGTGTTGTTTATGATGATGCCGCTTGCGCCGCTTTGCACCGCGCACTCGCACAGTGCGATCGCCTGATCCGCGCTCATATCGGGCGCCAGCTTTAAGACGAGCGGTCTGTTTGTGATTTTTTTCATCGCTCCGATCAGCTCGCTTATGAAGCTGTTTTCTTGCAAAGCGCGCAGATTTGGAGTGTTCGGCGAGCTTACGTTGATGATGAAAAAATCGCATAGCCCGTTAAATTTACGGCCCAAGGCTTCGTAATCGCTTAGCGCGTCCTCGTTCGAGGTGGCCTTATTTTTGCCGATATTTGCGGCGATCGGGATTTTAAAAGGATAAATTTTTCGCACGCGACGCTCGATAATATCGGCGCCTTCGTTGTTAAAGCCCATCGCGTTTTGAATACTTTTCTCTGCTACGAGGCGAAAAAGTCGCGGCTTTTCGTTGCCGCTTTGAGGTCGCGGAGTAAAGGTGCCAAAATCGATGTGTCCGAAGCCAAGAGCAGCCAGCGGCGCGATCATCGTGGCATTTTTGTCGAAGCCGCCCGCGATACCTACTGGATTATCGAAGCTGAGATTCCATATATTTTGAGTTAAAATTTCATCTTTATAAACGCCGAATTTTGCCAAAGCCTCAAGCCCGCCCGGGGTCGCATAGAGCGCGCGAAGTCCGAATTCTGCGATCTTATGAGCGGTTTCTGGATCAAATAGAAAAAAGATTTTTTTCAAGGTATCATAATTCATAATTTTTCCTCAAATTTTGCGTAATGGTAGCTAAAATTTAATTAAATATAGATAAGAATTTCGCGCTGAATTGCAATTCTCGGCGGTTAAATTTAGTTTTAGAATTACGCGAGAAATGCCGGTAAAATTTCTATGGCTTGCAATGGGCGGTTTAAATTTGCGCAGAAGTCTAAAGATACGCGGCGTAAATTTTATAAATTTAGCCCGCCCGGGTACGTGCCGAAACGCGCGGTGTCTGCAATGCAGCTCGCGGTGCAGGGGTCGTACGCGATTTTATCCTGCGCCGATCTGCGCTCAATCCCGCGCAAGCTAAATTTTAAAATTTAAAGCGTCCTGCTCGCGCCGTTTGAGCTTTAGCGCGCGTCTTTAGCGCCGAAAGCAGCGATCATCGTGCCCAGAGGAATGATCGTAACGCCCAAAATAATCGCCAGCGGGTTTAGTAAAGACAGCTTGGCAAGCAGGTAGATCGCCGCCACGAGCGCCGCGTAGGACAGAATTTTAAACGGAGAGAAAAACGCCCCCGCAAAATTGCTCCGAACCTCGCCTCTTTTACGCTCATCATCCCAATCGTCCGCGCCGTCGAAATCATCCTTTGATCCGTTGCGCGCGGCGCCAATCCCACCCCCAAAATCGCTCGTACCGTCGTCCGGCTCGCCGCTATCTACATCGCCGCCACTATTGCCGTTAACTGTGCCATCGCCATGATTGCTGCGATCTGCATCGTCACTCCAGCCGCCGCTATCTACGCCGCCGCCCAGATCGCTGCTCGCTAAATTTTTCAAGTCGTCGCAGCGCTCGTCTATGCCGCCTTGCGAACTATCGCTAGTTTTCTCGCTTATGCCGCCGTGTAAGTCGCTGCCATTCATATTAAATTTATCGGCGGCGTGCCCTAAAGCGGTCGCGTCGCAAGCGGAGGTTTTGTCGTCGCTCTTCGTAGAATTTACGTTGCACTCGCCAGCGGAAGCTCTGCCGTACTCGGTGCCTGAATTCGAGCCGCGGGTAAAATTTATATCGACGGAGTTTGCGGCACACTCAGCGGCGGTTTCGTCGTGCAGGGCGTAGTTGTCATCGTTTTCGACGCAGCTATCGCCGCTCGTGAAATTTACGGCGCTTTCGGAATTTTGAGTGTTTAAAATTTCGGCGCCTAAATTTAGATCGCTAAAGCTTTCTCTCTTTAAAATTTCGCCGTCGCAAATTTTGCTATATAAAATTTTATCGCCGCCGCCTATGCTGCCTTGGTTTTTGCCGCCGCAGCTTGCGGAATTTATATCGCAGGCGGAAGTTTCGCCGCTTATAAAACCGGCGGAATTTTTAGGGCTTTGCCATAAAATTTCATCGTATTTGCCGGCTCTTAGCTCATCTTCTATTTTGTTTCGGTAAGCGCGAAACGAAAAATATACCGCGCCGAATGCGCCCAAAAATCCCGCTTCCAGGCTAAGAAGCCACGCAAGCGCCCGCACACCGAAAGAGCCCGTGCCGAAAAATCTTGTGCCGCAAAGCGCTAGCCCAAGCAGGGCAAACGCCGCGTTTAGCGCGCAGTATATGAGCAAAAACCGCCTATTCAATCTCGCTCATCCCATTCATCGTCGTCGAAATTTTTCGGATCCGCCTTGTATTTCGGATCGTCCTCAAGCTCCTTTAGGCTCGAATTTAGCGCCTTGCACGCGCGGTAAACGTTCAAAAACGCCGCCGCGATGCCGATAGCGATGCCGAGCCATAATAAAAGCAGCGAGCCCGTGAGGTGTCGCAGCCCAAGCCCGATCGCTACGCCGATGCCGATCGCTACGACGATTGAGATGCCTAGGCTGATGTCGCAGGCGCCCTTTACGATTTTGTTTAAATTTTTCGTTACTCTCATCTAAAATCCGTAAAATTTTAAAATGCAGCCCTTAAAGCGCCGCCATCGCTTCATCCGCGGCGTTTAGCGCAAAGTCGATCTGCGCTTCGTTCATGCTGGAGCAGATAAAGCCCGTCTCAAACTGACTAGGCGCCAAAAATACGCCGCGCTTAATCATCTCGCCGTGAAATTTCGCAAAGCGCGCGGTGTCTGCCCGCAGGGCGCCGTCATAGTCGCGCACCTCTTCGTCTGCGAAAAAGTAGCCGAACATCGAGCCTACGCAGGCGGTTTGCAGCGCGATGCCGCGGCGCTGTGCTATGGCGCAAAGCTCGTCCGTAAGCCTACGCGCCAGCTCGCCGAGCCTTTCGTAAAGGCCGCTGCTAGCGTAAATTTTACTTAGGCTAGCGATGCCCGCAGCCATTGCGACGGGGTTTCCGCTTAGCGTGCCCGCTTGATATACCGCTCCTAGCGGGCTTATCATATCCATGATTTCGCGCTTGCCCGCAAACGCCGCCACGCTCATACCGCCGCCGATGACCTTGCCGAAGGTCACCAGATCGCCGCGGATGCCGTAGATGCCGTAGCTGCCTAGCTCGCTCGCGCGAAAGCCGCTCATTACCTCGTCGATTATCAGCACGATATTTTTCTCGTCGCACAGCGCGCGAAGCTCGGTTAAAAATTCGGGATCCGCCGGCACCAAGCCCATATTCCCCGCGATAGGCTCGATGATGATCGTGCCGATGTCGTTTTGCGCTAGGATGTCTTTAACGCTTTGTATGTCGTTGTATCTGGCTAGGTAGGTATTTTTTGCGACGTCCTGCGGTACGCCCGCGCTGCTTGCGTTACCGAAGGTGCTTGCGCCGCTGCCGGCTTTGACGAGCAGGCTGTCGCTGTGACCGTGGTAGCAGCCCTCAAATTTTAAAATTTTATCCCGTCCGCTAAAGGCGCGCGCAAGACGGATCGCGCTCATCGTGGCTTCCGTGCCGCTGCTGGTAAAGCGGATCTTATCTAGGAAATCGAATTTTTTTAGCACTAGCGAGGCAAGCTGCGTCTCAAGCGGGCTGGATGCGCCGAAGCTTAGTCCCTTTTTGGCGGTTTGCACGACGGCGCGCAGGATGTCTGCGTCGGCGTGACCGAAGATTAGCGGACCCCAGCTCTGCACGAAGTCGAGATATTTTTTGCCCTCGACGTCGTAAATGTACGAGCCCTCGCCGCGATCCACCATAAAAGGCTCGCCGCCTACGTTGCCGAATGCTCGCACCGGCGAATCTACGCCGCCTGGGATAAGTTTTTGTGCTACTAAAAATTCGTCGTGATTATTCATTTTTTCTCCTTCTTTTTGGGTTGATTTATCGATTTTATATATTTGTAGATGATGATGATCTCATTTTGCGTCAGAAAGTAGCTTGGCATCACGTCGCGCGAGCTACTGATCCCGTCGGCGAGCTCCTGAAGCGATAGATTGTTGATCGGCGGCGCATTTAGGGCGCGTTCGTAGTAAGCGCCTGCGGTGCGGTTAAATTCTTTATACGTCGCGATCAGCGAGCCCTCGCCCTTCTCGCCGTGGCACTTGTCGCAGCCGATGCCGCGGGGGTTTTTATACAGCATCGCGCCGTACTCCTCATCGGTGATAAAGCTATCGGCACACAAAATACCCGAAAATAGGGCCAGCGCAGGTAGATTTCGCATTAGATTTTTTGATAAATTTTGCATTAAATTTAAACGGCTCGCTTTGAAAAATTTGGCGCAATGATATAATTTTTGAGCTTAAAAGCAAATACAGCGGCGCGAGAGGAGGAGAGGCTAGAATTTTAAAATTTAAAAGCCTACGCTATATTTTATATGTTATTTTTTAAAATATAAATTCTAATCAACTTTGTGGTAGTGTGACAGAGGAGGCAAGGAAAGTACCTTGCCTCTTAAAATTTAAAACATAATCTCAAATCCTGCATTGATAGCACCGCCT
>NZ_CAKZTI010000022.1 GCF_937921625.1 uncultured Campylobacter sp. | reverse complement strand
GGGCAAAAATTTTTACTAGCAAAATTCTGCGTAAAATCACAAAATTCTGCCCTACGAAAGCATCTGAAATCCCCCCGCGACAAAATGAAATTTATATAAAAATTTATCTGGATTTTATACCGATCAGCTATAATTCCGCTATTCTAATCCCGCATATTTTGTGGAATTTTCAAGGAGAAAAAATGCTTAAACTTCACTCAATCCTTCTTGGTACAGTGCTTTGCGCTAGCCTGGCTTTTGCAGATCGCACGATTACCGATCAGCTCGGTCGCAAGGTCACGATCCCGGATCAAGTAAATCGTATCGTCGTGCTACACCACGAAGCGCTCAATGTCTTAAACGAAATCAACGCCCAAGATAAGGTCGTAGGCATCCTAAAAAGCTGGGAGCAACGCCTAGGCAAAGAGTATAATCGTTTGGCACCGAGTTTTAAAAACCTACCTAATCCGGGCGATATCAAAGATGTCAATTACGAAGCCCTGCTTAGTCTAAAGCCCGATGCGGTCGTAGTGGTCAACTACTTCCCTAAAGAATATATCGCTAAAATGGAGGAGTTAAAAATCCCGGTCGTAGGCATTTCGTTTTTTAGCTCTGCACAAGAGGAAAAAGCTAAGCTAAATCCGACCTTTAAAGATGAGCGCGATAGCTTCGCTGCTTACGATGAGGGCTTTTACGAGGGGGTTAAAATTCTAGGCGAACTAAGCAATCACGAAAAGGATGCCGCTGAACTAATAGATTTCGTTAAAAAATCACAAGCTGATTTAAATGCCAAATTTAGTAATTTTATCGTAGATAAAAGACCTAGAGTTTATATGGCAAATCCTGATCTTACGACCTACGGTAGCGGCAAATATACTGGCGTAATGTTAGCAAGAGCGGGTGCGACGAACGTCGCCGCTGCAGATATAAAGGGCTACAAACAGGTTTCGCCGGAGCAAATTTTAGCATGGAATCCGCAGATTATCTTAGTGCAAAACCGCTATCCTCAAGTACCTGCCGAACTTAAGGCAAACCCTGCGCTAAAAGGTCTTAGCGCCGTGAAAGAGGATAGAATTTATCTAATGCCCGAATTCGTTAAAGCATGGGGTCATCCGACTGCCGAAGCAATGGCGCTTGGTGAGGAATGGCTTGCGATGAAACTTTATCCGCAAAATTTTAAGGACGCAAACTTTGATAAAAAAGTAGAGGAATTCTACGAGAAATTTTACCGCGTCAAATATCAAAAATAATGCTAAACGTAATCCTTCTTCTTTTTTGGGTAGTGCTGGCGCTAATCTCGCTCGCTAGTGGGCAGTTTCATATACCGTTAGAAGAAATTTTTAAAATTCTCTTTAGCGGAGGCGGCGATGAAGCTGCCAAAAGTGTGATGATGGATGTTAGAATTCCGCGCATTCTACTCTCCAGCCTTTGCGGTGGAGCGCTTGCTATCGCGGGTTTGAGCTTGCAGGCGGTATTTAAGAACCCGCTCGTTGGCCCGCACATCGTAGGCGTTAGCACTGCAGCGGCATTCGGCGGCGCGCTTTGTATTTTGCTAGGATTTAGCGGCTTATGGCTTGCGGGGTTTGCATTTTGCTTCGGACTTGCGGCGCTATTTTTGCTCTATCTTTTGGCAAAATTCGTAGCACGCGCTGATATTTTCTCACTCATTTTAGCAGGTATAGTCATTAACGGCGTATTTGCCGCACTTACGAGCTTGGTGCAGTATCTGGCAGACGATGAGGAAGTACTGCCTAATATCGTTTTTTGGCTACTGGGAAGCTTCGTAAGCGCAGGATACGATAAAGTAATTTTAATGTGCGCGATCGCCCTGCCCGCTTCTGCAGTCTTAATCGCGCTGAGATGGCGGTTTAATCTACTCAGCCTAAATGATGATGATTTGCGCGTGCTAGGTGTGGATGTTAAATTTCTGCGCTGCACGATCCTAGCACTTTGCACCGCTCTGATCGCCGTACAAGTTAGCGTCAGCGGAAATATCGGCTGGGTAGGTCTTGTAGTGCCGCACGCCACCAGGCTCATCGCGGGCAGCGACCACGTAAAGCTAATGCCTGCCTGCTTCATTGCAGGAGCGATCTTTATGCTGGCAATCGACGATCTATCTCGCTCGCTAAGTAGCGCCGAAATTCCTTTAGGAATTCTATCCGCTCTCATCGGAAGCCCGATCTTTGCCATACTTCTAAAAAGGAGTGCCAAAAATGCAAAATCTAATTGAGGTAAAAAATGCTGGCTTTTACTACGAGGCGGAAAAATTCTGCTTTCGCAACTTAAGCTTCGAGCTTGCCAGCTCTCAAACATTAGCGATTTTGGGCTTAAACGGGCAAGGCAAAAGCACGCTAATGTCGTGTATGATGGGGATTTTGCAGCCTAAAGAAGGCGAGATCGTGCGCAAGGCAAAATTTGCTTTCTTGCCGCAGAGCTTTAATGTCGCGTTTGATTACAGCGTGCTTGACATCGTACTGATGGGGCGAGTACGTGATATCTCCCTCTTTTCAAAACCAGGCAAAAAGGATATTCAAATCTGCCTTGACGCTCTGGATACGTTAGGCGTCGCCCATCTGCAAAAGCGCAGCTTTAACGCCCTTAGCGGCGGGCAGAGGCAGCTCGTACTCTTTGCTAGAGCCCTAGCTAGCGGTAGCGACGTGCTGTTTTTGGACGAGCCTGCCAGCGCGCTTGATATCAAAAACCAAGACCGCGTGCTAAGCCTCATCGCAAATCTACGCTCAAATAGCGATGCGAGCATAGTTTTTACCACCCATCAGCCCAACCACGCCCTCGCAGTCGCCGATCGCACACTGATCTTGCGAAATGATCTTAGCTACAACTACGGCGCAAGCAACGAAATTTTAACCGAAGCCGCGCTTAGCTCGCTCTACGGCGTACAGATCAAAACGGCGGAATTTGAC
>NZ_CAKZTI010000021.1 GCF_937921625.1 uncultured Campylobacter sp. | reverse complement strand
TATTTTTAAATTTCTCTAGGATATGGGATGAGCAAAAAATATCCAATAATTTAGAAAATATAATCTCTATAGTTGCCAGCAAAATTTATACTAGTATAACTAACCCACCAGAAGGTAATGCAAATATAGGCCAATGGTGCAAGAAAAAATTATGTTGGGATAATATAAAAAATATCGAATTAAACTTAGAATTCGACGATGAAAATCTAAGTAACGCAGAAGAAGAAAAATATATAAAAAAAGAAGCCAGGAAAGATAAGAAACTTGACGATGAAATAGAAGTTCAATCGTTTGTCGTCAAATTTAAAGATTGGGATAAGATTTTAAAATATTATGAAAAAGATGAAATAAGGCACCAAATACCTATGAAGCAAATGAATATTTTAGAAAAAGTTGTGAATGGATATATAGCTCTTCCATCCGTAAAGCAATCTAAGATTTTATACGAACTTTATGAAAATGCTAAAAAAGAAGGTTTTATAATTGCCTAAAAATAGGCACGAACTTTCTTACTCCGTGCCAAAGCCCTACCAGCCGTTTATCGCAAACAAAATCGCTAAGTTTTTCTGCGCCAAGAGCTCGTCCGAGAGGCGGTCGTATTCGCCCCCGAGCCCTATTTCTTGCGCCATAGACGGCGGCTCATCGTCCCAAGAGCCCATCGCACCGAATACATCGGCGATCCCCGCCGCGGCAAACGCCCTCAAGCTCGGCTGCGGCAGCGCTGCAAACGAAACGGCGTAATACTCGCCCACAGCGACTTCGCCCCGCAGCGTCTTAAGCGCATTATCAAACGTCTGCGCGAAGTTTTCGTAGCCTATCTTGCTCGCAAAATCCCTGATTTGCACTAAAACATTCCCGAATTCTGCGCTATTATCGCGCGCGTTTAGCGCATCCCACGGCATCCCGCGCCAAAGACGCTCGACGTATTTCACGCGCCAAGCCTTTTTGTCGCGATCGTATTTCCAATCAGGCGTAAAAACGCCGTTAAAGTCCTCAAAGCGGCAAACGATGCCGTTTACGTTCATCCCCGAAAAGCCCAAAAGCGCTCTATTTTTTGCGAAAGTTGGAATACTAAGCCTCGCATCCTTCAAACCGAACTTTAGGCACTGCTCTATCCAACGCCGCTGCGCGTAGATTGGCTCATCCTCGCGCGCTTTTTGCGCGACTTGCTCGGTAAAAAATTTATGCGCCTTTTGCAGAAACGACGAGCTCGTGCTTTCGTCGGCGCCTTTTTTACTAGCCGCTTTTGCATTTGCCGCTTCTTTGCTGTTCGCGCGCTTTTGCTCTGCTGCGCCGCCGCTATCGATAACTTTGTCCGTCGCACTGCTTTGCACTGCGCCGTACGCATCTTTTTGTTCCGCAGCTTTACTTGTGTCGTTTACGCCGTCCTGCGCTGCGCGGCTCACACCCTCTGCGGTGCGGAAATGCTCCTTCGCAAACTCAAAATTTAAATATTTTATATATTTTTGATCTTGCGGCAGTGGCTTAGGATTGCCGCGCAGAGCTGATTTTAGCGCGACACATAGCGCACACGAGAGATATATTTCGCCATTCATAGATATCCTTTAATTTAGATCACTCCCGTTCATGCAGCGGATTATTTATGCTCCGCACCAAAAGCTAGCGCGGCAAAATTTTAAAATTTTGCGCCTTAGCGACAAATTTAATCACGATAAAATTTGCGCGTGAAGCAAAAACAAATCTGCGCAAAGATAGAATTCTCAACCGCCGCGAACATGAAATTTTAAAAACAGCCGCCGTATCGAAAAAGATGCCGTTATAAATTTAGAGCAGCTCGCGCACGGGCACGGATAAAATTCCGAAGCCGAAATCTACGAGCGGCACAGACAAGGCGATGTGCGTTAAATTTACGCGCACTCCTAAAACGACAAACCGCTTTAAAGAAATTTCAACAGCGCTCGCGCTATGAAATTTTAAAGACAAGTCGCTGCGCCTACGCTGCCGCCAAATTTAAAATAAACCGATCGCACCGCAAAATTTTAAAAGCAAACCGTTGCGTCCAAACTAGCTAAATTTAAAATTAAGCAATAGCACCATTTGCGCTACGAATACCGCTCGTCGGCAAGCTACCACTCGCAAGCTCTGCCCGCAAGCCGCCGATCGCAAGCCATACGTCGCAAGCGCCCTACGCTACGACGTTTGGAAACTCATAGACCACGCGGCCGCTTTTGATCGTGCAAACCGCGGCGCCCGTAAGCTGCTTGCCGAAAAGCGGCGAGTTGCGCGATTTGGACTTATTTAGCGCCTCGTCGTATACGTAGGAAATCTGCGGATCGATGATCGCGACGTCGGCTAAAAAGCCCTCTTTAATCTCGCCCTTGTCCTTTAAATTTAGAATTTTAGCCGGGTTAAACGAGCAGAGGCGCACCATGTCTTCAAGGCCGATGACGCCCTGCTCTACGAGCCGCAGCGTAAGCGGCACGAGGGTTTGAAGCCCTAAAATTCCAAACGGCGCGTGATCAAATTCTACGAATTTATCGTCGGTGTTGTGCGGCGCGTGATCGGTCACGATAGCGTCGATCAGACCGCTTTTAAGCGCCTCTCTGATCGCCTGCACATCGCTTTGAGTGCGAAGCGGCGGCGACATTTTAAAATTCGTATCGTATCCCATCAGCTCGCGCTCGTCGAAGGTGAAGTGATGCGGCGTAGCCTCGCAGGTGACGCGGATGCCCTCGCGCTTAGCCTGCTCAATGAGCTTTAGCGACCACGCCGAGCTTACGTGCGCGATGTGGATGTGCCCGCCAGTCTTTTTGGCAAGTAGCAGATCGCGCGCGATCATGATCTCCTCTTTTTCGCTCGCCATCCCCTTTAGACCGAGGATCGCGCTGACCTTACCCTCGTTCATCACGCCGCCGTGGCATAGCGAGCAATCCTCGCTGTGATTTATCACGAATGAGCCGAAGTGAGCGGAGTATTCGAGCGCCTGTCGCATCACGGAGCTGTCGGTCACTGGCAGCCCATCGTCACTGAAAGCCACGCAGCCCGCCTCGAGCATATCGCCCATCTCGACGATCTTTGCACCCTTGCAGTCCTGGGAAATCGCGCCTATGGGCAGCAGATCGATAAGCCCGCGCGCCTTGGCCTTGGCGATCATCGCGCGCGTGATGCTTGAGTTGTCGTTTACGGGTTTGGTATTTGCCATCGGAAGGCAAGTCGTCACGCCGCCTGCAACCGCAGTTTCGCTGCCGCTGATGACGTCGTCTTTGTATTCGAGCCCGGGGTCTCTAAAATGCACGTGCATATCGATAAGCCCCGGCATCACGAGCTTGCCCGCAGCGTCTATGACGCGGTCTGCGGCGGGACACTCGCGCGTGATCTTTGAAATTTTATCGCCCTCGATCAGGACGTTCGCCTCCTCGCTACCGCCCCAATTAACGATCGTGCCGTTTTTTATCAAAATTTTCATCGTGCGCTCCTGTTTAAATTTATCGTATGAAGTATCGCCATTCGCATCGCCTCGCCGTTTTCTACCTGATCCAAAACGCAGCTATAGCGCGGATCGTCGGCTACGTCGGAGTTAATCTCCACGCCGCGATTGATCGGACCGGGGTGCATTATCATAACGCCCTCTTTTGCCGCTTGCATGCGCCTCGCGGTAAGTCCGAAAAATTTCGAGTACTCGCGCACGCTCGGGAAGCTCGGCTCGCCGTCTTGCCGCTCAAGCTGAATTCTAAGCATGATGATGACATCGGCACCCTCGATCGCCTCCTCCACGCTTTTGCATATCGGGCAGCCGAACGCGTCGCAGTCGCGCAGCATCATCGGAGGGCCGAAGAGCCGCACGTTTATGCCGAGCTTTTGCATCGCCCAGATGTCGCTTCTAGCCACACGCGAGCGAAATATATCGCCGATGATCGCGACGTTTAAATTCTCGATCCTGCCCTTATGCTCGCTTATCGTAAAAAGATCCAGCAGCGCCTGGCTCGGATGCTCGTTCAGCCCGTCGCCCGCATTTACGATCGATGCGTCGCAGTTGGCTGCGACGAATTTCGCCGCGCCCGAGCAGCTGTGGCGCAGCACAAAGATATCCGTGCGCATCGCCTGCATATTTCTGATGGTGTCGATCAGCGTCTCGCCCTTTTTCGTGCTGCTGTCCGCAGCGGTGAAATTTACGCTGTCCGCGCCCAGGCGCTTGGCTGCGATCTCAAAGCTCGTGCGGGTGCGGGTGGAGTTTTCGAAAAACGCGTTGATGACCGTCTTGCCGCGAAGCGAGTCGGATTTTTTGACGTCAGAGCGGTTGAGCGCTTTAAACTCGCGCGCTAGATCTATAAAGTCGTAGATGTCCTCGCGGCTCAGATCCTGCGCGCTAAGAAGATGCTTTAGCTTATACATTCCCTCTCCTTTTTTAGGCCGAATTTCAGCCGTAATTGTATAAAAAAATCTCTGATAAAATTTTAAAATTTAAGAGCTGAGCTCAAATTTAGACGCGGAATTTTGCTTGAAATTTCATTTGAGTTCGCATACGAAGCGCGGACGGGATTTTAAAATTTTACCCGCGGCGGCATGCGGAATTTTGAAATTTTACCCGCGGCGGGCGGCGGAGCGGATACGAAGCGTAAATTTAAAATTTTAAGAAGCGCCACGGACTATGAAATAGTCGCGTAAATTTAAAATTTAGCGAAGCGGATGCGGAGGACGAAGCAGCCGCATAAATTTAAAGCTGTGCGTAAAATTTTAAATTTAACAGGACGGCGCGGACGCTCGTGCTGCACGGCTCGCCGCTGTTTTGCGCGGACGCTATAAATTTAGCGAGCAAGGAAAAGCGGTTTGGATCGGACGTGTCCCGATCGGGGCGCGTAGAATTTAGCGCCCGAGCGCGGGGCGTGAAGCGGCCTTGCGCGGATTTTTAAAAACCGAAATTGCGCAACGCAAAAAATCCCCGCACGCCGTAACGCGCATGCCGCAAAAAGATAAAATTTAAAAAATCTTACGCCAAGAGGATGAGATTTTAAAAAAGCCCGCGCCGAAAGATGATGAAATTTAACAAGGCTCGCGGCTTGCACGCAAAATTTTAAACCGCCGTCCGAGCAAAATTTTAACGAAACCGCCGCGCCGAGTAAATTTAATAAAATTTAGCATCGTTTCTCTGCGAGCATTCGCCACAACAAACAAATTTAAGCGAAATTTAGCCGTGCTTAAATTCTAAAGCTTTGTCCGCTGCTCCCGTCATCAGACTCCAAGCGATCCTTGCGCTCTTTCGGAGACTCGCCGCTTTCCTGCGAACGCCCACCGCGATGCTCCTGTCTAGGCTGCACGCCAAAGCCCTCCAAGACCTTGCCTAGGCTATCGTTTGCATCTTTTATAATTCCTTGCAGGCTTTGCCCCATCTGATCAAGGTTTTTGCCCGCCTCGCGCACCGCCGCCTCGCCCTGCTTAAGCAGATCGTCTATTTTCTCGGCGTTACGAGCGGCAAAATCGTTCAGCGCTTCGGGCGCCTTTTTCTGCAAATTTTGCAAGGCCTCGCCCAAAACTTTAGCATCGTTTGCAAGCTCGTCTATCGTAGAGTTTAGATCGGAGTTTCGCTTGCGCTCAAAACCCTGCGGCGCGGAGCCTCGTATAGAGCTTTGCGTAGAATTTTGCGTGGAGCTTTGCCCTGAGCTATCCGCGCTTTTATTAAAATTTTGCCCTTGATTACCCGCGCTAAAATTCTGTTCCGAACGCGTGCTTTGTTCGCGATCTTGTCCGTCCGATCCGCCGTCGCAGCCGCCCAAAACGCACGCTGCGACTAGCGCTAAAGTAAAATTTCGCGCCGCACTTATAAAGCTAAAATTTCTAGCGCGACCCGCCGAGATAAAATTTAGTCCGCCCCGCGCTGAGATAAAATTTTGCCCGTCGCTAGCCCGAATAAAATTCTGCCAGCCGCATGCCGAAGTAAAATTTCGCCCGCTGCCGGCTAAAACCAAATTTTGCTCTCGCTCAAAGCCCCGTTCGCCGCTAGCTCGGATAAAATTCTGCGCCGAATCGCGCCCGCACCCTTTCGAAATTCGTCTTTTCAAAATCTGCTCCTTTAAATTTCATCCCTAGCAATCGCGCTCGGAAGCCGCCCGAAAAACAGATCGCTTCTAAGCTTCAAAAGCAAGCAGATAGCGATATCCGCGCTTTGTTCGCGGATGTAGTTTCGATCGCCTTTTAGATGAAATTCCCCGACGATCTGTTTGCCGCCCTGCTCCTTCGCGCCGATAAAGACCGTCCCTACGGGCTTTTGCGCGCTTCCGCCGCCAGGGCCTGCGATACCGCTTACTGCAAGAGCGAAGCTCGCCCCGCTGCTTTGCAGCGCGCCCTCCAGCATCTCGCCCACGGTCTGCGCGCTGACCGCGCCGTAGCGAGCGAGCGTATCTTCGCCTACGTTGAGCCAGAGATTTTTTATCTCGTTGGCGTAGCTTACGAGCGAGCCGTCAAAAACGTCGCTCACGCCCGCGACTGCGCCGAATTTTGCGGCGATGAGCCCTGCGGTGCAGCTTTCGGCAAAGGTGATCTTAGCGCCTATTTCGCGCAGTCTATCCACCACAAAGCCCATAAAATCGCCGCCTTCGATGTAGCAGCTCTCATAATACTTGCCGACGCTTTGTAAAAACGCATCCAGCGCTCCGAATTTCATCGCACTGGCGCGCACTAGCAGCAAAAAGGAGCAGGGCCTACTGATCGTAAGCGAAATTTTATAACTGATCGCGAGGCTTTCTAGGCGCTGCTTTACGCTTTCGTATTCGCAATCAAATAGATAAAAGCTCTCGCCCGCGCTCGGCGCGTCTTGAAGGATCGGCGGCAGGCTCTGCAAGCAAAGCGCCTTGATCACGTTTACCGAGCAGCCTCTGACATTTAGTAGGAAGCTGTTTTTCGCCACCGTGTGCGCCATCGAGGGAGCTAGGGTTTCTCCGTTTTTTAGCTCGAGCGAATCGAAAGAGAGTGTCGATAAAATTTTACCGACGACCGCGTAAGCGGAGTTTGCCGCAAAGATCGTGATAAAATCGTACGAATCGATCATCTTTTCAAGCGCGAAGGGCAAAACCTTATCGTTTTCGCTTAAGAATTTCAGATCGTCCATCCGCCCAAAAACACGTTCGTAGCTGCGAGAAATATAGCTCATCAAAGCCGCGTCATAGCGGATCTCCTCGCCGATTACAAGGATGATATTTTTCATAAAGACCCTCATTAAATTTTCGCACATTATAGCATAAACGCAGACTGCTCTTTCAGAGCTTTTTAATGGCGTTTTGGATAAACTTCACAAATTTTTTAAGACACGAAAAGGTATAAATATGGACTACAAAGATACTCTCTTTCTTCCTACTACGGATTTTGCGATGCGAGGCGCACTGCCGCAAAACGAACCTGCGCGGTTTAAGGCATGGTACGATGAGCGTAAAATTTACGAAAAGATGAAGGCTAAGCGCAAGGGCGCAAGCGTTAGCTTTAATATCCACGACGGCCCTCCGTACGCTAACGGACACCTCCACATCGGCCATGCGCTGAATAAAATTTTAAAAGACATCATCACCAAAACCCATTATTTCTTCGGCGAGGATATCCGCTACGTGCCGGGCTGGGACTGCCACGGCCTGCCGATCGAGCAGCAAGTAGAGATCAAACTAGGCGAGCGGAAAAAATCGCTTTCAAAAGTGCAGATCCGCGAGCTTTGTAGACAGCACGCCAAAGAGTTCATCGACGTGCAGCGCAATGAATTTAAAGATATGGGGATTTTGGGCGACTGGGACGATCCGTATCTGACGCTAAAATTTGAGTTTGAGGCTGAAATTTACAAGGCGCTCTGCCAAATCGCAAAAAAAGGAATTCTGATCGAGCGCTCAAAGCCCGTGTTTTGGAGCTGGGCGGCAAAAAGCGCGCTCGCAGAAGCCGAGGTCGAATACAAAGACAAAGAGGACTACTCGATCTTCGTGGCGTTTGATCTAAGCGGTGAAGCGAACGCCAAAATCGGCGCAAAAGGCGCCAAAGCGGTCATCTGGACGACCACGCCTTGGACGCTGCCTGCAAACGGCGCAATATCTTTGAACCCGAATGAAATTTACGCGCTGACAAGCGAAAATTTGATCCTTGCAAAACCTCTGGTCGAAAGCCTCGTAAGCCTAGGCATCACCGAGGGCAAGATCGTAAAAGAATTTAAGGCTACCGAGCTTGAGGGCTTAAACGCGATCAATCCGCTAAACGATAGAATCTCAAAATTTATCCTCGGCGAGCACGTTTTAATGGACGGCGGTACCGGGCTCGTGCATACGGCTCCCGGGCACGGCGAGGACGATTATTTCGTAGGGCTTAAATACGGTATCGAGGTGATTATGCCCGTGGATGAGGGCGGCTGTTTCGATCAAACTCTTAAAACCAAAAAACTCTTCCGCGCAGACGTCGTAGATGAGTTCGTGGGGATGCATATTTTCAAAGCAAACGAGAAAATTTTAGAGCTTCTAGGCCCCGCGCTTATCAAGTCCGGCAAATTCGTCCACTCCTATCCACACTGCTGGCGTACGCACAAGCCGGTAATCTACCGCGCGACGAAGCAGTGGTTTATCGCGATGGATGAGCCAATGCCTAGCGGCAAGACGCTGCGTCAGGTGGCGCTAGAGCAGATCGGCAAGGTTAAATTTTATCCGCAAAGCGGCATCAACCGCCTTACCTCGATGATAGAAAACCGCCCCGATTGGTGTATCTCGCGCCAGAGGGACTGGGGCGTGCCGATCGCGTTTTTCCGCGACAAAAGCACCAAAGAGCCGATCTTTGATGAAAAAATTTTAAATAATATCTACGAAATTTTTAAGGCTAAGGGCGCGGATGCTTGGTGGCAGATGGAAATTTCGGAGCTCTTGCCTCAGGACAGCGGCTATAAGCCTGAAAATTTAGAAAAGGTGATGGACATCTTAGACGTTTGGTTCGATAGCGGCTCTACGTGGAAGGCGGTGCTGCAAAGCGGCGCCTACGATGCGGGCAAATTCCCTGCGGATATGTATCTTGAGGGCAGCGACCAACACCGCGGCTGGTTTCAAAGCTCACTACTTCTAAGCTGCGCGATTAACGAATGCGCGCCGTACAAAAGCATCCTCACTCACGGATTTACCGTCGATGAGAAGGGACAAAAGATGAGTAAGTCCGTCGGAAACGTCGTCTATCCGCAAGAGGTCGCAAAGAGCCACGGAGTGGAAATTTTACGCCTGTGGGTCGCGATGAGCGATTATTCGACCGATCTAAAGATCAGCGACAATATCCTAAAGCAGGTAAGCGAGCAGTACCGCAAGATCCGCAATACGATAAGATTTCTGCTCGCAAGCACCAGCGATCTGGGCGAGATCGAGACGAGCAATTTTACGCGGCTCGACCGCTGGATCCTAACGCGCGCTGCAAACGCCTTTGCGGGTGCGGAAGCGGCGTTTAGAAACTATGATTTTTCAAAGGGCTTCAATCAGCTACTAAATTTCTTAAGCGCCGATCTGAGCGGAATTTATCTTGATATCTGCAAAGACAGGCTCTACTGCGACGCACCCGACGAGCCGCGCCGCAGAAGCGCGCAAAGCGCGATCGCGCTAATCACGCGAGCGCTACTGCCTCTGATCGCGCCTACGCTAACCTACACGATCGACGAAGTAATGCAGTTCGCGCCGCGTATCATCAAAGAGGGCAAGGAAGACGTTTTCGATCTGACATATAAGCCGATAGAATTTGACGATTTTCTAGAATTCGACGAAATTTTAATCAAATCGAGAGAGAAATTTTTCGAGCTCATCGACGCGCTGAAAAAGGACAATATCATCAAATCGACGCTTGAGCTGGTTTTACAGACGAGCTCGAACGAAATTTTATCAAACGACATCCTGGGCGTGGCGGACTGGTTCATGGTAAGCGACGTGGACACTCTGCAAAGCGATGAGGCTCTGGCGGAGTTTAAGATAAACGACGAAATTTTCCGCCTCATAAAATCCTCTAAACATAAATGCCCTAGATGCTGGAAATTTAACGCAAAAGAGCCTGATGAGCTCTGCCCGCGCTGCGCGAAGGTCATGCATGCTCGCTAGCCCCATAAGTCTCGGCTTCGTATTTTTTACGATCGCGCTGATCTGCGTAGCGACGGGCGTGGGGGTCTATTTCGTGAATAAATTTAAGGATGGCAGATGATAAGTTTGAAAGAGGCTCTAAAGCTGAGCGCGGATGAAATTTCGGCGCTTAGAGCGAAGCTAAAGGATAAAATTTTAAAAACCAAAGAGCTCGGCGCCTACGTCGAGCAGCTCACGGGCGAGGCTTTAAACATCAGCGGCGAGGGCGTGCCGATCGCGATCAAAGATAACATTCAGGTAAAAGATTGGAGCGTCACCTCGGCGAGTAAAATTTTGCAAGGCTACGTTGCGCCATACGACGCGACGGTGATCAAAAAGCTACGGAAGCGCGGCCTGGCGCCGTTTGGACGAACGAATATGGACGAGTTTGCGATGGGAAGCACGACCGAGAGCTCATCCTACGGCAAAACTCTCAATCCGACCGACCACTCGCGCGTACCAGGCGGCAGTAGCGGCGGAAGCGCGGCAGCAGTAGCGGCAAATATCGCCGTAGCCGCACTCGGAAGCGATACGGGCGGCTCGATCCGCCAGCCGGCGGCATTTTGCGGCTGTGTAGGCTTTAAGCCGAGCTACGGTAGGGTCAGCCGCTACGGGCTCGCGGCGTATTCGAGCAGCCTCGATCAGATAGGACCGATCACGCGCAGCGTCGAGGATGCGGCGATTTTATACGACATCATCGCAGGTCGCGACGAGATGGACAGCACGAGCTACACGGGCACTTACGAAAGCACCGCGGATAAGCTAAACGCGGATCGCAAGCTTAAGATCGCCGTTATAAAAAACTACGTGGACGAAGCCTCGCAGCAGGTCAAAGAGGCTCTAAATTCGACTATAGAAAAGCTAAAATCATTCGGGCATGAGATCGTTTACCGCGATCTTTGCAGCTCCAAATACGACATCGCGACCTACTACATCATCGCGACCGCCGAAGCTAGCGCAAATTTAAGCCGCTACGACGGCGTGCGCTACGGAAACCGCGCGAAGGCTCTAAATTTAAAAGAGCTCTACGCCAACACTCGCGGCGAAGGCTTCGGCGACGAGGTCAAGCGCCGCATGCTTCTAGGCACCTTCGTGCTAAGCAGCGGCTACTACGACGCGTACTACATCAAAGCACAGAAAGCAAGGGCTTTCATCAAAAGCGAATATGAGGAAATTTTAAAAGACGCCGATTTGATCTTTATGCCGATCGCGCCTGGAGTGGCGTATAAATTCGGCGAGCTTAGCGATCCGCTTCGCGCGTATCTTAGCGACATCTACACGATCGGCGTAAATTTAGCGGGGCTTCCCGCAATCTCCGTGCCGGTAGCGAAAAACAAAGAGGCTCTTAATATCAGCGCGCAGCTCATCGGGCGCGCCTACGACGAACAAGCGGTGCTGGACGGCGGCTTGAGTTTAGAAAAAATCGTGAAAGGATAAGTAATGAGGATCGTCAAAAAGGCTCTGACCTTCGAGGATGTTTTGTTGGTACCGCAATACTCTGAAATTTTACCCAAAGAGGTCGATATCAGCACGAGTTTTACGAAAAATATCACGCTAAATACCCCTCTCGTGAGTGCTGCGATGGATACGGTCACCGAGTACCGCACCGCGATAATGATGGCGCGCCTCGGCGGCATCGGCGTGATCCATAAAAATATGGACGAGGACTCGCAAGCCAAGATGGTTCGCCGCGTAAAAAAGAGCGAAAGTGGCGTCATTATAGACCCTATCTCGATCAAGGAGGACGCCACGATCAAAGACGCGCTCGATCTGATGAGCGAGTACCATATTAGCGGCATTCCCGTTATTGACGATAACGGCGTGCTGATTGGGATTTTAACCAATCGCGACCTGCGCTTTGAAACCGACACCGCCGCGCTTGTGGGCGAAAAGATGACCAAAGCTCCGCTAATTACCGCTCCAAAGGGCTGCACGCTTGATGATGCGGAGAAAATCTTTAGAAACAATAAGGTAGAAAAGCTTCCGATAATCGACGCAAACGGCCATTTAGAGGGGCTTATTACGATTAAAGACCTTAAAAAGCGCATCGAATATCCAAGCGCTAATAAAGATAAATTCGGCCGCCTTCGCGTCGCCGCGGCGATCAGCGTAGGTCATCTACAAAGAGCCGAAGCTCTCGTCAAAGCGGGCGTAGATGCGCTTGTAATGGACTCCGCGCACGGACACTCCAAAGGTATTATCGACACGCTTAAGGAGCTGAAGCGAAATTTTGACGTGGACGTAGTAGTCGGAAACGTCGCAAACCCCGCCAGCATAAAAGATATCGCAAACGCAGGAGCAGACGCGATTAAAGTAGGCATCGGCCCGGGTTCGATCTGCACTACGCGCATCGTAGCGGGCGTTGGCGTGCCGCAATTCACCGCGATCAACGATTGCGCGATCGAGGCGGCTAAATTTGGAATTCCGATCATCGCAGACGGCGGCATCAAATACTCGGGCGACATCGCCAAAGCCCTAGCCGCGGGCGCAAGCTCGGTGATGATGGGAAGCCTGCTTGCGGGCTGCTACGAAACCCCGGGCGAGCTCATTACGTTTCAGGGTCGCCAGTACAAAACCTACCGCGGCATGGGCTCTTTGGCAGCGATGCAAAAGGGAAGCTCGGATCGCTACTTTCAAGACGGCACCGCAAAAGAAAAGCTCGTGCCCGAGGGCGTCGAGGGGCGCGTACCTTACGCGGGCATGCTAAAAGACGTGATCTTTCAGCTGTTAGGCGGCTTGCGAAGCTCGATGGGATACTGCGGCAGCAAGGATATAGCGACCTTTCAGCAAAAGGCGGAATTCGTCGAGATCACGAGTGCAGGACTTAAAGAAAGCCACGTCCACGACGTCATCATCACGCAGGAAGCGCCGAATTACCGAGTAAATCAGTGATCCTTCAAAGCAAAATTCAAAATTTCGACGAGCCGCTTTATCTGGAGAGCGGCCGCGTCTTTTCCAACTTCAAGCTCGCCTACGAAACCTACGGCGAGCTAAATCCGGACAAATCAAACGTTATCGTCATCTGCCACGCCTTAACCGGCTCCGCGCACGCCGCGGGGCTCTACGAGGGCGACGTTAAACCTGGCTGGTGGGACGGACTCATCGGCGATCATAAAGCGGTCGATACGACGAAATTTTTCGTCATCTGCATAAATATCTTAGCTTCGCCGTTCGGCTCGACATGCCCGCTTGATGTCGATGAAAGCAGCGGCCGCGAGTACCGCTTGCGCTTTCCCGTAGTGGTCGTCTCGGACGTCGTGCGCGCGCAGATGATGCTTTTAAAGCGTCTCGGCATCGCCCGCGTTCGCGCCGTTATCGGCGGCAGTCTGGGCGGCATGCAGGCGCTGTGCTACGCGATCGAATATCCGGAATTTGCGGATGAAATTTTTGTGCTCGCAAGCACATACGCTACGCAGCCTTGGGCGATCGCGTTTAATAAGATCGCGACCGAGGCCATCTTGCGCGATCCGAGCTTCAAAAACGGCAACTACGATAAAAATCTGATCGCCGAGCGCGGACTTGACGGCATGGCGGTGGGGCGCATGGCGGGGCATATAAGTTTTTTAAGCCCAAGCTCGATGCAGGATAAATTTGGACGCAACTACGTCGAAACCGACGGTCTTTACGAGATTAACGGGCGCTTTCAGGTCGATCGTTACCTTGAATACAACGGCGAAAATTTCGCGCGCAGGTTCGATCCGCTGTGCTATCTTTACATCGCCAAGATGATGAATATATTTGATTGCACGCGCCACTACGGCAATCTCAAAAACGCCTGCGCGCAGATCAGATCGCGCCTGCACCTCATCTCTTTCAAAGGCGACGTGCTCTTTCCGCCGGGGCTGATGAAAGAAATTTACGATGCGATGAGCGATCTAGGCAAAAAGGATCGCGCGAGCTATGCGCAGATCGACAGCGACTACGGACACGACGCGTTTTTGGTCGAGATAGAAAAATTTGATTACATCATAAAAAGGATTTTGGATGAGTGAGAGTTTCGAGGAAAAAATGGAAAAGATCAACGCGCTTTTAAAGAGCCTAAACGACAAGGATCTAAGCCTAGAAGAGAGTGTGAAGCTGTATAAGCAGGGCGTGGCGCTGCTAAAAGAGGCGAAGGAAATTTTAGAAAACGCCAAACTCGAGGTTGCCGAAATAAACGCACCCGAGCAGGCTTAGGAGGCGACGATGATAAACGTATGCGTTTTGCAACTACCGACGCTTTCGATGAGCGAAAATCGGATCGATTACTATATGAAGGTCGCCAAAGACAACGGCGCGCGGATCGTGCTGCTAGGCGAATATGAGCTAAATTCCTTCTTTAGCGAGCTTAAAAAGATGCCTCGCTCCATCGCGTGCGAACAGAGCGAGCACAAGCAGGAGCTGATGGCGCGGCTGGCCGCTAAATACGACCTACATATTGTAGCACCGATAATCAGAGCCGCTAGCGGCGCGATTTTGAGGCAGGCGGGCATTTTCGGCGGCGCGGCTCAAAAAAGCGCGCGCTGCGACGGCGAAAATTCCGCAAGCCTTAAAAGCGAGCATGGTTGCAAGGGCGAGCTAAATTCCAAGAGCGATTTAAATTCCAACGGCGGTTCAAATTCTAAAGGCGCTTTAAATTCCAAAAACGAGCAGAATTTCAAAGGCGGCTCAAACTCCTGCGGCGCGCACGCTTTAAATTTCAAAGCCGCAAATTCCGCAGACGGTTTAAATTTAAGCGCTTCAATCCCAAGTAACTCGAACGCTTCAAATTTAAAAGCCGAAAGCCAAAAAGATGCGAGTGAAGAAGAGATCTTTTGCGCGAGCGAAAACGAGCCCATCTGGGTGAAATCCTGCGCGAAATTTTCGCCCTCGGAGGTGAAATTTTACGATCAAAATATCCTGATGGACTATCCGCACTGGAACGAGGAGGGCTTTTTCGCCAACCGCAAAAGCCGCAAAATTGGTAAAATTTCGCCGATGATCTTTAGCGAGGGCGGCGTGAAATTCGGCGTGTGTTTCGGCTACGAGGCGCATTTTGACGTATTTTGGCGCTATTTTATGCAGAAAAACGTCGGCTGCGTGCTCGTGCCGTGCGCTTCGACCTTTGAAAGCGGCGGGCGCTGGCGCGAGCTTTTGAAGATGCGCGCGTTTACAAACTCGCTCTACGTCATCCGCGCCAACCGCATCGGCGAGGCGAAATTCGGCGAGAACGAGTTTAAATTTTACGGCGAAAGCTTCGTCGCAACCCCTAGCGGCGAGATCGCAAACGAGCTGAAAAACGAAGAGGGCGTGCTGATGTGCGAAGTGGACGCGGACGAGATCGCTACAGCACGCGGGCTGTGGAAATTTCGAAAAAATCTAGTCAACAGGGGGCTTTTATGAACTACTTTCACAGGCAGATCCAGCTTTGGGGTGAGCAGACGCAGCGCGCGCTTGCGGACAAGCGCATCCTAATCATCGGCGCGGGCGGGCTTGGAAGCAGCCTTTCTTACGCTCTGGGCGCAAGCGGCATCGGGCGGATTAGCGTCGTGGATTTCGACACGGTGGCGCTTCACAACATCCACAGGCAAATTTTATTCACGCTTGCAGACGAGGGCAAATTTAAAGCGGACGTCTTTAAAAGCCGCACGGAAAGCCGCTATGACGGCGTGAGTGTGGAGGTGCATAAGAGCCGCGCGGAGGAATTTTTCGCTAGCGCGATAGACTCGGGCGAGAAATTTGATCTGATTTTGGATGCGACCGATAATCTCGCCACGCGCGCGCAGATCGATGCCTTTGCCAAGCAAATAGGTGTGCCGTGGGTGTTTGCGTCGGTGGATAGCTGGCAGTGCCAAGTCTGCTTCGTGCAGAATGCGGATTTTAAATTTTTCCCGAGCCTAAACGCGACGCCTGCGGGCATAACGGCTGCGATCGTGATGTTTGCGGCGAGCTTTGAGGCGAACCTCGCTCTGCGCTACCTAGCGGGGCTTGAGGTCGAAAAAGACCTGCTTTACTACGCGAACTTTTTTGGCGGCGAGCTGGAAGTTAGGAAGATAAAATTGTAGTTTTGGCTCGGGCTAGTTTAAATTTAAGCCCGAGCTTGTGGGTTAACTTTATATCAAAAAGCTAATTTTGAGCGTGTTAGTTTAACTCTTCTTCTGTCATTTTATTCTCCTTAATATTTAGTTTTGATGACATTCTTTTCTTGCATTTTTTATCTCACCAGATGAGATCTCATCTATATATTTATCTAGCTTTTTTAAATTATCTTTATACGGCTGATCAAGCTTGCGACCGTCTTTATCTCTGGTATACATATGGATGGATACCGCTTCCATTTCATTTAACTCGCTTGCAAATTTCGTATATTCATAAACATCTTTAAATGTAGAATTTCCATCTTTGCAATATTTGCAATATACCGTCGTTATAAGCGAAATTTCACTTTTAGGTATATAATAAGTTGCATCGTAGTTTATTTTATAATAACTATCCAAACTATATATATAGTTTCTATGACAATCATCATATTTTCGTTTTAGGAATTCCGGGCTCGGTTGTCCGCCTACGTTATACTGCATAAGCAGCTTTAAAATCGGTTCGTAATTTGGAGTGCCCGGAAATGTATCATATAATGAAAAATCATATTCGGTAATATCAAATCCGTCCGTCGGTTCCGCTTTATCATTTAATATTCCTTCAGGCACGACCTTCTTGATATCGTTTCCGTACCTTAGACCCACCGTAGAGTTTTGAAATTTCCAAATATATGGCTTGTAGCCGCTTTCTAATGCCATCTTTGCTATCTCATACATATTCGTATTCGTAAGATATGAAAAGAAATAATTCGGCTCTCCTATACTAATCATAGGGTAGTCGGTATCATAAATCAACGTAAAATTTCCGTCATCACTTATTTGTAGGGATTTTATATGATTATAATTCGGCGGAAGCAGCCTATTTCTAACGACCTCCGCCTCTTCAAATTTAACTCCGTTGTCTAAAAGCAGTCTTACCGATTTAGTAGCATTATTTTCTATCGCATAAGCCATAGCGGATAGTTTGTATTCGTCTTTTTTGTGTATATCCGCACCTAGTTTTATAAGCTCTTGGGTAGTATTTGTATCATCCCAAAAGCTAGAATACATCACGGGCGTTACCCCTCCGTGCATAGTATGATCGACGGATAGATTATTATCTTTCATAAATTTTAAAATTTTATCAGTTTGCTTGCTTTTTAAAAGCCTTTTTAGCTCTACGTCTATGGCGGGTTCTTTAAATACGTTTTTCGGGTTTGAATTGTAATCTATATCCCAATGTCTAAATGCAAAACTTTGCATCTCCGCTTCGCTTACATACTTATCAAGCCCCGCTTCTTTAGTAGCATCAGAGCCTATCGTAATAGTGTAGTGAGATTGAGATTTATGAAGTCCTACTCTTCCGCTTATGAATAGATACAAAATAAGGCAAGCAAAAACTGCGATGAATTGCAATATGGCTTTTAAATATTTCAAAATTTCCCCTTAGAATTAATTAGGAGGATTATATCTTAAATCAAATTAAATCGAAATTTTACGCGGCGGGCGGGTAAAATTTTATACAAATTTAGCCCGCAAGCCTTGAAATCTGAGCAAGTTTGGAAGATAAATGCGTATTTAGAATTTTAATTAGCTTTATTCTAGATCGCTCAAAAGATCCGCCAAACTCACGTCGGATAGGGATTTTTTAAAATCATTCTGAATGCGCGCAAAGCGCGGCGCGAGTACCGCCTCGATCTTGCCGCCCACAGGGCAGGCGCTAGGCGAGCCTTTGTGCAGGCGAAACATCGCGTCCTCCTCGCTCACCGCCTCGTAAATGTCTAAAAGCGTAATGAGCCGCACGTCGCGAGCTAGCGTGATGCCACCCACGCCCGCAGTCGTGAGCACCAAGGCCGCGTTTTTTAGCTGCGAGATCAGCTTACGCGCGATGGCGGGGTTTATCCCCGAGCTTGCGGCGACGAAATCGCCCGTGACCTTCTCCTCGCGAAAATACGCGACGCAGAGCATGATGTGAACCGCGAGTGAAAATTTTATACCTACTTGCATAACCGGCCTTGATTTAAATTTAAAAACCGCACGTTGGTTTCGTGCGGCGTTATTTTAGCTAAATTACGCAAAATTTTAAACTCACGCTCTCTCGCCGACTGCGGTAAAGCGTTTTTGCACGAAATTTCTATTTTTTAGCTCGTCAATGATCGCGATCGCAAGATCGGCGTAGCTGATATAGCTCTCGTTTTGCGAGTTTAGTATGACGTGATCGTTGCCAAGGACGTATTTGCCGGTGCGAGCGCCATCTGCGTCGTAGTCTCCGGCAGGCGAGACGTAGGTCCAAAGCACGTCAGATTTGGTTTTTAGTTCAAAAAACGACTCCGCAGCCGCCCTTGCCACGCCCATATACTCAGGCGGGAAGTCGGGCGTATCCATAGCCATAGTGCCTTTGTCATCCACAAGCAGCGTACCCGCGCCGCCGATGGCTAGTAGTCTTGTTTTCGTACCGCTAAGTGCGTCTGCTAGGTGTTTTGCTACCTTTTTATGAAGAGGGAACGTTTCGGGCGTCCATGCCGCAAATGCGCTAATAACGGCGTCAAAGCCCGCTAGATCGGCTTTGCTAAGCTCGAAAACATCTTTATAAACGACTTTTACGTCGCCGTTTTTATACTCTTTGTTTCGCACGATAGCCGTTACGTCATGCCCTTGCTTTAGGGCTTCTTGCACCAAATTTGAACCTGATTTTCCGTTTGCTCCGATGATTGCTACTTTCATTGTTTCTCCTTTAAATTTGATTTTATTTGCTTGCTCGCGTTTGCCACGCG
The DNA here is from genome assembly GCF_937921625.1 of uncultured Campylobacter sp. GTDB lineage: Bacteria > Campylobacterota > Campylobacteria > Campylobacterales > Campylobacteraceae > Campylobacter_B. Next base: position 1,581 of record NZ_CAKZTI010000021.1, on the reverse strand, counting down.
CCTTGCGAAATTTACAGCCAGCTAGGCTTTACATCGTCGTTTATCACGCCGTCGCCGTTAGTGTACTGCTCCAGGCTACCGCGTTTAGTTTGGATACAGATAAACTTCATCCCCTGCGCACCCGCCTTAAAGCATCTCTTGCCAGCCAGATCGATGCGGATCGCGTCGCCCTCACCCACCACCTTCTCCTCGCCGTCTATAAAAAGCGTGCCGCCGCCTTTTAGCACCAAATAAAGCTCCTCGTTTTGCTTGTGCGAATGCACGAAAGGCACGCTCGCGTTTGCCGGAAGCTCGTTGATAGAGAGCTCACAGCCGCTTAAATTTAGAGCTTCTTTTAGCTCGACTCTTGGTTCGCTTTTCGTTGAAACGATCTTGTAGTTTGACATCTTTGTCTCCTTAGATTTTTTTGTTATAATATTATATCTTACAACTGATGAGCGAAGTATAATCAAATTTTGTTGTAATGTCAAGAATTACAGCAAAAATTCCAAAATTTGACGCGAATTTTAAAATCAGCTAAAATCCGCGCGATTTTAACCGAAGGATTTTTATGCAAAATAGCGCATTTAAGACGCTAACGCTCATCGCAAAGAAAAATTTTAAAAAGCTGTTCTTGACATTTAGCCTGGTTTTGGCGGAAAACGGGCTATTTCTCGTCTATCCCGTGCTCGCAGGTATCACCATAAACGCCATCGTAGCGGGCGATACGCTTTTGACACTTAGCTACTCATGCATGGTATTCGTGGGCTGGGGACTTGGCTCGATTAGGCGGCGCGTGGATACGCAGGTGTTTACTAAGATATATGCAGGGCTTGCCGTAAGCGTGATAATGAACGAAAAAAGAGCCGCAAAAGACGAAAGCGCCGTAATCGCAAGAGCAAATTTGTCTCGCGAATTCGTGGATTTTTTCGAGCAGCATTTTCCCGTGTTTTTCACCTCGGTCGTATCGATTTTCGGCTCGGCGATCATGCTTTTGTTTATCGAGTTCTACGTAGGTTTGGCCGTTTTTGCTCTGCTCGCGGTTTTTGGCATTTTGCTGCCAAAATACATCGCCAAAAACGACCGCTTGTATCTAAAGCTAAACAACCAGCTAGAGCGCGAGGCAGGACGCATAAGCACAGGCGATGAGCGCACGCTAAAGCGCCACTACGACGTACTTTCAAAGCTTCGTATCCGCATCTCAAACAGAGAGGCGATGAGCTTTTTTATCATCGGCGCGAGTGCGGCGGCGATTTTTAGTTTAGCGATATTTTTGCTCTCAAGCAAGCAGTCAAACGCGGGCCACATCTACTCGGTGCTCACCTATCTTTGGACGTTTGCGATCAGCTTAGATGACGCACCGAGGCTGATAGAGGAGTTTAGCAAGCTAAAAGACATCGGTAAGCGCGTAGATGCCGGACTAGAAGGCGATATAGATAAAATTTAAGCGCTTTTTTGAGGTATAATGTACCTAAAATTTGCCGAAAAACGAGGTCAAAATGCACGAAAATCACGGCCACTGCGCGCATTCGCACACGTCAAACAAAGTCGTTTTGAGAAATTCTTTCCTTATAATCTCCGCTTTTATGCTGATCGAGGTCG